>JBASHR010000043.1:0-25517 GCA_049654165.1 Bacteroidales bacterium
GTCTTGGGGGAATATAGGAAGTATCTGTTGCATATCTTTTTTTGCAAATTTACGACATTTATTGTCTGCGATAAGTGAAAGGTAACCTACTGATTATCAAAGATGGGGTCAGGAGTTCTGAAATTACTGACTGAATTTTAACATTTATCCATATATGAAAATATTAAAGAAATATTCTGCTCAGCTTGTAGGAGCGATAATAGGAATTGTCGGCGGGTACTTTTATTACAGATTTATCGGCTGTAATTCAGGTTCATGCCCTATTACATCCAATCCTTTTATGAGTATGATATGGGGAGGCTTGATGAGTTATCTGCTTGTTGATATGGTTGTTGGATTTAAAAAATCAAAGAAAGAGCCCAAACAAAGCTGATTTCCGGCTATGCTGTTGTATTTGGCTGCTCCCTGATCTTTTTTGGAAGACTTTGAAATACTAAATCATAGGAATGATCAATGAGGTTATAAATAATGTCATCATCAATAGTACCATCTATAATGATGGTGTTCCAGTGTTTTTTATTCATATGATATCCCGGAGTGATTGATGTAAACTGTTCTCTGAGTAAGATGGCTTTTTCTGGATCGCATTTTAAATTAAGTTTGAAATCTTCTTCCAGATCGGTGAGTGCAAATATTTTACTAAAAACCTTGAACACCAGCGTTGTATCGTCAAAAGGAAAACTTTCAGTAACACCGGGCTTCATGAGGCAGTAATTTCGAAAATCTTCAATGTTCATATAAGCCAATGATTAGATTAAAATATGTTTTTGTTGATAATACGGAACCTGAATTATTAATCGTTATCAATTCATTGTAAGCGAATTGTACTTTTGAACACAAAGATATTGATTTTTGAAGTAACCGGCATACAGATAATAATTTCCTGATAATGAGATGAACGGCGATATTATTTTAAGAATGTTGGTGTATTGTTGAAATCTTTTAATAGGAGAATGAGATAATTTTTTTACTTTTGCTTTTCTTTGGAGGAGACTTTTTTAGTCCATACAGAACAAAACAGATTATTTACCAACCAATAATATTATGTCTTTACACAAAAAGACTTCCGAGCTTAAAAAGCGTATGCAGGATGCTCTTAGTGGGGGGGGAGCAAAAGCTATTGAGAAGCAGAAAGCTACAGGCAAGATGACTGCGCGTGAGCGCATTATAGCCCTTTTAGACCCCAAATCGTTTCATGAGTATGACCTGTTTGTTGAACATGCAGGTAAAGATTTTGATATGAGCGATAAATATTTGCCGGGCGATGGAGTAGTTACCGGTACCGGAACAATTAACGGCTACCCGGTATGTATTTTTGCTCAGGATTTTACCGTTGCCGGAGGTTCGCTTGGATGGATGCATGCCAAAAAGATCACTAAGATTATGGATCATGCCATGAAACTGAAGGTGCCATTGATAGGTATCAATGATTCTGGCGGAGCGCGTATTCAGGAAGGTGTGAACTCACTGGCAGGTTATGGCGAGATTTTTTATCGCAATACCCAGGCTTCAGGGATTATACCTCAGATATCAGTGATTTTGGGACCATGTGCCGGAGGAGCTGTCTATTCGCCTGCACTTACCGATTTTGTCTTTGTTGTTGATAAGATTTCCAAGATGTTCATTACCGGACCTGAAGTTATTAAAACAGTACTTGGTGAGGAAATCTCAATGGAGGATCTGGGAGGTGCACGCATACAAGCTGAAATAACCGGTAATGCGCATTTTTTCTCAAACAGCGAACAGGAATGTTTTGATCAGATCAAGCGTCTTTTTAGTTTTATCCCTTGGAATAATATCAAAAAAGCTGATCCGTTTCCTAAAAAACCTCCTCGCAGCCGGAATTATAAAATTGAAAATATTTTCCCCACAAACCCGCGCCAGCCCTATGATGTGAGAGATATTATCAGAGCAATCGTTGACGACTCCGACTTTTTTGAAGTACAGGAAATGTTTGCTCAAAACATAGTTATAGGATTTGCACGTATGGCAGGGCATACTGTTGGATTTGTAGCAAACCAGCCTATGGTTCTTGCCGGAGTGCTGGATGTGGACTCATCTGATAAAGCAGCCCGTTTTATCAGATTCTGTAATGCTTTTAATATTCCTTTGGTCACACTTGTTGACCTTCCGGGATACCTGCCCGGTATTGACCAGGAACATGCCGGAGTTATCCGTCATGGAGCCAAAGTACTTTATTCTTACAGTGAAGCTACTGTACCAAAGATCACTGTGATTCTTCGTAAAGCCTATGGAGGCGGTTATATAGCCATGTGCTCGAGCCATCTCAGGGCTGATTTTGTTTTTGCATGGCCTACTGCTGAAATTGCAGTAATGGGACCTGAAGGTGCTGCTAATATTATTTTCAGAAATGAAATAAAAAATGCTGAAAAGCCTGAGGAAGTGCGAAAACAAAAAATCAAGGAGTATAAGGAAAAGTTTGCAAATCCTTATGTTGCTGCTGCATACGGTTATATTGATGCAGTTATCGAACCATCAGAAACCAGAAATCTTTTGATACATTCATTGGAGATTTCGTCTGATAAAAGTGAGATCCGACCCAATAAAAAACATGGGATTCCACCATTTTAAACATTGCTGAATAATTTGAACCGGGAGGCAAGAATACATCACCCATAAATTTTTGTCTGACTGATTCACACCCTGATTATTTAAGAATTTAATGAATTTAAAAACCAAGGAGAATGAAAGAGCAATTAGCAACAGATGACATTCAAACATTTATTGTTGACGGCGATAAATATAAAACCCGTTTGTCAAAGAAATACATCCAGAGAAAACCTTATCAGCCTAATGACCCCAAAAAGGTTACCGCCTTTATACCCGGTACAATTAGAAAGGTTTTAGTGAATGAAGGGGATACAATTAATAAAGGTGATAATTTACTGGTGCTCGAAGCAATGAAGATGAATAATTCAATATTGGCTTCAGCTCAGGGAGTAATAGCCAGGGTGCTGGTGAAAACCGGACAGGTGGTTTCAAAAAATCAATTGCTGATTGAGTTAGAATAAAATTCGTGAGAACAGAGCACAGGTTTGTTCATTAGCTCATAATCTGTTCAATGAAGGTAAGAAGCTCATCTTTGCCAAATGTTGTGGCCGAGGAGGTTACAATATTAACAGGGGGCACTTCCCAATCATGTTTCAGGAAGTTTCTGTAAGCCTTAACATTTTCTGCCAATTCATTTTTTGTGAGCTTATCAGCTTTTGTAAAAATAATTACAAAAGGACGTTCCTGATCTGCGACCCATTCCATCATTTTCAGATCATTGGGTTGTGGTGCAAGGCGTATATCAACAAGAATGAAAATACATTTCAGATTAGTTCTTGTTTTCAGATATCCCTGGATCATTTTTTCCCAATCATCTCTTGTCTTTTTTGAGATTCTGGCATATCCATAGCCTGGCAGATCAACAAGATACCACTCATTATTAATAATGTAATGATTTATAAGTCGCGTCTTACCCGGTGTTCCCGATGTTTTTGCCAGCCCTTTTACGCCGGTCATCATATTTATTAATGATGATTTGCCTACATTTGAGCGACCTATAAATGCAAACTCAGGCAGATTTGTTGGAGGACACTGCGAGGCTGAGGCACTACTTTTAAGAAATACGGCGGTGACTATTTTCATTGGTTGTAAGTCAATGATTTTATTTTGACCTTCTTATACGCTTACGTTTTCCTTTAAGGTCTGAAATTTTGATTTTTATTTTTGGCATTCTTGCTTTAAGGAGTTTTAATTTCTCATTAATATAAGAATCGAGGTATCTTACCCTTTTAACTTCATGAATATCACTAATGGTGACCATGATGCCGGTTTCCTCAACTTTTCCGAACTCATAATTGATGGCTGTTCCAAAAGTTCTCATAGTTGGCGAGAGATTCATATATGCATTTACCAAAGGAGGCACATGTTCTTTTCTTTCACGAACCTGTTGTATCAATATTTTATAGTTTTCTTCGTATGATGCGCCAGTAAAGATGTTGTCAAGCTTTTCCTTTGCAATGACAGGCTCAACCGGTTCGTATGGTGAAGCAAGCTTTTCTTTATCAGGAAAATAGCGATGAAGAAAATACAGAACCATGTCGCGTGCCTCAATATTATATTGAGGATACATGGTGATCTTACCGAAAAAATAAAGAATGTCAGGATTGTCAACAATTATGGCACCAAGCCCGTCCCAGATATTATCAAGGGCATACATTCCCTTTCTGAAATTCACCATAGGCTGGTAACTGGGTTGAACAAAAGACCTTCCTAACTCAATTGATTTGCTCAGGTATTCCTTGATGAACTTTTCACTAAAGCTGAATAATTTTCCGGTCGGTCCAATAAGATTTCCTGATGCATCAACTTTTTGATTTCTGCCATGGATGAATCTGTAGCCACCGATGATCTCTTTATCGGCAGGATTCCATACCAGAAGCTGTTCAAAGCAGTCTCTGCATTTATCATATTGGTCAATATCGCATTCCAAACCGGTTCCTCCCCCTGCATCACGAAATGATATTTCGCGCAGACGCCCGATCTCTGTAACTGTATTAGGGGCATTATGCCAGTTGACGATATAAATCAGGTTATTACCATTACTGGTTTTCCTTACAAATCGTTCGGGAGTTAATTCCGCTTCTATTAATTCGCGCGCTACCGGCGCAATTACCTGTTGCATAGTATTTTATATAATATGATCAATTGTTGTTTGATTTTGCCAAAGAATATACCATTTGCCTTATCATTTGAGTTGATTCTTTGTCTTTACGAGGATCTTTGAATAATGTATAAGATACCGGTTTACCAAATCTGAGAATTATTTCTTTGTTTTTCTGCTTAACCATTTCATCCACAAGGTATAACATTTCTATATTTTGTTTAATTCCCAGCCTTACGCGCCAGTTTGCAAGATTATAAAAGAAATTTGAATTTTTGCCTTCTACATAAACAGGTATAATATCGCGTTCAAATTTACGGGCTTTACTTATAAAAGTTTTTTTCCATTCCAGATCTTCAATCTTTCCTTTTATTTTCCTGGAACATAAACCTGCCGGAAAGTAGAGAATAACCGAATCGGAGGCAAAAGCATCATCAAATATCCTAAGGTTCTCAGTATTTCTGCCATGCTTATTAATTGGTATGAACAAAGGTTTCAGATTTGGCAGATACATCAGCAAATCGTTAACCGGGAACAAAATATCAGGACGCACTTTCCCGACTACTTTCATCAGCACCATTCCGTCGAGCCCTCCCAAAGGATGATTGGCAGCAACGATGTAGCGCCCTTCAGCCGGCATGTTATTGATCCCCTCAACAATGATTTTAGCACCAAACTCATCAAGGATGTGATCAATAAAATCAAGCCCCATTTTGTCTTTATAGCGTTCGAGGGCATCGTTAAGCTCATCCTGATGGATAATTCGTTTCAGATATCTGAAAACAAAACCGGGTATAAGCCTGGACATCCTAGGGCTCTTACCTGTAAAAACTTCTTCAATATCAATAAACTTTTTGCCCGCTACCCTGATTTCAGAATTTTCATTCATGATTTAAACGATTCGCATATAAAAACATACAAAAATAGATAAATAAAGCATCGAAAATTCAGGTTTAAGGTATAAAAAAGTCAGGTTTTTGTCTTTTTTATTAAAAAAATCAATTTTCCTGATTACTTTTTTAAAAATTATGGGATAAGTTAATAATATGATTATCAATGATATAATGGTTGTTCTTAACAAAAAAGGTCAAAAATATTAAAAAAAGTTATTAACAGGTGGTAAAAAGTGTGTAAAAGTGGGAGAAATGTTTATATATTTGTCTTCGAAAAAAATAATAGTGCTACCATGTACAAATTTACAGACTTTCAAGAATGTAAGGTTGATGCCAAGGGCAGGCTCCTGTTTCCGGCCGTATACCGGAAAACCATGGGAGAGGCTCTGGCAGAAGGGTTTGTGCTAAAACGTTCCATTAATACAAAGTCATTACAATTATACACCAAAGCCAGTTGGGAGAAAACCAAACGGCTTATTGAAAAATTGAACAAATTTAAGCAACAAAATCAAATTGCGATAAGGCATTTGATGGATGGGGTCATGGAGAATGTTCAGCTCGATTCAGCAGGACGCATTTTGCTGCCTAAAGAGCTGGTAAATTATGCTGAAATTAAAAATGATGTTACACTTTCTCCTGCATTCGATTATCTTGAGATTTGGGATTCAGATAATTATAAGCTCATAATGACTGAAACAATGGAAGATATAGGAGAAATTATTGATAAGGTATTAGGCGATATTGAAGAAGATTAAAAGTTATGTATCACCAGCCCGCTTTATTATATCAGGCAATTGAAGGGCTTAATATTAAGCCCGGAGGTATTTATGCTGATCTGACTTATGGAGGGGGCGGGCATAGCAGGCTAATGCTGAGCAAAGTAGGTGATGGAACTGTAATTGCTTTTGATCAGGATAAAGATGCACTGGCAAATAAAATAGATGATGAACGTCTGATCCTTGTTCATTCAAATTTCAGGTTCCTGAAGAATTTCTTAAAATTTTACAAAGCAGTACCTGTTGATGGAATCCTTGCCGATCTTGGTATTTCCTCTTATCAGATTGATGACCCTGAGCGGGGCTTTTCATTTCGTTTTGATGCCCCTCTTGATCTTCGTATGAACCAAATGGGCGATCTTACGGCTGCTGACATCATTAATAATTATTCAGAAGAGAATATCAGGGCAATTTTTAAAGAGTTTGGTGAAGTTGCTGAGGCTGTGTGGCTTGCCAGGGAGATATGCAGCACACGCATTAATAATCCGATAAAGACTACAGGTCAGTTAATGGAAGTAGTTAAAAAAGTAGCACCAAAAAATCGTGAGAATAAAACAGGTGCAAAAGTTTTTCAGGCATTGCGTATTGCTGTGAATGACGAGCTTGGCGCACTTGCTGATATGCTCAATCAGGCTGTGGAGGTGCTAAAACCGGGTGGCAGACTGGTTATTATTTCTTACCATTCACTTGAAGATCGCATGGTTAAGAACCTTTTTAAAACCGGGAATATTGAAGGCGAGCTGATCAAGGATTTTTACGGAAACCCGGACCTTACTTTTAAACAAATAAACAAAAAACCTATAACTCCTTCGAAGGAAGAGATCAGTGAAAACAATCGTGTGAGAAGTGCAAAACTAAGAATTGGCGAAAGGTTGTAATTATGAATAAATTAAGAACACATAAAAAAGAAGCTCCGGAGAAAAAACGGGGAAATGTGATCGCCAGTTCGTTTGCATGGGTCATTTCTGGAACCATACTTACAAAGAAAAACGTAGTAAAACAGCTTCCTTTTTTGATCATGCTCATGGTTTTTTCGCTGATTTATATTGGAAACATTTATAGTACTGAAGAATTGATACGTACGGTTAATAAGCTGGAAAGAGAGAACAAGGAATTGTATTATAAGCATATAGTTATGAAATCGAAGCTGACCAGAGAATTCAACAGGCAGTCGGAAGTAGCTAAAAAGCTTACAGGCACGGGAGTTAAGGAAACAGTAGTTCCGCCGCAAAAAATTTATTCGGTAAATTAATATTCAGGGGTTATGGAAAAAGTGAGAAAAACCATACTGACCAGAGCTTATATAGCTTATTTCCTTATTTTCCTCTTTGCATTGGCTGTTGCTGGCAAAGTGATATATCTGCAGTTTGTGGTGGGCGATAAACTTAGAGAAAAGGCTGATTCCCTGAATTATCGTATCAGAGAAATTGATGCCTTAAGAGGTAATATATTCTCATCTGATGGGAAGCTGCTCTCAGTCTCGATACCTATATTCAATATATATATTGATGCAAGCAGTAAGATATTTCCTGACAGTGTTTTTAATAACAATATTGATTCATTGGCTATTGGTTTGAATAAACTCTTTCCTGAATATGGTAAGGATGGATATAAAACCAGGATCACAAAGGCAAGAGAGGAAAATAACAGGTATTTGCTTATTAAAAGGAATGTGAGTTATGATCAGTTAAAGGTATTACGAACCTTACCACTTTTCAGAAAAAGCAAATATGGTTCAGGCTTGATAGCTGATATTCAAAGCCGGCGCGAATTGCCATTTAACGAACTGGCTAAACGAACTATAGGCTGGGACAGGCAGGGAACTGTTCAGAACATGGGGCTGGAAGCAGCCTATAACGATGTTCTTACAGGTGTGAAAGGGAAACAATGGGTTGAACGTATTGGGAAACATGACTGGAGGCCGGTGTACGAAGATTATGTGGTGGAACCGCGAAACGGGAAGGATGTTGTCAGTTCTATTGATGTTATAATTCAGGATGTTGCTCATGATGCACTTTACAGGCAATTGGCGGCTAATGATGCAGAGCAGGGTTGTGTGGTATTAATGGAAGTGGAAACCGGATTTGTACATGCAATAGTTAACTTGCAACGTGTAGCTCCGGGCAAATATGAAGAAAGGTATAATTATGCAATTGCTCAGGCAGGAGATCCCGGTTCTACCTTTAAGCTCGCATCGCTGATGGTGGCGTTAGAAGATAATCCTATCAACCTGAATGACACGATTGACACCGGTGGAGGTTTTTTTAATTTTGGTTCACGAAGGATAGAAGACTCACGAAAAGGAGGTTATGGAAGAACCTCTATAAGAAGGATTTTTGAAGTCAGTTCCAATATTGGAATGGCGAGGTTAATCCATCAATATTATAAAGACCGGCAGACGCTATTTCTTGATCATCTCAGAAAGATGTCGCTTGGCGAAAAACATGGAATAGAATTGCCCGGCGAAGGAACTCCGGTTATAAACAATGTTCCTGAAAAAACATGGGCTAATTACAGCCTTCCCTCCATGGCTATGGGTTATGAAGTAAATCTCACCCCATTACAGATATTGACCTTTTATAATGCAGTGGCTAATAATGGGAAAATGGTCAGGCCTTTGTTTGCCAGGGAGATAAGGGATATGGGTGTAACAGTGAAAAAATTTGAACCTGTGGTGGTCAATCCTTCAATTGCTTCCGTACAGACTATTGAAAAAGCAAAAAGTCTTTTAAGAGGGGTAGTTGAAAACGGAACTGCAAAAAATCTTAAAGGAGCCAGATATAAGATTGCTGGTAAAACCGGAACTGCCCGTATGCATGAAGCTGGAAAAGGCTACAGCGGCAAAAAATATAATGCTTCATTTGTTGGTTATTTCCCTGCCGATAATCCTAAATACAGCATGATAGTGGTAATTTCCCAGCCAAGTATGGGAATGTACTACGGTGCGCAGTTGTCGGCTCCTGTTTTTCTTGAGATAGCGGATAAAGTTTATGCGAGTAGCCTCGAGATACAACCCGATTCTGAAAGTAAAGCCGACTTGTCATATACTGAACGTGTTATTGCAGGCAATCGGAAAAATTTGTTAGCAACGTTTAATCACTTGAATCACAAAATAATAAATGAAGGCTCGGATGAGTGGGCTCAGGCTGTTATTTGTCGCGATACTGTTAAAATAATAAACCGTGAAATTGAAAATGAAAAGATACCTGATGTTATTGGAATGAGTGCCCGTGATGCAACATATATTCTTGAAAAGCTTGGCTTTAAGTTCTCTCTTCATGGTTCCGGAATTGTTATAAGTCAGACTCCGGTTCCGGGAGAAGATATTGATGAAAAAACCGAAATTAAACTAACTCTCAGCATATAACAACTTGTTTTGAAAACACTGAAAGATATATTATACAAAGTCGGGTTACTGGAAGTAAGGGGCGACATGCTGCAAACGGTAGGCAATATTGCGGTTGATTCACGTATTGTTGCTGCCGGGGATCTTTTTATAGCAGTTCGCGGCACTGTGACCGACGGGCATAAATATATTGAACAGGCTATTGAGAAAGGCGCTACCTCTGTGGTATGTGAAGAGATGCCTGAGGAAACTGCTGATGGCATTACTTTCATGAGAGTGAAAGACAGCAGCCTTGCACTTGGTATCATTGCTGCCAATTTCTACGATAATCCGTCAGAATCCTTAAAAATAATTGGTATTACGGGAACTAACGGAAAAACCTCAATTGCCACCCTTCTTTTCAGTTTGTTTACTAAGCTTGGTTATAACTGTAGTTTGATATCAACCATAAAAATAATGGTTGGAACCAAAGAATTACCTGCTACTCATACCACTCCCGATGCTTTGGCTCTGAATAAATTATTTTCTGATATGGTCAGAGAGGGTGTGACATATTGCTTTATGGAGGTGAGCTCTCACGCAATTGATCAACAGAGAATTGCGGGAATAGTGTTTTCCGGAGGGATATTTACTAATTTAACCCACGATCATCTGGACTATCATCATAGTTTTGAAGCATACCGCGACACTAAAAAACGTTTTTTTGATGATCTGCCTTCTGCGGCTTTTGCATTGTCAAATGCTGACGATAGAAATGGAAAGTTCATGCTGCAAAATACAAAAGGCAGGATTTTCTATTATGGTTTAAAAAGCATGGCCGATTTCCGCTGCCGTATTATTGAGAACCGGTTCAATGGTTTACAATTGAATATTGATGGCGTTGATATCTGGTTCAGACTGGTAGGGCAGTTTAATGCATATAATTTGCTTGCCGTTTATGCCTGTGCCGTGTTACTGGGCGAAAATCGGGAAAATATTTTAACCGTCTTGTCAGATATAATGCCGATTGAGGGACGCTTTGATTATTTCATCTCTCCTGACGGTATTATTGCCATTGTTGATTATGCTCATAGTCCGGATGCTCTTGAAAATGTGCTTAAAACCATTAACTCTGTAAGAACAGGCAATGAGCTGCTGATAACAGTAATAGGAGCCGGCGGCAACCGTGATACCGCCAAGCGTCCTGTGATGGCATCAATAGCCTGCAATTTAAGCAACCGGGTAATTCTTACTTCAGATAATCCGCGGTTCGAAGAACCTGAGGCTATTATTGAAGAAATGAAAAAAGGGGTGCCCGGCGATAAAAAAAGATCAACCTTAAGTATTACTAACAGGCTGGAGGCTATTAAGGCTGCATGTGCAATGGCTAAAGAAGGCGATATCATCCTTGTAGCCGGCAAAGGACATGAGAAATATCAGGAAATTAAAGGAGTGAAATACCCCTTTGATGACAAAAAAATCTTACACGAAATACTGGATTCTGGAGCTATAAACAAAGACTTAACAAAAAACTGAGGCTATGTTATATTCTCTTTTTTCATATCTTGATAAAAACTTCGATCTGCCCGGAACCGGATTGTTTGAATATATATCATTTCGTGCTGGTGCTGCCGTAATTGTTTCGCTGACAATTTCTCTGTTTTTCGGGAAATCGCTCATTGATTATCTTAAGAAAAAACAGGTAAAGGAATCTATAAGGGATCTGGGATTAGAAGGGCAGAAGGCAAAAGAAGGAACTCCTACCATGGGCGGTTTGATAATTCTTGCTGCCATACTTATTCCTGTACTGCTTTTTGCAAAACTCAACAATATTTATATCCTGCTCATTATTTTCACTACTGTCTGGCTTGGCGTTATCGGCTTTGTTGATGATTATATCAAGGTTTTTAAACATGAGAAAAAAGGTCTGGCTGCACGTTCCAAGCTGATCGGGCAGATAGTTCTTGGAATTGTGGTCGGAACCACATTGTTTTTCAGCGAATCGGTAGTGATCAGAGAAAAAGTTCCGTCGAAGGACGTAGTAATATCCGAATTTCAGGATTCTGATGAAATTGAGATAGCTCCTATTGTAAGATTTGCAAAGCAATCAGTTAAGTCAACAAAAACCACGATCCCATTTTTTAAGAATAATGAGCTGGATTATGCGGTTTTACTGAAACCTCTGGGCAAAAATGCTCATAAATATGCGTTCCTGATATATATACCTATTGTAATTCTGATAATTACAGCAGTTTCGAACGGTGCAAACCTTACTGACGGTATTGACGGGCTTGCTACGGGAACATCGGCTATTATCGGAGCTACGCTGGGTGTGCTGGCATGGGTATCGGGTAACATAATTTTTGCTGATTATCTAAATATTATGTACTTGCCTGACACAGGCGAGCTTACAATTTACATGAGTGCTTTTGTGGGGGCTTGTATTGGGTTCTTATGGTATAATACATATCCTGCACAGGTTTTTATGGGTGATACCGGCAGTCTTGCCTTGGGTGGTGTAATTGCAGTTTTTGCTGTTATGATCCGAAAGGAATTGCTTATCCCTATTCTTTGCGGAATATTTCTGGTTGAAAATCTTTCGGTAGTGATGCAGGTTTCATGGTTTAAATATACCAGAAAAAAATATGGTGAAGGAAGACGGATATTCAAAATGTCGCCGCTGCATCATCATTATCAGTTAAGCGGATATGCTGAACCCAAAATAGTACAGAGATTTTTCATTGTTGGGCTTATGCTTGCAGTATTAACAATTATAACATTAAAAATCAGATAGATAAAGAAAGGAATATGATATGATTAAAGATGGTATTGCAGTGCTTGGTGCTGGCGAGAGCGGGGTAGGAGCTGCAATACTTGCAAAAACACGGGGAATACCGGTTTTTGTTTCGGACAAAGGAAAAATTAAAACAGAATATAAGAACGTTCTTTTACAGTATGACATTGATTTTGAAGAAGGTAAGCACTCAATAGATGAATTGCTGAAAGCCGGAGAGGTGATTAAAAGCCCCGGTATCCCTGATGATATTCCGTTGCTTAGGGCTATACGTGAGAAAGGAGTGCCTGTTATTTCAGAAATTGAATTTGCCGGGCGATACACAAATGCTTTTAAAATCTGTATTACCGGAAGTAATGGTAAAACCACCACGGCCGCGCTCTTATGGCATATTCTGAAATCAGGGAATCTGAATGCAGGTCTGGCGGGAAATATCGGAAAAAGCTTTGCTCAACAGGTGGCTCTGCAACACTATGATTACTACGTACTCGAAATAAGTAGCTTCCAGTTGGACGGAATGTTTGATTTCAAAGCCGATATAGCAGTTTTACTCAATATCACACCTGATCATCTGGATCGCTACCACAACCGCTTCAGTAATTATATTGATTCGAAATTCAGGGTTGTGCAGAATCAGTCAAACGATGATGCATTCATTTATTGCGCTGATGACCCGGTAATTACTGAAGAATTACAAACGAGGGAAGTGAAAGCAAGGGTTTATCCTTTTTCAATTAAACAGGAGATAAAACAGAACGGAGCTTATTTAAAAGATAATGAAGTAGTTATACAAACCAATATAAACCATTTTAGTATGACAATCGAACAATTGGCATTGCAGGGACGACATAATATTTACAACTCGATGGCTGCCGGTATCAGTGCAAGTTTGATGAATTTGCGCAAGGATACCATCAGAAAAAGTCTGGGTGATTTTCAGAATGTGGATCACAGGCTTGAGTTTGTGGCAAATGTACATGGGGTTCAGTATATTAACGATTCAAAAGCCACAAATATAAATTCTACATGGTGGGCGCTTGAAAGCACTCTGAAACCCATAATCTGGATTGCCGGTGGTGTTGACAAGGGCAATGATTATTCAGAGTTGATGGAGCTTGTAAAATCAAAAGTTAAAGCCATTGTGTGTCTTGGACTTGACAATTCAAGAATTCATGAAGCTTTTGCTGAGGTTGTAAAGGTCATTATTGATACCCGTTCGGCTGAAGAAGCTGTGAAAACTGCCTATTGTTTAAGCGAACCGAGTGATACAGTATTGCTTTCACCCGCATGTGCCAGTTTTGACTTGTTTGAAAATTATGAAGACAGAGGAAATCAGTTCAAAGAACTGGTAAGGAAATTATAATTGGATTGAAAAACTTAGAAAGTTAGCAATAGATATAAGCCATTGAAAATCAGCTAAAACCTTTTAAAAATGAGCAACGGTAAAATCAAATTAAACATAGGGGGAGACAAAGCTATCTGGGTTGTTGTCATTCTGTTTTCAATTTACTCAGTTCTGGCAGTTTACAGCTCATCCAGTTCACTGGCTTATCGGTTTCAACAGGACAATACTGAATATTATCTGCTTAAGCATTTAGGAATTCTGGGCTTAGGTCTGGTTTTAATGTATCTTACTCATCTTATCCCTTTTCAATGGTTTGGACGAAAATCGCATTATGGAATAGCGTTGTCAATATTCCTGTTAATTGCTGTTCTGGTGTTTGGAACCACAATGTTTGATGCGAAAAGATATTTAGTGGTGCCAATAATTAACCTTACCATTCAGCCATCGGATTTTGCCAAGCTTGCTTTACTTATTTATCTGGCATGGATACTATCAAAAGCACGTGAAGAAATCAACGATTACAGATATTTTATAACCTTGCTATTGTTTCCAACCCTTATCATTACCGGGCTGATATTGCCTTCGAACCTGTCAACGGCAGCCATTGTGTTCTTTACCAGCCTGGTTATCATGTTCATAGGAAAGGTGAGAATGAAATTTTTACTTATCACTGTAGCATCTATTTCCGTGGCTTTTCTCATATACCTTGCCATTCCTAAGGGAAGTGACAGCATTAACCGTACTTCAACCTGGGATAAACGTATTGAAAGTTATTTAGGAAAGAGCGAAGAAGGTACATGGCAGATAACACATTCAAAAATTGCTATTGCCGAAGGAACTAAACTGGGAAAAGGTCCTGGGAACAGCAATCAGAAGAACTGGCTGCCACAGGTTTTTTCTGATTTTATTTATGCAATTATTATCGAAGAGTATGGTTTATTCGGTGGTTTCGGATTGATCCTTTTATATCTGATTCTCCTGTTCCGGGGTATCAGGATTGCAACCAAGTCCAATAATATTTTCGGGACCATACTCGCTTTTGGGCTGAGTTTCAGCCTGGTATTCCAGGCATTTATAAACATGGGCGTAACAGTTGGTTTATTGCCGGTTACAGGGCAGCCCTTACCGTTGATAAGTATGGGCGGAACATCAATATGGTTTACCAGTATTGCCATTGGTATCATGCTCAGTATTAGTCGTTTTGTTGAAGATACAGAAAATAATGTTGAAGCCTATGCCTGAGAAACCATTAAATATCATAATCAGCGGAGGTGGAACCGGAGGACATATTTTTCCTGCCATCGCCATTGCCGATGCTTTGAAGAACCTGGAACCTCAGGCTAATATTCTGTTTGTGGGAGCTACAGGCAAAATGGAAATGGAAAAAGTACCCGCCGCAGGATATCCGATCAAAGGAATCCCGGTAAGAGGATTTCAGCGCAGGCTCTCTCTTTCTTTGATCTCTTTTCCTTTCCGCCTGATAATCAGCCTTATAAAATCAAGAAGAATTATCCGCAGATTTAAACCCGGCGTGGTGGTAGGAGTGGGCGGCTATGCTTCAGGACCTTTGTTGAAAGTAGCTGTTAATTCAGGTATTCCGGCTGTGATACAGGAGCAGAATTCCTATCCGGGGGTTACAAATAAATTGCTTGCCAGCAAAGCTGAACGTATTTGTGTGGCATATGAAAACATGGAAAAGTATTTTCCGCAGGAAAAGATACTGTTGTGTGGAAATCCGGTTCGTAAAGATATTTTAAACACAGAAACCAAAAAACAGGAAGCTGCCGCTTATTTTAATCTTGATACAAAACATAAAACATTGCTGGTTACCGGCGGTAGCCTTGGCGCACTGACTATAAATGAAAGCATACATAAATATCTACAGCTTTTTATTGATAATGGATTACAGGTGATTTGGCAGTGTGGCAAAAATTATTTCCCTGAAGCTGCCGGTCTTATCCCCGAAGTTGAAAGTAAAGGGATAAGAATTATGGAATTTATTTCCAGAATGGATCTTGCTTATGCTATTGCTGATCTTGTGGTGTCAAGAGCCGGCGCACTTTCGCTATCAGAATTATGTGTTGTGGGCAAACCTGCTGTTCTTATCCCTTCGCCCAATGTGGCTGAAGATCATCAGACTCATAATGCCATGGCTTTGGTGAAAAATAAGGCGGCAATAATGATAAAGGATAGTGAGGCAAGAGAAAAACTTGGAAAAACAGTAATTGAGATAAAAAATGATAATGTGGTTTTGCTTAAGCTCTCAGAAAACATAAAAAGAATGGCTTATACCGATGCTGCTGAGAGAATAGCAAAAGAGGTACTGACGGTTGCAGATAAAAAAAGAAACAACTGATGAATAAAGTAAAAGGTCATATTCCGGCTGAAGAATCCTGGAGAAATGTTTATTTTCTGGGAATCGGAGGTATTGGCATGAGTGCTCTTGCCAGGATGCTCAAGGCTCAGGGCGTGAATGTGTCAGGATATGACCGTACTGAATCAAAATTGACTCAGGAACTTATTTCTCAGGGAATTCCGGTTCATTATGAAGAAAACACCGGACTTATACCTTCAGCTCCCGATCTGGCTGTTTATACTCCTGCCATTCCAAAAAATAATAAGGAGTTTGTGTATTTATCAGCTTCTGATATTCCTCTCGTGAAAAGAGCTGAATTGCTGGGATTTCTTACCAGAGACAAGCGCCTGATTGCAGTGGCGGGTACACACGGAAAAACAAGCATATCATGCTGGATAGCTCATATTTTGAATCAGGGTTCGAATAAATGCAATGCCCTGCTTGGCGGAATATCAAAAAATCTGGGATCAAATCTGGTGTTCGCACCTGAAACTGATCTTTTTGTTACTGAAGCCGATGAATACGATCGTTCGTTTCTACATTTAGAACCATGGATAGCTGTGATTACCTCAACTGATGCCGATCATCTTGATATATATGGCGATCATCAGCATCTTAAAAACTCATTCCGGTCATTTACTTCAAAAATAAAACCTAATGGAAAACTTCTGATAAAAAAAGGTATTGAACTCTCTACGGAAGTAAATGATTCAGTATCGGTTTATTCATATTCGCTTTCTGAAAAAGCTGATTTTCATGCAATTAATATTAATGTGAAGGGCGGGATTGGCAAATTTGATTTAGTTACACCTTTTGGGGAGGTAAAAGGTCTGCAATCAGGAATTCCGGGCATTATTAACCTTGAAAATGCAGTGGCTGCTTCGGCGGTCGCTATTCTTTCCAATGCAGATGAGGAAACAGTAAAAACCGGACTATCATCCTTTAAAGGTGTTAAACGGCGTTTTGATATCAGAATAGAGCGCGACAATTTCATATACATTGATGATTATGCTCATCACCCAAATGAAATTACGGCCTGCATTGACTCAGTGCGGAAATTATATCCTGAGAGAAATATTACCGGAGTTTTTCAGCCGCATCTTTACACCCGGACCCGTGATTTTGCCGGTGAATTTGCTCAAAGTTTAAAAGCGCTGGACAAAATTATTTTGCTTGATATTTATCATGCAAGAGAGTTGCCCATTGAAGGGGTAAGTTCGGAAAACCTGCTGAATATGATAGATCATCAAACTAAATATCTGTGTACCAGAGAGAATCTTATACCATTTTTAAAAGATATCAAACCCGAAATTCTTTTAACTCTTGGTGCCGGCGATATTGACCGACTTGTTGAACCAATTGAAACAACCTTTAAAGCCATACATTCATGAAGCGTATTTTAAATATAGTCTTTACCATATTGTTACTGGCAGGGGTTTTCGTTTTGCTTGGTTTTATAAGGCAGGAGCATAGTACTATGGTTTGCGCAAACCAGGAAATTGATTTGAGATATATAAACCAGGACACCCTGATTACAAAAGCTGAAATAAGGGCACTTATCAAAGAAAAGCTCGGAGCTCCCGAAGGCAGGATTTTAACAGCAGTAGATATTGCTAAGATCAGGGATGAGATACTTAAAACCCATTATATTGAAAACTGCGACATTGATCTTACACTCGATGGTTTATTGCGTATCAGGGCTGTTCAGCGGGTGCCGGCAGTTAAAGTAATGTTTGGCAGCGAAGCCTGGTACGTTGACAACAAAGGTGTGGTTATGTCATTGACGAAAAACCATCCTCACAGATTACTGATAATAAATAGCGATACACTCCAGCCTGAGCAACTGAAGCCCGGAGTCAATTTACAGATGATGGCAGAAAATGTGCCCGGGTTCAGGATAAGTAGTCTGTATCAGGCTGTTCAGGTGGGTTTATATATTCATGATGATGCCTTTTTACAATCTTTAATTGAACAGATATTTATAAATCATAACGATGAACTTGAATTATATACTCATGTCGGGAAGCAGAGAATTTTGTTTGGAGACGGATTTGAAGCTGAAAACAAGTTAGACAGGCTGGTAAAGTTTTATCGCTCCGAAAAAGCAATTCAGAATCTTGATCAATATAAAACAATCAACTTAAAATACAACAAACAGGTAGTATGTTCAAAAATCTAAAAACTATGGAACAATCAGATATTATTGTAGGACTTGATATTGGCACAACAAAGATCGCTGCCATTGTGGGCAGGCTTAATGAGTTGGGTAAGATTGAAATCCTTGGATTTGGCAAGACTGAATCGTATGGTGTAAGGCGGGGGATGGTAAATAATATTGAAAACACTGTTGCAGGAATACAGCAGGCGGTGGAGCTTGCAGGTCAGCGGGCCAACGTGGATATTAACACGGTTTATGTTAGTATTGCCGGACAGCACATCAAAAGCCAGCAGCACCAGGGACATATCATTCGCGATAACAGGGAGGATGGGATCACTCAGGAAGAAATTGATCGCTTGACCAACGATATGTACAAGCTGGTGATCAATCCGGGTGAACAGATAATTGCAGTTATACCACAGGAATACACTGTTGACGGTGAGACTGGCATAAAAGCACCCCGCGGTGTATTGGGTTCGAAACTTGAAGCCAATTTCCATATTATTACCGGACAGACTACGGCAGCTAAAAACATAATTAAATGTGTGGAAAGCGCAAAACTTGCCGCTGCTGACCTTATACTTGAACCAATTGCATCAGCCGAAGCGGTACTTAGCGAGGAAGAAAAAGAAGCCGGAGTTGCATTGGTTGACATTGGAGGAGGTACTACCGATCTTGCAATTTTTCAGGATAATCTGATAAGATATACTGCTGTGATACCTCTTGGAGGCGACATAGTAACCGAAGATATTAAAAAAGGATGCTCAATTATTAAAAGACATGCCGAGGAGCTGAAGATAAGGTTTGGTTCGTCAGTTGCCAAAGAAAATAAAGATGAAGAAATAGTTACAATACCGGGTTTGCAGGGAAGACCGTCAAAAGAAATTACCCTGCGCAATCTTGCAGGTATCATTCAGTCGCGTATGACAGAAATAATTGAGCATGTATGTTATGAGATCAGGAATTCAGGATATGAAGATAAGCTGATAGGAGGCATTGTTCTTACAGGAGGAGGGTCGCAGTTAAAACATCTGGCTCAGCTCACATCATTTATTACCGGCATGGATGTTCGTATTGGTTATCCCAGCCAGCATCTTGCTAATGATTTGCCCAAAGAACTTGGCAGCCCAATGTTTGCAACAGGTGTAGGGCTTGTAATGCTTGGAATTCAGCAATCGGAGGATAAAAGAAAAAAGAAGGATTATTATTCCTCAAAAAGTTCTTCCGGCTCAGGGCAAGGAGGTAAATTTTTTAATCTTCTGGTAGAAATATTCAAAAAATCATAAGAAAATTAAATAAATAATCACTAAATTAATTAAGGAGACCTTACAATGACTGACTTAGAATTTGACCTGCCAAAAAATGGTTCAAGCATTATTAAAGTGTTGGGAATAGGCGGTGGCGGAAGCAATGCCGTATCATACATGTATGAGCAAGGTATTAAAGGAGTGGATTTTATTGTTTGCAATACCGACGCTCAGGCATTGGAACTTAGCCCGGTTCCCACAAAAATCCAATTGGGCAAACGAGGGCTGGGAGCCGGCTCAGTACCCGAATTAGGGCGGATTGCAACACTTGAGCAAATTGATCAGATCAATGAGATATTTAAGGTGAATACAAAAATGCTGTTTATCACAGCCGGAATGGGAGGTGGCACAGGTACCGGCGGAGCACCTGTAATTGCTCAGGCTGCCCGCGAATTAGGCATACTTACTGTGGGCATTGTTACCTTGCCATTTTCGTTTGAAGGACGCAAACGCTGCCAGCAGGCTGAAGCCGGAATTGAAGAAATGAGGAAATATGTTGATGCGTTGCTGCTGATAAGTAATGACAAATTGCGGGAACTTTACGGGAACCTGAAATTAAGCGAGGCATTCAACAGGGCTGACGATATCCTTACCACTGCCGCTAAAGGTATAGCTGAGATAATTACTCTGGAGGGATATGTAAACGTTGATTTTGAAGATGTCAAAACAGTTTTGACCGACAGTGGCAAGGCTATAATGGGTTCAGATACTGCAGAGGGAGAAGACCGTGCATCAAAGGTTGTGAAGGGTGCGCTAAATTCGCCATTGCTTAACGACAACTCAATTAAGGGCGCCGATAATATTCTGTTGCAAATAAACTCAGGTGAAGATGAAATAAGTGTTGATGAGATCAATGAAATAACTGAATATATTCAAAATGAGGCAGGTCAGAACGCTCAGATATTATGGGGTTATGCAAGAAATCCTGAGCTAGGCTCGAAAATCAGTGTAACAGTTGTTGCAACAGGATTCAACAGGAAAAAGTCAGAACATCCGAAGGTGGAAAAGAAAATAGTAGGCGTAGTTGCTGATTCCAATATCATAGAGAAGGAACAAGTTACGTTCAGACCGGATGAAGAGATAACAAAAGAACCTGACAATCAGTTGATAAGCTTGTTCGATCAGATATCTGAACCGGTAGTTAAAAGGTCAGAACCAGAAACCATGAAGCTATTCCCGGACAAAGAAAAGGAGTTAGAAGAACCTTCGTTAATGAAAGAAGAAGAGGATAATATTCTGAAATTTGAAATTGAGTCTCCAAAATTGGAACAGGCTGAAAATACCATTCAGGATACTGACGAAGACAGGATTTTTGCACCGGTCAGCAAGCCAGTTGCATCATCTGAAACCGAAGATACCGATCTGCTGAGAAAACAGTCAGAAGAACGGATTCAAAGGCTGAAAAGCTTAAGTATGAAAATGAAAACACCGGCAGGATTAAGTGAACTGGAAAATGAGCCGGCATATAAACGTGTGAATTTTGAACTCAAGGATCCTCCTCCAAATGTTGGTTTACAGGCATCGCGCTACGTTCTTGATGTTGACGAGGAAAATAATACTGAAATTCGCAGTAATAACGCATATTTGTACGATAATCCGGATTAATTATTTTAACCATGAACCTCGAACAAAGAATAATGGCTGATATCAAAGCTGCCATGTTAGCCCGGGATGCCGGCAAACTGGAAGCTCTGAGAGCAATAAAAGCAGCTATTTTGCTTGAAAAAACCAAAGGAGCGGCATCTGTGGAAACCATTTCGGAAGAAGAAGAAATTAAGCTGTTGCAGAAAATGGTTAAACAACGTCGGGAGTCTGCTGAAATTTTCCGTAGCCAGGGAAGAACAGAACTTGCTCAAACAGAAGAAAGCCAGATATCCGTTATCGAGGCATATTTGCCAAAACAGCTCGATATAGAGGATGTCAGGGCGGTTATTGCTGACATAGTTAAAAATGTTGATGCAAAAAGTATAAAGGATATGGGAAAGGTAATGGGCGAGGCTTCAAAGCAACTGATGGGAAAAGCTGATAACAAAACTATTGCAGCTATTGTTAAAGAACTGCTTGCCGGAAACTAAACTCCGGAACCAGAAAAGTGTCTTGATTTTTGATGATTGTAAATATAAATCGTATTATTTGCAGGATGAAGTTTTATAAAACAAAAATTTTATGCTTATGAATAAAGGAATACGCTTTTGTGTCAAAATTGCGCTGATATTATTCATTATCAGCCATATATTTTCCTGCTATGCACCGGAAAAGGCTCCAGCAAGAATTGTGATTTCAAAATCAGGTTCATTCTACGAGCAGTGGTTGCACAATTCAGATTCAACACTGATATTAACAAGTCTGTATGATCTGGGATTGGATTCAGCATTGAAGGTCCTTGAGCTTAGCCAGGGTTTGCTACTCACCGGCGGCGAGGATATATTTCCGGATCTGTATGGAATGATACATGATACTGTCAGGTGCGGAGAATTTGACCATTATCGCGACTCGCTTGAAATTTCGCTGATACACAAGGCATTGGAAATGAATATTCCGATCATGGGGATATGCCGGGGGCATCAGATCCTGAATGTTGCTCTTGGAGGTACCATGATCATTGACATTCCTGAGGATGTTGGAATGGATGTTATCCATAGGGATCATGATGATCCTCTGGCATGTGTGCATGAAGTATCAGTTGCTGAAGGAAGTTTTTTGAATGAGATAACTGCCTGTGCAAACGGGATTGTTACTTCAAATCATCACCAGGCGATAAGAGACCTGGCACCGGGTCTAAGGGTTTCTTCAACTTCATCTGATGGTGTGATTGAAGCAATAGAATGGGCTGATCGTAAAAATAAGGCGTTTTTAATAGGTGTTCAGTGGCATCCTGAACGAATGAATGACCATCCTGAACTTTCAAGACCTATTGCTGATAAATTTATTTCTGAGGCTAAGAAATGAAAATATAGTGTTCTGGCTTTTACCCTCTCAATTTAGTGTCGTTGTAAATCATTGATTATCAGCATTTATTCATTTAATTTTGTTGTTTTTACCGCACTAAAAGGGATAAGTCAGGAAAAAAACTCCCTTTGGATATTTTTATCCAAAGGGAGTTTTTTGAAAGCTGTTTTTAATCCCAAAAAGTAGAAATTGTTCTATTTTCTGAGGTTGTTAAGTCTTCGCTACTTTATTATTTTAGGTCATAAATATAAATATTGTTTGTATTGGCTACATAGTATAGTAGTCCGGCCAGTTCGTCTACTTCGTACATAGGTTTTCTATCTTTTAATATAACTTCTTTTTCTTTCTGGCCTGTATCTTTGTTAATCTTTACCAGGCCAATTCCGTCATCCAATTTTGTGAGAATAAATTGTGCGTTTTCTGTTGCAGCTGTAGCACTGAATCGTTTGGTCATTTCGGCAAAAGAACTTCCGGCTACATTTGCAAACGAACTCGCCTGCTCCTTTTGCATCTTTCCGGTCATGGTATAATCTCCAAGGGCATAGTGTCCACCACCTATATTGTTTACATTCCTATGACTTTCGGCAGATACGGAGGATCCTACAGCCGCAGCTGTTGAGGCTACAGCCAATGTTCCGGCCAATATGGCTCCTGCTGCTGTTTTACCCGGTGCCTGATAAAAAAGTTCATATTTTTGAGTACCGTCAAAGTTCAGCAATAACATGTTTTGATCTGAGCTTAACAAGATACCTTCCTTGCGTATTTCTATCGAATTTGGATATTCACTGCCCTTGAATTTATATTCGGCTAACTGGTTGATATCTCCTGTGTTTTCGTCTATAGAAATCAGCTCGGTACCCGTACTGATCAGGTAACGATGCCTATCGGGATCGTAGGTATCTGTAACCAGTTTAGCCCGTTTAAACTTGAGCTCTTTAGCCCATATTGATTCACCAGTCTTTAAATTCACTATGTTGCAATCGCTATCGGTGATATAGATCAGGCCTTTGGGTGTGTTGGCCATGACATGTATATTATCGCCGGTTTTCATCGGTTTTTTGAAGAGAGGTGTTCCATTAAAGTCTATTTTGTTGATGCCGCCACCCGAGAGCCCGAAAAGGATGCCATCGTCCTGTATGTAGAAATGGGTAACATAATCCTTAATCTGGGGCGCCTTTTCCCATAGGTCAGTACCATCGGATGGGCTTAGAAAAGATATTTTGGATTCTACCTTTCCACTTTTAGAAACGGTATTGCTGACGCATGCCAGACCATTGGGAAGTATCTGAAACTGGTATATGTTTCCTTTTATCTTACGTTCTTTTTGCCATAGGAGGTTCCCCGTACTGCTTATTTTATGGATACGAGTGCCATCTCCTTTATTTTCAAAGGCATATATTTCTTTCCCACTTGGGTCGGAGGTGAGCCAGTTGATTTTGTTGAGTTCCTTATTTTCCCACACTATATTGCCTGTTTCCAGATCAATCCGCATTAGTGATTGGTTGGTACCTATGAGTAAGCCTCCGTCAATGATCACTGGTTTGGTGGTAAATTGAGGACCGGTGGCTTTAAAATGCATCAATTTGACCTCACTTCCGTCCAGAAGGTCGTATACACCCAGGGCCGATTTTCTGTCGTGGGCGCCGGTGATCACAAGTTTGTTTTGTGGTAAAAATATATCTGCACTATTGATGAGGCTCCAGCCTTGTTCCTCTGTAGCAAAAAGCTTTTTGCCCGATACTACGTCTACCACAGTTTTTCTGCTCTTCCCAAAGGCTCCCTCATCAATCATCACATAAGGCGACATGGGAATAAAAGTCAGTTCTTCTTCCTTTACTTTTCCATAGTCTTTGAAAACGAAGTGTGGTTGACTCTCGCCGGGCTTGATTCCGGCAAAACCGTCACTTCCGGCTACTACAAGCACACCGGACTCGGTAAGTTTCATAAAGTTGATTTTACCACCCATGTCGTAGGTAGCCATGGGAGTGTCTCCCTTCTGAGCGAATAAGGTGTTCGTGAAAAGGAGAATAGCAAGACTGATTCCTTTTAATTTCATCTTTAGGATTTTTTGAATTACAAAATAATTTAAATACAAAGAATCGGACTGTCGGTAATAGCAGTTACTTGCGAATTACACTAGTTTTTCCCGCTTGAGTAGATTGGGGGTCATTCCATTAAATTGTAGGGAACGTATTGCAAAGCACAGCAGCTACTACCTCCCGAAAAACTGATTCTGATAAAAGTAACGGATTTTTATAATTTTTGTTCAATACTGAAGATAAAGAACATTATTAGAATGATATCAATTTTGTAATAACTGCTTATTTATTGATAATCAATAGTTTATTTATTAAAGCATTGGATGTTGTATTTCGTAAAGACAGAATATATAAACCCGGCTCAAATCCGGTTAAATTAATTACAGCACTATTTTCAACAGAAAAGTGTTTCCTTAGGGTTTTTCCGTGCATGTTTGTTATTTCAAGATCATATAGTTCATGAGGCGGGCATTCAATAGTTATAAAGTTAGTTGCAGGATTGGGGAAAATATTCAGGTATTGCTTTTCTGTTTCATTGATACCAACAAGATAATCGCAATAAGGTGCAATGCCGGACTCAAATTGGAAAGTATTGTCCTGATAGCACCTCAACGGCCCTCCCTCCATAAAATCAAGAATACAATTCTGCTCAGGAAGCATATACCATAATGGACCAATTTTTTCAATTATTTTACCGAACATAACCCAATGAGTCTGATCTTCAGGTTCAACCACTATATATCTTAAAGATTCAGAATTAATGAGGTGGTCTATCCATTTGGACAATATTTTATACAAATATAATTGATATTGTTTATACGAGGGGGGTCTGGGGGGAGACTAATAACTTTCTTAAATTGTTGATAACTCATGCAGCCCTCCTGTAAACCTTATTTGGCGGGA
>JBASHR010000044.1:0-12479 GCA_049654165.1 Bacteroidales bacterium
ATTTAGCAGTACGAGAAATTTGTCAAACCATAAACGATTATGAAGCAATTTTTCCAGGTACAAAACTCAAGTTAATCTACAAAACCGCGACATTGTCACCTGCGTGAGATCAGGAGTTCTGAATTTAGATGAAATATTTGCAGGTGATCGAATAATAATAAGAGAGATATAACTATCTCTACCAAATTGAACAAGTCTTAAGGGTTTAAAAAACGAATTGAAAATCCGAATAATTTATCACAATACAAATTAACATATCTATATTTATAAATATATTATAAGGCTTGAATTACTTATCATATCGCTGAATCACTACCAAAAAATTGTGAAAAAGAAAAAATCGTTCCGTTAAAATCAGAAAAATCATCAAAATTCTATCTATTATACAAAAAAGGAAAGGTTTTATAACTTCTGGAGATTGTTGTGAACAAAATTGAGGTTCGAAACTAAAAAAATAGATTGATAAAATAATTTAAATCTGTTTTAATGACATTGTAAGAAATTGTATTTCTGACATTTAAGATAAAGCGTAAAATATTTTAAAAAAAAGCATATTTATTGGTTGAATTCGTCTGATTTCATATTAACTTTGTATTACAATTTGGTGTAATGTCCGTTTTTTCATTTTATAATTAAAATTTATTGCCATGAGAAGAAAATTACTTTACAGTTCTACATGCTGTAGAATGATGGTTTCAGGAATTCTTTTCCTGATCCTTGGAGTGATTGCTCCTGTATTTGCACAGGTTCAATTCCCACAAACAACCAATGCGGATTTTAACAAAGGTGCCTATAACGACATGATTGTTGCGTCCGATAATGTAAACCTGACCAAGCAGGCAACTGCCGTAGGTACCTGGCTCACGGGTACTGTATTACCTCAAACCCTTATGGGGCATAAAGCAGCAACCTGGAATAACCGCTATGTATATGTAGTTGGCGGTTATAATAACACAACCTGTACTAATGCCGTTTACCGCGCAACTATGCAGAGTGGCGGAATAAGTAACTGGACTACCCTGAATCCTTTACCTGTAGGATTGAGAGATCATGCAGTGGTTATAGGAACCAATACAATTTATGTTTTGGGGGGTAAAGATGAATCAACTGTTTATAATACTATTTATTATGCTTCGATAAATGCCGATGGTTCCATAGGGACCTGGCAAACCTCGTCAGTAAATCTTCCTTCTGCCCTGTGGGGTCATACGGCAGTTTACTGCAATGGATATATTTATGTTGCGGGCGGTGCGAAAGTTATGACAGCCACCTCAGCCAGAAAAAATGTATATTATGCTAAAGTGCTGGTTGATAATACCTTGTCAGCATTCTCCGATGCAACCAATTTACCGGCTACCCGTAATGGCCATACTATGGTCACTAACGATGATAGAGTTTATGTGTTAGGTGGATTTTCAGATGGAGGCACAAAAGCTAAAACCGTTTATTACGCAACTTCCGGAAATAATGGATCACTTGGTTCATGGACCACTGCGACAGAATTACCAATTCTGGTCAGCAATCACTCATCGGTGGTAATTAATGGAATAGTAACAGTGATGGCTGGTGAAAGTGGCGGAACCTTTAAAAATACTGTGTATTGGGCTGATATCACTGCTGCAACATTAACATGGAATCTTGCTCCGGATGTGCTGTATGATTATACCAGGGACGGGGCAGCATTTGCATCGAACGGGCAGATTTGTTACTGCGGTGGTGAAAATCTTTCGAATACACCAATACATAATACACGTTACGCAAATCTTACTTTATCAGCAAACCAGAAGAAAACAGGATATTTTGTTTCGAACCCGTTTTATGAACTTGGTGCTGAGCGTATAATAAGCAAGATAGAATTTACAAAGTCTTCTCCCGCAGGATCAACAGTGAGTGTTTCGTACCGTACAGCCGGTAACGATAAAATATGGAGCGACTGGACAGCTTTTACCAGTACCAGCCCGATAACAATTAACCAGACTAAAAGATACTTGCAGTATAAAGTGTCTTTTACCAGCAATGGTGCAGCAGATCCTGTATTTAATGACCTTACCCTTTTTACACCCGGTACTCAACTTGCCGGCAATCTGAATGCTATGGCAACTTTTACAAAAGCAGCAAGTCCATACTGGGCTACTGCTGATATCTCTTTTACTGCCGGTACACATACCTTTCAGGCTGGCACCACTATCCTGTTTTTGCCCGGAGTAAGCATGACGGTAGGTAAGGCAAATATTAAATGTAATGGCACTGCTGCCGATTCAGTGAGATTTATGGGTTATACAAGTGATAACGGACTCTGGAATGGTATTTACTTTAATCCGGATAGTGATGATGGTGTTTCATCACAATTTGATTATACAGTGGTTGCCCATGCAGGAAACGGAAGCTGGGCTGCAAATTTATACTGCAATGGCACCAATGAACCTTTGATCAAGCGCAGTACATTCAGGAACTCTTCAGCACATGGAATACATGTGAATAATTCTCATATCACTATGGAGAATTCTGTTTCAAAAAATAATGAAGGCAGTGGTATATATATGGTTAATTCAAATCCTTCTTTTATATCTTCTGATTTTCTAAACAATGGTGGCGCAGGATTAAAATATTCTTCTAATGCTTCAGTTCCTACTTTCAGCTCCACAACATGCCAGAATAATCTATATGGATTATATTTTCCAGCACCTGAAACTATGTACGTACCAAATGGTACATTAACCCTGACCGGAAATACCTATAACGGTATTTGTATTGAAGGAGGCACTATCAGTAACAACCAACGCTGGTATGCAGTAGCCTACGACTATATTCTGCTTGGTAATTTGAAAATAGGTAAGTATGGTGATGTCAGCAGGCTTACCATTGAACCGGGAAATACGGTGAAGTTTCTTCCGGGAAAAAATATCCAGGTAGGTTTTGCATCTTATGGTAGTCATGGAGGTGAACTTTATGTAATTGGAAGTGCTGACAGTCTGGTAACTTTCACATCATTCAACGGAAATGCCGGAGGCTGGGAAGGAATCTATTTTGAAGATCGTAGTGACTATGCTGGAGCAAGTTCAGTGCTGAATTACTGTGTGGTGGAAAAAGGGAATGAATACAATATTTATTGTGAGTATACCAATTCAATTTCATTAAACAACTGCCAGATAAAAAATGCTGCAGTTGATGGTATCAGATACAATCAAAGTCATGGAACTTATGAAAATTGCATATTCAGCAATAATGGCAGATATCCGGTGTATTATCTTAACTGGTGGTCGTCACCTACTCATTCAAATAATACTTTCACTAATAATGGAGTTAACTATATTGCACTTTCCGGCGGGCAGTTTAGCGAAAACCGGACTATTACAAAAGATAATGCAGAATATCTTGTGCTCGACAATATTCGTATAGGAAGATATGGAGAAACTTGCAGAATAACTGTTGAACCGGGAGTGATTCTAAATTTCAGCTCCGGCAAAGGCATCCAGGTAGGTTTTGAAAGTTATGGCAGTAATGGAGGTGAACTTCATGCTGTTGGAAGTGCCGGTAATCAGATAACTTTCAAACCATACAGCGGAACAGCAGGAGACTGGAATGGAATATTTTTTGAAGATCGTAGTGACTATGCTGGAGCAAGTTCAGTACTGAATTACTGTGTGGTGGAAAAAGGGAATGAATACAATATTTATTGTGATAACACTAATTCAGTTTCATTAAATAACTGCCAGATAAAAAATGCTGTAGTTGATGGTATCAGATACAATCAAAGTCATGGAACTTATGAAAATTGCACATTCAGCAATAATGGCAGATATCCGGTGTATTATCTTAACTGGTGGTCGTCACCAGCTCATTCAAATAATATTTTCACTAATAATGGAGTTAACCGTATTGTACTTTCCGGCGGGCAGTTTAGCGAAAGCCGGACTATTACAAAAGATAATGCAGAATATCTTGTGCTCGACAATATTCGTATAGGAAGATATGGAGCAACTTGCAGAATAACTGTTGAACCGGGAGTGATTCTAAATTTCAGCTCCGGCAAAGGCATCCAGGTAGGTTTTGAAAGTTATGGTAGTCATGGAGGTGAACTTCATGCTGTTGGAGCCATTGATAGCAGAATAGTTTTTCGTTCAGCCAGCGGAACAAATGGTGATTGGGAAGGAATATTTTTTGCAGATCAAAGCGACTATAGTGGAGCTACCAGCATACTGAAATATTGCAATGTTACTAAGGCAAATGAATATAATATCCGGTGTAACAGTACTACACAACCTACTATTGATAATTGCATATTTGCAAATTCAACCGGCTATGGGGTTTTGATTGAAAGTTCAACAATTAATATATCCAGAACCCGGATAAGCCAAAATGCTGGAATAGGCATATACCTTACTGGCTCGTCATCACCTGTTATAGGAAATGCTGATTCGCTTACATGCAGCTTTTTCAGCAATGGCGATTATGAACTTTACAACAATACCGCAAATAATATCAACGCCCTTTATAATTTCTGGGGAACTGTTGATTCAGCAATGATTGCAGCAAGAATTTATGATAAATACGATAATCCTGCCAAAGGTATAGTATATTTCAACAAAGCAGCATCAATTCCTTCTTTGCATCTGCCCACTACAACTATGTCGGGTTGGGTAAAATATGCCAATGCAGGAGCAAATCCTATGAAAAATGCTACTATGAAGATCAAAACCTTTGGCGGAACCACTGTTAAATCTACAACAACCAATGCATCTGGTAACTACAGCTTTACCACTTTTGCTTCGGGCAATTATCAAATGACAATAACCCCATCAAATGCCTGGGGTGGTGTTAACGCTACTGATGCACTGAAAATATTACGACATTTTGCACGCCTTGACACACTTGTAGGTATGAAACTGGCCGCTGCTGATGTAAATAAAAGTACAACAATAAATGGTACCGATGCCATGCTTGTAATGCGGAGGTTTGCCGGTTCTATCCAGTCATTCCCTGCAGGCGATTATTTATATCATTCTGAAACCATCAATATATCTGGTAATGCGATAACAAATAACATAAGAATGCTTTGCTTCGGAGATGTGGATGCATCATACGGACCAAGTAAAAAGAGCGGTGGTTCTGTTTTACTTGAGTTTAAAGATACTTTATCAGTTTCTTCATTCAATGAATTCGATTTACCGGTAAGAATCCGGACAGGATTGGATATTGGGGCCATTTCCCTGGGCTTCTATTACCCGCAGGATCTTTTTGAGATACTTAATGTACAGCTTGCTGATAGTAATGAGGATGTCATTTTTAATGCGGAAAACGGACTTGTAAAGATTGCATGGTGTAGCCTGAATCCACTGAGCTTAAATAATGATGAGATCATGCTTAATGTAAAAATGAAAGCATCGGATCTTAGCGGATTAAATTCAGGGATACGGCTTGTATTATTTGAAGAAAGTGAATTTGCCAGCGAAAAAGCTGTAAGCCTGGAAGGAATAGTTCTTGAAATCCCAGAAATCCAGTTTAATGTTACCGGTGTCGAAAACATTTCTGAAGATGTTCCTTCCAGCGTGTTCCCGACAGTTGTTAAAGGTAATGAACCTGTTCACCTTATATTAAACGGTGATTATCATGTTACAATTGACCTGATCAACTATCTGGGACAACAGGTTGAGTGTGTTGTTGAAAATAATTTCAGTGCCGGCAGTCATATTATTCCTTTACACCTGAGTAATTTCAAATCAGGAATATACATCTTAAGGATCAAAGCACTTAACCATGACAATTCTTATGTAAGCGTTATTAAGATGGTGGTATCCAATTAATTATATGAGCCATGAAAAAGCTTATTTTAAAAATACCACCTTTGCTGCTATTGTTGCTAATACCATTATTAGCACATATGCAAACCATTAATACAACTGCTGGTTCAGTTACGAGTTGTCCGGGGCAGATTCTTATACCCATCGAAGTAACCAATTTCAATAATATTGGAGGGATTTCGCTGGTACTCAATTACAATCCGGACGTGCTTGCTTATAACGGATATCAGAATTTACATTCAGCTCTTGCTGGCGGAGAGCTTATTGTAAATGACGTCAGCGGCAGGATTTATATAACATGGGCTAGAAGTAGTGGTGCAAGCATAGGTGATGGAGTGTTGCTAAAACTAAAATTTACTGGTATGCCGGGAACTACTTCTCTTTCATGGGATACCCAAACATCCGGTTCATGCGAGTATAGCAATATCAACGGAAATATAGTACCGGCTTCTTTTATTAATGGTAATGTTACGATCCATCAACCTCCGGTAATAAACACACAACCTGATAACAAAACCGTACTGGTAAACCAGACTACTACTTTCAGTGTTAATGCTGCGGGAACCAATCTGACATATAAATGGTTTCTGAGTACTAACGGAGGCAATACCTGGACACAGATAAATAACGGAGGTATATATTCAGGAGCTACAACTGCAAACTTAAAACTTACTGGTATTCCATTATCTTTCAACGGTTACCTTTATAAGTGTGAAGTTAGCGGAACCTGTAGCCCACCGGCAATAAGCTCCAATGCATTGCTTACCGTTATCAGACCTTTAGCAACTTCATTTGTTACTGAAAATGTATGCCCCGGGGATATCCTTATCCCTGTACTTACATCCAATTTTACCGGGGTTGCCGGTTTTTCACTTGTCTTTAGCTTTAATCCGGATGTTCTATCTTTTAATGGATATCAGAACCTGAATACCAGGATTAGCTCTTCAAATTTTGTATGCAACGCCCAAGAAGGCAAAGTTTATATGAGCTGGGCTTCTGGTACTGCTGTGAATTTCAGCACCGATACCACTCTGGTTAAATTAAAGTTTACTGCCTCTACCGGTTCAGTTAATCTTGTATGGGATACAAATGTTGCAGGAAATTGCGAATATGTTAATATTAATGGTGAAAAACACGTTACAGCTTTCTCCAATGCCTCGTTTGATGTTTATCAGAAACCGGTTGTTAATACTCATCCTACTGATAAGCTGATTGCAGAACTTACCAACACTAGCTTTAATGTTTCAGCCTTAGCATCGGGAATCACCTACCAGTGGCAGGTAAGTACCAATGGCGGTAATACTTATTCAAACATTAGCAATGCCGGAGTTTATTCAGGTGCAAAAACTGCAACTTTATCAATAACAGGTGCTCCCCTTACAATGAATGGTTATTTGTACCGATGTGTTGTAAGCGGGACCTGTAGCCCTTCAGTAATTTCAGAACCTGCTTTGCTCACGGTGTTGCCAAAAATTACGGTTACAGCCGGCACAATTGCAGGATGCCCGGGAAACACTCTCGTAGTACCGATTAATATTCAGCGGTTTATTAACGTGGCATCTTTTTCATTAACACTGGCATATGATCCGGCAATACTGACCTATACCGGCTATCAATCGCTTAATGCCGGTATCAGTCCCTCAGGATTTGTTGCCAATGCAAAAGGTGGACAGGTTTTTCTTACCTGGTATTCAGCAAATCAGGTAACTATTGGAGATGGTTTGCTTCTGGAGTTAACATTTATCGGAAACCCTGGGATTTCTTCCTTAAACTGGAATCAACAAACATCCGGCGGATGTGAATTCAGCACAGTATCAGGTCAGATCATATTTAATGAATTTATTAATGGTAAAGTAACAGTGAATCAACCGCCTGTTATCAATACTCAGCCTACGGACAAAACAATTTATGCGGGAGGAAGTATTTCATTTTCAGTTGGAGCCTCAGGCACCGGCTTGAGTTACAATTGGCAGGTTAGTACCAATGGAGGAGCCAGTTACAGTACTTTGACCAACTCTCCTCCTTATAGCGGAGTTAATACTGCAAACCTGAGTATAAATCCTGCTTCAACCGGGCAAAATGGTTATAAATACCGTTGTTATATAACAGGCACCTGCACTCCTTATGTATATTCTGAAGCTGTAACACTTACTGTAACTCAGGCTGCTATATCAGCTACAATTGGCAGTGTTAACAATTCATGTACCGGAAATATCAATGTGCCGATAAGTCTGACTAATTGTGTTGGTGTAGGAGGTATATCACTAGTTCTGGAATATGATACTACCAAAATGAGCTGGGCAGGCTATAGTTCCGTTCATTCAGCATTTGCCAATGGTTTGCTGGTAATTAATGGTTCAGGAAATAAGGTAATTTTCAGTTGGGCAAGCCTGAATCCGGCTCAGATGGGTAATGGAACATTGGTGGAATACAGATTTATAGCTAATGCTAATATTACTTCCACGATATCATGGAGTACACAAACCACCGGTAATTGTGAATTTAGCGACATAAATGGTACAATTATTACAGGATTGTTTTATAATGGAACAGTAAAAACTAATGCAAATGCTTTGGTGGTAAATGCAGGCCCTGATGTAGTTATTACTCCGGGCAACTCTACCCAGCTTCAGGCTACCCGTACTGGCGGAGTTTCGCCCTATACTATTACATGGACGCCCTCAACAGGGCTGAGTAATCCTAATATTCTCAATCCTGTTGCATCACCAGGAACAAGTACCACATATAAAATTACGGTGAAGGATGGTAGCAATTGTGTTGCATGGGATGAAGTAACAGTTACAGTAGATGCCAGTGTTCCTCAAAATCGTAGCGTGCAAAATGAAACTATTAGTGCTGTTGAGTGTTATGATGCCATCCAAACAATTACTGTTGCTGGTAACGGAACTTATTTTAAAGCCCTTAACGGCTCCGATGTTACTTTTCTGGCAGGTCATAATATACGTTTTCTTCCGGGAACATCTCTGCAAAGTGGCAGCCATGTAATAGCAAAAATTGTGACTAATGGCATGTACTGTGCTCAAAGAAGCATTGTTGACGCCGGAGGTGGTGATGATGAAGAAGTCATAATTCCAGAAAGTCTTACCCTCGTAGGAGTTAATGATGAACCGGATGTTACTATTTATCCTAATCCATCAAATGGTATTATTACCATTCAAACAGGTCAGAGATTTAATTCGGAGGAATATGATTTGGAGATCATCAGTGTTTTTGGAGAAATTGTGTGCAAGGAAAAACATTCAGGCAAAAGTCATTTGAAAATCAATCTGTCACATCTGCCGAAGGGGATGTATTTTGCCAGAATTTATGTTGAGAGCGACATGGTTGTTTTCAAGATCATGCTTCAGTGATATGGATCAGAAATTTATCAGGCTGAAAAATATTATATCAGCCTGATAAATTTTATAATTGCTTGTTGTTTTTTGTATATAAACAATTGCTTCTCAAATGATTATATTCATTTGGTTGTTTAAAAAGGACGCTTATTGAATTTAGTTGGAATATTAAGTTAATATTGAAGATCATTCTAAAAAAGAGGAGAGAAATCTGATCTTTGCATTAATAAACAGGTAAGAATAAAAAAGTTCGGAAAAGCCTGGAAGCTGATTGTATGCTTTCGGGCTTTTTAGTTATTGTGTGGTTTGAAAACAGCAAAACTATACTGCACTGGTCTATAATGCTTTTGTAAATACAAATCGTATAACTGCTAAAGAACACGAATTATTCATTCAGCTACGTTATGAAAATTTGCAATATTTGCGCAACCAATTTATTAAACACAAAAAAAATCAGAAACCTGCTAATGAACTGGATACTTTTAACAATAGGAGGGCTTTTTGAAGTAGCATTTGCATTTTGTCTTGCAAAAGCTAAAGAAACAACCGGAAACGAAATGTATTTATGGTATGCGGGATTTATAGTGACCTTGGCGATAAGCATGACACTTTTGGTAAAAGCAACCCAAACATTGCCAATAGGCACAGCTTATGCTGTGTGGACCGGAATTGGTGCTTTTGGAACAGTGCTTGCCGGAATCGTATTTTTTAAAGAACCTACAACATTTATCAGACTGTTTTTCCTGACAACATTAATAATATCAATAATAGGATTGAGGGTTGTATCGCCTTAAAGATATTTGAATTTCCAATAAATTTTTAACAGAAGAATTGATTTAGCCAATTGCTTCTTATTTATTTGCCAATTGTATATTCCAAGTATCTGTAACCCATATAAATAATAATATGTTATAGATAGCTGACTACTTTTAAAGAGTACAGTGATGCAATTATAAAAGGCTTTAATCCATGCTTTTGAGCCAGAATCTCTTAACTAATTGAGATGAAGAAATTATTTATTCGGACTTCGTTTGGAAAATCGAATGTCAAACTGGTAAACAGCAACCTGAAATTAAGTCAGGAGAGGCTGAAGTCGGAGCTTAAACTCAAAAACAAGGAGCTCGCCACCGCCGTGATGTATAAGATTCAGTGAAATGAACTGATGAACAGCATAACCCAGCGGTTGCTGGAAGCCAGTCCGACTTTCAGTGACGAGAACAGGAAACTCATAAGAGAGATAGTTTATGATCTTGACACAACAAAGGACAACCGGGTGTGGAATGAGTTTGAAATCAGCTTTCAGCAGGTTCACAATGATTTTTATGAAAGACTTCAGCGGATATGCCCCAATCTCACTACCAACGAAAGGCGGCTCTACGCCTTTCTGCGCCTGAATATGACTACCAAGAACATAGGCGCCATAACCGGACAAAGCATCAGAAGCATAGAGATGGCACGCACCCGTTTGAGAAAAAGCTTGAGATTTCAAACCAGGATATTTCACTTGTTGAATTTCTTAATAACCTTTGACTCAGCACAAAAGCTAATTGTGTAGCAGCATTGTTGTAGCAATTTGCTGCCCTGGTAGTAGTAATGCGATAGTAATATTTTATTCTGAAATTTTGGTTTGGTGTAATATTGTGCCGCAATTCCATCGGATTCAGTGGTCTCTCGTTTACTTGTCTGTTGCAATCCGGAGAAACAGCAAAAATGCTCCGCTAAACCATTAACTAACATAATTGTTTTATTAATACCAATTGAATCAGATGGTTCACTCAAAAAACCAAAAAACTAAAAAGATGAAAAAATCAGTACTCTTAAACATTTTAATCGGCATTCTGCTGATTGGAACCGGTGCAGCTTATGCACAGAAAGCCACTCTGGTACCAGTTGTTTCAGATGATGGTACCATTATGCGCAAAGTATCTTCCAACGGAAAATGGGCTGTTGGATATACCATTATTGATGCCATGTACTACAAGGCAACCCTGTGGAATCTTGAAACCTACGAGGCTCAGAAACTTGCTGCTGATAATCAGCCGGCCGGTGCATTTGATGTTACCGACAACGGTTTGACTGTTGTGGGATGCTATAACAATAAGCCTGCATACTGGATGAACGGGACCTGGACAGAGCTGCCTATGCCTAATGGATATGTTACCGGAGAGGTTCATTCTGTGAATGCAGATGGCTCAATTATGGCTGGTCGTGCATTTACACCCAGCATGGGTGATGCCTATGCCTGCGTATGGGAAAATGGTGAGCTCGTTGAGTTAAACCTCCCAGCAAAGGATAAAATGGGTGACAATGCTTATTTTAATGAAATTGTGTCTGTTTCAAACGACGGAAACACCATTCTGGGATGTCTGAGCTATAATATCCTGCCCAACCGCACCGCTTTCCTCCTGCAGGATGGCGAATACAATATGTTTGGTGCAGAATGGTACGATCCTGATCAGGGTGGCGACGAGTATAACTTCTACGACGTATTATCAATGAGCCGCAACGGGAAATGGGTAACCGGTGATATGTACTATGTGAAGGAAATCTGGACCAACGAATATTTCTGCCCTTTCCGTTATGATGTTGAAAACGATGTTGTTGAGCTGTTTGCCGATGATGCTGAGGTTGCTTCTTTTGCTGCTGATGATTTCGGTAATCTGTTCGGTGCCACTCCGCTGAATTTCCCCATGCGTTCTGCCATGATCCTGAAAAACGGCAACTGGACCTCTCTTGATGCATGGCTTATGACTGAGTATGGCCTGAGTGTTCCCGAAGAGACCGGTTACGATGAACTGGGCAATGTTTTCAACGTATCTGCTGACGGAAAAACCATTGTTGGAGTTGCCGGACTTACCACCAACAACTGGGTTTTAAAACTGGATTTTGTTTCCGGAGTTAACAAACCCGCTCAGGAAACCAATCCTATGAAAGCCATTGTTAAGGGCGATCACCTCCTGCTGAACGGAATTGTTAGCAACATGAAAGTTGTTAACCTTCAGGGACAGATCGTTATGGACAGAAATATCAATGGCGAAGCTGCCATCTTCAATGTATCGCAGCTGCCCGCAGGTATTTATATCGTTAGCATGACCGATGCCAACGGTATTGTTGTGAATAATAAAGTTAGCATCGGGAATAACTAATTCTTCTTCCGCGGTTTAAACCCAAACCCTAAAAAAATAGGGAATAAAAAAATTTCAGAACTCCTGATCTCACGCAGGTGACAATGTCGCGGTTTTGTAGATTAACTTGAGTTTTGTACCTGGAAAAATTGCTTCATAATCGTTTATGGTTTGACAAATTTCTCGTACTGCTAAAT
>JBASHR010000045.1:0-4353 GCA_049654165.1 Bacteroidales bacterium
ATTTAGCAGTACGAGAAATTTGTCAAACCATAAACGATTATGAAGCAATTTTTCCAGGTACAAAACTCAAGTTAATCTACAAAACCGCGACATTGTCACCTGCGTGAGATCAGGAGTTCTGAATTTAACTGTTATATAAAACTTTGATAATCAGAGAATAGTTTTTTTATTAACGTTTCTTTATCAATTTTAATCAATCCTGCTAAAACTGCAGGTATATTTACGATTAATTGCCATAAGTTTTCTACTAGTTGAAGCTTTAGTATTTCAGCTTTTGTATTACGAAACATTTCCCCCAGCGACTCATAACCGGTAAACCGTTTTGCCACCGATAATAAGCTATACTGAATCATGAATAGTTGTACTTGCCATGTGAAAAACAAAATCTTGCAATTTACATTCGGCCAGGCTCAAAAGCTGATTGTTTTCTAGAAAGCCTTAACGATAAAAATCAATAAGAATTAATCCAAATCATGTAAAATTAAAAACCCCGGGCAATGGTTAATATCCATCATCCGGGGTTTTGTGCCATTACAAAATATTGCTATGACCTGAAAATCAATAACGTGTGATCAGTGCTATTTTTTGGAAGTCTTTTAAACTTCCTTCTTTCAGGAATACTACATCACCACCATTTTTTAGGTTGTTTTCTATCATATCATCCACAATGTCATCAATATCGTTTTTCGATGAAATTTCTTCATAAGCGATAGGGGTAAATACTCCGTCATCCTCTCGTACCGGCTGGTAATAGCCTTCTTCAACAAAAATTGTTTTTCCCCGCCCTTCAAGAGTGGCATTCCATATTTCATTCAGATCAGCCAGATAGTTTCCAGTTCCTATAGCCTTTTCCAATTCGGAAATACGGGAACGTTCTTTTTGTATGGCTAATTCTTTAATATCGGTCCAAACTTCTTTTATCAGATTGCTTGCCTTTTCATCGAAGTTTTTCAATAAAATATGACCTAGTATGGTGTTCGGATAATCAGCTACCTTTAAATACTGATGGTAATTAGTCTCCTCTGAATAAATGACAACAGAATGCGGCTCCTGCTTCCTTATTACATTCACTGCTTTATCAACTCTGTTAAAAAGCTCCTGAGTTAAATTAGTCACTCTGTTTGCATTTGCTGCTTCAGCCTTTGACATGGAAAGAAGGGCTTTATCCTCAAAAGGGAAACCATCCCTTTTTATCTCTTCTACCACAGCATCGCTGCTTGCAAGGATAAGTCTTGCTTTGCCTTTGGTAAGAGCCAAAAGATAATAGTCTGTATCTCTGTTCAACGCCCTTGCAATAGAGCGGGTAGCAAAGGTATCGTCAATAATCAGTCGTGTAGTTACATTTATTGGCAGACGAATATATTCTGCGATGTCATCATTAACGAAGAGCAGTAATCCCAGATCGTTGTGTCTGTGATCTATTTCATTAGCCAATTTCTGTAGTTTTTCAGTATATTTTTTAGAAACATCAGCACCATATTCATTTGTTAAACGTGTGGAAGCCTGCGAAATTAAATTTCTTAGAAGAATAGGATCTTGCTGACTGTCAGGATGTGTTTTATGTGTTTTCAGAATTACGGTAACACAAACAGGTGCTTTGATTTTACTAAGTCTTTTAAAGGTTTCTCTCATAATTAAGCATTTAAATTTGTGATATTTTAATTTATTCAGATAAAAATTTTTGCAAAAATAGCCCTTTTTCTTGTACGGGGGCGCACATATGCATGTAGATACTGTCTTTATCTAATGCAAACGTCTGGTTCAGACTTTATTACAGCTCTTTAATTGCCATGTTGCAAACCTGAATCCCTGAAGCTTTCTTAATTATTTTGACAGTGGAAATCCTGATTTCATTGACCTCTGTATCATAAACCAGAAAATGTAAAAAGGATAATACGGCGTTCTGAATGAAATTTTCAGAAAACTCCTTACTTTTGCTTAAAAAGATTTTGGTGATTTTTTACCAAAGCCTGTGAAACAGGGTATCGCTAATACTTGTGTTTTGTACCGTTATAAACCTAATATGCAATGCCGGAAGAAATAAATGATAAAAAGGTCTTTTCTTTGCTTGAGGTAACTCAGAGCATTGAAAGAACTCTTGCCGACAGATATAAAAGTTCATTCTGGGTAAAAGCTGAGATGAGCAAACTCAATTTTTACAGGCACTCCGGTCATTGTTATCCTGATCTTGTTGAGAAAAAGGACGGGAAAGTCATAGCGCAGATAAGGGCGCATTTATGGAGGGATGATTATTTCAGGGTGAACAGCAACTTTCTGAAGGTCTTAAATGAACCATTAAAAGACGGGATAAAAATTCTATTTCTTGCCAGAGTAGCCTATGACCCTGTTTACGGGCTTGCCCTCTGGATAATGGATATTGACCCGGGCTATACTCTTGGCGATCTGGAAAAAGAAAAACAGGAAACAATAAAACGCCTCCGGGAAGAAGGTATCTTCAATAAAAACAAATCTCTGGAATTAGCATTGCTTCCGCAACGCATCGCAATTATTTCAGTTGAAACAAGCAAGGGGTACGCTGATTTTATAAAAGTTATTGAAACTAATTCATGGAATTATAAATTTTTTCATCATCTGTTCCCTTCACTGTTGCAGGGCGATAATGCAGTTCAAAGTATAATATATCAGTTGAGCCTGATCAAAAAAGTCAGGGATCATTTTGATGTTGTTGCAATTATTCGCGGGGGCGGGGGTGATATTGGGCTTTCATGCTATAATAATTATGAACTGGCAAAAGAGATTGCATTGTTTCCATTACCTGTGATAACCGGCATTGGACATGCAACAAATGAAACAGTTTCGGAAATGATAGCATATATGAATGCAATCACTCCAACCAAACTGGCAGAATATCTGCTGCAGGCATTTCATAATTTCTCAGTACCGGTTCATGAAGCCGAAAAAATAATTTCTGACAGAGCCAGACGAATATTAAACGAGGAAAATGCCAGATTTAAGTCTGAGATTAAATTATTTCGTTCGGTCACTGAAAATAATCTTTCCATGAACCGGAATAAGATCAAAAGCCTTACAAATACATTGTTTCAGCATGTAAGGTTCATTGTCAGGACCAGGGAGGAATCCCTGAGAACAGCCAGAACGGAGATTGTCAGGTGGACAAATATGCTCTTAAAAGATGCCGGACAAGACCTTAAGGATTTTGCACTTGCAATAAGCAAGGACGCTAAGGCACAGTTGAAACGTTTTATCTATATCCTTTTTCAATTGAAAGATAGTCTGCATCTCAGGAGTGGATTTGTGTTCAGGGAAAATTTAACGAAACTGAATAGTATTGAAAAAAATATTGAGAATATGAGTCCTGAAAATGTTTTAAAGCGAGGTTACAGTATTACGCTTCTTGACGGAAAGCCTGTCAGGAGCTTTACGCAGGTGGGGGAGGGCGACATTTTAAACACTACCCTGTATGAAGGGAAAATTATCAGCATTGTTAATTCAACTAAAAAGAATGAAAATGAGTAAGCAAATAGATTATACCGAGGCTTTTGAGGAACTTCAGAAGATAGTTACTGAAATTGAAACGGGTGAGATCACTGTTGATGAGCTTTCGGAAAAAGTAAAACGAGCCGCACAACTTATCAAAATCTGCAAAACTAAGCTTAGCACTACTGAAGAAGATGTAAATAAAATCCTTCAGGAGCTCGATTCCGGACTTAAAGAAGACGAATAGCGGAATTGTATGTTTGGTTTGGCAAACGGCTTACACTAAGGCCATTGAAAAACTGGTTTACGCATTTTTTAGACTTGCCTGCATGATTGCTATCCTTGTTAATATCAGGGTTTGAATCAAAGCAGTTAGTAATGATTTTATTGGAGTATGATTTTTTACAATAAAATTATAGCTTTGCAGAATAGGATCAAAAAATATTTAGATGCGTATTCTTCTTGAGCTTGAATTGCAAAATTCTGACAAAAATATCCTGCCTGTAAATTATCAATACCCAATATCGGCATGGATATACAAAACAATACATGAAGGAGATCACAAGTTTGCGGAGTTTCTTCATAATAAAGGATTTGAGGCAGGGTCAAAATCCTTTAAATTCTTTACTTTTTCAATGCTTGGTTTTGATAAAGGCGGTTATAGTATTAATGGCGATCGCTTAAGCATTCTTAATAAAAAGGCAAGGCTTGAATTATCGTTTTTAATACCTGACGCATTGCAATATTTTGTTAAAGGTTTATTTCAAAATCACTGTTGTCCGGTAAAAATTTGAAAAGAGCCAGGCCATGACAGCCCGGCTTCCTTTTCTTAGTAGTTTTGCTTCGTTAAAATCCAACTACAATGAGCAAAACTACATTTTTTTTCGGTCAATC
>JBASHR010000046.1:0-2558 GCA_049654165.1 Bacteroidales bacterium
GCTTCGGGAGCCTCAGCGCCCGGACTTGAAGCCCTGTAAGGGCGATATATTGGTAGAAAATCATAAAAATTCAATCTCTAAGCCCTGTAGGGGCGACATGTTTATAACACGTGTGGTACTCTATGCCTCTCACAAACCCTGAAGGGGTGAAATAATAAATAAAAATAAAGAATGAATAAGAACGGGCTTTAGCCCGTTCATTAAATTAATGCCCCCATCCTATGGGCTTCAGCCCAAATCTATTGGATGCTAGAATCTAATTACATTTTTAAACCGGTTTGGCTAAAGCCGATATTGTGTTGCCACCACTTTTTTACCACCGGCTAAAGCCAGTGGCAATTCATGATCAAATCATTATGAATAGGAGCGGGCTTTAACACTTTCCTTAAAAATTAATACCGATTGGGAAAATACAACGTACCAGTCGTGTTACTTTTCTACTCAATTAGAAACTTTCCTGAATATTCACCCAATCATCCAGAATTCTCCAGAACAAAAAAGAAAAAACGGCAGCAAGCTTTTTAATTTCCACTTGACTGCCGTTCAGTTTTTATCTTACCGGATATTTAATTAAAAACCAGTATCAGTAATTCATTACTAGAGACAAAACTGCTTTATGCTTAATTATCTGATTTTGACCTTTAATTTAAATGAAGCCTCCGGACATGCACCAGGCACAGGCTGGAAACCAGGTGTTGTTCCATTGTCATCTGTACCATCTGTAAGCCATGGATCAAAACCCACCAATCCTGAAACAGTGCTGGCTACCGATGCATAGTCAACCACGCCATACCAGTTACAAGAAGCATGAACTGTACCTGCAACATTGTTAAAAATAGCCTTTAAAGTATGGTTGGTAAATGAATTATTATGTGCCTCCACATTGCTTATATCCTGATCATGCAGGTATAATCCATAGTTTCCGCCATACACCTTATTGTTTAAAACGGTAATATTATCCGTAGTACCATCTATGGCACGAAGCGTAATGTTTCCGCTGTTGCCATTATTCAGGTTACCCGGATTATTAAATACATCGTTGTTTGCAATCAATCCATCGGTTACATTTTTGAATTGAATACCCATCACATTATTGTTTTGGCTAATATTATTTTTAACCTCAACATCAGTTGAATTTGCTACGACAACTCCATGATTTCTTCTTTCAATGGTATTATTATCAATAACTACATCATCGGCGTAATTAATATTAATTCCAGTACCTCCATAATTGACAGGAGTTGAAATAACTGTATTTTTAACAGTTATTCCATTGACAGGAAAGGTTGCTGATCCCGGTAAATCAATAGCTTCTTTATTCTGTTCATGTGTAATTGTAGTACCGTCAATGGTAATATTTGACAATGTACCTCCAAAAGCACCGTACCAGGACAAAGCCGGCAGGTTATGATAACCATTGTTGATTGTACCACCCTGAATGGTAATATTACTAATTGAATAATCTTCACCTTGTGTTCCAAATGTATAACCTTTACTGTTTCCATCCACATTACAGTCTATAAACTTAAGATTGGAGCTACCACTACCACGCCATTCCCATACAAAAACTCCGGCTTTATTGATCATATCATGACCGTTGTCCTTTATCTCACATCCCGTTACAGTAGCATTTGTAGTATTGGTAAATACAAGACCGTTTGCAGAGTTATGATTGAACGTACTTCCTGAGATTGACAACGTACCGATGGAAACCAGTCCGTCAAAATCCAGACCACGGCAATCTTTACCCATGAAAGTTCCGCCTGCATCATAACCATTATCATCAAAATGAGAATCGGTTATGGTCATAGTACCTACAGTACCTCTGACAGATGCTCCCCAGGATTTGTCAACAGTACTAAATGCGTTATGGAAGTTACAATCCTCAATAGTAACATTTGTATAAGAAGCATTATCTAACAACAGATTTCTGCCTCCAGCGTAGGCAGCTTCAACATCTTTAAAAGTAAGGCTGTTAAATGAATTACCTGCACCTTCTCCTACTCTTATGGCAAAGCCGGCAGAGTTATCGTTTCCGCTTCGCCTTGTAAAGCTTATGCCTTCAATCCATATATCAGCGTTTGTACCCCGAATTTCAAGCCCGTTTGTCAGATTGCTCAATTTAACAATTGTCTGTCCGGAACCTGCACCAACAAGCTTCATAGACTTAAACAGCTCTATATCTCTCCAGCCTCCTTTGCTTTCCTGGTATGTCCCTGCCGCAACCCTCACTTCATCACCATCCTGAGCTGCATCAATAGCTTTCTGAATGGTTTTCCAGGGGTTGCCAATGCTTCCGTTACCAGTACCATCATCTCCGGTTGTAGATACGTAATAAGTTGTTTGTGCTAATGCACTTGCAATTGCAAAAACAAACAATGTTGTAAAAAGTAAAATTTTTTTCATAATTTGATAATCTTTTGTTATTATTAATCACTGTTGTCCGGTAAAAATTTGAAAAGAGCCAGGCCATGACAGCCCGGCTTCCTTTTCTTAGTAGTTTTGCTTCGTTAAAATCCAACTACAATGAGCAAAACTACATTTTTTTTCGGTCAATC
>JBASHR010000047.1:0-1583 GCA_049654165.1 Bacteroidales bacterium
CTATGATCCCAACAACACAGCAACACCGCTCCTTAACAACCCGGCAGTAGCACCCAAGCAACACCGACCCGCGAAGTCTGGATGGACTCACCGCGCAGTGGAAGTGGTCGGAAGCAACAACCGAACAAAGTTTCGGGGGTTGATCGAGAAAGTTAAGACTCGCACCAGTAAGCCGAAAAAGGCGACGGTAGCCAATCCGTATGTATGCGAGAGATAACCGGTACGCAATGAGCTGCCCAGCGGGTTTGCAATAAAGCACTCCGAACCAGACCTTTCAGCCCCCACCCCCAAGCACCCTGGCAACAGGATGCTTCGGAGTACAACCACAGGAGCGCATCATGAAAAGCATCAACGAAACCTGCATAGAACTCTCTATCGATCCCGCCGCGTTCGCAAAGACGCTGCGCTGCGCGATGGAAGTGGCCTGGGCAAAGAAGGCTCTCTCCGACGCACTGTCTAGCGACTTCTCTGCACTTCGCGAAGAAAGCCTGACCGACGACGAAGAGCAAGCCCTGAAAGCAGCACTTCGCTACACGATTGGTGAATGACCAACCCCGCCGACTCCCCGCGAGCCGGCACCTTCAAGCCAGTTCGACAGCCCCAGCGATAGACGACGGTCTTAGGGGTGAGCTGGCTTGAACGTGACAACCAACCCCTCGCCACAAACCCACAAGGAGATCGCCATGAGAATTGAAAAAGCACTATCAAGAATCTCTGCCAAGGGCAGAGAAGCGGCGCTGGCTCGCCTCAATAGAGCCAGGATAGACGTATCCGGGGAGGAAGAGTGGCGCGTATTGCGCCATCGTTCTCTTGGCTTCTGGGGGTCACTCCCAGCGCGGGAGTGCGGGAAGTACCGCTTCCCCCCGGAAACGCTGGGGGTGGCAGGCCCGAAAGGACGGCTGCCGTGAACAGTGACAAGTTCCAAGGCCAAAAGTATTGACCAATGAGTTCCCACCACCAAGCCCCCCGGGCTTGCTAGTGGCAATTCCGCCAACTACTAGGAGAACTGACATGACAACCGCTCAAGACCTCGAAGCAAAAGTAGCAGCCGGCGAACTTACCAAGCTCCACACCTCCTACGTCCGCACTTACGTTTCCCGCAAGAGCGGAGAAATCGTCCGCCCGTACAAGGGCAAATTCGGCGAAGGTTTCGCGCTTCTCAGCCCGAACTGGGACAGCAGCCGCTACAGCTACATCACCTACTACGTTTGCCGATACAGGAGAAACGCCATGACCAAGACCAAGACGATCACCATCACCGCCAAGGTGCTGTGATGCTCCCCAAACAAACCACGAGGCCTTCGGGCCTCATCACCGACCTGATCATCGCCGCAGTCACCTCCGCGGCGTTGTTCCTGGCCTTTTTACACAGCATCTAGGAGGACGACATGCCCACTATCCTGACAGCCAAGCAACTCAGCACATACGACTGCTGCGCCATCGTCGAGGGGCTCGACGGAGAGGAGCACGACGAGGAAGAGATCCTCGCCGCCTGGCAGCGTCTGATCGATACCGGCTTGGCATTCCAGCTCCAAGGCTGGTACGGCCGCACCGCCTCCAGACTGATCCAGTCTGGTCAATGC
>JBASHR010000048.1:0-46283 GCA_049654165.1 Bacteroidales bacterium
TTCTTTGATTGCTTCAATAGCAACTTTGGCCTTGAATTCAGCACTAAATGTTCTTCTTGTTCTTTTCATGGTACAAAAAATTTAAAATTACTAAATTTCTGTCCAGTTTTATTAGACCAGCTCAATAACTAGTCTTTAAAAAAAACTTATTAAAAGTTATTAAACAGTAATATACACAATATCAGCGCATTACAATACAACATAGTATGCTATTAACTATTATTTAACAATAAAACGCATTATTGAAACAGTATTTAGCGGCGGCAAATTTATAATTTAAGCGTTTTAGCACAATAAAAGACTGAAAAAAATCTGTACTAATTTTTTATTCTGCAGGATTACTATAATATACGCCTGATAAGCCTTAGCTTATGGGTGTATTGTTTGGTTTCCTCATTAAAAATACCATGATGGTCAATTTTGTCAGAACGAACTTTTCCGCTGGCATGAATAATAGTTTTATTATCAAGCATGAGACCGACATGAGTAATTATTCCCTCTTCATTGTCAAAAAAGGCAAGGTCGCCGGGATGACTTTCAGAAAGTAAATTAACAACTTCTCCCTGTGTAGCCTGCTGCGAAGAATCTCTTTGCAACGAAATTCCGCACAACTTAAAAACCAGTTGAACAAATCCCGAACAATCAATACCGAAAGGTGTTCTGCCACCCCATAAATAAGGGCTTTGTAAAAAGATCCATGCGTTTTCAATAAGTTTGCGGCAATTGGTGCCAATTGAAGGCATAGTTACTTCACCCTCAAACGAATATTTAACCCCCTCAATTTCAAAAGTCTGATCTTTGTAGCCTGGTAGTGTGCTACCAATAAGTACCGGGAACATACGATTGCGGGTATGATCATACATAACCTCTACCATATCCGATACAATAGCTGCCGGACGATTACTTAAAGCAATGAAAGTTTCTTCGCTAATGCTCTGATATTCAATTTGATTTACCCAACCTTCGTAATTATCAAAACTACATCTTACCCTGCTCCAATTGTAATATTTTTCATAAACCACAAATGTTTCACCAAAAAGGATCTGACTTGTCATTTCGGCGGTGTGGAACGGGTGTTTTCGCAGCGGAATAACTGACAAATGCCCAATACCGTAGCCAATTGGCTTTAAATCAACATTTTCCATATTCTATAAAATTATTTTTTCAAACCAAATAAACGTTTTACTCCCCGCACAATCCTGCTTATGCGAGTCAGATTTTCATGATATGGAAATACCGAATATTCGTCTAACTGCAAACTGCTCTGAGTTGAACTTCTGGGCGACTGACGGGGATAAACAACAATAAATGAATATTTTTCAAAATATTTTGAAAGCAAATATGGCATCTCATCAAGGAAGCGCTCATAACTAATGGTAAGCTTGCGGGCGCTCATGAAAACACATAGATTAGATGTTTTTGCCGTATTGGATATACTCCTTAAATCAGGGAAATTGGTAAAAGATTCGCTGTTCAGTTCGATATACGGACTTTGTTTTGAATAAGAATTCACAATAAAACTAACATCTTCCTCATGTGCTATTATTTTGATAGTTGTACCTATTTGAAACGCAAGCCGTTTCAATGCAGCAATACTTTCAGAAAAACCAAGTTCATATTGGGCTGCTTTGGTGTAGATTATAACTATTTGTCTGTAAGTATTCAGTGGTTCCAATATCTTACAAACCATAATCATCTGATTCATACGTTCAAGCAACTGATCAAGGATACTTCCGAATATCCACTGCCGTGTTGTGATCTTGGCATTCCACCCTAATATTACAGTGGTTATAAATAATTCTTTGATTGCCCGGTTAATTCCATTGCTAACATTCAGATCAACTCTGGTAACCGGCATTATATTGGCATTAAGGTCACGCGCAAAAGCCACTGCCTCAGTTAATTGTTTATTCGCATCCTGAAGCTGTGCTTCGGCTTCTTCTGAGTCTTTGATAACGGAAAGAGGGTAAATAGGTTCCGGCGAAGTAAGGTCTTTGATGTAAATAGCAAGCTCAATAAGGCGACTGACATTTTTGGGGTTTGCAACAGGAACAAGAATTCGTTCAACCCGGCTGACTTCCGGTGGTTTTTGCAGGGTTGATTCTATGGCAAGTTTACGACCCGAATGTTCAGTAACAAAACTGCTTGCCAGACATGTTATCAGAATAAGAATAATGGTTCCGTTCAAAACACTATCGTTAATTATACCAAGTTCATAGCCAATAAGTATAACTGCCAGTGTTGCAGCAGCATGCGATGAACTAAGACCAAAAATTATCTTTCGCTGCAACGAATTATATCTGAATATCTTTTGGGTAAGAAATGCTGCTATCCATTTACTGAAAATGGCAACTATTGTCATTGAAAAGGCAACAATCAATGCCTGCGAGCCTTGAAACACAACCTTAAGATCAACCAGCATACCCACGCTTATCAGGAAGAATGGTATGAATATGGCATTCCCTACAAACTCAATCCTGTTCATCAGTACTGAATTTGAAGGGATAAGACGATTCACGGCAAGACCAGCAAGAAAGGCGCCTATAATTGGTTCCAGACCGGCAAGTTCAGCAAGAATTCCGGCAATGAAGACCAGAGCAAGTACAAATACATACTGACTTGAGCCGATTTCAGGCATATTTCTGAAAAACCACCTTGCCAAGGCAGGATAGCCATATAAAATGATAACTGCAAAAACAACAAGCGAAGCTATCATCCGTATCCAGAAAATCATATCCAGAGATCCCTTTGTAGAACCAACAATGACAGCAAGCATCATCAGTACGGCAGTATCAGTAATTATAGTACCTCCTACCGTTACAGTAACCGACTCATCCTTTGAAATACCCAGATTACTCACAATAGGATATGAAATCAAAGTATGGGTTGAAAACATACTGGCGATTAAAGATGAAGCGGTTATTGAAAAATCAAGCAGGTAATGACAAACCACAAATCCGAGGCTTAACGGTATAATGAAGGTAAATAAACCAAAAACGCCGCTTTTATAGCTGTTTTTCTTAAAATGCCCCATGTCAATTTCAAGGGCAGCCATAAACATAATATAAAGCAAACCTACGGTTCCAAACAAGATAATGCTGCTATCACGCAACAATATGTTCAATCCATTGGGTCCAATAACTACACCAGCTAACAGTAAACCAATTATGCTGGGTATTCGTAATTTTCGGAAAACTATCGGCGATAACAGAATTATCAGCAATACCAGTGTAAAGATCACAACCGGATCTTTTAGTGGCAATGTTATTAATGATAAAATCTTCATTTCGCCCGTTTAATATTTACAAAATTAGTTTTTTCGTCATAATACAAGTGAATCATGAAAAATTTTAACAAATATCCCCTTATCAGGTTTATATGTTAATGAATCAGCTATTTCACATGTTTAACGTAAATCATTTACGAAACGCGGACATTTTGTTGTAATTCCGATTAACTGATAAAAAAACAATAGATATAAATAACGACTTTTAGCTACTTTCGCAAACTCAAACCATTTAGTGTAAAATGAAGGTACTGATAAGATATTTGAAAAAAAACTCACTGATACTATCCCGGATTTCGCTGTTTTTATTTGCAGCGGCAATAATAGTAGTCATGTTTCCAAAAGAAGGAAAGTTCAGATATGAATATCAGCGTGGTAAGCCATGGATGCACGAAGCTCTGATTGCTCCTTTTGATTTTCCTATCCTTAAAACAGAAGCTGAACTAATGCAGGAAGAGGAAACAGTGCTTAAAACACTCAAGCCTGTTTTTATAATTGATGAAGCCGGTTCAAATAATTCAAGAAAAAAACTTATTGCCGAACTTCAGAAAAAAGCCGGTGAATACGAATGGACCTCAAAAGAATTTGCCATTATAGAATCGAGGGTTTTAAGTGCTTATGACTCGGTTATGAATATTGGAATTATTCAGATGAACCCGGTAATTGAGAATAAACCCGATGATTTTCTGGTGATATTGCTGAAAGAAAACCGTGCCATCGAACGTGAATTAAAATCTTTTCTTACCATACAATCGGCAGATACTTTTTTAAGGTCATATCTGTCAGCATCAGGCAGAATGGCTGATTCTGAAGTGGTTATCAATGTTTTAGAAAATCATTTAATACAAAACATACTCTTTGAACCGGATATTACCGAGAGAGGAAAGCAAAACTTAATTAAAAGAATATCCCTTGCCCATGGCATGGTTCAAAAAGGCGAGCGCATTATTTCAAAGGGTGAGCTGGTAAACTCTGAAAGATATCAAATTCTGGAATCATTTCGCAAAGAATATGAAAATCAGGTTGGTGGTTCGGCTGCTTACATTGGCATAATTGCAGGGCAAAGCATCCTGGTGATCATTGCACTGACGGTATTTTTGCTTTTTCTTGTTTTTTTCAGAAATGAAATATTCCATCAGAATAAGATGGTGGTTTTCATGCTGCTCATAATAGTTTTAATGGTTATGGTTCTAAGCTTTATGGCAAAAAATCATCTTACCTATATTTATCTTGTGCCTTTATGTCTGGTTCCGGTTATCATAAGTATTTTTACTGATACCCGTCTGGCGTTATTTGTGCATCTGGTTACAATTTTCATAACCGGATATCTGGTTCCAAACAGTTTTGAGTTTGTTTTCCTGCAACTGATAGCGGGCATAATTGCCATTCTTAGTGTGGTAAACCTGCATAAGCGCTCGCAGTTTGTAAAAAGTATAATTTTAATTTTTCTAACCTATGTTGCTGTTTATACAGGTATGAACCTGATGAGTGAAGGCAATTTTTCAACGTTGGAACCGAATATGTTTATCATGTTTGGAGGCAGCGCTATGCTCACTCTGCTTGCTTATCCACTAATCTATATATTTGAAAGACTGTTTGGATTTACAACCGATCTTACCCTGCTTGAGCTTTCTGACACCAATAACAAACTATTACGTGAACTGGCAGAAAAAGCTCCGGGCACTTTTCAGCACTCGTTGCAGGTTGCAAGCATTGCCGAAGAACTTACACGCGAAGTTGGTGGAAATCCTTTGCTGGTTCGAACAGGTGCCCTATATCACGATATCGGGAAAACATATAATCCACAATATTTCATTGAGAACCAGATAACCGGTGTGAACCCGCATGATGAACTCAGTTATGAAGAAAGCGCAAGGATCATCATCAGGCATGTTATTGAAGGTATTGAACTGGCGCGTAAATATAAGCTTCCGGAAATACTGATTGATTTTATCAGAACTCATCAGGGAACGCGTCGTACTGCTTATTTTTACCAGATGCAGAAAAATGCAAACCCGGATGCAGTGATCAATGAAGATGCATTCAAATATCACGGACCTATACCTTTCTCACGGGAAACAGCAGTGGTAATGATTGCCGATTCGGTAGAAGCAGCTTCACGGAGTATTAAAAAACCTGATCAGCAGAAAATAGATGATCTGGTTGAGAACATCATAAACAAACAGTTAGAGGACAATCAGTTTGATAATTCGCCAATAACCCTGCGCGATATTACAAGGATAAAAAAGGTGTTGAAACGCAAGCTGATGAATATATACCATGTCAGAATAGAGTATCCGGTATCCTGATTTTTTTATTCCGGATACTCTCATTCTGAAATCATAGCTCGTATTTCTTATTCGATGATCACTTCATCAATAAATAACCACGATTTACCACCTGCGCCCAGATGCCAATCGGGAATAATGCCAAAATTTTTGGCAATAATCTTCACATATCGTCCTGTTGCATTCACCTTAGCACCCAAATCTTTCTGTACAGGAGTATAGTCATCAATTGCAACAGGGCTGGGAACTTGTGCGATCTGACGGTAATTTTTACCATCTTCTGAAACAAAGAATGTCACTTCCTTTGGCATCCATATCCACGAGCGTATTTCCTGGAAAAAACCTGCTGCAACATAATGTATAGCCTGTTTATAACCCAGATCAACAACACATTCAAAATCAACACCACCATAGCCCTGCCAGCCACCAAGTCTGAAATTCTTTTCGCCCCTCAATCCGTCAATCAGGGCTTCAGGTCCTCCTGCATGATAATTGGCATCAAGCGGTGGTTTGATTTCAATTCTGCGATTGATATCAATTTTTGTGAAATTGCCTTCAACCTGACTACTAAACCCATATCCTTCTTTCCAGGCACGGGCTGTGATAGTAGTTGTTTTATCAAGCACAATGGGTTCGGTATAAACAAGAGATTCAAGATTCGGGAGTGTTCCGTCAGTGGTATAATATATTTTACAATCCGGTATCAGGGTTTTAATTTCAACGGTAATTGGTTCGCGAATTATCGCACCTTCGGCAACCAAATACGGAACAGGCAGAATAACCTCATCATTAACATAGGTCATTGGTATATCTTCGTCGCGTATGCCCCAGTTCTTTCCTGGCTTATTGCCCATTTCGAAACTCAGATTTCCGCCTTTCATTATATCATTATGACTAATGAACGACTTGCTGTAATTCTGTCCATTCAGCTTAGCCGACTGGATATAAAAATTATTTTTTGAGACCTTGTTAGCATTAATTGTGAACACATTTCCATTTTCAAGTTCAATCTCTATCTGCGAAAACCAGGGTGTTCCAATAATATAATCAAGCTGTCCCGGTGTAACCGGATAAAAACCCATAGCACTCATTACCAGCCATGCCGACATTTGCCCGCAATCTTCGTTTCCGCTTAATCCATCGGGATTAGGAGTATAAAAATCATCCATAATCTGTCGCACACGCTGCTGAGTTTTCCATGGCTGGTTCAGGAAGTTATACAAATATGCCATATGATGACTTGGCTCGTTACCCTGAGCATACTGACCGATAAGTCCGGTAATATCTTTCATATCTCTTCCTGAAATACGGTCTTCAGTTCCGAAAAGTTCGTCAACACGATTTAACAATTTCTCCTTTCCGCCATGAAATTCAATGAAACCATTGATATCCTGCGGTACATAAAAGCTGTAATGCCATGAGTTGGCTTCAGTAAAATGCCAGTCAACAGTTGTGGGGTCAAATGGTGTTAGCCATGAGCCATTAAGGCGTGGGCGCATGAACCGGGTTTCAGGGTCAAAAATATTTTTCCATGATTGCGCCCTGCGTATATATTCACGATAAATATCGTCGTGACCCAGATCACGTGCCATAACAGCAATACACCAGTCATTATAGGCATATTCAAGAGTTTTTGAAATAGATTCATGCTCTTTGTTGCCGGGTATATATCCGTATTTTTGGTAAACATCCAAACCAAAATGGTCTTGCGTGGCACTATGCAGCATGGCTTTAAGAGCTTTTTCGCCGTCAAAATCGCGTAAGCCTTTCATCCACGCATCTGCAATTACTGAAATACTGTGATTGCCAATCATGCACCAGGTTTCGTTAGCAGCAAGTTCCCAGACAGGCAGCAATCCACCCTTTTCGTACATATTCAGCATTGTTTTTATGAAATCGCCTGAACGTTTCTGTTCAATGATAGTCATTAACGGATGCCACGCCCTGTATGTATCCCAAAGTGAGAACACGGTATAATTTGTGAAATCCTCGGCGGTATGTATCTGTTTATCCATGCCACGATAGCGGTGGTCAACATCCATAAATATATTTGGCTGCAGGAAAGAGTGATACAATGCAGAATAAAACACAGTGTACTGATCATCAGTTCCGCCTTTCACCCTGATTTTACTCAATTCATTATTCCATGTATCATAGCTGCTTTTTTTAATTTTTTCAAAACCCCAATCAGGTATCTCAGCTACAAGGTTTTTATATGCACCTTCAGAATCTACAGCGGAAAGAGCCACTTTAATTTCTATAACTTCATCCTTAGCCGTTTCAAATCCGACAAAAGCCTTAATATTCTGACCATCAGCCCTGGAAGTTTCCGGAACTACAACATCATTTACAGCAATTCCTGTTTGTGAAAAAGGTTTTGAGAACACCATGTGGAAATACCAAACCATGTTGTCAGCCCAGTTTTTTGAACGCCTCATACCTCGTATTTCAGTATCGCTTAATATTTCAATCCAGGATTCGAGAACATGATCACGATGTTTGAGGTCAATAATGAATTTAGCGGCATCACTGGCAGGGAAAGTGTAACGATGATAGCCAACACGGGTAGTTGCTGTCATCTCGGCAAGCACACCGGGTTTGTCGAGGAACACCTTATAATAGCCTGCTTCAGCTTTTTCATTTGACTTCTTAAACGGAGAGCTGTATTCTGAATTATCAAAAACAGGCTCACCAAGTACTGGCATAATCAGAATATCGCCATAATCGCTTACTCCTGTTCCGCTAAGTGCAGTATGTGCAAAGCCATACATAATACTATCAGTATAATGATAACCCGAGCAGCCATCCCAGCCATCAAGACGGGTTTGTGGGGTAAGCTGTACCATCCCGAAAGGAGTTGCTGCCCCGGGATAAGTATGACCATGAGAATCAGTACCTATAAAAGGATTGACATATGATACAGGTGCAGCAGGTTCTTTCTCTGTTTGACAGGCATTCAGAAAAACTACTGCTAAAATTAACAAAGGGAATACTCTTTTCATTTTTAAAAATTTAAATGTTATGTGATTGAATAATAATTACTTATCTATAATTGCAAAACTTAATGTTGTTCAATTTAAAGAATGTGTTTTTAATTGTTGTTCAAAATCCTTTTTATCCAGAGTGGAATTACAAAAAACATTTTTCTGAACACCAGGCCATAAATGGAAGAAATTATCATCAAACCAGGCATGGCTATCAGTAAGAAACAACTGAAGGTGGGCTACGAACACATCACTTGTAAGGCTGATATTATAACCGCCCTCAGTTTTCTGTATCTCTTTTGTAATTTTTGGTTTCTCAAGTTTCAATGAACCAAATTTTTCCGGGAATTTACTGTTGGTATATATTTTCCCATCATGATCGGTAAATGAGACTTCAATAATATGAGAAGCGGCATCCTTGCCTGATAATATCTCTTTCAATGGTTTTATAAGAACCTTTTGCGAACTGTTAGCCTGAACATTTATTTCCTGATCGAAGAAAACATTGCGTTCTCCGTTAAAGTTCACTACAGCGGCAGAAAGTTTCCCTCCTGTTTCCTGCAATCTGTCAGAAACCACATATATCTCGCAATTACCATCATTTAAAATAAGCGACACAAGTATATCTTCATAAAGCTGTCTTGCTTTGTACTGCAATGCTTTCCAGTCGCCGTTAGCATCAGTTCCTGACCAGCTCACAACAGGCCAGCAATCGTTGAGCTGCCAGTAAAGTGTACCCATACAATAAGGTTTAGCCCTGCGCTGTGCTTCAATTGCCATTCCAACACCGTGAGCCTGAACCAACTGACTGTTGTATATATAGCCATCAAATGATGATGAACGAAGATTTTCGCGATTACTATACAGGTCTATAGTCTGATAACCTGCTTTATTCCTTTGGTGGCACTGAAGCATTTCAGAAAAGAGAAAAACATCATCCTGTGTCTGTGTTTCTCTTAAAGTTGCCAGTGATGGCATAGCCTGAAATCCAAATTCACTCATAAAGCGGGGTACTTTCTCAATATATTTCTCAAAGGGTTCCTGTCCCCACCATACACCCCAATAATGTGCACTTCCGTGGGTCATACTCTGCTTCCTGCCCCATCCGTACATTGGTGAAGTGGACTGATAGAATCTGCCCGGGTCATAATCAGCAACAGTTTGAGGTAATAAATCGCGGAACACTCTCTTATAACCTTCCCAAATTTTAGCGGAGTCTTCCTTATTAATTTTATATGTCTTTTGCCATTGCCAGTTGTGCCATCCCTCATCCGATTCATTATTTCCACACCATAAAGCAAGGCAGGTATGGTTTCTAAGCCGGCTTATCTGTTCTATTGCCTCCTGCCATACATTTTCAACAAAATCATCATCGCCGGGATACATTGAACAGGCAAACATAAAATCCTGCCAAACCAATATTCCATTACGACTACAGAGTTCATAAAAAAGGTCTCTCTCATAAATACCACCGCCCCACACTCGTAACATATTCATATTTGTCTTCACAGCACGCTCAACAATCTCTTTGTAATCATCTTCGTTAGGTTCTGTTACAAAGCTATGCTGAGGAATGTAATCAGCGCCCTTAATATAAAGCGGTACTCCGTTCAACTTAACATAAAGTGATTTTCCAAACTCATCATCCTCATTTACAACTTCTATGGTTCGAATACCATATGGAATATGCTTCTTCCATACATGTCCGGAATTTGTTTTCAGCTCAAAACATAATTCGTACATATGTGGGTTTCCCAAACCATTAGTCCACCACAGAACAGGGTCATTTATTGAGAACCCGACTTCGTATTTTTGTTTTTCAGGGCTTAACTGCAATTTTTCATTTAACAACACTTTTCCGCTATTACGTTCAGTAATTATAAACCGTGCTAGCTCATTAATTTCTGAACTAACCATAAGTTCAGCATTTATAGCAGCCTGTTTTTCGCTTACCTGTGTTGTAAAAAGCTGTATGTCAAAGGGGTGATGTTTATCCCAGGTTTCAAGATAAACAGGTTTCCATATTCCGGCGGTAATAAATTTAGGACCCCAATCCCATCCAAAATGATATGCTGCCTTCCTTGAAAGGTTCCAGCGACCATCAGGGAGAGGATAGCCCAGGGCAGCAGAATCCTGAAGATATCGGTTTTCAGCCGATTCAAAAACAATTTCAATCTGGTTTTCGCCCTCTTTCAGATATTCTTTGCAATCTACCTGCCATTTACGGAACATATTATTGGCTTCCATAATTTTTTCATCATTCAGAAAAATTTCGGTATAGGTGTCAAGCCCTTCAAAAACTAGGTTTACATGAGATTTTTTCAGAATTTTAGAATCAGCCTTAAATGTTGTACGATATACCCAATTGCTACGCCCTACCCATTGCAGATCTCTTTCATTGCAGCCATAAAAAGGATCGGGGATCAGGTTGTTTTTAAATAAATCGGTGTGAACCGTACCGGGAACTACAGCCGGATACCAGGCTGAATTTTCTTCATCTGCCTGGCGAAACAGCCAGTTGTCGAGTAACGGAAATTTCTCAACAAGCTTTTTATCATCTTCTTTTTTACAAGCTGCAAACAGAAAAAGTGATAATAAAAAAAAGCCAAAAGTCTGCTTCAATGTTCGCACTATATTATCTTTTACTGGTTTTTAAAGCTATAAATAAAATGTAAAGAACACATGCCGCCGGAACTAAAAATCCGAGCAAAACATTAATATCAGCCACTTTACCCGTAATGGGGGGTATCACGGCACCGCCAACAATAGCGGTTACCATCAATCCTGAAAGTTCATTGGCACGGGCAGGTAAAGCATCAACAGTGATAGAGAAGATCAAAGGGAACATATTTGCAAATCCTAATCCTATGAGGAAGATACCGGCAAAAGCAATATACTGGCTTCCAAAAAACAACATGAGCATTCCAAGCATGGAAACAAAGACTGTGTAAATAAGGAAACTACCAGCTTTTACATTTCTGAGAATAATAGCCCCCATTAAACGACCTATGAAAATTGGCAGGAAAAATAATGCCCAAGCCAGCCATAAACCAAAATTACTAATATTATAAACCTTTTTCATTAAAATGGGCACCTGAGCACTCATTGAAACTTCAGCGCCTACGTATAAAAATATTCCGAGTACCATCATAAGCACAAACGGATTCTTCAGTAAAGCAAGGCTGGAAGCTAATGAAGCAGGGCTTGCATCATCGGTTTTCCTTTCAGTAATATTAATGGATCGTATCCAAATAAGGGTAATAAGAAGGATCAATGCAAACAAAGGAAAAAGAACAGTCCATTCCATTCCAAACCATAAAGCTACTGCCGGTGGTACAAGGAACCCAAGCGAAGACCCAATGGCTTTAATTGACTGAGCCAGCGAAAGGTTACTTGAATATTTACCTTCGGCAGAAACATCGCGCATTATAGGGTTTCCTGCAACCTGAAGGGTTGTGGCACCAGCCCCAAGCAGAAAAATTGAGGCAAACAGGGCATAAAGCTTCATTACTGACTTTGAGCCGTCTTGCACCGGAGTGCCATACATACCAAACAGAATGGGTATGATCAATCCTATAAGGGCTATAGTCAATCCCATTGAAAGCACATATTTCTTTCCTTTTTTATCCTGAAAAACTCCCAAAGGGATTGATAATATGCCAAACATAATAAATCCGCTGGTAGTCATAAGTGAGGCAACAAAATTTGATACATTAAACGTCTCCTCGACCAGCGAAACCAATGGTCCCACGACATCACCAAATCCCATAGCCAGGAATGCAAGAAAAATTGGAAAAGTTTTGTTCTTTGTCATAATTGAATTGATTTTAATGATGATTTCTGAATTTTAATATAAAACACTGCTTATCTGTACTGATTTTTTTGAATAAGATCCATTGTCTTCTTCCCGGTCATGACTCTGATGTTGTTTCATTGCTTCAATACTGATAACAATGCAAATCACGATTTTAAAACATCAGGGATTCACAGCCGGTTAAAGTCATTTTTAACACGTTTTTAATTAGCTTTTAATTCGCTGCAAAGATATTAATAAGCTACAACGGTTTAGCCAAATAAGAAAATTTCAGTAAAACTCAACAAGGTTTTATTCAGGATCACCTTATCACTTCTACCCACATTCCTTTGCCGTACGAATGAATACTCTGATTATACATGGCTTCGACTGAAGGAGCAGGCAGATAAAAGTGTCCGGCATAAGCAGCCAGTAGTGATATTTTGAAAACCTTTTTCTGGTTTACTCCCAGATCAAAATACGTCAGCACCCTGTCGTCACGAATATCCTGATGCAAAAATGATGAAGATTTTGTGGTTTCCATATCAAACAATCGCTGATTTCCAATTTCCCACCCTGACGGGAAAATCTGATTAAGTATCAGATCAGTCAATTGAGAGTTCGTAGCTGTATTGCTAACTGTAACCTCGGCAATGAAATCAGTACCGGATTTCATCCTGCGAACATCCATTTCACCACCCTCCAATCCAAGATAACGTACTGATACCCTGATATTATTCTCAGATGCAATCTCATCGCCGGGAGCGGGAATGCCCTTTGTGAACAACCTGACATACAATGGAGCATTAATGTCATTCTGAACCAGTATGCTGCCACTTTCTTTCGCAGACATTAAACTGACTTCCGAAATAGTATTATTTGCCTTTACTGTCACAGGCTTAGCGTTATCAAGGCTATAACTTGCTTTAATTGAATGACTTGTGGCATCGCCAGCTTTATACTTCGAAACAGCTATCAATGAATAGGCAGTGGTTTGGGTGCTCATCCATGAACCGGAGCTGAGAGCCTGACTGACCTCTTTCAGTAATTCAAAGGCTTTTTGACGTTCGTTGAGATAAACCATTGTTTCAAGGATCATAGCACGATCTCTGGTAGCTGAACCATAGGTTTCAGAGAGTTCAGTATATTCTTTAACCTTGCTGTCAAGGCCATTGATAATATTATTCGATATTTTTTTCTGACCTATAAGCGCATAGGCTGCTGCCAGTCTCCAGGATGCGGCTACTGAAAGATCAGTGCGTTCGCGCAAACGATTCATAGCCCCTGTTTCAGGAGATTTTGCCAGAGCAAGCGTAAATAAGCGATATGCCTGTACCAGATCGGGCTGACTGTATGCATAACGTGTTGACTTGGTTGTTTTACCCCAGGCACGGGCAGCAACCTGCTGATAACCAAGCCATTGATTCTTAACTCCCGGAGGCAGTGCATAACCAAGCGCCTCAGCCTCAAGCATAAAATGTCCGGCATAAGTAGTTGCCCATTCATCAGTAAATTTACCTCCTGCCCAGGTTGAAAAACTACCATCCGGCAATTGAAAAGATTTCAAACGGCTAAGAGCAGCTTTTATATTATTCTCTGTACGTTGCTTTTCTGCTTCGTCAAGATTGGTTAAATGACCTAAAAATAATTGCGGGAAAGCAATTGATGTTGTTTGTTCAAGACATCCATGCGGATAATCAAGAAGATACTTCAAGCGTGACGTAAGATCAATGGGGGGCATGGTACTGAGTTCCATCCATAAACTATTGGTACCCGGCAAGCCAAAAAACGAGTAATCCAACGTGCCATTTTTGCCGGCTTCAAGAAGCATATTTCTGGCAACAACCTGCTCAGTATTCGGATTTCTTACTCCTATTTCAATATCATGCGAGGCTGTTTCATTACCTGAAACGGCTGTAACATTTATTTTTCCAATTCCGGCACGATTCGCAGTTTTCAATTCAAAAAATACAGTTTTATCGCCAGAGTCCGTGAATTCAATATTTTTACTTTCCACCCCGCCGGCAAACATATCATTCACCTGAACATTTACTGTTACATTACGCTGTTTACTATCCATTGAAAAAACAGTAACCGGAAGGCTAAATGTTTCATTAGGTCCCAAAACCCTTGGCATAGTCGCCAAAACCATCAAGGATTTACGTACCGGAGTCTGTTTATGTGCAAAGCCGTATGCCTGACGATTGCCGGCGACCACCATGGTTCTGACTGAACCAATATACTGCGGCAGCTCAATATTTATTTCCTGTTTTTGTTTTGGTTTTATTGTAAAAGGTCCTAAAAATTTCACAACAGGTTTGAATCTGTTAGCAAGGCTTGCATCTTCAGCAAACACAAATTCATCGCCACCTATGCTGAACAATTGTTCGAATTTGCCTCCAAATGCCCCTATCACGTAATCATAAATATCCCAGGATCGCACGCCCAAAGCTTCACGGGCAAAAAATCTTTCCCATGGATCAGGGGTTTTAAAACGGGTCAGGCTTAAAAGTCCTTCGTCAACAATGGCAAGGGTGTAAGTCATTTCCTTTCCGCTTTCCTCGGAAACAGTGATTTTAAAAGGCTTTTCGGGTTCAAGCACATCGGGCATGGAAATTACCGGCTGCAGATGTGTTGAAGGATCATCAACCATTAATGGCAGAATGCCATACAAACGAACCGGAAGGTCATTAACAGTCTGAGAATGAGGCTGAATAAGACTGATATGAATATATGCATTGGGTATCATTTCACGGGTGACTGACAATTCGGCTGTAGTCTCGTTATCCTTAGTATTAACCCTGAATATGTCAATGATCCGGGTTCCGTTTTCAATGCTTATAATTGCCGAGCCTCCTTCTGAGGAAGGGAATGTAATTTTTGCCCTGTCGCCGGGTTTATATTTATCCTGATCGGTCGTGAAAGTAAGCATTGTTGCGCCATCAGCCACCGAACGTTTTGCACGTCCGGCAGTAGAAGGCCAGTCAAAGAACCACATTTCGCCGGTGCTATGTCCGCTTACAGGATCAGATACTTTTACATAAAAACGCCCCCAATCGTTGTCAGGAATTTTTAAACTAAAAGATCCTTTTCCATCCTGCACTGTAGCAGTTTTGGTATAATAAGGCTTTACATCATATTGCCTCATGTACTGTGCAATATTGTGTTCATAGGCATTCCACCACCAGCTCCAGTCAATTTTATAAACCTCTATATCCAGTTTCCTGTTATTTACGGGCGAACCATCAGCAAATAAAGATGCAACCTGAATTTTATATTCCCTGTCAGTGTCGAGCATTCGGTAACGGTTCATCTCCGGTGCTTTTATACCTGCATAGGCGGAATATGGTGAAAATTGCTTTTCAATACCATCAATACTGAATTCGCCACCTTCTTCAAAAACACGGGTTGTAAAAAAAGCTTTGAGCATTCCCGGAGCATTGGTAACTTTTGCCAATTCAATATTAAACGCTGCAATACCACGCTCATCGAGTTTATTGTTGAAAACTGTTTTTTCTTCAGAAATAAATATCTTTTCTGGATCATCAAAAGAATAAGCCTCCCAGCCTTTAAAGCGTGTTTTTACCGGGCTTAAACGCAGATTGACATCTGCTTTTAAATTGCGTGCTGCAGCTCCATGCAGCCATTCGGCTTTGAGAGTAGCGCGGGTAGCAGGCTGATGTGTAAGAATATGGCGGTCGAAATCAAGATCAATTTTTAAACGGTTAGGTTTTATACTTTCAATTTTTATTCGCTGTTTAAACTCTGCACCGCCAACTTTCACAATAGCAGTCCAGTTGCCGGTGGGAGCATCATGTGCTGTACGGGTTATAAAAGTATAAAAGCCATTATTGCCCTGGGCTTTGGTAATACGGTCATGAATCTGCCCTAAAGGGTTCAGTAATTCAAAATTAACAGGATGATCAGCAGGCAAAATATTGTTTTTATCCTCAAGTATAAAACTCAGGAACAAAGTGTCGCCCGGACGCCACACACCACGTTCCCCATAGATGAAGCCCTTTAACCCCTGCTGAACAACATCGCCCGAAACATCAAAATTGCTAACTGATAAAGCCACATTCTCCGATAATTTCAAATACGACCTTTGTTTGTCCTGTTTTGCGATCAGCAAAAATGGTTTGCCATCAGGTTCAAGAACAGCCATTCCCTGATCATTGGTACGCCCTTCAGCAATAAGCTGATTCTGATAATTATATACTTCTGCTACCACATTTTGCAATGGACGTGTAGTAATCAGATCAGAAACCAAAACAAAAAGTTTTCCGTCGCCACCCTGTTTTGCAATTATACCAAGGTCAGAAGCAAGTATGTTGCGTCTTACTGACTTTTCCCTGTTATAATACTGCGGATAGCACGGGTCGTTGCTTCTTTGATACCATGTTTGGTAGTCCACATAGTCATAATCATCATATTCATAATAATAATCGTCGTAATACCAGTACGAAGCATCATCATATTTCTGTGATTCCTTTTCAAAATCAGCTTTATCAATTGCATCCAACTCCGATTGCGAAGGCAGGGGATTTGATTCGGCACAAGGATAGGCTGAATGTATCCTCTTGAACGACAACTCAATGCGATAGATAGCTCCCGGATCAGGCTGGATCATATCTGCCAGATCAAGCGAAAAAGTATTCCAGCGACTAAGATCAAGCAATTCCTGTTGATTAAGAAGTATAGTCTTCTTCAGTATCAGCCTTCCGGCTCTTTTTAACTCACCACTGTCTCCGAGATCATTTATTTGCAGAAAAAACGGAATATTCTGTTCAAAAAGTTTTACAACCCTTACTTCAACTGCCCGAAGACTTATAGCCCTGAAAGGTAAAACCAGCCCTTCAGAACCCGGTAAAATAACACCTTTGCCCGGAATTCTGACCTCAGGTCTGGCATAATCAAAGTAAATGTCTTTGCTTATGTCTTTATTGAGCCTGCGGCCTTCAAAATTTTTCAGCGCTGCTTCAATACTGAGCACAAAATCACCTTCAACCTGTGATAAGGGATTGACTATAATAACATTATGATTAACGGTAACAGAAATGTCCTTGTGTTTTTTTTGCTCTTTCTGCTCAACAAGGCTGATAAGCCCGTTAAAATCCTGTTTTTCATCAATTGGATCCGAAAAGCGGATAATTGCCTTTTGTTCGGGCAAATTCCTAACGGTGATATCAATTACTGAAAAAACATCTTTAGCTGGAATATTTACTTCATCGGTTTCCTGTGTGCCTATATTCAATGGCTTGCCATTCCAATTTAATTTAAATGTATAATCACTGGCAAGGCGCGGAATACTGTCAATTTCAAAACGATGTACATGACCGCCGGCATCATGTTCCCAGATCACAAGATAAGATGTATTTCCAGCCTGAGCTTCCAGCATTTTTTCAACAGTCATAGGTTCAACGAAGTCAGCAGTTCGTAAAATTCCGTGTAAGGTATATAGGTCATTACGGTTTTTATGTTTTGAAACCAAACCTTCAATTTCACTTAAAAATCCCTGGCGTATAGTCCGGAAACTAAAATCAAAGCTTTTAATATCTGAAGAGATCTCCGGCAACTCCGACAGTAAAAAAGAAGCCTGATAAACAGTTGATGAGGGCAATGTTTTGGCAGGGCGGAATTCAATAGTGCGACTGTCAACCCAAAAGGCTTCGCCCTCAATGGATGGCTTGAATTTAAATACTTTTCTGCCTACGGGAGTATCTGCAGTATGAGCTCCCGGATAATTCTCCGATAATACAACACGGATGTATGACTGCCCCGAAATGGTTCCTGAAGTATATGCTGAAACTAAAGGATGAAACGCGGGTGTTTTATCTTTGGCAGGTTGCCTGCAGGTGCTGAAACAAAGAATAATGGCTGTCAGAGCCAATAAGCCGTGTAAGTTGATCTTAGATATTTTCATAGGTATCAGGATTAAAAATTGAAGGCATAAAGATACTGTTAAATGCAAAAGAAAAAACAATTATTGAACATAATTGCATTTCAAATGAAAAACAAGGCGTTTTTCAAATGTTCTATCATTAAACCGGAGCTGACAAAACTGATGAAACCAAGCAGCCGATAAAAATACATGTCTGGTCTATAAACAAATAATTTCTAAAAAATAAAATTATTGAGTTCGAAGAACTTACCTAATAAAGATTTATAGTTTTGCATTGTATTATCTTTTATGAGGCAGTAATATTAAAAACACGTCTGTTTACTTTTAAATCGTTTTTTATGAACACCACTAATTACAGAACATATATATTTCTGATTCTTTGCAGTCTTCTATTAGTTTCATGCTTAGAAAAGAGGAATCAGTGCGACAAACATCCTAATCCTTTTGGGTTGCAAATTACTTATTGTATTGAAAATTATGTCAGGAGTGTTGATGCAAACCCCGATATGGAGCTACTGAACCTTGAAAATATAATACCGGATATTATACTCGATATACGATATGCAACTCCTGACAATTTCACCGGCGAAATAATTTATACAGAACCCGAAGCATGGCTGCGCCGGCCTGCTGCCCTGGCACTGGTTCGATTACAGGATTCGCTGAAACATCATGGGCTTGGGCTAAAAATATGGGATGCTTACAGACCTTATTCAGCAAGTGTGAAATTTTTTGACATATATCCCGATACAAATTTTGTAGCTAATCCGCGCTTCGGATCAAGGCATAACCGGGGCTGCGCTGTTGATCTTACTCTAATTGAACTGGAAACTAAAGAAGAAATATTAATGCCCTCAAAATTTGATGAGTTTACTGAAAGAGCACATCCCGAATACAATGACCTTCCTAAAAGCATTATTGAGAACAGGGAATTTTTATTTTCAGTGATGCAATATTTTGGCTTCACACATTATCCTACTGAATGGTGGCATTTTGATTTTAACGGCTGGGAGAATTATCCCTTAATGGATTTATCGTTTGAAATGTTATCAGAAATAAAAGACAAATAAATATTTCATGATTTGTGAACACCCTGCTTTTCAAGGGCTTGCAGAATATATTCCATCTTTTCATCCATATTCCACTCTCCCGGAAGCCAGTGTATAGTAAAACCTTTACGCTCCATACGTCTGAACCAGGTTGCCTGCCTCTTTGCAAACTGATGTATTGCAGTATTCAGCAGGCTGAACATTTCATCATAAGTAATCATTCCGGTAACATAACGAGCTAAATAGCGGTATTCAAGTCCGTAAAAATCAAGTTTTTCAGCACTGACACCTGAACTAAGCAGTTCCTTAACTTCATTTATCATCCCCTCTCCCATTCTGTTTTTCAGTCTTTGTGTGATCCTTTGCCGGAGTTCGCTACGATTGTATGCAACCCCAAAAATCAGGGAGTTCATGTCCGGAAATGAATGAGTATCATTTTTCCTTTCATTTTCAAAAACAGCTATTTCAATAGCCCGTAATGCACGCTCCCGGTCTGTGATATCGGTTATGTTATGCAATGGTTTGATATTCCTGAGCTTTTCAGCCAGTTCTTCCAGACTTTTTTGTTTTAGCTCAGCTCTCAACTCTTCATTTTGCGGAACACTTTCCATGCGATAGGCTCCCAGCACCGATTCAATGTATAATCCTGTGCCTCCGCACATAACTGGTATCCTGCCCCGCCTGATAATATCATTGTAAACCCTGATAAAATCCTGCTGATAGCGAAAAACATTATATTCTTCACCGGGGTCAGCTATATCAATCAAATGATATGGAACAGTCTTACCATCAACCTCATAATCACTATAATCCTTACCTGTTCCAAGGTCCATGCCTTTGTACACCTGACGGGAATCAGCACTGATGACTTCTCCGTTGATACGGTTTGCCAGCAAGGCTGCCAGACGCGTTTTGCCGGAAGCTGTAGGACCCAGTATAGTTATAAGATTTATCATTATTTGTAATTGTCAGGGTTAAGAAATTTATTGATACTCAGATGAATGCTTCATACCTTTCTGGTAATCATTTTCTATCAGAACCAGGTAATTCCTGATTTCATTAAGCAAGTCAATATCCGCTTCGCTGAAAGAAAAATCTGCTTTGCTCTGTATGGTTCTTAAAATTTTAGCATCCGGATAAAAAGTTCTCAAAAAACTCACAAGACTTTTCTCATCATTTTCAGGTGCTTGCCTCTGTTTCCATTTTAAATATTGCAAAACACGCAGTCCATCAATTTTTTGATGACAAGCCCGCACAAAATTTTTTAAAGAACCGGCATTATTTCGCAACTTCTCCCAGATATCCTTTTCAGGAAAAGTCATTACCAGGAAATCATCCATGGGAGTTTTGATCTTAGTTGTAAACAATCCGGGAAACAACTGATATGTAGTCATTATTTCATCAAACCAGACATAATTGTATATCGGATAACTGCTCCAGTCGCCGGCTGCACCTTTTATCATGGCAGGGCCTGTGCCAAAATATACCCGATCAGAAAATCGTGCTGCGGGATAAACTTTTTCCGGATTCCATGTAAGGATTTCACCTTTTTTACGAAGTTTCTGAAGAAAATAAAAATCCTCACCACTCATTTTGGGTGTAATACCTCCAATGCTTTTATAATCCTTAACCCTTAACGCTATTGCCGAACCCAATGCCGTAAACGAATAAGGACTTCCAATCCTGAAAAGGTTAATAGCATAATAACGCATATAAATTTCGTAACGAAGTATTGCACGATCAGCTTTTTCATCACCGGTCAGCCGATGATAATACGGGACAGCAAGGGCAACAGCCTGAGGATGTTTTTGCAGATTCCTGACTACTGTATCGAAATAGGATGGATTAAAACCGGTATCGGCGTCAAGTGAAATTATAATACTGTCATCATCAGCAACTTTTGCTATTGCTTCCATTACTTCCCTTCGTGCATACCCCACGCCATGCTGCCTTCCCATCCATCCTTTTCCCGGTGAACTTTTGTTTATTATTGTTATACCGGGAGTGTGAAGATTTGATAAAAATTCAAGACTACGTTTGTTATCGTTACAAACAGCAATTTTTTCAGGATCCTTCCACCAGTTCTCAGGTTGATTCACACATATATAAACCATTATACTGCCTTTATAATCCTGATTTTCAACACTCTCAATCAAAGCCTGCAGATTGCTGAACTCATTCAGAACAGGTATGGCTAGAAAAACATCAGGATAAGAATAAGACATCGTGTACAGGGTATGCTCAGTTATAACTATAGTTTGCAGACATAAATTCAATGATTGGCAAAAATAATAAAAAGGCTGACCATTGATTTGAAATCAGGTATTGTGCATCTGAAAATAAAATTACCGGTATAATTGGTCTGTTATATTTTTCCGATCGGTATTAATTTCCAGTATCAGGCTATTTTCAAAAGCCTGAAAAAGTAACTGGAGTTGTTCTGAACTTCTTAAAACAAAGCTTTAGTTAAAATCACTTAAACTACAGAATATTAACCATTAACCCCAAAATCACGATCATACATTTAAGGCAGATATTCAGCAAAGTTTTGCTTTCAGTGAACAGTACGAGTTTTTTATTGAAATAAAAAAAAGGAATTTTTTCTCAAATACTAATACTTCTTTAAAAAATCTCAGCTATATTTGTAAGGCAATTTTAAAAATAAATCTGACCACCATAAAACATTACATAAATAAAAAACACAAGAATTAAAAACACTAATCCCTAAAACCAGGAAATCATGGAAAAAAAACTTACCCTCACGTTCGCTATGCTTTTTTGCATAATCATCGCACATGCCCAGGTTGCTGAATATTTTTTTACCCAACAGCAACTTACTTACACTGAGATCACCGGAGGAACTGTATTATGGTCAAATACATTCGATAATGAAATTTCTGACCCCATCAGTATTCCTTCATTTACCTTTAACAAAACGGATTATACATCATTGTATGTCTCAGCAAATGGTTTTATCACCTTTGGAGCGGCGCCTTTATCTACTAATTATCAACCCATAAACAACTCAAGCACAAGCCATACTGGAGTTATATCTGCATTCGCATGTAATTTAACTCAGGCAGGGCAGGGTACACCTGAGGTAAGATATCAGCAGGTAGGCAATGAATTTGTGATACAATGGAAAGATGTCGGAAGATATAATACGACATCAGATAGAATTAGTTTTCAAATACGTTTAAATTCAAGCAATAGCAACATAAGCATTGTATATGGCGGCACAATTAATCCTGGGTCATCCATAAGTCAACCACAGGTTGGATTAAGAGGTGAAAATACTCAGGATTTTAACAGCCGTAGAATTAACTATAACACTGGAAACTGGATCAATTCAAGTAAAAGTACAAATGCCTCTCACACTATGTATTTCGATAGTAGTAATCCAGCAACAGTACCTTCACCCGGCTTAACCTATAGCTGGTTCCCTTTATTCAATCCATCTGATTTTACTGCTAATGCTATTGATCTTAATAAAGTAAACCTTAGCTGGGAAAAAAATTCATCGAACAATAATGTATTGCTTGTAGTTCACAATTCTCCATATTTCATTGGCGCACCAGAAAACGGCACTTCATATCCTGTGGGAAGTACTACTCCAGATTATGCTACTGTTATTTATTCCGGTGGAAATACTAGCTTCCAGCATATCAACCTAAATCCCGGAACCGGATATCATTATAAAATATGGTCGTATGATGCTGCATTAAACTATTCTACCGGAGTTATTACCTCATGTTATACAGGATTCGCCATACCTTACACACAAAATTTTAATAGCCCTTCAATGCCGCCAGGATGGCGAGGCAATATGTCACCACTCAATTCACATGGAACAGCCGAAAGTTATGCATTAACTAAAAGAATTAATTCTGTTGAAGGTGGATATGCGATAACACCAGTGATGGGACCTGTTCAAAACAATCATTTTTTTAGTTTTCATTACCGTATAATTGATTATTTCGGCTATCCTGAATTGGCAACAACACTGGAGCCAGGCAATAAAATTGATATCAAAGTATCAACTAACAACGGAGAAACATATAGTACCATTTACACTATTGATCATACCAATCATATAGCTTCAACCTATTTCAGCAATAAATTCTTTGATCTATCATCATTCAACTCTTCATTCATTGAAATAAAGTTTGATGTCACATGGACTTCGGGTGATTATTATTTTGATCTCGACAATGTTCTTATTGAATCAGGTAAAAATATGTCTTATTCAGGTGCAATTGTTGAACAGCCAAACGTGAGTATGGCAGGTATTGGAACCGCGAATAATGAAATCATAAGGTTAAATGTAATAACCAACAAGCCCGATAACCCACTTTCAGTAACTTCTATTAATTTTAATACTAACGGTTCAACAAATGCAAGCAATGATATAGCTGCTGCAAAAGTTTTTTATACAACAGAGCCTGTATTTTCAACTGCAACGCAATTCGGAACAACCCAGAACAACCCCTCAGGACCATTTACCATAACCGGCAATCAGCCTTTATCGGGTTCAAACAATTATTTTTGGCTTGCCTATGATATAAAAAGTACAGCAACACCGGGAAATGATGTGGACGCACAATGTCTGAAATTTAAAATCACCAGCTCACCAACCGAAATAACACCTACAAAAACAAATCCACCCGGGAACAGAAAGCTGGGAAACCCAATAAGCGGTGTTAAAAACATTCCGGGAGATTTTGGAAGCATTGCTGCTGCTGTTAACGCTTTAAACTCTGGTTTTATCGGAGAAGGAGGGGTGACTTTTCAAGTAGCTGCTGGTCACACTGAACAATCCTCATCTGATATATTATTAACAGCTTCAGGTACCGCAACCAGACCCATTATTTTTAAAAAACATGGGGCAGGGGCTAATCCATTAGTTACGCGAACCGATGCGGGTACAGTCAATGGCTATTCTGCCGGTGACCGTGGAGACGGAATAATCATAATACAGGGAGGTGATTATATAACTTTTGATGCTATTGATGTAAAAGCCTTATTTCCGGGGATTGATTATGGTTATTATCTGAGGAAAGAATCTCCGACTGACGGTTGCAAGCACGTTACAATAAAAAACTGTAATATCACCATGAATAAAGGAGAGGTTCGCCTTGTCTCAGGTATCCATCTATCAAACAACGGCCAAAATACGAATCAAGTAAGTATAACTTCACCATCCGGTGCTCACTCATTTATAACTTTCACCGGAAACACTATTAAAAATGTGTATTTTGGAATATACATGAAAGGACATTCTACATATTATGACAATGATATTGTTATCGGAACAGAATTATCGCCCAACACTATACAAGATTTTGGAAGTAGCAGTTCTCATGAAGCCCATGGAATTTATATTGAAAATGCACACAACACTGATGTAGGGTATAATAATATCAATAATACTGCCGGTGGTGGTACTGAATTTTCATATAATGGTTATGGAATCTCCAATAAAAACTCAAATCAGGGATCCATTAATATCCATCATAATACGATCACATTAACAAGCAAGAAAAGTATATTTTATGGTATTTATAATACAGGGAACGGGATCTCAAAAATTGAATTCAACACTATTAACTTATCAAATACTGAAAACGGAACGTTTAGTGCTTATTTTATTAGCAATAATCCGCAAACAGTTTCTACATCCAACCTATATATAAATAATAATATTTTTGAAGCTGGTAATCTGAGTTCTAACCAGGCTATTTATCTGATAAACAATTCAAATAATTACAATAGTCCTGCTGTTACCGAGATTAAAAACAATAAGGTAAATGGAAGTATCACAAACACAGGTACCAGTATGTCTTTTCACTGTTATGTTAACAGCAATAATAACAGAAGTGGTACAGAGTATATTTTGGAGAATGATTTTACAGGTATCACACTGACAAACAGCTCAACTTTTTGGGGAATATCAACTGAAGGAACCTCAAATAGTGTTAAATACATCAATGATAATATAATTTCTGATATAAACGGTCATAAATCCTTTTATGGCATAAGGGCGAATTCATCATCTACCTTTATTATTTATGATAATACAATATCCGGTATAAACAACAATGAATTTGTTCATGGTATTTCTTATGGTTCTTCCGATGCTGTTCTACATATCCATAATAACCTGATCACTGATATTACTGCAAATACACAGACAGGTAATATAACAGGAATATACATTTCTGGTGCATCTACTGCTTATATTTACAATAATTTTATTTCTGATCTGAAAACGCCCTCATCAGGCCGTAGTGACGCTATTACAGGAGCCTACTTATCATCAACTCAAACAAATTCTTTCATAGGTTTTTATTACAATACCATATACATTAACGCACAAACTACATCCACAACTCTTGGAACCACAGGTATTTTACATATTGCTAACAGTATAAGCACAACAGGCTTACTGGATATGAGGAACAATATCATTGTTAATACATCAGAGGCGAAAGGCAATAATAACTATACCTCTGCTCTCAGACGAAGTAATTACTTCCTGGGGAATTTTTCTGATATCTCAAACAACAATATCTTGTATGCCGGTGAACCCGGGCCTAAAAATGTCATTTATCGCGATGTCAATTTATATAAGACTCTTGATGAATATAAAACTTACGTAGCACCACGTGAAAGCAACTCTTTTTCTGAGAACCCTCCTTTTGTCAATATCTCGACAATCCCTTTTGATTTGCATCTTAAAACTGAAGTGTCAACTCTGGCTGAAGGAGGAGGACAACAAATCAATACCCCCATAGCAATAACCGTAGATTACGATGGTGATCCCCGTTCCGGTACAAATCCGGATATTGGAGCAGATGAATTTGATGGAATTTCTAATTTCCTTGAGGATCCTGCATCATTCACCGCTGTTGCCCTGGATTCACAATCAATTAAATTAGAGTTCGAAGTAAATACTGATTCAGATGATGTAGTTATAGTATTTAATGGTTCTGGAAATTTCACACAACCGGAAGGACCTCCTGTACTCGAACAACAACTTGCAAATGGAGAGGTGCTGTATATTGGTAAAACTTCTCCGGTTATACATTCAGGGCTAAACTTAAACCAAACCGTCTATTACCGCGCCTTTTCATATACAGGTGCTATTTACTCACAAGGGCTCTCTGCAAGTGCAAAAACTTTTCTTGGCGATATTAACAATTTTAAAGCAAAAGCTATTGATCAAAATAAAATTCACCTAAGCTGGGATCTTAATCCTGCTCAGAACGGAGCAATAATTGCAGCACATACAGGTAATATTTCCTGGACTCCCACACAAGGTGTAGTTTATAATGTAGGTTTTGATATACCAGGAGGCGGGAAAATCATATATAAAGGCTCATCTCAGGAATTTGATCACACATCGCTGAATCCATGGACACAGTATTATTACATATGTTTTTCGTATGACAACTTCAATCATTATTCATCAGTTGAAGAAGCTAATGATATTACTTATTCCACGCCTGTTACATCATTTCCATATATCATGAATTTTGACGGAGTATGGAGCCATAGCCCGCAAATGCCTGAGAACTGGAATATTATAGGTGGTGTCATTTCTACATGGGCCCGGGCGCTAACTCATTACAGATCGCAACCAGCTTCTGCAAAAGGTAGTGGTACGGGAAATTGCGAAAACTATCTTATATCTCCACCATTTGTTTTACCGCAAAATGAGATATTGCTTAGCTGGTGGGATAAAACCGCTAATTCTAGTGCTTCTTATAAATATAAAGTTCTGCTTTCTACTACCGATAAGGAAATTAGTTCCTTCACTACTGAATTGGGTGATTATGTGGTTACAAATACTGGCTGGACCAAGCATACTATAAATCTTGCTAACTATGCCGGACAAACTGTATATATTGCCTTTTACCATTATTACTCAGGGTCTTTCGAATATTTTGTTATTGACGACATAGTACTTGAGACTGAGCTACCCGTAGCAGCAACACTAAAATGGCCTATTGATAATATAAAAACTTTTAAACATCCGGTAGAGTTGGCATGGAGCCCCCCTGTTTCCAATTATCCCATTATTGGCTATGAAGTGTACTTAGGAAGCAGTCCTTCAACAATGGTGCTGAAATATGACGGACCAAATACAGAATATGAAATTCCTGATCTTAGCTATGATGAGGTGTACTACTGGAAAGTTGTACCATATAATAACGCAGGCTATGCCCTGAATGTACCGGTGTGGTCATTCAGCACAATTAAGCAAAATCAATTGGCTGAAAGCTTTGAAACCGGACTGTTTCCTCCTGCCGGGTGGGATTATAATGAAAATATTTCTCAGTATGCAAACTGGAGAATAGCTGTGCTAAGGATGCATGGTCTGTTTTCAGCGGGCATTGAAACTTACGGATTGGATGCTAAGCTTCAGACTCCTATGCTTTCAATTGAAAATGGCAACACCCTGTCATTTTTTGCACGTACTAATACCAGCTCATACGGGACAATACGTGTTTATTCTTCTGAGGACAAAATAGCCTGGAGCGCTGTAGGTGACGAAATAGTAATACAACCAGATGCATGGGCGCAATATAATCTGGATCTAAGCAGCCTGCACGGAGTTGACTGCTACCTTGGAATCGTGGCGTACCCAGGAGAATCATCTACAAATCAGATTTTTATTGATCATATTATAGGGCCACAAATTAAAATGGCATTACCTCACGCTGCCACAACACCAAAACCTAAAAATAATGAAACATGGGTAGATCTAAGCCCCTTGTTAAGCTGGACTCCCGGTAAAACCGGCGGGATTCCGTCAGGCTATAAAGTTTATGTAGGAACAAACGGAGGTGGTACACAAACACCTAATAATTTAATAAACGGAACCCTGGTTAGCTCTATGTACTTTGACCTACCAATCCTACTTGCCGGCACAAAATATTACTGGCAGATTATTCCCACTAATAGCGTTGGTGATGCTGACAATTGCCCTATCTGGTCCTTTGAAACTATAGAGCCGAATTCTGTTCGGATTGGTTTTGGAAATGATGACAGTTGGGGGCTTCCAATAGAACCGCTTGTTGGATATTCTTTTTCACAAACAATTTATACTCAAGAGGAAATTAATATAAGTAACCAATGGATAAATAAGATTTATTATCAATGGAACGGAGATCAGGAAGCAATCAATAGTAAAGACTGGGTAATATACATGGGGCACACAAACAAAACCAAATTTAATAATGGCAATAGCTGGGTACCTGTTGAAGAAATGATAAAAGTTTTTGATGGAGTTGTTATTATACCTCAAACACCTCAATGGATTGAAATAGTACTTGATCCGCCATTTAAATACAACAATGTAGACAATCTGGTTGTTGCCGTTGGAGAAACTACTCCATTCTGGGATGAAGAAGGATGGTTTCTAGGTACAAAAACTGCCAATGAAAATCGTTCGCTGAGTTGGTACGACATTCTGGAAGCAATAGACCCATATGATCCGGGCCAGGGTGATCCTGTAACTTATATTCCAAATACGGGATTAAAGTTCACTTCAACCCCACCTCCATCTATATTAAATATTGATAGAAATATGATTGATTTTGGTGTGGTAAAAGTCAGAACCACATCCGAGCAAGAAACTATAGTGCTACAAAATACAGGAGGAGGTACATTGAATATTAATTCGATAGAAATTACCGGAGCTGATAAAACCCACTTTTCAATTATTAATCCTCCATCATTACCAAAATCTCTGGAAACATATGAAAAACTTAATGTAAAAGTAGCTTTTAGTCCAAAAACAAAAGGTGAGAAAAATGCTCAAATTAAAATTAAAACCAATCAACCTTCAAATTCTACTTACTACATTGATATTACAGGTATAGGAAAACCTATTGATGATCCGCAGGAATTTACTGCAGAACCCATAGATTTTGATAAAATTGAATTGAGCTGGATTAAAAACCTGGATGGGAATGATGTCATTATTGCTTTTAATATTAATGAAAACATTGGAGAACTTACCGAAGGTCAATCATATACAGTGAACCAGACTCTTACAGGGGGAGGGACAGTACTGTACAAAGGCAACCTTACTACCTTTGTACATACCAATCTTACAGAGTTCATTCCATATTATTATAAAATATGGTCAGTAAATCAACACAATAATTATTCAGATGGGCTTATGGTTAGTGCATCAACATTTTGTAATACTGTAGTTGACTTACCGATTAATGAGGATTTTGAAAATATTCATTATACAAGCCTGCCAGTCTGCTGGAGAAGGTTCATTGACAGTAATGAGTCTGGCAAACATCATACCGTTGGTGTAAGTTTTAGACCAGATGATCATAAAAAGAAAGCTTTAATGTTTTACAACGATTATGAAGATGAACTAAACTCATACCTTATTATGCCTAAGCTAAATGCTTCTATAAAGCATGTTATGGTGTCCTTTGACTATTACTTTCAGATCCGTGATATGAGCATTGAGGGGCTGACCATTGGGGTAATGAGCAATCCGGGAGATCCAAGTACTTTCGTACGTTTATATCCTACTCAAGGAGCACTTGGTACAACCTGGAATTGGGAAAAAATAACATATAACTTTAATGAATATCACGGAAATGCTGAATACATTGCTTTTAGGGCTCACTTCCATTACTCTTCCATGCATTATATATATCTGGACAATCTCAAAATTGACTATATCCCTGCCTGTATTCCTCCACGTAATCCTGAAGTTATAAACACAACTAAGAATACTGCCACAGTTGACTGGGAAAAAGGATTTAATGAAAACAAGTGGGATATAAAATACGGATCAATAGGTTTTAATCCTGAAACACAAGGCACCCCTATAATAGGTATTACTTCAAAACCTTATGTTATAACAAGTCTGACACCAGGAACAGAATATGAATTTTATGTAAGAGCTAATTGCAACCAGGACGAACGAAGTGATTGGGTAGGACCTGTTCCATTTGCTACTCAATGTAATGCCGTTGAAAGCCCGGTAATTGAAGACTTTGAAACAACGCCCGATTGGAGACTGCCTATGTGCTGGTCAGTACTGAAAGACAGTATGTCAGGCTATTATATTTATAATGCCCCTGCTGCCTTTGGATCATATCTGGAATTATATTCTTATGGACCATATAATAAAGCTGCTTTTATTTCACCACAACTATCAGATAATATGGCTGAACTATATATTAGTTTCTATGCCAGTCATGATTCTTACTTTCCACAAACTTTATCATTGGGAATAATGAATGGCCCAACCAATATAAATTCGTTTCAGGAAGTTGAGGTATTCACCATTTCAAAATATTGGGAGCAATATAGTTATAGTTTTTATCAAAACGGCACAAATAAATATATTGCCTTCAAAGTTGAAGGCTATAATATTGTCAATATTGATAATATTATAATTGATAAAAGAACAAATTGTCAGCAACCAGCTATGCTTCGACTTAACAATGCTTCTTCATATACTGCTGAATTTACATGGCATACAGTTGGAATTGAAACATCATGGGAGATGAGATATGGTCCGGCGGGCTTTAACCCGGAAACAGGCGGTTTACTTATAACCGATATTACTTCAAAACCCTATACTATTACTGGTCTAAATCCTTCAACTGATTATGATGTTTATATAAGAAGTGTCTGTAATGAAACAACAAAAAGTGCCTGGACAGGTCCACTGACATTTACAACATTCTGCGGAAATGAACAAAAATGTATTTATACTTTGGATTTATACAGTTTGGACTATGGATGGCAAGGCACAGTACTGGGATTTAAACAAAAAGGGATAATTGTAGAAACTTTTGGTGACGACTTCGATTCTGGAAGTATTATGAAAAATGTAGAAATTCCATTATGCCCGGACTTACAAACACAAATCGTAGTTAAAGAAATCGGATTTTATTCATATACAGGGGACATAGGTTTTAAGGTATTTAACCCGGCAGGACAAATGATTTTCCAAAAAGAACCGGGCGAACCATTTGGAGGTTCAGAAATCTTTTATGAATTTGTTACTGAATGTGGTACAAAACCACCAAATACATATCTTGGAGATATTACAGTTCAAAGCGGACAAATTAAATGTTTCGACGCTCCTGAAATGATCTTTATAGCCGGAAACGGAAAGTATTTTATTGTTCAAAATCAGGCAACAGCAGATCTGATCGCAGGTCAGGCAATAGTCATGTTCCCGGGAACTCATTTCATGGAAGGATCAAACGTACATGTCTATATTGATCTGAACGGTAACTTCTGTTCCTCTCTAAAAACTATTGTAACTAACGACGACTTTTATCAGGAAAAAACAGATATGCCTGATACAGGAATTTTAAACGATTCTCATTCATTCTTTAAGTTGTATCCAAATCCCACCACAGGTCAGTTCACTCTTGAAATGAAAGAAAGCGAAGAAAACCAGCCTGTAAGGGTTGAAATTTACAATATTTTAGGTGAAACCGAAATGAATCTTGAATTACCTGTGGCGAAACAGTATGTGTTTGATCTTTCGGCTAAAAAACGAGGGATTTACATAGTAAGAGTAATTCAGGGAAAAGAGACAGGAACCGAAAAGATAATAATTCATTAATTGCATCCTACCCCGGCGGAAACATGAAAACTGCCGGGGTTTTTTAATATTCGCAGGTCACAGCTTTCCCGGTAAAGCGCACTTTGATTAAATGACTGATATATATTTGAAGGAAAGCTTGCTGGTTACTGAGCTACAATATTTCTGCAGTCAGGATTTCAAAACTGTACGGAGGCATCACAATTTCAATTGTTTTCTTTGACTGCCATAAATTATTCCCAAACTTCTTATGAAAAACCACATCTTCGTAACCTTCAGGAATATCAAACCTCACAGTACCTGACTCACTATCTTTATTGAAAACAACTATTGTGATCTCCTTAAAATATCTTCTGGCATAAACCCATACTTTATTATCAATTTTAAGTGTGTGAAAGCTTCCATAGATCAGTGAAAGCTGTTCCTGTCTGAGTTTACACAATCGTGAAGCTATATCTTTTGTAGTTTTTTCTTTTGAATTCAACCCATCAAAATACATCATTCTTCGTGAATCAGGGTCGCCACCGCCCGGAATCCCAATTTCATCACCGTAATAAATAACAGGAACTCCCGGAATAGTCATAATAAATGCAGTGAGCATGCTCAGCTTGTTATATCCGGTCTGGTCCTTAACTCTGATATTCCGTTCCCAGCCGGCTTCAGTACTTTCTTCATTAAAACGCAACGAGCCGCTGGCAAGTGAGATAAAACGGGGCAAGTCATGATTTCCGGTAATATTTCCCATTAGATGATTTGTGCCATAATATGCAAACGTTTCAATCAACGATTGATTCAGGTGTATAAAACTCTCGTTATCAACAGCAAAAATACTTCTTGCATCAAAATAAAGATTAAAATCAAACTGTCCGTCAAGCATTCCCGAGCCAACATAACTGCCTATGAGTTCACGGCTGCCAAATGTTTCGCCAATCTGATAAAGCCTTTTGCCTTTAGGAAGGATAACTTCTGTTTTAAGTTTTCGGGTCAGTGTACGCCAATACTGTTCAGGAATATGTTTGGTGGCATCGTGTCTGAACCCGTCAAGATCATACTCTTTGATCCAGAAAGTTGCCGAGTCAGCAAGTGTTTCAGCTACCACAGGTTTTGTAAAATCCAGTGTTGGCAAAAAGGTGTCAAACCATGTTGTAAGGCGCTGATCGTCCCATAATCTGATATTCTTGCTTCCATCAGGCAGAAGCAGCGGTGTAGTCCAGTCAGGATGATTTTGTATCAGCGGGTTTTTCTCATGTACATGGTGCGAAACATAGTCCAGCAGCACATTTATGCCCCGGTTATGAGCTTCCTTAACCATTTCGTGCATCTCGGCTGAGGTTCCGTAACGACTATCAACTGTGGTAAGTGTTATTGGCCAATACCCATGATATCCACTGTACTTTCTCTTTGGTTCAGGATATTCAACATAAGCTTCATAAGGATTTTGGGTAACAGGCGACAACCATATAGCATTTACTCCCAGATCGGTAAAATATCCGTCTTTCAGCTTTTGAGTTATTCCCGCCAGATCTCCGCCCTTATAATTAGCCGGCGGCAATACTTCAGGATCAATCACAGGTTTATCATTATCGTGATTACCATTATTGAAGCGGTCAACCATAAGAAAATACAATATTGATGCTTCATAATCCTCCCGGCCAAGCTGGGCAGCATCTGTAAGAACCTCCCTTCTATGTAAAGGGATAAGAAGATCATTTGAAACTCCATTATTATTGTATGACCACAATCTGATATAAGACCTTTCAAAATTTTCAGCTTCTTTAGGTATTGTTATTGTCAGCCTTCTATTCTTACGTATTATGTACCGAACCGGAAGGCGATGGTTCTGCCAGAAAATATAAATTTTCTCAGGGCAATTTTTTAATCCCACCTTTATTTTATCATCTTCTGCACTCAGGGTATATAGTCTCGGAGTATCTTTAAATTCAATATTTCCAACTGTCAGCAATGAATTGAATCCACCGATGTTATTATCCACAAGCGCATCGTTAAATGGATCGGGGATCTCTTTACCATCAAGGCTTAACTGGTACTGGTACCGTCCCGGATTCAGTTCAAGTTCGGTTTGCCATACCCCATCCTTAAAAGTCAATGGAGTTGAATTACGATCCCAGTTATTCATCTGGCCAATAAGAAAAACTGTTTTATAAACTGAATTCCTTGGGTTAAAAACAAAAGTGAATTTTTCCTTACTTGATTTTTCAAGAAGCAATGAATATTTATACCCTTCAACCCATACCTTCATTTCAGAAAGAATAGGGATAGCATCGGTTTGGGCAGTAATAACAAGTTCACTCTTTTCTTTATCCAGATGAAATGAAAATGCATCGTCTCCTGAAACCGAATCAATGAGCGAAGGATCAATAAAATAATCCTGCAAATTCAACACCGATTGCGAACCACTAAGTTTTACAAGTGTTGCCAGCCCCGGTATCTGGCTTTGAGACGGAAAATGATTTCCGTGTTTTGTGGTACAAGCTGAAAAAGTTAGCAATAAAGCAATGATCAGATAAAAAGTATTTTTCATTTTCTCGTTTGATATTTCTTTTTCAAAATTATAAAAATTTCAATTCACACCAGGAACAAAGCTTAACAGGCAAAAAGTAACTGAAGAGGCAGAAAGCTGTTCTTCCACTTCCTGTCTCAGGGTTTTTGCATAGCTGTCTTTCTCATTTCCACAGGCATTTTTTCAATTGCATATCTAAGTGCAGTCCTTGGCATATGCTCCTTATTGCTCATAACATAGTCAAAAACCTCCTTTTGATAAGCCATACTTGCCGATTTTAACAACCAGCCATAACCCTTTTGTACCAGATCATCCTTATCAGTTAACAAAATACCGGCTATCTCAAAAGCTTCATTCAGGAATTTGCCATTTCGCGCCGGAATAATAAGCGATACAGCAGCAGACCTCCTCATCCAGCGGTTCGGGGAATAAGTCCATTTGATCAGCTCCTTTATTTTGTCAGGATACATTTCGAGCAAGGTTCCAACTGTATGATTACAAAAAGTATCACATGAAGCCCAGTTATTTACATATTTTTCGATCCATTTTTCAAAAATATAAAAATCATCAGGTTCATATTTGTCTCTTACAGCGTATGACCAGTTACAAGCTACGAATGATTCTTCAAGGTATCCTGATTGCCACAGAATTTCACAAACCTCAAAAATCTCGCTTTTTGTAAGATCACCGTAAGCGCTAAAATGCTTTTTTGCAATTTTATTGGTAATAGGCGTTTTCACACCATAATTCTTTATTTTCTCCTTGAAAAAGTTTTGAGTGGTAGCAAGTGTTTTCTCATCAATATTATTCCGAAGTTCATCGCGGATTAATCTTACAATTTCAGAAGCCTGCATTTTAAGATGGTTTATTTGTCATTAAACAGTTGATGCTAAACGAATTATAGTTTTACAATTTTGCCGGTACAGCACATAATCAAATCATCCTTTTAAGTCTGAAAGACACTTTAAGCCTCTGGTTCCCACGTTTAATAACCAGATTTACCTTATTACCGGCTCTTGACCGCAATATTCCATTAATTTCAGTAAGGTTGAGTTCATGATCATATTTACCGTTTACTGCCTGAAATTCATCACCCCTGCAAACCCCTGCCTGATGCGCCGGTGAGCCTTCCACTACATTTACGACCACAAAACGATCGCTGTTTATTCCTTCGGCTATAAGGTCAATCCCGCTCATATTGAACTCAAATGGATGTTTGTAGTGCATGTTTTTTTTAAGGTACAATTTATTGCTTCCATAATCGAAAATTGCTGTGAACCGGCTCAGCAGGTCCCCTCCTATTGAACCATTCCTGCCTGTTATCAAAGCAGTTTCCCTATCAGAATAATTTTCGGTAAATGAGGCAAGTACATCTTTAAACTCAAAATTTTCAAACGCAAGTTTCTTCACCCTTCCAAGATTGCCCGTAAGTTCGCCACCTAGTCCCCAGCCTATAACAGTATGAATATTGCTGTCAGGCAATAAAATATTGTCATCAGTGTCAGTTTCAAGCAATAAGCCATGGCTTGCACCTGAATCAATAAGCAGCTTAGGGTTTAAAACAGAATCGTTGTGCTGAGTAACATTAACAGTGATATAGGGTCTGCCCTGCTCAATAGTGAAGGGGACTTCAGCGAATCTTCTTCCGGGTTTGAATACTTCAGGGTCATATACAGTAACAACTTCGTTGATATAGTCAATTTTTATCACAAAGTGGTTAAAAAACTCATATCCAATTATCCCGTGAACATTGGTACCCAGATGGCTGCGCAATTCAAGATAATCCTCTTCCAGTACAATTAGCGACTGCCCATGTCCCTCAATACCGGGCATATTCAAAGAAATATTACCTGCAAGATAGGCGTTCAGTTCCCTGATATGCCCCACACCCGAAATAGTTACCACCTTATCGTACGAGATATTTACCAGATCGCTGATAGTACGATCGGTTAAAATAGTGGTTCTGACCCCGGTATCGAGTATAAAATTCAGAGGTAAAGCATTGTTTAGCGTAACCGGTATTATTACCAGATTATTTACCTTCTTAAACGAAAATGTTGTTCTGCCACTGCTGTTGGTTATTTTAAATCCAATAGTCTGGGCTGAAGCAGAATATAAAAACAGGGTAAAAATAAATATCAGTACTGTTTTCAAAAGCCTGAGCCTGGTATGATACACTAAAAACGTCTGTATCATGCCTTTCATAATTTCATTTCATAAAGGAATAATCATTTCTTTTGCAATCATCCATGATCCACTGATCCACAGACACTTATCTTTACCTGTGATCAATAGTGACCTCAATTTATATATCGCCGCAACCGGCATCAGCCCATGTTTTCATGAACTGAAGCAATTGCTTTTTATCAGGCGAATATCCGTTCCTCACATAATACCCTGAAGTGCTCACACCTGTTGCACAACATTCTGATGGTTTTAAATTATACATCCATGCATGGCTGAATCCGGCATTAAAATTGTCGCCAGCGCCTGTAGTCAGTTTGGGTGATGGTGTATAAGGACCTTTTATCCATGCTGATTCATCCTTTGTTGCAACAGCAGCACCATCAACCGGATGGATAACAACGGCAGCAAGATTCAATCTTGACCTGATTTTTTCTGCACGCTTAACTACTTCATCTTCAGTAATGCCAAGCACCGATGCAATAATAGACGACTCATTAAGATTCATACTTAAAATCACATTTGTATTCATGCGTGTCAAAATTCCGAGTACTTCTGCAATATCCTCACTGGTCCGCTTGGCTGGGTCAGCCAGATCAATGAAAAGGTCGGGCTTGGTTTTCATATTCTGGAATATTGATGCAAAACCGAGCAGTACGGTGTTGAGTTTTCCCAGCATAGTCCAGTTATTGCAGGCAATCAGGCGGGTTTTTTGCAACAGTTGCTCCAGTTCTTCCTGCGAAATAAAGGACAGAAGTTTACCCCAGCTTACATCTTCGAGTTTATTCATTTTACCAAGCATCAGTTTCCCGTCAAGGAATTCCAGTGCGTCAGTATGGGCAGGTTCAACCATCGAAATAACACGTTCGCATTTATCAGTAAAATCACGAAAAACAGGATGCACTTCTCCTTCGCCCAAAGCACCCATATAAACCATTTTATGACCCTGCGCCAACAGCATATTGGCATAAATAGGACCGTTGCCTCCAAGTTTTATCTGCATTGGAACCAACTCGATATTCCCGCTTAATCCAGAATATGAAGCAATACGTTTTGAGAAAGCTTCAATAGTTTCTATTCTGTTAAAACGCTGGCTGTCTTCCCTTTTGTCAACTACATGTATAATCTCGTCAACAAACCCGTCAAAACCGGCCATTACATGAAAATTCTCAACCTGGGCCGTAAGTTTTTCGCATGCTGATTTTACGATATTAATCTGATCCATAATCTTATATTATTATTGTTAATTAATTGTGTTGTTTTTTCTAACGATATTAAGTGAGGCTGTATTTTAAACTCAATATTAAATTCTTCCGTATAATTTTGTGAACCTGACAAGTTTATCTATCAGTTCATCATTAAGGCTACCGGGTTTGAACCGGAATTTCCATTGTCCTGAAGGCACACTGGGAATATTCATTCTCGCACTTTCATCAAGGTCAAGCAAATCCTGAATCGGGAAAATAGCCATATCGGCAACTGATGCCATTGCCAGCTTAATGAACGACCAGCTTATATTGTTTTCGTCAGGATTGAAATAATCGCGAACCATTTGCTTATCGGCATCGCTGCTTTCCCTAAACCACCCTTTTGTTGTATTGTTATCATGAGTGCCTGTATAAACCACACAGTTACGCGGATAGGTATGAGGGCGGAATTCATTCTCTTCTGCTGTATCAAAGGCAAACTGAAGTATTTTCATTCCCGGGAAATTAAATCCATCCCGCAGTTCTTCAACATCGGGGGTGATAACACCAAGATCTTCGGCAATAATTGGCAACTCGCCTAATTCGCAATGAATTGTATCGAGAAGTGCTTTTCCGGGAGCTACCAGCCAATCACCCTTTACTGCCGTCTTCTCACCAAAAGGTACAGCCCAGTATGCTGCAAGGCCTCTGAAGTGATCAATCCTGAGTATATCAAAAAGTTTAAAACTGGCTTTTATACGTTCAATCCACCATTCAAACCGGTTTTCTTCAAGATATTCCCAGTTGTATAACGGATTTCCCCATAGCTGTCCGGTTTCGCTGAAATAATCAGGTGGAACTCCAGCGACTCTTACAGGATTACGTTGCTCATCAAACCAGAAGTTTTCATGATGCCACCATGCATCAGCACTATCATGGGCGATATACAAGGGTATATCCCCAATTATATTTATTCCGTTACGGTTAGCATACGATTTTAAATCCACCCACTGAGAATAAAAGAAAAACTGTATAACCTTATTTCTAAAAATTGAATCGTTTAAGCCTGATTCTATTTCGTCATTCTTTTCTTTTTCCCAAAACCGGTATTTCTCATCCCATTCCCACCAGGGTTTCCCATCATGCTTTTGCTTTAAAGCAATGAAAATGGCATAATCATGCAACCAGTACTCATTTTGTTCACAAAAGCTCTCATACTTAACTCTCTCAACTCTGGAGGAATGAGTCCTGAACCTTTCAGCAGCTTTTTCAAGTAAAGGTGTTTTATGGGCATGAACCTTATCAAACTCAACTTCAGATTCGCTGAAAGTCAGTGTGGTTTCAAGTTCAGCTTCTGTAAGATATTTTTGTTTTACCAGAATTTCCGGATCAATCAGCAGAGGATTGCCGGCAAAGGCCGAATAACACTGATAGGGAGAATCTCCGTAACCGGTATGTCCCAATGGTAATATCTGCCATATTTGTTGTCGGGAACTAATAAGAAAATCAACAAACTCATATGCTTCGGCACCAAAAGTTCCAATACCGTATTTACCTGGAAGCGAACTAATGTGTAAAAGAATTCCGCTACTACGTTTAAATTTCATCAGAAGAATATTTTTGTTTTTCTTTAATTAATTTTTCATCAGCATCTTTAACAAAGAGCACTGTTAAAGCAGCAACAAGAAAGGAGCATCCTCCAAGGACAAGTGCATAAATAGCCTCACCATTAGCCAGCCGGCTTACAAAAAATCCAAGGATACTGGCTGCAAGTATCTGAGGTATGACTATAAAAAAGTTAAAAATCCCCATATATGTACCCATTTTATGGGCAGGCAATGAACCGGTAAGAATAGCATAAGGCATTGATAAAATACTTGCCCACGCCAGCCCTACGCCGAGCATTGAAATAATAAGCAAGTTAGAGTCTTTGAAAAAATACACCGAAATCAAACCCAAACCACCGGCTATCAATGATATCATGTGAGTAATCCTTCGATTGGTATATCTGGCTATCACAGGTAACAAAAAAGCCACTACTGCAGCAAAGCCGTTGTACACGGCAAACATGACGCCAACCCAGTCAGCACCCTCGTTATAAAGTACCGATTCGGTATCGCTTGTGCCATAAATATGATTGGTAACGGCAGAGGTTGTATATATCCACATTGCAAATAGTGCGAACCACGAAAAAAACTGAACCACAGCAAGTTGCGCCATAGTTTTTGGCATTCTGAAAAGGTCGTTCATAACTACAACAAAACCATTTTCAGTTTTACCTGCGTTAATAAACAATGCTGTTATCAATTGAATAAAACCAAAAACTGTAACACCTGCTGAAAGGATATATAATTCTTCTTTGAGGTCATAATGAAATATTGCTACAGACAATACCAGCCCTGCCAATATCCATAGCCAGCTTCCTTTCATAAACCTGCTCCCCTCCGTTATCTCATCTTCTGAATGGATTTGTTCCATATTCTTGTGAGATTTTTCCTGCTCTTCAAATTCCTTAAGCTGCTCAGGGGTGTATTCCTTGGTTCTGGCCACAGTCCACAGCACAGCAAGAAAAAATGCAAGCCCTCCGAGGTAAAAGGAATATTTTACTGAAGGAGGTATTATGCCCTCCGGAGCTGTATTCGGAATATTGAATAAATTGGTCATGATATACGGTAATGCTGAAGCTACAACAGCGCCTGTTCCGATAAAGAAGCTCTGCATGGCGAAGCCTTTTGTTCTTTGCTCGGGAGCCAGCATATCGCCGACAAAAGCACGAAAAGGCTCCATTGAAACATTGATACTTGCATCCATGATCCACAGCATTCCCGCCGCAACCCACAATGTGGGCGAATTGGGCATAATAAACAAAGCAACAGAAGCAAGTATGGCTCCTATCATGAAATAAGGACGGCGTCTGCCAAATCTTGTCCAGGTATTGTCGCTCATATGCCCTATGATGGGCTGAACGATCAAACCGGTTACCGGCGCAGCTATCCACAATATGGGTATTGTTTCAAGATCAGCGCCAAGGGTTTCAAAAATACGGCTTACATTGGCGTTTTGTAGCGCAAAACCGAACTGTATCCCAAGAAAACCAAAACTCATGTTCCAGATTTGCCAAAAACTTAAACGGGGTCTTGATCTCATAGTATTCTTCTAAGTCAAAATAATTGATTTACAACTATTTAAAAGTGATAATCAGTGAAAAACAAATCTGGTAATCCAGTAATTAAACCTGTTTTATTGATCAGAATTCCAAAGCGCTAAAATTAGTACTTTTTTCATTTTCAGAGATCAACTCCTTAATCTTTTACTTTTTAACAGCCACAGGGCAGCCAGGACAAAACCATGATTATCAGGATAGTAAACCGTGAAAAGATTAATGTAAATATAATTGAAAATTATCATAGCCGGCTGGAATATGCTATTTTATAAAAAACGGCGTTATCTTTTGAAATTTTAATTTACGAACCTAAATTTAAATAATTATGAAAAAAGCACTTGTCGCCATAATCATTTTATTTTCAATCATTTACTCAGTCAACGCTCAGGATTATAATACTGGAATAGGTTTAAGGGGAGGATGGTTTAACGGTATTACAGCCAAACATTTTATAGCAGAACAAACTGCAGTCGAAGGCATTGCAGCTTTACGCTGGAGTGGTATCAGCATTACCGGTCTATACGAAATCCAAAAGCCAATAAATATAACTGACGGGCTATCATGGTTTTATGGAGGCGGAGCTCATATTGGGTTCTGGGAAGGTTCGCATACAAAATGGGAGGAAAACAGAGACTCATACACTGTGATAGGGATTGATGGGATCATAGGAATAGAATACACTTTTCAGGAAATCCCGCTTAACCTTGGTATTGACTGGAAACCTGCATACAACCTGATAGGTCATAGTGGCTTTTGGGGTGATGGAGGGGCTATTTCAGTACGTTACGTTTTTTAACGCCGGTGAAACGGAGTTACAGCTTTCAGAAATACAAGCCCCTGATTTTTTGGTTTGGCAGAAATAATAAGGGCATACAAACCGTGTAACATTTTATAATTTTAACCGTTTTTTAGCATTCCATAAAAACATTTCAATTTGCAATATGTTATAATTAGGCTTTTATTTGAAATATTCACTATTGTAAAAACTTATTCCACATGAGAACACTGATTTCATTGTTTACACTTGTAATCTTGGTAGGTATGCTGCCTGTTTCGGCTCAGGAAAGCAAAAAAGAAGAAAAAACCGGCATTGATTTTTTTAAAGGCACCTGGGATGAAGCTTTGAAGAAAGCCAAAAAAGAAAACAAGCTTATTTTCCTCGATGTATTTGCGGCATGGTGTGGTCCCTGCAAACGCCTTGACGCACTTACTTTTTCAGATCAGGAAGTAGGAAAATATTACAACAAACATTTCATAAATTTCAAGGCTAACGGCGAAAAAGATGAAGGTTTGCTTTTAAGACAGCGCTATAGCGTAAGAGCCTACCCTACTCTGTTATTTATTGATCATACAGGCGCAGTAGTCAAAGCTGCTTCCGGCTTCCGCCCCCCTGAAAACTTCATTGAACTGGGGAAAAGCGTTGCAAATAAATAAATTCATCCAAATAAAAACGACCTTCCAGTCGTCATCAAAATTCTAAATATTTTTGATCATTATACTGTTAAAAGGCTTAAACCTGTGCTTAAGCCTTTTTTTATTTTTGAAGACCATTATATTCTGAATCATCCCGTATCCCGGATCATTTCCTCTCGGAACAGGCAGTACGGGATTCGGTAAGCTTTAAGTTCGTTCTTCGGTTGTAGATTTACCGATACCCCCCATCAATTAAAAGTAATTCTGTTGATAAAAATCACAAATGTGTTATTCTTTTTATTTACGATTGTTTATCTTTGTGTCGTGAATATGACGTTGTAGGCAATTTTAGTGGAGACATCGTAAAATGGATCTGAAAATGGAAGAAAAGATTAAACTTTATTCTCAGAAAGCAATAGCAATTGCGACATATTTTGGTGGTCCATTAGCCGCAGGAATTCTAATTTGTAAAAACTCTTTAAATCTCGGAAGAGAAAAAGAGGGATTAGTCGTCTTAATTGTTGGGATAGTCAGCACAATCTTACTATTCTATGGAATTTTTCAGATTCCAGAATCTATTATAGATAAAACACCAAGTGTTTTAATCCCAGCCATTTATACAGGCATTGTTTATTTGGTTGTTGAGAAAATGCATGGTCAAATACTTAAAAAACATAAAGAAGAAAAGAATGAATTTTATTCAAATTGGAAAGCGACAGGAATAGGTTTGGTGTGTTCGGTTGTTTTATTTGCAGGAATTTTTGCTTATGCCTATTATAAACCTGAACATTGGGATGTAAGAACATATGATTCCGAACTGAGAAAGTTTAACAACAACGAGGCAGAAGCCATGAAATTATTTGACATAGTAGATAGTCGTTCAAAACATGAAGTTGTATATTTTATAGAGCAAACAGGAATACCAAAGTGGAAAGAAAGTATTGAGATTTTGAACAAAATGTCCAGTATTGAAAATATGCCAGAAGAATATCAAAAACAGAATAAATTGCTTTTAGAATATTGTAAACTCAGAATTGAAGCCTACGAACTAATATCTAAAGCAGTTCTAAATGAAACCTCGGAATACGATGAAGAAATAATTAAAAGGCATACCCGAATAGATGAAATTATCAATGAACTATTAAAATTACCTATAATAAACGGTTTGGCACAAAGCTGGATGTGAACTTTTGCGTTCTCTGTCCGAACGCAAAGCGAGTCAAACGTTATGAGCAAGTTTAAACAACAAAACGGTTAAAGGCTGGCAGACCACCTGTAGTGACAAACAAAAAGCGGAGACAAGTAAAACACTAAAAAAACAGGGAGTATTTTGAAAATCCACAAGAGTAGAAACAAAATTTAAAAATGAAAAAAATAAAAAGCCTATTGATTTTAGCAACTATAGTGTTTATGTTTGGTTTTGCGAATGCGCAGGATTGCTATTGCAATAATGAACAAATTATAGAATCCAATATGAAATTATCGGATCTTAGCGATATTGAAAAATCAGAAGCAATTCAGGCTTTGATATCCGGGGATTGTTATTATAAGGGAATTAAACTTTGGGGAAAAGTTAAATTCGTTACTTCATTTCCCGATATTAAAATTCAATACGTGGAAAGCTTTCCGGATATTAGAGTTAAATTCGTTACATCGTCTCCCGATAAATGTGGTTTGTGGCAAACAACTGAAAGCTTTCCAGATTTTACAGTACAGGTTGTCACAAATTTTCCGGATATTAAAGTTAAAGTTGTAGATAGTTTTCCTGGTGTAGATTAACCAGCCCATAACCAAAGCTTAAACACCATGCCGTTTGCAGAGTTGCATTTTATCCTCTGTCCATCCTAAAAATTCACCACACAATGAAATACTTTACAACCATTTTACTGGTTTTCAGCAGTTTGCTTTTAAGCGCTCAGTCCTTGTTGACAGCAGAGCGTGCTTCGCATTTTTCGAAAATGGCCTTGAAATGCATCCATCAGGAGTATCCGAACAAACCCGGTGAAGTAGTGGGAAGCGATGAGGACATAAAACCGGTCCGTGAATACCGTCCCGCATTTTATGGTTGCTTCGACTGGCATTCGGCGGTGCACGGTCACTGGATGCTGATCAAGCTGTTAAAAACATTTCCTGAGCTGCCGGAAGCGGAACAAATCAAAGCATCGGTGGCAAAAAATATCACTGCCGGAAATATTGCGGTGGAGCTGGACTTCTTCCTCGACAAGAACAACCGCAGTTTTGAGCGTACCTATGGCTGGGCCTGGTTTCTGAAACTTGTTTCAGAGCTGCAAGGCTGGGACGACCCACTAGCACAAAAGCTGGAAGCAGCGCTGCAGCCCCTGACAGAACTTTTAGTACAAAACTATATTGAATATTTGCCGAAGCTGGTTTATCCCATTCGTGTGGGTGAGCATTCCAATACCGCTTTCGGGCTCAGCTTTGCCCTGGATTATGCCCGGCTGAGCAAACACAAAGAGCTGGAAGAAATCATAGTGGCACGTGCAAAAGATTTTTATCTGAACGACAAAGGATGTCCCATAAACTGGGAGCCTTCCGGCTACGACTTCCTCTCGCCCTGCTTCAGTGAGGCCGAGCTGATGGCCCGTGTGCTGACAGAAGACGAATTTGAAAAATGGCTGAGCGAATTTTTGGCATTCGATGCTTCAAATCAGCCGGTCTTACTGTCGGAGCCTGCAAAAGTAAGCGACCGCACCGACGGCAAGCTGTTGCACCTCGACGGTCTCAATTTCTCCAGAGCATGGGCTTATGCCATTATTGCCTCCAGGCTGAAAACGGAATACCGCCCTGCATTCCGGCAGGCAGCCGAAAGGCATCTACTGCATTCGCTGGATGCGGTCAGCGACGGCAATTATGAAGGCGAACACTGGCTCGCCTCTTTTGCAGTATATGCAATGGAGCAGTTTGATAAAATGGAAAAATAAAAAAGCTGGCGGCAAAAACAAGAATAATAAATGCATCCATATAACCCAGCTCCGTAGGAGCGACAAGTCAATAACGAAAAACATCAACAACCAAATCCAGCTCCGTAGGAGCGAAACATTAATAGAGCAAAAAACAATAAACGTTATGACAAAACAATAAAAAGAGATTACATGCCGCTCCTCTGGAGCTATTTATAAATTTTTGATAACATGTTCTATTAACCTATCGGCCCTCCGGGCCTTACCAGAGGAAAACTTCAGCGAAGTGAAGGATTTATGGAAATGAATTATAAACTAAAAAAGCCCCAGCGGGGCAACAGATTTACAAAACATTATGACAAAACTGAAAGAGAAAAAATAGCCCCAGCGGGGCGAAATGTTAATAAAATGAAAGATACATTCACTTAACCCAGCTCCGTAGGAGCGACAAGTCAATAACGAAAAACATCAACAACCAAACCAAGCTCCGTAGGAGCGACAGGTCAATAACGAAAAACACCAACAACCAAACCAAGCTCCGTAGGAGCGAAACATTAATAAAAAGTAAAATACATAATCCCAATAGCCCTATAAGGGCGACAGGTTAATAAAAAGAAGCAAAAAATTAATAACCAAGCTCCGTAGGAGCGAAATACTTAAAAACAAACATTATCATGGCCAACACATACACCCAATTATATACCCACGTGGTATTTGCTATAAAAGGAAGATCTTGAGTTGGTCTAATAAAACTGGACAGAAATTTAGTAATTTTAAATTTTTTGTACCATGAAAAGAACAAGAAGAACATTTAGTGCTGAATTCAAGGCCAAAGTGGCTATTGAAGCAATCAAAGAAGTTAAAACCACTTCAGAACTGGCTCAGATTTTCCAGATTCATCCTAATCTTATAGGACTCTGGAAGAAAGAGTTCCTGTTGAATGCCCCAAAAGTTTTTGATAGTGGCAAAGAAGAATCCGATCACATTC
>JBASHR010000049.1:0-29682 GCA_049654165.1 Bacteroidales bacterium
GTTACCTTTGATGTAAAAGATCAGAATCAGCAACCGATACCAGGTGCTACCGTAACATTGGGATCTGTTACAAATCCTGCTGGCAATTATGTATTTCCGAATATAGCTCCTGGTACTTATGGCTGGGCTGTTACAAAATCAGGATATGAAACAGTAACAGGTGCTGTTACTGTAGTTGATGGTGATGTTACTGTTCCTGTGACAATGATTCCTATCCAGATATCAGGAAATATAATGAAGGTTCTTGATGTAACCGCAGAAGCAGGTGATGACGTGGTTGTTGAGATTGAAGTTATCAACGAAGATGAATTCTGTGCGTTCCAGTTTGATATTCCATTACCTGCAGGTTTTGGTTATGTTCAGGGCTCAATAGGCCTGAATCCTGCACGTATTACCAACCATCAGGTTATGGCCAATGTATTGCCCAATACCAATATCTTCAGAGCTGTGGCATTCTCAATGACCAATGACAGCTTCCTCGGCAACTCAGGCGTTTTAGTATACTTTACCTATACTACACCTAATGTACCAGGAGTTTATACTTTGAATATTGAAAATGCAATACTTGGAAATATTCAAGGACAGAATATTCTTGACGAAACAATAAGCGGTACAGTTACACTTACTGAACCTATTGAGGGTAATATAATGAAGGTTGTGAGCACTACTGCAATTGCCGGAGATGATGTTCTAATCAATATAGAAGTCTTCAACGAAGATGAATTCTGTGCGTTCCAGTTTGATATTCCATTACCTGCAGGCTTTGGATATGTACAGGGTTCAATAGGCCTTAATCCTGCACGTATTGTCAATCACCAGGTAATGGCAAATGTATTGCCCAATACCAATATCTTCAGGGCAGTAGCATTCTCAATGACCAATGCCAGCTTCCTTGGTAATTCTGGAGTTTTAACATTCTTTACCTTAACAACTCCAAATGTACCCGGTGTTTATACCTTGAATATTGAGAATGCAATTCTTGGAAATATTCAGGGACAGAATATACTTGACGGAACTATCAGCGGAACAGTTACGCTTGTAACAGAAGGGTTGTACACTGTTACATTTGATATTAAGAATCCTGATCAGGTTCCAATACCTGGAGCAACAGTCACCTTGGGCAATATAACTAATCCTGCTGGTAATTATGTGTTCCCGAATATAGCACCAGGCAGTTATTTCTGGACAGTTGTTAAGGAAGGTTACGAACCAAAAACCGGTGTAGTTTATGTTGTTAATGCCAACGTTACAGTTCCCGTGATATTAACACCAACTCAGATTGAGGGTAACGCAATGATGGTCCTTGATGCCACCGGATATGCCGGAGATCATGTAGTTGTTCATATGGCTGTGAGTAACGAGGATGCATTTACATCATTCCAGTTTGATATTCCAATGCCTCAAGGATTTAATTATCTTGATCGCACGGTTGTATTGAACCCTGCACGTAAAGTTGACCATCAGGTTACAGCCAGTGTATTACCCAATACTAATATATTCAGAACTATAGGTTCTTCACCTACAAATAAGAATTTCCTTGGCAATTCCGGAATTGTAGTTTCATGGGTATTCACTACTCCATTGGTACCAGGTGTTTATACTATGAATATTGAAAATGCAGCTCTTGAGAATACTCAGGGACAGAATATACTCGATGATGTATATAGCGGTACAGTTACCCTAATACAAGCAGAATCATTCAGAGTGACCTTTATTGTTAAGGATAATCACCAGGTACTTGTTCCCGATGCGACTATTACTTTGGGTACAATTACTAACCCTGCTGGTAATTATATATTCCAGAATATAGATCCGGGTACATATAACTGGACTGTTTCAAAAGAAGGTTATGAAATCAAGACAGGTGTAGTTAAAGTTGTTGATCGTAATGTTACCGTTAATGTGACCATAATGCCTGTTCTGTATGAGGGTAATGTGATGATTATCCCGGATGCTGTTGGATATGCAGGAGAACGTCTCGTTGTTCACATGGCTGTATACAACGAAGATCCTTTTGTATCTTTCGAGTTTGATATTCCTTTACCTGAAGGTTTTGATTACCTGCCTCGTTCGATTGTATTAAATCCTGCACGTATTACAAACCATCAGGTTATTGCCAATGTATTACCTAATACCAATATATTCAGAGCTAATGGTTTCTCACCAACCAATATGGAATTCCTTGGTGATTATGGAATTATAGCTTCATGGGTTCTTGAAACACCAGCAATACCCGGTGTTTATAACCTGAATCTTGATGAAGCTGTACTTTATAATATTCAGGGACAGAATATACTTTCTGAAACTCAGAATGGTACTGTAACACTGGTAGCTCCTGAATACTATTCTGTTACCTTTGATGTAAGAGATCAGAATCAGGTAGTTGTTCCGGGCGCAACAGTTGCATTAGGACAACTAACTAACCCAGCCGGAAATTATGTGTTCCCGAACATACTCCCGGGTACTTATAACTGGACTGTAGCTAAGGAAGGTTATAGCACAGAGAGTGGTCAGGTAACTGTTATAGATGAGAATGTTACCGTTCATGTAACACTTACTCAGCTTATCTTCCCCTCAATTGTTGTAACTCCGGATGAAGTAACGCATACAATTGATAAGGGACATATTGATACTGATGAAATGACTATTGCCAACGTTGGACAGGGTATTCTGGATTATAATATCAGTATTCAGTATGTTGATGGTCTGAAGAGTGGACTGTTGAATGGTAATGTTATGAAAGTCCTTGATGTTACTGCTGATCCGGGTGAAGAGGTTCTTATTGAAGTAGCAATAGATAATGTTGATCAGTTTGTTGCTTTCCAGTTTGATATTGTATTACCAAATGGATTTACCTATGTTCCAAATTCAACAACATTAAATCCTGAACGTAGTGCTGGGCACCAGGCACATGCGGCAATACTACCTAACACCAATACATACCGTGCATTGGCATTCTCAATGCAAAATGCCTATTTCTTAGGAAATTCGGGTGTGGTGTTGAGCTTTAAAGTGATCGCACCGGATACCCCGGGAGCTATTTATCAGTTTAACCTTACTGATGCAATTATATCAAATATTAATGCTCAAAATATAATTACAGGTGTAGTTAATGGAGTTGTAACAATGACAGGTGAATTGCCCGGTAATTATATGTTGATTGGTGATGTTGCCGGTCAGGCTGGTTCAGTACAAACCATTGATGTTATAATAAGGAATATTGAAGAATTTGTTGCATTCCAGGCTGATATAATCCTTCCTGAAGGATTTGATTACATCCCTGGTTCACTGGTATTGAATGGAGACCGTGCAGTTGATCATGTGATTGAAACAGCCCTGATACCTAGCACAAACGATATGAGGATTGTTGCATATTCAATGACCAATGCTGAATTCCTTGGCACTGACGGAGCCGTAGCATCATTCCAGGTTAGCACTCCTGTTACATCAGGTTCTTATACAATTGAGATTGAAAATGCTATCATAGTCAGTCCGATGGTTACAAACATTATCACTGGTACATATAATGGTACTATATTGCTTGAAGAAGGCTGGCTAAATGTATCTCCAATGCTGGGTAGTGTTGCTGCCGGTGATATTGAAGATTTAATCCTAACATTTGATGCCACTAATCTGGAATTTGGTGATTACTATGCTAAGATTCTGGTTAACAATAATGACCCGAATAATCCGCAGATAGTTGTTCCTGTTAGTTTACTTGTAGTTGATGGAGTTAACGAGCTTGAAAAAGAAGTAATTCTAGTATATCCAGTACCTGCATCAGATGTATTGAATATTTCAACAAGTAAAGGAATTAATGTAGTAAGAATGTATAACCACGCTGGTCAAATGGTTTATGAAAATAACAATGCATCAGCTAATAGCCTGCTTAAAGTGGATGTTTCGAGATTCACTACAGGCGGTTATGTATTAGAATTTATCAATGCTAATGGTAAGATCCACCATAAGAAGATCTTGATCAGCAGATAATATTCTTAATTTATGTATAGTAAAAAGGGAGCCCAAAAGCTCCCTTTTTTTGTAGTACACATGATGTGATTTTATTCTATTATGAACATGAGTCAATATTATATCCCTGTGATGTTTAACAGAAGATTTTCAGAAAACCCTATCCGGATTTTAATTCATTGTGTTTAATCCAGAGGTTTTATCTGACAAAATACAGATGCAAAATATACTCTGGTAATATAACGTGAAGATGAATTGCAGTTTCAGCGGTTAGTTTAGTGAGCTTCAAGCCAGTTTTGCCCGGTTTTCATATCAACTTCAACCGGAATTCTCAAAGGCATTGCATTTTGCATTTTCGATTTTACTATGCTCATTAATACATCTGTCTCTGGATGATATACGTCAAATATCAGTTCGTCGTGTACCTGAAGTATCATTCTTGAACGTAACTGTTGTTTTTCAATTTCCTGCTGTATTGAGATCATGGCAAGCTTTATCATATCAGCAGCCGAGCCTTGTATTGGAGCATTAATGGCATTGCGTTCGGCAAAACCACGAACAATGGAATTGTTTGAATTAATGTCTCTCAGATATCTCCGGCGCTTCATAATGGTTTCAACATATCCGTGTTTTCTGGCAAATGCAATCTGGTTATCCATATACTTTCTGATACCGGGATATTTATGGAAATATTGATTGATAATGGCTGCTGCCTCTGACTTGGGGATATTCAGTCGTTCAGACAATCCGAAAGCAGAAATTCCATAAATAATTCCAAAGTTTACAGTTTTGGCATGCCGTCGCATTTCAGGGCTAACCTCTTTTAAGTCAACATTGTAAACTCTTGAAGCAGTTGCAGCATGTATATCTGCTCCTTCAATGAAGTCGTGCATCATATTAGGATCTTCACTTAGTGAAGCTATGATACGAAGTTCAATCTGACTGTAATCGGCTGCAAGAAGAACAAAATCCTCATTACGTGGAATAAAAGCCTTGCGGATTTCACGACCTTTCTCGGTTCTGATAGGTATATTCTGTAAATTAGGGTTATTTGAACTCAAACGACCGGTAGAAGTAACAGCCTGGTTATAAGAGGTATGCACACGGCCTGTGCGGGCATTTACAAGCGCAGGCAATGCATCAACATAGGTTGATTTAAGCTTGGTAAGCGACCTGTATTCAAGGATAAGAGGTATGATTGGATGTTTATTTACCATTTTTAAAAGCACCTCTTCAGCAGTAGAATATTGCCTGGTTTTAGTTTGCTTTGGTTTTGCATCAATTTTCATCCTGTCAAACAAAACCTCTCCCAATTGCTTTGGCGATGCTATATTAAATTGCATTCCGGCATATTCAAATATTTGCTTTTCGGTTTTTTGAATTTCTACCGACAGCGATTCTGAATATTCTTTCAAACTTTCTGTATCCAGCTTAACACCTTCTGCTTCCATACAGGCAAGAACCGGAACCAGCGGCATTTCAATGTTTTCAAACAACTCACGATAATCGTTTTCAATAAGTTTAGGTTCGAATACATTTCTTAATTGCAGAGTGATATCTGCATCTTCGCAGGCATAGTCTTTAAGAAGTTTGGGTTCCACATTGCGCATATTACCCTGATTTTTCCCCTTTTTACCAATGAGAGATTCAATATTCAGAGTTTGATAATTAAGATAGGTAAGCGCCATATAATCCATATTATGCCGTAGATCAGGTTCAAGCAGATAATGTGCTAACATGGTATCAAACATTTTCCCTTTTACCATGGTATCATAATACCGTAGCATAATTATGTCGAACTTCAGGTTCTGCCCGGTTTTTTCTATTGTTTCATCTTCAAAAAGAGGCTTGAATTCATGAACGATCTGTAAGGCATCATTATAATTTTCAGGTAGTATAACACACCAGGATTCATGCGGCTTTACAGCAAAAGACATACATACCAGTTCGGCGCTGTGAATGTCGAGTCCTGTGGTTTCAGTATCGAAACAAAAATTCTTATGTTTTCTTAAAATATCAATCAGTTGTCTGCGTTGCTCTGCATTTTCCACCAAATGATATTTATGTTCAGTTGTATGAATATTTGCCGTACCGTCTTTATTATCAGGGATTTGAACAGGAGTGTCAAATAAGCTTCCCTGTACATCATTAATCTTTTTTTCACTCTTTTCGGAACCGCTGTTAAGATCACTAAACACCCGTTTTGCAAAAGTCCTGAATTCCAGCTCGTCAAGTATTTCTTTCAGTTGTCCCTGATTTGGCTCAGTATATTTAAGTTCATCTTCATTAAAATCAACTGGTACATCAAGGATAATGGTAGCAAGCTGTTTTGAAATGACAGCCTGTTGTTTATGAGTTTCAACCTTTTCGCGAAGTTTAGGGTTTTTTATCTGATCACTGTTTTCAATCAGGTTCTCAAGCGAGCCAAATTCCTCAAGTAATTTCCGAGCCGTTACTTCACCAATTCCGGGTATTCCGGGAATATTATCCGAACTATCGCCCCACAATCCAAGCATATCAATAAGCTGTTCAGGTTTTTCAATTCCGAATTTTTCACAAACTTCCGTTACTCCCATTACGCTGGCTTTCTCACCAAATTTACCGGGTTTATATATCAGGATCTTATCAGAAACCAACTGACCGAAATCCTTATCAGGAGTCATCATATATACCATGAAATCTTTTTTTTCAGCTTCTTTGGCAAGAGTTCCTATTATGTCGTCGGCTTCATAGCCATCCACAGCCAGAATAGGTATATTAAAGGCTTTCAGAAGTTCAATTATATAAGGTATTGATGCTGCGAGATCTTCAGGGATCGCTTCCCTGTTGGCTTTGTAATCAGCAAAATCTTCATGTCTCACAGTAGGCGCGTGAGTATCAAAAGCTACCCCTATATGAGTTGGTTTTTCATTTTTCAGAACATCATAAAGTGTATTTGCAAAACCAAGAATAGCGCTGGTATTCAATCCTTTTGAGTTAAAACGCGGATTCCGGTTCAAGGCATAATACGCCCGGTAAATTAATGCCATGGCATCGAGCAGAAAAAGCTTTTTTTGCATTGACTTACTTATTTAGCTTGTTTATAGAATTTTATTGATCGTTATTTGTTCAGAAAATGGCTTCCTGAGTTTCTGGTATGTTTCAGTTTGACTAATTACAACTATTTAATTCCAAAAGTATACAATATTACGGAAATTCATTTGGTTCCTGAAACTTTGACAGGCTGGAGCTATTAGTTATTTCGGACGGTTCTTTATAAAATGGCTATATTTAATCCCTTCAGCAGGATTAAAACTGCGTTTCAGAATTTAAATCTGATCTGTGCCTTGAGTTCACTTCTTGTATTACCAGATATTTCATCTAATCCACTTCCAAGGCTGCTGACGTTCGAAAACCATGATCTACTGTACCGTAACCAGCATTCAAAATGTTTTGAAACCTTGTAATTCAACAGCAGATAAACCCTGCTGCCTTTATAATAATAAGCTGGAACGCTGAAAGCGTATAGAATATCATTTTCATAAGCGTAAATTCTTTCATCGAAAGTGTCAGTGTCAAATAAAGCATAACGGGTTGTTAAAGAAAAAGGAAGTTTTTCAGGCTTCCATATCACATCCTGATATATCAGATATCCGTTTTTCCTGACCTTATCAGTTCCTGTATTTACTACGCGTTCAAACCTGTTACGCAGGGTGAGTTGAGGTAAAGCCATATAACTTATATGAAACCTGAAACTTTGCTTTTCGTATGGCTTTATTAAGGTAATTTTCTCATTTCCTGCGAAATTTTGCTCACGTTGTTTATACCTGTATTTTAATCTTATTTCTGCTGTTCTTGATATTGAATAAGTGAGTTCACCACTGTATTCCTTACCCTGTGAAGGTGCGTTTACCCGGAATCTCAACCACTGAAAGCGGAAATGGTCAACATACCCTGAAAAATTCAACCTGGGTGCAAGCATTAAGTACATACCGAGAAAAAGTCCGTTTTCACCTGCGTTCGCACTTTCAGCAAAAGGTGCATTGTAAAGGTTCTGATAGTTTTTATCATATTTTCTGTAAATCCCACTCAGCACGAGTCGCGGGGATGGAAACAGCGAAGTACCTACAAGTATAGCTGAACCACCTGAAGCGCTTCCTGAGATTTCACCAAATAACTGCCCTCCCCGAAACAAATACAGTATATCAGCGCCCAATGCATGGTTCTCATTACCTCTGAAATAAAACTTATTATAAAGCTGTGCTGAAGGTTCAAGATTGGCACTAAGTTTCATCTTATAGAAAGTCAGTCCTGTCTGAAATCTTGTTCCTGTGTATGAGGCTCTGCCACCAAATAAAGTTTCCGTAACTGAATGCTGGTTGTTCAGTTCGCGGGGTATGCGGTGTAGTCCGGTATATAATAATGCACTTACTTCAGTTGTTTTGCCACTAATACTATCAGTTTTGCTTATGGTTGCATCAATTTTTTTGTGCGAACCAAAAGCTGTGAAAGTAAATTGCTTGTAACCAAATGTAACCGCGCTACCTCTAAGAAATTGATTTTCATTTACCGAAGTGTTGGGTTTGATCCCGCGCTGTGCTTTTCTTATACTTGTAACGTCTGAAGTTTTGCCAAAAGAATAAGAAGTCCACAGAGTCAGCCCCTGCCCGAATTGCAGATGATAATCTCCGATAATTACATCTCTTAAAAATTTATTGCCCTTGATAAAAACAAAACCAGAATAAAAATCGAATCCATTTTTCTGACTTCCTTTAAAGAATTCCTCACCCGGGTCTTTTTCAGCCGTAAAACCCCAGCGCACTCTGTTATAGTAATTATATGCATAACGGGTGTAGAATTTAAACGGACTTCCTAAGTATCTCTGATTAGGGTTTTTTATTAACAAAGAATCATCAATAGGGGAGAATCCCAGTTGTGTTTCAAGTAATTGCTGATATCTTACAAATAACTGATTTCTTCCATATTTAAAAGCCTGCCCGGGAGTGATCCTAACCTTGGTTTTGGTATCTTTAAATGTGATAAAAGGTTTCAGCATGGATATCACTTCTCTGTCAAAGCCATCAATATATGCAAGTTCGTAAATACTGACAATATTCCCGTAATCGCTGATATATTTCAGCAGGTTATTGATTTGCAGATCGTTAAGAAAGAAAAGCTGCCTTAGCTCATCGAATGTTGCCATATTTACCGGCAAAGGATATGTAAGGAAATACTCCAGTTCTGCAAAAAGGTCGGTATAATCATATTCACTTTCGCTTGCTTCGGCGTGGTCTTCAAGTGCTTCTTCCACCTTTTGAGAACCTGATGGTGAAATTTCAGGTTCCTGTGCCCGGACAAAAGTATAAAGCATGAGGAATATCATTGTGAGTATCAATGATTTGCTGCTAAAACTGAATAATATTTTACAGTTTCCTGTCATGTTTTTATTTTGCTATCCAGATTAATGAGGCTTGCGGCGAATATCCGAGTACTTCATGCCTTACTGCCGAAATATCAAAAGTAAAGCTGCCAAAATTGAACCCAAAGCCAAAGGCATGGTTCAGAGGATTGGTACTAATTCCGGCTCTTACTGCTGCAAACTCTTTTATTCTATATTCAATTCCGGTTCGTACCGAAGGCTTGTAGCGCATATCTTTTTCTGCTTCGGCTGTAATGAACAGGTTTTTTTCAATTTTGTAATGTAACCCCAGTCGGTAAATAGCAGGGAGATATTCGTCAGTATCCTTAGCCATTATTTTATGTAGGGGATTTGCCAGTATAGCGGCAATAGTCAGTTCTTTGGTAAGGTTCACATTAAAACCGGCTGCAAATGAAACATCAGTACGGCTCCCGTAATCTTCACTCAGCCGCGTGTGCAAGGCATTAAGCCTGACCCCGGCCCTCAGGCGTTCTCCGAAATCTCGGCCATAAGCGAGACCAACGAAACTCTGACTATATAAATTTGAACCAAACTGGTTGAATGCTAATCCAAAAACGCCATAACCCGTAGGTAAAACGGCAGTAATACTGCTGATACCCATTTCGCGTACCAGAAAACGATTTTCATAATTTACTGCGGCAACAATATTTTCAATATCTGATAAATTTGCCGGATTATTAAATGCTGCCCACACATTTTTAACAGCAACTGAGGTTCTTGCCATGCCGCCAATATCAGCGCCTACAGGTTCAAATGCAGCTTGTGTGTAGGCAGAATTGAAATGCAGTAGTGTAAAAAAACAAATAAGCAGTATAATATTACAAGGCCTCAATTGTATTAAAATCATTATTGTTAATTTTGGCACTAAGATACGTCATATAAACATTAAATGCAGTATATGGATCAAAGAAAACTTATTGATTTTCTGAAAGCCTTGAAAATTAACAATAACCGTGAATGGTTTCAGGAAAATAAAACACAATACGATCTGATCAAAGACGATATGCTGGCTTTGCTTGGCAGGCTTATTCAGCAAATTTCAGTATTTGACCCTGAAATAGGTTTAGTAACTCCCAAAGAATGTATTTTCAGAATTTACCGTGATGTCAGGTTTTCGAAAGATAAATCACCATATAAGTCACATATCGGGGCTTTTATTTCAAAATCTGGGCGTAATGGTGATAACCCGGGCTATTATCTTCATTTTGAACCGGATAATTCTTTTATAGCCGGCGGATTATATATGCCACCTCCGGAAATCCTGAAAGCTGTACGCGATGAAATTTATTATAATACTGAAGAGTTCATATCCATACTGTCTCATCCTGACTTTTTGAAATATTTCGGGAAACTCGATGATTATGACAGATTAATAAGGCCTCCAAAAGGTTTTTCAGCCGATTGGCAACATGTGGATCTTGTAAAATACCGATCATATGTGGTAACGCATTATCTGTCAGAGGACAACCTGTATTCTCAAGATCTGGAAAGTGTGATTTTATCAGTTTTTAATGCAATATATCCATTGAACAAGTTTTTGAACAGGGCAAAAGAAAATATGGAGGGTTAGTTTTAAATCAAACAATTTAGCAACTTCAAAATCATAAAAACATGTCGAAAAATTTTGACCGCAGAAAATTCCTCAAAACCTCAATACTTGGAAGCATAGGGGTTTCAGCCTTAGGTAAGGATATACTGGCAGAAAGTTCTCAGGTGCAAGGCAAGTCAGTAGATTCGAAGCCAAAACAAAAAAAACAATATGACAAGGATGCACCTAAATTACGTGTCGGCTTTATTGGTGTTGGTTTACGAGGACGCTCAAGCCTTGATCTGGTGTTAAGAAGAGGTGATTGTATTGTTCCATGTGTGGCTGATCCGGAACCAAAAGCCATTGCATCAACAATGAAAATGTTTGACGACGCCGGACAAACAAAACCTGTTGCATATCAGAATGGCGATTACGATTACCTGAATATGCTTGATAAAGAAAAACTTGATGCTGTAATTATTTCTTCTCCATGGACCTGGCATAGTCGTCAGTCAATAGCAGCAATGAACCGTGGCTTATATACCGGATGTGAAGTGTCAGGGGCTTTTTCGCTGGAGCAGTGCTGGCAACTGGTTAATACTCACGAAAGTACGGGCTCACATTTTTTCTTTCTTGAAAATGTTTGTTATCGCCGTGATGTTATGGCTGTTCTGAATATGGTAAGGAATAATGTTTTCGGCGAACTTATCCATCTGGAATGTGGTTATCAGCACGATTTGCGTGATGTGAAATTCAATGATGGTAAAACAGTTTACTCACGTGGTTCGGAATTTGGCGAAAAAGCTGTAAGCGAAGCAAAATGGAGAACTATTCATTCTCTGAACCGCAATGGAGATTTGTATCCAACCCATGGAGTGGGACCGGTAATGAATTACATAGATATTAACCGTGGAAATCGTTTTGTTTATCTGGTTTCAATGTCAACCAAAGCACGTGGATTACATGAATATCTGAAAGGGATTGATCCTGATCATCCGAATGCCCAGCTTGAATGGAAGCTTGGAGATGTAGTCACTACCCTTATCCATTGCAATAATGGCGAGAAAGTTCTTGTAAGTCACGATACTAACCTGCCCCGTCCTTATTCATTGGGTTTCAGAGTACAGGGAACTAAGGGTTTATGGATGGATGTGAATGGTTCCGTTCATGTTGAAGGTGTTTCAGAACCGCATCGTTGGGATAAGCAGCAATCGTGGTTTGAAAAATATGATCATCCTTTATGGAAACGCTATGAAAACGATGCTGCCGGAGCCGGGCACGGAGGTATGGACTGGTTTTTGATCAATGCTTTTGTTGAATCGGCAAAAAAGAACGAAGCACCTCCAATTGATGTTTATGATGCTGCCACAATGTTGTCAATCACTACATTAAGTGAAAAATCAATTGCCATGGGCAGCGCTCCCATGACTTTTCCGGATTTTACAAATGGCCGCTGGATAAGCAAAAAGCCAAACTTTGGCTTGAGCGATCTTTATTAATGAAGTAAAGAATATTTGCCGGAGCAGTGCCTTGAAATATTTCTGATGAACCAGATATGATCAAATTGCTGATGTCTGGTTCATTATTCCTTTAACTATCTCATGCATGGCTTGCTGATTTTCTTTCATGCTTTCAGCAAGTCTGATCTGAGCACGTGTTCTTACTATATTATGTTCAGGATAATGTATTGTGTAATATTTGTCACCATTCAGATAATCAGTCAGAAATCGCATGGCTTGCATATACGTTATATACTGACATGAGAGCGCCAGATGGTCAACTTCGGCAGGCTTTAATATTTTATGGGTTTCAGTGATGAATCCTTCAGCGAAAGCTTTGAAAACATTTAAATCAATACTCATTTTACTCAGGTCTTTTTCGTCTTCTGCTGAACTTGCGGCAGTGGTTCTTATAGCATCTCCAAAGTCATTCAGAACTGTACCGGGCATTACCGTATCCAGATCAATAACGCTTATTGCCTTACCGGATTCATTGAAAAGCACATTGTTGATCTTTGTATCATTATGTGTGATCCTGAGGGTAAAATCGCCTTTGGATTCATGTGACTGTATATTCATCATCGGTTCAAGCCAGTCGAAAATGAATTTTAGTTCAGGTTTAACAGAATCTGATCGTTTTGCGATATCGTTTTTTAATGCGTCTTCAAAATCGGCAAACCTTTTGGTCAAAGAATGAAAACCGGGTATTACAGGTTTTAGAAGATGAGCAGGTAAATCGTCGAGGTCAAAAATAAAATTGCCGAAGGCTTTCCCGGCTTCATAGGCTATTTGTAAATCATTAATTGTATCAAAACTAAGTCCGGGAATGAAAATAAGAATACGCCAGCAAGCACCCGTATCATCCTGGTAATAATTTTCTCCTGCATGGGTCTGAACCATCTGCGGAGCTATAAAGCCCTGAGTATTAGATTCCTTTGAGTTCAGATGCTTAATGACCAATGAAATGTTTTTCATAAGCAAATCAATGTCAGGAAAAACATGATCATTGATTTTTTGTAAAATATAATTCGGAGTATCCGGTTCGGCAGTCTTTATTAAATAAGTTCTGTGAATATGACCCGAACCAATTTGTTTCCCTTCGGAATATGTTCCGGATATCTTGAACTTTTCAAAAATATTTTTTAGCAATGCGTTCAGTTTTAGTTTGATTTATTGAATGCGAAAGTATGAAAGTTATGTAAAATAAAAGTTACTGAGGAACATCTGCATAACAGAATCAGCCCATAAAATCAAAGCGTTTCTGTTAACTCTTTAATTATATGGCATTTATGAACCCTGAGAAGATGTTTTTCTGATTACACCCGGATATGAGATCAATGATCATGATGATCAGCATCCGAATCTTCTTTGGTCAGGTGTACAGTTCTGTATGGGTGTTCGGGTTTGGCATATATTGAATACAGTTTCAAAGGCTCATCACCAATATTAATGATGTTATGCCATTTTCCTGCCGGAACCAGGATGACATCATCATCGCCCGCAATGCGTTCAAATGTCAATTCGTTTTCACTATCTCCCATCAGAACTTTTGCTTCGCCTTCTTCAATTCGTAGAAACTGTTCAATATCATGATGAACTTCAAGACCTACTTCGCTACCCACCGGAATTGACATTACTGTCAGTTGTAGATGTTCTCCTGTCCATATCGCTGTTCTGAAAGTCTGATTTTCAAGAGTATAATCTTCAATATTGATCACTAGTGGATTAGCCCCGTAATCTTTTAAGATTACCTCTTCTTTTACTTTTTTAACATCGTCCACTACTGTTTCCTGTTTTTTTTCTGCTGCTGGCTCACATGCGGAGCAAATAAGCAAGACTACTGTAATTAAGGGTATTAGCTTTCTCATAATACTGAATTTAATGGGTTATTTATCGTATTTATTATTTTTGGATTGCAAGATAATAAAAAAACCGGAACCCTGATGAATTTTTTTGAAGATTTTAACCAAACATTTAAGTATTTTAAGGTCCGAGGGCTTCTTCAACTTTATCAAAGCCTTCCTGGTTTTCTGAAAGAACCACTAGAACATCATAAGCCTCAATGATTGTTGCTCCATTGGGAGTTATATATTCATCATCTCTTTTTATCATTGCTATCAGTGTGTTTGGTGGAAATCCCAATTCAACAATTGGCTTATTTACTGCCCTTGAATAAAGTGAGATTTTTATTTCCTTCATAACAGTTTTTGGTATGTCATCAAGGAATTTATCAATATCATTTTCAGGACGTTCCTTTATTGGTAGTGCCAGTTTCAGCCATTTAGCAACTATTGGCAGCGATGTTCCCTGTATTAATACTGAGGTTACTGATATAAAGAATACTATATTAAAGATCATATTTGCCTTTTCAATACCGGCCAGTAAAGGGTAAGTGGCAAATACTATAGGAACAGCGCCTCTCAAGCCAACCCATGAAATATAAAGCCTCCTTGCAAATTTCATTTTAAAGAATGCAAGACTTATAAAAACACTTATCGGGCGGGCTGCAATAATTAAGAACAGTGAAATAAGAAGACCAACACCGATTATGGGTACTATTTGCGATGGGAACACAAGTAATCCAAGGATAAGGAATAATACTATCTGCATTAACCATGCAAGTCCGTCATAAACTTTATAAATAGTCTTTTTGTGGATCAAGTCCTGATTTCCCAGATAAATTCCACAGATATAAATAGCTAAGAATCCATTACCTCCAACAAAATCAGTAGCCGAAAAAGTAGCGAACATCAATGAAATCACCAAAACGGGATAAAGCCCCTCATAATCAAGTTTTATCCTGTTAATCACTATTTTGCTTAATTTCCCGAAGCCAAATCCTGCTAATCCCCCAACTATCATTTGTTGTAAAAACAAGGGAATGATCGAGATTACATTTTGGGTTTCATCAATAACCAGAGTTAAGAAAACTATGGTTAAAATGTAAGCCATAGGGTCATTGCTTCCGCTTTCCAGTTCAAGGGTAGGTCGTAAGTTTAAATCGAGGGAAAGCTTTTTTGAACGCAAAATAGAAAATACAGCCGCTGCATCGGTTGAGGATACAATTGAACCAAGCAGCATGCTCTCGTAGTAAGTGAAATCAGTAACAAGCCAAACAAAGGTTCCAAGAATAATAGCAGTAAGCAAAACGCCAAGCGATGATAGTATAAGTCCTTCTTTTAGAATGGGTCTGACCGATATCCAGCTTGTACTAAAACCCCCGAAAAACAAAATGAAGTTCAGCGCAATGATGCCGATAAACTGAGCTATTTTAGGATTGTCGAAATGTATGCCTGCAATTCCTTCAGATCCTGCCAGCATACCCATGGTTAGAAAGAGTAGTAATGTTGGAACACCAAATCTATAGGAAGTCTTTCCCGCAATTATGCTTATGAAAAGAAGCAGTGAACCAACAAGGAGTACGTTTTCAGTTGTTAGAGTCATTCTTTATGTTTTAATCTGAATTTTCCTTATTTATTTCTAATTTAGTTCTGAAAAAGTTCTGATTCTTCTATTCACGTTTGTTTAAAGTGTTTGTTTTGAGTAATATAAGTCTTGCTGATATGAGGTAAAAAGTTCAGTTCTCTTATAATTAAAGGCTTAAGCCCGGTGTTTATTAAACATCATTTACGTTTTAATTATACTATGAAATATAACAGTTTGCAAGTATTTTGAGGTTTTGTTATTATAGTCCAAAAATACAATATTATTTTAATGAAATCGCATTGGAGCTCTAAATTTCAAAAACGCTGTTTTTATTTTTCTATATTTGCTTAATATTACAGGAAGATGAAAAATAAGAAATTCTATACCGTATGGATAGGTAAGGTGCCCGGGGTTTATCAGGATTGGGAAACCTGTTCGGAGCAGATCAACGGTTTCAAAGGGGCAAAATATAAATCGTTTCCTTCATTACAGGAGGCTGAAGCTGCATTTCAGGAAGGTCCTGACAATTATTTCAATAAAGAATTAAAACAGGAAAAGGCTTCGTGGAAGACTCTTACTGAGGGCAGGCCTGAAGCCAACAGTATCTCAGTTGATGCTGCCTGCAGCGGAAATCCGGGAGATATGGAATATCGGGGTGTTTACACCGAAACCGGAACAGAGATTTTCCATCAGGGACCTTTTCAAAAGGCTACAAATAATATTGGCGAGTTTTTAGCTATTGTTCATGCATTAGCCTGGATGAAAAAAAATGATCTTGAACTTCCGGTTTATACCGATTCAAAAACAGCCATTACCTGGTTAAAGAATAAAGAGGTTAAAACTAAACTGGTTCGGACAGAGGAAAACGAGAAGGTTTTTGAACTTATTCAACGTGCTTTGTATTGGCTTGATAATAATAGTTACAATGTTCCGGTGATGAAATGGGATACAAATCTGTGGGGAGAAAATCCGGCAGACTTTGGAAGAAAATCCTGAGGTTGAGGAATGATAGGTAAGAACGTTTAACCTTTTTAATATTCTGATTTATTTCTCAGCACTGTTTTCCAGGATTGCTCAATCACAGAATCAAATCCTATTCCAGATATATCTTTTTGCTGACTTTCAGATTATCGTTATAAATAACAGCGATAAATATACCGTGCAGATTTTCAGGCAGATTTACTGAGCTTCCGGGGTTCAATTTTGTTATTAAGACCGTTTGACCATTTGGTGCGTATAGCTTTAGCTCAATAGAATCAAATGGAAAATGATTTTCTTTTATTTCAACATAAAGGCGCCTATCTGATACAAAGATATTAATAAGCTGCTGGTCTTCAGTTTCCCGAATTCCGGATGCCTCTTTCAGAAACAACCATTTATAAGCTTCAGTAAATTGTGAACGCCAGAACTGTTCGTTATGCTGACCGCCAGGTACAACTTTCAGCAATAATTCCTCAGCACTGAAACCTGAAGCCAGTAATGTGTCCATCATAATATTCATCTGATGAACCAGACTGCTGCTTTCACTTGTTCCTCCCATCAGGTAGTAGCGCATTGCCTGGTTTTTTCCTGTTTCATAAGCAAAAATGTAGGATGAATCGCTAAACCAGAATGATGGGGAAAATACTCCTGCCATGCTGAAAACATCCTGATATTTCAAACCAATGTAATGAGAGATCAATCCACCAAGAGAGCTGCCCATAATTCCGGTGTGTTCACGTTGCGGAAGGGTTCGGTAATTTTCATCAATGTATGGCTTAAGTGTTTCTACAATAAAACGAGCATAAAGATCACCTTCGCCACCACCATACTGAGGGTTTGACCATGGCGTATATTCTGCTATTCTGTGTTCTCCGCCATTATCAATACCTACAACGATGGGTACCTGTTTGCCGGCATCGTAAAGTGAATTTAATGATTCATCCACTTCCCACTCGCCGCTGAAAGAAGTGTGGAGGTCAAAAAGGTTTTGCCCGTCATGCATATATAATACGGGATAATGTTTTGCTGTGGAATCATAGTCGGGGGGCAGGTATAACCATATACGCCTTGATCGGTTAAGCTGAGGCATGAAAAACGAATTGCTCATTACAACTACATTTGAAGCTGCTGTACTTCCCTGTCCTCCAGTATCTTCCCAGCTTTGAATTGTAAGATGCAGAGTATCAGTGCTTCCGAAAGTAAATTTTCGGTTTGGCAAAAAACCTCCGGTTGCACTTCCTTCTACACTTTGCCAGCTACCTCTGGTAAATTTGAATTCAATAGTGCCTGTCCCTTCAATCACTATCTGAGGTTGTCCGTTATCGTTGGGATGCAAGATAAAGTCAGGGTTTCCCGGATTCCAGCTATTGAAGTTCCCGGCTATATATATGTCGTCTCCATCAGGGGTATTTGCAGGTACTGAAGTAATGATCATGGTCACTTCAGCAGATTGAACTGAAAGGAAGCCTAAAATCAACAAAAGCATTAAAAGATTTGTTTTCATAAGTACTACTGTATTGTGTTTAACATAACATGCCTGCAAAAATAATCAAATTGACTGGTTGAAAAATAAAGATTTGGGGAGCAATTGAGCATGATTACGGTATCATAGTTTTTACAATAATTGAGTGTGGCACTCGTTTTAACAATTCGGGAGCCTGATTCATTGATTTCAAAAATACTTTGTGATTTTAACTCATCATCTGCCGCTGCCAAACGATTAATTATTTTGATGAAAAGATTTTTTCTACCCATACTTTTAACTTTTTTAATGCTTCAGGGCTATTTGTCCGGACAAGAGATTGTTGTAAGACAAACTCTGAAATGGGATGAAGCTCCGGTTCTTCTTCATAATGACCCTCCAACTTATTTTTTGAATTTTGAAGATGCTTATTATCCTTCATCCGCTGGCATTCCGGCTTTTCAGAATACGGTCTTCTTTCCTGAAAACAATTCGGTTTTTGTATCCTTTAAAATCCTAAACCTTGTTTTTGATTCAACTGATATGAGTTCTTTTATCAGTCATGAGGGTTTTGATCTAATTGAGAATGAGATACATATTCTTGCCGAACCGATTAAATCGCGCAATCAGAATGGAGTTCATATTTCTTTTGTTCCACTTGTAACTGATATATCTTCTGAAAAGGTTTACAAGCTTGTTGAATTTGAGATTCTTGTCAGGTATCAGCCAGAAGAAGACCAGGGCGGAAGATTGAAAAATGATTATACTTCGCAATCGGTTCTTGCTACAGGACGTTGGTATAAATTTTCTGTTACTGAAACGGGTGTTTACAAAATAACTTACAATGATCTGGTAAGTGCAGGTATGAATCCTGCAGGTATCAATCCAAAGAATATAAGGCTTTATGGAAACGGTGGCGGCATGCTCCCCGAACCCAATTCAATTCCGCGTCATGATGATCTTGTTGAAAATGCTATCATTGTGGTAGGTGAGGAGGACGGGGTTTTCAACACTCAGGATTATATTTTATTTTTCGGACAAAGTCCACATGAGTGGAGTTATACATCAGGCTCCCAGGCATTTGAGTTCAGGAATAACATTTATTCTGATCATAATTACTATTTCCTTACTGCCGATCATGGGCAAGGCAAACGAATAGCATTGCTGCCAAATGACGGAACGCCTGCAAATTATTTTGTCAATACTTTCGATGATTATATGGTTCACAGCCTTAATACTGAGAACCTTATGAAATCGGGCAGACAATGGTATGGTGAGAAATTTGATGGTATTCTTACAAGAGATTTTAAATTTAACTTCCCGAACCGGGTTCTGGATTCAGCTTTTACTACTCAGATACATGTAGCTGCAAATTCCCTCAAACCCAGCAGGTTTGTATTTGATATCAACGGAACTAACCTTCAGGCCAATATAACCCAGGTGAGTAGCGGAAATTATCCGCCTGTTGCAAAAGATAATATTATTACCAGCAAATTGGTGAGCGCTAAGTCTGATATTGATATTAAGATCACATATCATAAAAGTACATCAACTTCAAAAGGGTGGCTTGATTATATCTGGATACATGCTTTCAGACGTTTAAGAATGAGTGGAGATCAGATGACGTTCAGAAGCCTTAATTCAGTTGCTCCCGGTCGTGTTTCTGAATTCAGGGTTGCAAATACCAATACAGCGCATTTGATATGGGATGTCAGCGATCCGGCTAATGTTGGCAAGGTAGATGCAGCATTGCAGAGCGGCGAAATGGTTTTCCGACTTGGAACCGGACAGAAAAGAGAATTCATTGTTTTTGACCCTGCTAAGGCTTACAATGCAGTTTTTGTGGAAAGTGTTGCAAATCAGAATCTTCATGGCGTCAATGTTCCTGATTTATTAATAGTTACTCATCCTCTTTTCCTTGATGAAGCCCGTCGTCTGGCTACTTTTCATAAAAATAATTCCGGTATTGACACACTTGTGGTAACAACACCACTGATCTATAATGAGTTTTCGTCAGGAAAGCAGGATGTAACGGCTATCCGTGATTTTGTCCGTATGCTGTATGAGCGCGATCAGGGAGCTGAAAAGTTTCGGTATCTCCTGATCTTTGGCGATGCTTCTTACGATTATAAAGACAGGATTGAAGAGAATACAAACTTTGTACCTGGCTGGATGTCGTATGAATCCCTTGAACCTGTACAATCCTATATAACCGATGATTATTATGGATTTCTTGATATTTCCGAAGGTGGTACCGGAGCCAATATCATTGATCTGGGAATAGGCAGGCTGCCTGCCGGCACAGTAGAAGAGGCAGCGGCAATGGTTAACAAGATCATTCATTATTCTGAAAACTCGGAAATAACTATGGGCGACTGGCGGAACAATATCTGCCTTATTGCTGATGATGAAGATAGTAATATGCATATCAGGGACTCGGAAATTCTTGCAAAGATCATTGATTCAACATATAGTGCCTTTAACCTTCGTAAGATATACCTCGATGCATATACTCAGACTTCAGTACCCGGTGGTAATCGTTATCCTGAGGTTAATGCCGATATAAACAAAGAAGTGCAAAGAGGAGCGCTGATAGTTAATTATATTGGTCATGGTGGGATTTTAGGGCTTGCTCACGAAAGGGTTCTTGAAATAGTGGATATTAAGAACTGGACAAATTATGATCGCATGCCAGTTTTTATCACTGCTACATGCGAATTTACCTATTTCGACGATCCGTCACATACTTCTCCCGGAGAGCTTGTTTTGCTTAATCCAAATGGCGGTGGGATAGCCTTGTTCACTACAACAAGACCAACGTATGCAACTTATAATTTTTCATTGAACAAACGAATGTTTGAAAATTCTTTCCAGCGTATTAACGGAGAGTACCCTCGCCTGGGAGATATAATGAGGTTGTCAAAACAACATTCAGGACTTGACCTTAACGCCAGAAAATTTGTGCTGCTTGGCGACCCTGTGGTTAGAATGAATATTCCTGCTTATGCTGTGAACACTACCCATGTGAATGAAACCGAGATTGGCAGTGGCGTAATGCCTATAATGAAAGCTTTGTCAATGGTAAATATTAAAGGCAATGTCACCAACTTTGAAGGAAATGTGATTGATGATTTTAACGGTGTCCTTGTTCCAGTTATTTTTGATAAATCACAAAAAGTAGTTACCCTCGCTAATGACGGAGGTGAGACTTATACATTTGAGACTCAGGAGAATATTGTTTACAAAGGGAAGGTGAGCATTAAAAACGGTGAATTTGATTTTTCATTCATTGTTCCTAAAGATATTGCGTATATTTACGGTTCGGGTAAAATAAATTATTATGCAAGCGATGGAAACAGCGATGCCCATGGAAGTGAACGAAGGATTGTCATTGGTGGGTACAACGAAGCAGCGGCGCTTGATTCTAAAGGACCGGAAATTGATCTTTACATTAATGATGAGAATTTTGAGTCAGGAGGAATTACCGATCAGAATCCCATACTTCTGGCTTTTGTGAGCGATGATAGTGGAATCAATACTACCGGTACAGGTATAGGCCATGATATTACAGCCGTTCTTGACCATAAAACCGAGAAAGCGTATCTGTTAAACGATTTTTATCAAAGTGATCTTGATACTTATCAATCAGGAACTATACGTTATCCGTTTTATAAAATACCTGACGGACATCATCATCTGAAATTAAAGGTTTGGGATATTTATAATAATCCTGGTGAGAAATCAATAGAGTTTGTAGTTGCATCATCAGGCAAAATAGCTTTGCAGGAGGTGTTTAATTTTCCTAATCCATTTCATGACAGAACCAAATTCATGGTTGAGCATAATCAGGCTTCTGCTACAATTGATTTTGAGGTAAAAATATATTCACTCGACGGGCGATTGCGTAAAACATGGAAACAAACAGTAGTTACAGGTAACTACCGTTCAGTGATCTTCGACTGGGATGGCAGGGGTGACGATGGGCAATATCTTGAGAGAGGTACATATGTTTATAAAGTGATCATGCAAAATCCTGATACCGGCTATGAGGAAAAAGGCAGTAAACTGGTGATCATCAGGTAGAGTGCAACTATTTTATGGCTGAAACAGTCTTTTTTTCACCCATAAAACAAAAACTAACAATGTTCAAAAGAAGCATTACAATATTAATCTGTTTTGTTTTTTCGGTTTTCAGTTTTATTTATGCTCAAACCTATGAAAACACGATCAAATGGAAATCTTCCGGATTGATGTATGATTCTTCAGAACCCAATCTTCCTGTATTATATTTTGATGATTACCTGCCGGATGAAGAAACCGGCTTGCCCTTATTTGTATCCTCCTATGCTCTGGATAGAAATTATACCCATTATGATGTTAATTTGAGCCACGAAGTTTTTGAACCACTTTCACAAGAGGAGGAACTTGATTTTCCTGCTGATTTCATGCCTGGCTTGAAAGTCGAAATAAAATCAATTGATATTCAGCGTATCAGGAAAAAGCCTGTCATAAATGTTGTTTTATTGCCATTCAGGCAAAATGAGGAAGGCGAAATTGAGAAATTAGTATCCTTTAGGCTTGAGTTTCAAGGAAGCGGTGATCTAGCCTATAAATCCCAACGCAGTTACGTAGAACGCTCGGTGCTTGCTGATGGTAACTGGGTGAAAATTAAAACTTCGAAATCAGGAATTTATAAAATTACAGGGCAGGAGCTGTTATCAGCCGGATTACAGATTAATGACGTTAATCCAGACAAAATAAGGTTGTATGGAAATGGAGGAGCCATGCTTCCTGAACAAAATGATATTCCCCGAATTGACGACCTGCAGGAACTTGCTATAGAGGTGATCACAGAAAATCCCGGGAGTTTCGGAGAAAGCGACTGTATTTTATTATACAATCCTTCACCACATAATTGGAAACCGGTTAATGACCCTGAAAACCTGCGTTTTGAATATGAGCATAATCCATATTCTGATTTTTCTTTTTATTTTCTGACTATTTCAGATTCCCCGGGCAAGCGGGTACAATCCCTGGAATCAGTAAGTGAGCCACATACTCATAAGGTACGGACATTTCATGACTTTGCTGTTTACAAACCCGATTCACTAAATTTAGGACGGTTGGGCAGAAGATGGTATGGCAATAAAATTGACGGAGGTACAGGACAACATCCCTTGCCTGTTTTCAGATTTCCTGATATTGATCCCACATACAGGGTTTTGTTCCGAAGCAGCTTTGCATTAAATTCCAGCGAAACCTCGCGAATTAAGTTATACATTAACGATAATGAATTTTTGAGTTCTCCCGTGAACCGGCCAAATTCATACTGGCTTGCAAATACGGTAACTATGAACTCAGCATTTTTTACTGCTGACTCTGTTTTAACCCCGGCATTTGAATACCTGACAAGTGATCCTTCTTCTGCGGCATGGGTTGATTTTATTGAAGTAAATCTGAAACGTAATCTGAGATATACCGGAGGGCAATTTCCATTTCGTGATCCAGAATCAGTAGGGGAGGGTAATGTTAGCAAATTTATGCTGGCAGAACCTGTTGATAATATCAAAATATGGGATGTTACAGCTTTTGAAGAACCTTATGAGGTTAATTATCAGATTGAAAACGACAGTCTGGTTTTTAATTTGTCAACTCCTGAACTTCGCTGGTTTATAGCCTTCTCAGTTGCCGATGCTTATGAATCCATTAGTATTGAACCTGTCCAAAATCAGAACCTTCATGGCCTTGAAGCACATGATCTTATTATTGCGGCACCTGATATGCTAATGCCAGAGGCTGAGGAATATGCCCGGTTAAGGCATGAAACATCAGGTTTCTCAGCACTGGTAGTTTCAGTTGATCAGATATATAATGAGTTTTCATCCGGAAGCATTGATCCCACTGCAATAAGGGATTTTATGAAAATGCTTTACGATCGTGCTCCGGACGGAAATGAGCCCCGTTATCTCCTGCTATTTGGGGATGGTTCGTACGATTCAAAAGACAGAATAACTGATAATAAAAATCTTATACCTACCTATCAGTCAGTTGAATCATTAAAGCTTGATGCAACTTATGTTTGCGATGACTACTATGGTTTGCTCGACGATGGAGAAGGATACTCGGCAAATGGGGCGATTGATGTTGGTATTGGCAGATTCCCGGTTAAATCTCCGGAAGAGGCAGCTACTATGAGAGATAAGGCTGAGAATTATCTGGCTTATGATCAGAGTATTACAGGGAACTGGAGAAATACCGTTACCCTGATAGCTCATGATGAAGACATTGATAAGCATTTTCTCAATGCCGAAGAGCTTGCTAACTATATTTCTGTTAATCAGCCGGTTTTCAATGTCCGGAAAATTTATCTGGATGCATATAAGCGGGTGAATATTCCGGGTGGTTATCGTTATCCCGATGTGAACCAGGCTATTAACGACCAGGTTAAGGAAGGAACTCTGTTAATTAATTACATTGGGCATGGAGGAGAAACAGGATGGGCACATTCACGCGTTCTTACTGTTCCTGAGATCAATTCATGGAACAATATTGACAATATGCCTGTATTTATTACGGCAACTTGTTCGTTTGGCCGTTTTGATGACCCCGGATTACTTTCTGCCGGTGAAATGGTGGTTCTGAACCCAAAGGGTGGAGGAATAGCTCTTTTTACTACTACCCGATTGGCATATTCTGCTTTTAATCATAGTTTGAACCGGAGTTTTACCAGATATTTTTTTGAGAAACCTGATGGCTGGAACAATACTTTGGGAAACATAATGATGCAGGCTAAAAATGCCAATAACAACAATGTTTTTATCCGAAATTTTGTCTTGCTTGGCGACCCCTCGCTACAGCCTGCAATACCGCGCTATCAGATACAATCTTCAACAGCTCCTACAGGTGGAACCAAAACAAACACTGCTGAATCGGGTTTGACAAAGGTCTCAGTTAATGGCTCTGTAAAGGATCAACATGGCAATATCGTCAATGATTATAATGGAATCCTTTATCCGGTAGTTTTCGATAAGCCGGTTGTTTACACTACAAATGCAAATCATAGTTCAAGTTCACCCAGACAGTTTACCATACAGAATTCAGTAATTTACAAAGGCAGGGTTTCAGTTGAAAATGGCAAATTCAGCTTTGATTTCTTACTTCCGGAAGATGTGAATCCAATGCTGGGGGCAGGTAAGATATCTTATTTTGCCAGCAATGGGGAAACCGGTGCTCATGGTTATTTTGATGGTTTTCTGGTTGGCGGTTTTGCACCTATTGAAGCAGATCATGAAGGACCTCAGATTGATATGTACCTGAACACGCCATCGTTCACTTTTGGTGATTTTGTCAGTGAAAACCCCTTGCTTGTTGCGCATCTGAGAGATAAAGATGGGATCAACTCTTTTGGTTTGGGCATAGGTCATGAAATTATTGCCTTCCTTGATGAAAACACTCAAAATCCTATTTTTCTGAATGATTTTTTTGAACCTGATCTGGATAGCTATACGAGCGGAACTGTCAGGTATTATTTTAAGAACCTGACTCAAGGCCGTCATACTTTAAGGTTTAAGGCTTACGATTTATTTAGCAATTCATCAGAAGCCTATACTGAATTTATTGTCACTTCCGAGCTTCCTGTTCTTGTTGGTAATATTATCAATAAACCTAATCCTTTTTCAACTGGAACATGGTTTGTTTTTGAGCATAATTATTTCGATAAGGAATTAGAAGTTGCGATTGAGGTTTTTGATTTGACCGGCCAGCTTGTAAAATCCATTGGCCCTGTAACAACGCCATCGGTTGGATCACAGATTGAACCAATATACTGGAACGGGCGAAGAAATGATGGCAGTAAGCTGAATCCGGGGATTTACCCATATCGTATAAAAATAGAAACAAAAAATGGTTTCACCGGTTTATTGTATGGAAAAGCAATGATTCTACGTTGAGTTTCCCTGTTTTCATCAATATTTGATTTTAGGTACTTTATAATTTTGACCCTTTATAAGCAATATTCATTTTGAAAAGCCGTTTCAATAGTTCAGTAATCAAACCCTGTCTTTTAAATCATTAAAAATCAAATTATATGCGAATTTTTGCCTCGTTAAGAACATCGTTGTTAGTAATGATGGTTGTAGTTTTGGGTTTTTCCACATTAGCACAGCAAAGCTATTTGGGCAAACGTTTAAATACAGTTACTTCAGCCGTACCCTTTCTGATGATTGCTCCTGATGCCCGTGCCGGTTCTATGGGTGATGTGGGTGTTGCTTCAAGCCCCGATGTTAATTCACTGCATTGGAACCCGGCAAAGTATGCATTTATTAAGAAGGATATGGGTTTCTCTTTAGCATACAGTCCCTGGCTGAGAGCACTTGTTAATGATATTAATCTGGCTTATTTAAGTGGTTTTAAGAGAATTGACGATAATTCTGCAGTAGCTGCATCTTTATTGTTTTTCTCGCTCGGAGATATAACCTTTATGGGCGAAAATGCTGAGGTGCTTGGTAATTACCGCCCTTCAGAATTTGCAATATCAGGAACTTACTCAAGAAAGTTTTCTGATCATGTGTCCGGTGCTGTTTCCGGTCGTTTTATTTATTCTAATCTTACTCAGGGGCAGTTTGTTTTAGGTCAGGCAACTAAACCGGGAACTTCAGTAGCTGCTGATGTGGCAGTTTATTATGAAAAGGACGTTGAACTCTTCAATACCGATGCAGTTTTTGCATGGGGAGTTAATATTTCAAATATAGGTGCAAAGATTTCATATAGCGACGATAATCTTACCAAGGATTTCATCCCGACTAATTTACGCCTTGGTCCAAGACTTTCAATTGATCTGGACGATTATAATACTCTGTCGTTTATGGCAGATCTTAATAAATTACTGGTTCCGACACCTCCAATTTACAAACCTGATGGCAGTGGTGAAATTGAAAAAGGTATGAACCCTGAAGTATCAGTTCCGGTAGGTATGTTCCAGAGCTTTTTTGATGCACCGGGTGGTTTCTCTGAAGAGCTAAAGGAAATAAATGTTGGTGGTGGTATTGAATACTGGTATGATAAACAATTTGCCCTGCGTGGCGGCTATTTTTATGAGCATAATACCAAAGGCGGTCGTAAATATTTCACACTCGGCGTTGGACTAAAATACAATGTTTTTGGGCTTGACTTTGCTTATCTTATCCCAACAGCGCAAAAACATCCGCTTGAAAACACGTTGAGATTCACCCTTTCGTTCGATTTTGACGCTTTCAGCGAACTGGATACCAAACAAACCAAATGAGTTTTCGCGTAGGTTTCGGATATGATGTTCATCGCCTTGTAAAAGGACGAAAATTAATATTAGGTGGTGTAGAAATTCCTTCACCGGTAGGCTTGCTAGGCTACTCCGATGCCGATGTTATTATCCATGCCATCTGTGATGCTTTATTAGGTGCCGCAGGTTTACGAGATATTGGATTTCATTTTCCAGATACTGACCCCAGGTATAAGGACAGTGACAGTAAAGTGTTGCTTGCCGGAGTATTTGAGCTGTTACAGGAAAAGGGCTGGACAATAGTTAATATTGATTGCACACTTACTTTAGAAAGTCCCAGGGTCGCTCCTTATATTGACAATATGCGCCGGACTCTTGCTGAGATTCTTCATGCCGACATCGGGCAAATATCAGTGAAAGCCACTACTACCGAAGGTCTTGGATTAACTGGCAGACAGGAAGGGGCAACAGCTTATGCAGTAGCTTTGATAAATTCAGGATCTTAGTCTTTAAATAATTCATCATCAAAGCCCACCATATAAATCCGTCTGGTGCCGCGGGTAACGGCTGTATATAACCATCGCAGGTATTCCTTGTTCCTTGAATCCGCCGGGATAAACCCCTGATCAATGAAAACATTTTCCCATTGTCCGCCCTGAGTTTTATGACAGGTAAGTGCATAGGCAAATTTTACCTGTAATGCATTGAAATACGGGTTAGCACGCAATTGCTTCAGCCTTTCCCGCCGTGAAGGAATTGCTTCATAGTCTTTCATTACTTCTTCAAAAAGCCTTGAGTTTTCTTCTTTCGTCAAAGAAGCTGATGCTGACATTAAAGTATTAAGCAGGATCCTGACTTCCAGTTCAGGTTCATCTGGGTAGTCTGTCAACCGGATTTGTACATCAGCAAAGCGAAAGCCATAAAGTTCTGTTATCTTTTTAACCCTGAGTATTTCAATTATATCACCATTTGCAATAAACCCTGCCTGCGATTCAGGCGAAAGCCAGAAATAGTTATTTTTAACAGCCATCATTATATCCCCTGCAGTAACTTCATGGTCGCGGAATAATATCCGTTTTCTGATCTCCTTGTTGAAAAGATTTGCTCTTTTGTTTGATCGGGTTACTACCACAGTGTTTTCAATCCCTTTTAAAGAAATGTTTTCATTAAGGGCATCTTCAAGCTCATTACCACCTATCCTGAGTACGTCATCAAATTGTTTCAGATCAAAATACGGTGCTGAATAATTTTCGGTACTTAATTTTTGTCGCAGCAATGTCGCATTGAATAAAATCCCTGAATCTTTCTCCTGTCTGACTACTTCAGTTAATTCAGAAGTAAAAAGCGAAACCGGATAAGCAGTTTTCATATATTTGGTATCGAGAGCCGGACTATCTTCCAGACCCACCGGAGGAAGCTGTGCGGTATCGCCGTTGAGCAATAAACGGCAATTACTGCTGTAAACATAGGTGATCAGATCGTCGAGGAGGTTGCGCCGTGAAAATACTTCAGATTCGTTGCCACTTGTTTCATTGTGTATCATCGAGGCTTCGTCAACAATGAATAAAGTGTTTTTGTGTAAATTTTTTCTAAGTATGATCCTTATCATTCCATCAGTTTGTGCCTGATGCATATATATCTTACGATGGATAGTATAAGCGGGATGCCCTGAATACTGTGAGAAAACTTTGGCAGCTCTGCCGGTAGGAGCTAACAACACCGTTTTCTTTCCAAGTAAAGGCAAGGCTTTAACTAGAGAAGAAATCATAGAGGTTTTACCGGTTCCGGCGTAACCCCGGAGAATAAACATCAAATACTGGTTGTTTTCAGATTTCGAGAAAATAAACTCAGCTAGCCCACCAGCAAGCAGTCTTTGTCCTTCCGTAGGTGTATGAGGTAAATTGTTGAGTATGGCAAGGGCGAATTCAGCTTCGGTCATTAAAATAAATTCTGCAGGATTATATATTTAGACTTTTGCAAAATAAGCTTAAAAATGCATCATTAACAGATTTTTCAAATTTCAGAACTCCTGATCTCACGCAGGTGACAATGTCGCGGTTTTGTAGATTAACTTGAGTTTTGTACCTGGAAAAATTGCTTCATAATCGTTTATGGTTTGACAAATTTCTCGTACTGCTAAAT
>JBASHR010000050.1:0-2427 GCA_049654165.1 Bacteroidales bacterium
GGTTCAATGTTAAAGACCAAAATGGAAAGGTGCTTAATTACTTCGATACCTACGCTAAAGCAGAGGACTTTGTTTCTCGCAATGACGCTTTCTTTTCTGGCCTAAAGATTGATGTTGTAGGTAATTCCGAGTTAGATAAGGCGTACAAATCAGGCCACTGGCAAGAACCAAATATCCTCGCCCACATCCGCATGAACGACCGCACCGATGCCGGTGGCGCCAAGGTGCTGTTCATCGAGGAGGCGCAGAGCGATTGGGGGCAGGAAGGGAAGAGGCGTGGATTCCTAGACGGGAACAAGGCCAGATACGAAGCTGAGTACAGGGATTACGCCGATGAACTAATGGCCAAGTATGGAGTTTCACCAACAAGCGCTGGCGCAATTATGTCGTTGCGAAAAGCCATGTCTTCCGATGAGCGTGCAAAGCTAAAAGAATTGAATGACAAGATTGTTGCTCAATCTGCTTCAGTTCAATCCGCCCCATTCGTCACCGACACGAAAGCCTTGCTCGGCCTGGCCGTCAAGCGCATCATGGCCTACGCTGCTGCCAATGGCTACGAAAAGGTTGCGTTCATCAATGGCGAGCAGAGCGCGGATCGGTATAATCTGAGCAAGCAGGTCGACAGCATCGCTTGGCGCTTGAACGGCAGCAGTGGAGGCGACAAGATCGTTACCGTCGAGATGCCGCAAGGAACCACCGAGCTGTTCATCAACAAGGACGGCAGGATCGGCCGCACTGGCAGGCTTCTCTCCGACGCAAACGGCAAGCAACTTGACGACGTGATCGGGAAAGAGATCACCGAGAAGGTGTTGTCCGAAGACGAAGGAAATCTAAGCGGCGACGGACTCAAGGTTGGAGGGTCGGGAATGGTCGCCTTCTACGACCGCATCGTCCCGCAGGTAGTCTCTGACCAACTGAAGAAGGTTGGGGGGAAGATGGAGGGGGTTCGCATCAATACGAAGGGCCAGGATTCTGATTTCCCGGACTTCGTAAAGGCCGGAGTGATGAATGCGGTCAGGACAGAGCAACTAGCCTTCACCGTCACCCCCAAGATGTCCGAGCCGCTGCCGTTGTTCAGCACGCGGCGCGCGCTGGATGGCTACTTCTCGGACAACGACCACGTCGTTCCCGACATCGCGCCCTGGACGACCAACACGCAACGGGTGGATCTGGCCTACCTGAACGGCAAGCCGATCCGGCTGAACGTCGGGCGGGACAACGGTCCCGGCAGCGGCTTCGGAGCGATGCACATCGCCCGGAACGAGGACCGCGATCCTCGCCGAGCCGTCGAGAAGGAAACCGATGACCGCGGCGAGAACGTCGTGCGATCGGTTCTCAAGGCGCTTTCAACCGCTGGCGGGATACTGCACAAAAACGGTGAGAAGTACGTGCTGCGCCTGCCGATGGCCAACAAGGCGCTCGTCCTGGCGGACAACGGCAACCACTACAGCGTGATTACCGTGCTGCCTGCTGCACAAAACAACTATGGGGTAGCCGACTGGACCGGGCGCCTAACCTTCCCAGCCACCGCAGATGCGACCTCTGCGGAACCCTTGTCTCCTACTGGCGCCAAATCGTCGCTTGCCAGTCGTTCAGGGATGGGTTCTTTCGTGTCGGCTAGATTCGATATTAAACCGCCGACAGGATTTAATCAACCCACCACGCGGGTCGTCGTGCGCAAGACGCGCGCCGTCGATCCGGAAGCGATGGCGGCGGATGGAATCAAGCGCAGCACACCACGCTCGCAGATGACCGGCCAGCCGATCCTGGGTACGTGGGCCGCGACGGAAGTCTCGTCGTTTGACAATATCGCTCGCCAATTGCAGGACAAGCAGATCGACACCAAGCGGGTGGTCGCGGAAATTCGCGCCGCGGGCAAGGCGATCCACGACGCGATCGATCCGTACCTCCAGGAGATCCTGTACCACGGGCGTGCCGCCAAGCGCACGCAGGACTTCGCCGAACAGGAACTGCGCCCGTTGCTTCAGGGCATGCAACTGCGCGGCGTGTCGATGCAGGAGATCGAGGACTACCTGTGGGCCAAGCATGCGCCGGAGCGCAACGCGCAGAATGCCAAGACCGGATTCACGGGGGCGGGGTCTGGCCTGACAGACGCCGAAGCGCGCACGATCCTGTCCGGGCAGGCGGTCACCAAGAACGGTCGCGACATCCAGCTTGACGCCGCCAAGATGCCGACCTACGCCGCACTTGCGCAGCAGGTCAAGGCGATCAATGACAAGACCCTGGACGCGTTGGTCGCTTACGGGCTTGAAACGCAGGCCACGATAGATCAGTGGAAGAAGACTTACCAGAACTACGTCCCGCTCATGCGCGACATGACGGACGACAACTATTCCGGCGCCAACAACCGCGGACTCGGGACCGGCAAGGGCGTCTCCGTCCGTGGCGCGGCAAGCAAGCGGGCGC
>JBASHR010000051.1:0-32027 GCA_049654165.1 Bacteroidales bacterium
TTTACTAACCTGAAATGCTGGATGCAGCTTTCCTCATCAGGATGTTGTTTGACAAAATCTATAAAATTCATTTTTTGAAAATTTTGTACAAAGATAATAAATTAGGTATATTTACGGCTAATCATAATATGTTAATAATAGGAATTGCCGGTGGATCAGGATCTGGGAAATCAACAGTAGTAAAAAAAATCACAAAACTGCTGCCAAAAGATTCTGTTGTGGTCATACCACAGGATGCTTATTATAAAGACAACGGGCATCTTTCGCCTGAAGAAAGAGCTTTAATAAATTTTGACCATCCTTCATCCATCGAATTTAATTTGCTTATACGGCATCTGGATCAGCTACGCGAAGGCAATAATATCCAGATGCCTATTTATTCTTATCTTACATGTGCAAGAGCAAAAGAAACTATTGAAATCCATCCGAAATCAGTAATTATTGTTGAAGGAATCCTTGTTCTTACCAATCCACGACTTCGTGATCGCATGGATATTAAGGTATTTGTTGATGCCGATGCTGACGACAGACTTATGCGCGTTATAAGGCGTGATATTGAAGAACGTGGACGTTCTTTCCTGCAGGTACTGGATCATTACGAGAAATTTGTTAAACCCATGCATTTGCTATTTATTGAACCTTCAAAAAGATATGCCGATATTATAGTGCCGCTGGGCGGAACAAACAAAGTTGCCATTGACATTCTTTCATCAAGAATTATTCAGCAGCTTCATTAATTACACAAGCTTACATAAGCAGCAAAGCCTCCTTTCCGGATATCTTTTTCTAATTTTGCCTCTTCAAACATTAATCGCTTTGGAGCCAGGAGATATTTTAAAATACTATCTTGATCACAACAATGTTGAACTAATTGCCAGAAAACTTGCTGCCGGTAAAAACCACCTTCAGGTCAAAGGTATTACAGGATCGGCAAAGGCACTGGTACTGGCTGCGCTTTTTAAAAAACAAAAAAACAATATTGTTGCTATCATCCCCGACAAGGAAATGGCTGCTTATTTTCTTAATGACCTTGAAAATATTTTTGAAGAAAAAGAATTGCCATTTCATAAGAAACAGATTCTGTTTTTCCCTACAACTTATCGTCGCCCCTATGAGCTTGAAAAAACTGATAATTCCAATATCCTGTTAAGGACTGAAGTTCTTAAACGCCTTGGTAATTCACAAAAGCCTACAGTTATTGTTACCTATCCCGAAGCTCTGAGCGAAAAAGTAATAACTCAGGCTTATCTTAAGAAAAACACCTTCAGACTCAATGTCAATGATCAGGTGGATATGGATTTCGTGTGTGATGTGCTGATTGAATATAATTTTAATCAGGTGGAATTTGTAATTGAACCCGGGCAGTTTTCAATACGCGGAGGCTTACTCGATGTATATTCCTATTCAAACGATTATCCTTATCGTATTGAGTTTGGCCCTGATGCAATTGAGAGTATCCGATCTTTTGATCCTTCTTCCCAGCTATCAATTGATCAGCTTAGTCATATTACGTTGATTCCCAATGTTCAGGACAGGGTGATAAGAGAAAAACGCGAAAGTTTTTTCAAATTTGTGCCGGGAAAGCCTTTGATCTGGATTGAAGATACTGAAATAGCACTTATTAAAATTGAAAAAGAGTTTGACAAAGCTGTTGAAATCTTTCAAAACCTCAGTAAAGAAGTAAAGCATATTGAACCTACACAATTATTCTGTTCAAAGAATGACTTTATTAATGATTTAAATAGTTTTCCGCTAATCGAAACTGGATTGGCAATGTTTGCCAGTGATGATCCGATAGTATTCAATACACAGGCTCAGCCATCATTCAATAAAAATTTCGACCTGATCTTCAATCATTTCACCGAGAACACTGCAAAAGGATATCGCAATATTATTTTGTCGGCAGGCAACAAACAAATTGAGCGTATTCAGTTGATTTTTGATGATATGGTTCAAAACCGCAATCTTGAACAGATTGATTTTGAATCAATTAATATGGCATTACATGAAGGTTTTTCCGATTCGGATTTAAAACTGGTTTGTTATACTGATCATCAGATTTTTGACCGCTACCATAAATTCCGGCTTCGCGACGGGTTTGCAAGTCGTCAGGTTTTTACACTTAAAGAGATTTATGATCTGAAGCCCGGTGATTTCATAACCCATATTGATCATGGAGTTGGCCGATTTGACGGATTGGAAATGATCGAAGTAAACGGAAGGTATCAGGAAGCTATCCGGTTAATATACAAAGACAACGATTTGCTTTATGTAAGTATTCATTCGTTACACAGGATTTCAAAATATATAGGTAAGGATGGTGCTGTTCCCAGTCTTGACCGTTTGGGTTCGAACGCCTGGAAAAATCTGAAAAGCAAAACCAAAAAGCGCGTTAAGGACATTGCCCGTGAACTTATAAAATTATATGCCCAGCGAAAGGCTACTGAAGGATTTGCCTTCTCCCCTGATTCTTATATGCAATACGAACTCGAAGCTTCATTTATTTATGAGGACACTCCCGATCAGATAAAAACCACCAGCGATGTAAAAAGTGATATGGAATCGTCATCGCCAATGGACAGACTTGTATGCGGAGATGTGGGATTTGGCAAAACTGAAATTGCCATACGTGCAGCTTTTAAAGCCGTAGCTGATTCAAAACAGGTAGCAGTACTGGTTCCCACCACTATTCTGGCGCTTCAGCATTATTATACTTTTAGCGACCGACTTGCTGACTTTCCATGTAATATTGATTATCTGAACCGTTTCAAATCAGCATCGAAGCAAAAGAAAACTCTACAGGAACTAAAAGAAGGGCGCATTGATATTCTTATTGGAACTCATCGCTTGCTGAGCAAAGATGTTGAGTTCAAAGATCTTGGTCTGCTGATTATTGACGAAGAACAAAAATTTGGTGTTTCTGCCAAGGAACGTCTGCGTGAACTCAGGGTCAATGTTGATACTTTAACGCTGACAGCAACCCCAATTCCCCGTACTCTACAGTTTTCAATGATGGGTGCGCGCGATCTTAGCATCATAAACACTCCTCCTCCAAACAGATATCCGGTTCAAACCGAAGTAAGACCATGGAGTGAAGAACTTATACGCGATGCCGTTCATTTTGAACTGTCGAGGAATGGACAGGTGTTTTTTGTGAATAACCGGGTTCAGAATATCATGGAAATTGCCGGTGTAATTCAACGGGTAGTTCCTGATGCACGAATTGCAATTGCACACGGGCAAATGGAAGGTACTAAACTTGAGCGTATCATGCTCGATTTCATTGATGGACTTTACGATGTACTGGTTTCAACCACTATTATTGAATCCGGGCTGGATATTCCAAATGTTAACACTATTATTATCAACGATGCTCATCACTATGGCCTTAGCGACCTGCACCAGTTGCGCGGGCGTGTGGGGCGAAGCAATAAAAAAGCTTTCTGTTATCTGCTGGCTCCTCCTTTCACCTTAATGAGCGACGAAGCCCGTAAACGTCTCCGTGCCATCGAGGAGTTTTCCAATATTGGTTCAGGTTTGAATATTGCATTGCGCGACCTGGACATAAGAGGTGCCGGTAATATTCTGGGCGCAGAACAAAGTGGTTTTATTTCGGAAATAGGTTTTGAAATGTACCAGCGCATTCTCGATGAAGCAATTTTAGAATTAAAAGAAGACGAATTCAGTGCTGTTTTTGGAAAAGAAACTGAAAAAAATTATGTAAAGGAATGTCAGATCGAAACTGATCTGGAAATACTTATCCCCAATGATTATATAACCAACACTACTGAACGTCTAAGCCTGTATAAAGAACTAAATGCCATTGAAGATGAAGCAACATTAGAAGCTTTCAGAGAAAGATTGCTCGATCGTTTCGGGCCAGTGCCGCCACAAACCGATGATCTGATCAATACCATACGCTTGCGGCGTTTAGCCCGGGATATTGGTTTCGAGAAAATAGTGCTTAAAAACGACTTGTTTGTTTGTTATTTCATCAGTGATCAGGAATCAGGATATTTTCAAAGTGATAAATTTACTGGCGTTCTGAATTTTATTCAGACAAATCCCCGATCATGCAAACTCAAGGAAAGCGGAAACCGCCTAAGTCTAACTTTTAAAGAAATTAAAGACGTTACTGGAGCATTATTCTGGCTTGAAAAAATAAAAGAAAGCTTATAAATAATCCCTTTATTTCCGAAAACCGGTATCATTAATGGTTTGCAAGGTTTTTACAAATTGTAAAAAACCTAAATATTCATAATATGCCTGAAGCACACCTTTTCAATTTCATCAGCTTTTATGTAGGCATTACAGCAAAAAGAATCCTCATCAGTATGTTCGCTGCAAAAATTGATTTTTCTATTTGCAATACGTTGAATATTAATGAGATGTCGTGCCGAAATATTATCGGTTGTAATATTCTTTCCACCGGTGCCACATGCCAGGGTCATTGATGGTTGCAATCCGTTATAGGTTCCACCCAAAGCTCCCTGCGATGATGGCTGGTTCACGAGTATTCGTCCGGCATTCATTGTTTCTGCAAAGTATCGTATTTTGGCTTCATCATTTGAAAATATACTGGCTGTATGCCCTAATCCGCCATGACGGTTAATTTCACGACACCGGGCTATCCCCTGCTCAAAATTATCCACAACATAAAAAGCAAGAATGGGCGCCAGGATCTCAAATGAAAGTGGTGCTTCAGGACCTACTTTATCAAGCGGTGCGATCAAAACACTGGTGTTTTCCGGTACTTCAAAGCCGGCCATCTTAGCTATATGAAATGCAGATTGCCCTATTACAGCCGCATTCATAACTTTTTGAGGAATATTGTATGCAATGGGTTCAAGTTTTGATATTTCTTCAGGGTTCAGAAAATAAGCCCGGCGCTTAATGAATTCCTTTTTGAGCTCTTCTGAATTATTCACTGAAACTACCACCGATTGTTCACTGGCACAAATGGTTCCGTTATCAAAAGTTTTTGATTTCAGTATCTGATCAGTTGCAAAAGCAACATCTGCACTTTTACCAACATATACGGGTACATTTCCCGGTCCGATACCAATAGCCGGATTACCGGATTTATATGCTGCCCGTACAAGCCCTACTGAACCGGTAGCAAGAATAAGAGCGGTTTTTTTATGGCTCATAAAAGTAAGAATCTCATCTTTGCCAACTCTTTTAAGCCATTGAATACAATTCTCAGGTGCACCTGCCTCAATAGCAGCCTCATAACAAATTCTGGCAGCCTCAATACTACATTTTCGTGCTGCACCATGAGGGCTTATTACTAACGGATTTCTCGTTTTTATGCTGATAAGTATCTTAAATAATACGGTACTGGTAGGGTTTGTAACCGGTGTTATCGCAAAAATTGGCCCTAGAGGACGGGCAATTTCTGTTATACCGTTCAAAGGATCTGAAGATATCACCCCAACTGCTAAAAAATCCTTGATATCATGATAAACAAAGCGGGTTGCAATGATATTTTTAACCACTTTATCACTGACCTTTCCAATTCCTGTTTCTTCATGAGCCATTTGTGCAAGATGAAATCTGTTATTAAAAGCTGCTTCGTAAACGGCTTTTAAAATCCTGTCAGTTTTATCCCTGTCGAACGAAGCAAAAATATCAGCAGCACGTCTGGCTTTATTCATTACTTCCTCAATGTATTCATAGCTTTTTTCAGAAATTTCCATAATTCAGATAATTGGTGCTTTTATGATTAATACCGATTGGAAAAATATAACAGACCAATTATCGCTCCACTCAATTGTTCTTAATGTTTTAACCACCGGCATAATTTACAAAACAGCTTGGACTATTTTGTAAATACAATTCATATAACATCTGAAAATATTTATAGTTTGACAATTTAGTTTATTCTGTCGCTTATACCGGTATGCTGACAAAATCCATATAAATACTTGTTTTTAAAATTTTTATGACAAATTGGCGTTAATCATTCCAAAATAAATTGTGGCAAACAGTTTGATGCCGTCTAATTCGTAATTCTGAAAATTTATTCATACTATGGCTTCAATTTGGATTATTTTTATCGTTTTTATGATTTTAAGCTGGGTCGTTGGACAACAACTTAAGTCAAAATTCAGTAAATTCTCAAAAATTCCCATTAACTACGGTCTCAGCGGAAAAGAAGTAGCTGAACGTATGCTTCGCGAAAATGGAATAAATGATGTAAAGGTATTATCAGTTCCCGGTCAGTTGACTGACCATTATAATCCTGTAAATAAAACAGTAAATTTAAGTCCGGAAGTATATAGCGGCAGAAGTGTTGCTGCTGCTGCTGTAGCAGCTCATGAATGCGGGCATGCCGTCCAGCACAATCGTGCCTATGCTTTTCTGCAAATGAGATCGAAACTTGTTCCTGTTGTTAGTTTTGCATCAAAATGGGTGCAATGGGTACTTCTTGCAGGTATTTTAATGGTCCAAACCTTTCCTGCCATTCTTTTAGCCGGTATCGTTCTTTTCGCAATGACAACTCTATTTAGTTTCATCACATTGCCGGTTGAAATTGATGCTTCACAACGTGCCCTTGTATGGCTTGGCGGTGCAGGAATTACTGATAAAGAAACTTATCCAATGGCTCAGGAAGCTCTTCGCTGGGCAGCTTATACATACGTAATTGCAGCTCTTTCGTCACTTGCAACGCTTATTTATTACATTATGATATTTATGGGAAGACGGGATTAAAAGGTCTTTAATACATTAGTCCCGTGAAAAAATACGGTTTTCTGTAAATTTCAGGAAACAGTTTTTATTATATCTTACTGATAATTAGCCCAATAGCTGAAATCAAATCAATAAGGTTCACAGTACCATTCCCATCAATATCAGCATTTTCAAAACAAAATGGTTGTGGATCATTGCCGGTAATATAATTCACTATTGTAACAGCATCAAGCATATTTACTAATCCATCACAGTTTGCATCGCCTAAAATTATTTCTGCTCCGAAAACAGTAAACGGAGCCGGTGTAATCATGCTCGCCGACAGATTATCAGAAGTTACAGTGAGTTTCATATAATAGTTTTCTGAACCACTTTCAGGTGTTATCCACTGATATTTTCCATTATTCGGAATATTTTCGGCTATTGTAACCCAGGGACCATTGGCACCTGCTGCCGACAATTCAATTTTTACGGTTGATGGCAATCCACCCGGAACTGCTGATGCCCACTGAATAAACCTGGTTGAGCCGGGAAAGAATTTTTCATTTCCCTTTGGATATAGTGGTCTGATCCATAACTCATCGGGAACTGAATTTTCAGCATACACATACATTTTATTGGTATATACCATCCAGGAACCTTCTCTTACAAGAAAGACCAGATCGCCATAACCATTTTTATTCAAATCGCCACCGGCTCTGAAAGCCTGTGCATATCCCGGTGTTTGAGGAGTTTGAAATGTTGCACCAAGAGTCCAGTTACCATTACCATCGCCAAACCAAAGCATAAATGTACGATCGCCAAAAGCCATAACATCGGTATATCCGTCGGCATTCATATCAAAAAGCTGGGTTAGCTGAAAAGAACCACTGGCAGGCAGATTACCCGAATAACTAACCCATGAGTTGGTAACATCATTAAATTCATATACCTCAACTCCGCCATTATTATTTATAAATGCAAGTCCAAAACTGCCATCATTATTAATATCACCTACTGAAATACCCTTACGGGCAGCAGATGCACCGTAATATGGCAAGCCTGTATCGTTTTTAACAAAATTACCATTACCGTCGCCAAAATAAGCTGTTCCTGTTGCATGTGCAGCAATAAAATCAAGATTTCCATCATTATTCAAATCAGCAAACTGGATTATCATATCCGAATTATTACCCAATATACCAAAACTTGGTATCCAGGATCCATCTCCCTGATTCAGATACACATGAAAACCGGCACCAGCTCCGAACGATATGCTTACCAAATCGAGTAAACCATCATTGTTTACATCGCCCAGATCGGTTCCAAACATGCCATAGGTTTCACCATTGGTGGCAAGTCCTTGATCCCAGGGAGTCCACTGAAGACCGGTTCCATCACCAAGCGCAACTTCTATAAGCTGATTACCAAAATTTGTGGGAGAATAATTATGATGCATCCCCATGCCAAAATCTTTAAAGCCATCATTGTTAACATCGCCAACAGCAAGTCCTCCATAGCCGAAATGGCCGTTCATATGCAGATTGAAATTACCCTGCCCATCATTAAACCATATCATTATTCCATGCTGATCGGTATTGAATAAAGGACTGCCATGATCGCCAATTGAAAGAATATCAACGTGGCCGTCATTATTTATATCATCCATGACAAAATCACTTCTGCCCTTATCAAAATTAGGTACGTTTAAACCACTCGTAAGTCGGGAATATGAAAGCTGCCTTTTTGGTATATTTTGAATTTTCTGAGCCTGAAGTGAAAAAACAACAATTATGATCAATAACAGATTTACAGAAAATAAAAAATATCGTTTCATAAACTATATTTTAATATCAGTATGTTTTTGATAAAATAAGGTTCACAGTTCCTATTAAATCCTGAATATTAATAATACCATCTCCGTTAATATCAGCATTTTCAATACAGAATGGTTCGGGGTTCAAACCAATAAGATAATTGGTTATGGTGATTACATCAAACAGATTGATAACTCCATCACAATTGGAATCGCCCGGTATTATTGTTTGAACCACTGTAAAACTTCTTGCACCGGCAGCTCCGATAAACGGAAATGTTTCCCTGCGTCCTGACTGGTCGGCAGCCGATAAATAGTAAGATATGGTGTTATCGCCAGGCGAAGCCGGTATCAAAGCCTTATAAGTATTATTTTGATGATGAACGAGAGGAATAGTATCAAATGAACCCATGTTTTTCTTATAGATCACAAAAAGAGAATCGGTATACAGTGGCGAGCCGCTATATGGGATTATATCAGCACTTATTTCAAAAAACGGCTGATATTCCTGTTCTCCAACTAAGGGCATATGTTTAATATACAATAATCCAATATCGGCAATATCTTTTACGCGGCAATGCAGGGCATCAGTTGTAAGCCAGCTTCCTGTAAATCCAAGCACTTCATAACCGGGCATAGCTTCCTGGTATTTAGCAATTGCAGCAGCATCGCTTGATGAGCCGGTAACAGGAACATAAACCCTATGGTTCAGTATCAGGGAATTGGTATATGGTTGTCCGTTAGGTGAATAAACCCTATAAACCTGAAAAGGTGTCCCATAAGCACTTATCTGGTTTGCAAAGTAATCGGCTACCTGTTCAAAATACTGATAACGCGGATTCGAAACAGGCACTTCTGTAATAATGATCTTATCAACATCAAGAAATTTTCCCCAACAGTCAATATGCTTAATATAATCGCCAAGCGGGTCCAAGGTAACATGATAAGTATCAATACCCAGATAATCATGCATTTGTTGATTAACCCACGCAATATTATAGTTATTTTCTTCATAAACCAGATCAGTAGATGCCGAAATTCCCCATCCGTCAGTCATATAATTACCACCGGTATGTACAACATTCATTGCATACAATGGAACGTTCAGAAAAGCAGCAACTTTTGAGGGTATCTGATTATCATTAGGTCTGGGACGATCATATGGAAAATCAACAATAGCAACCTGATTTTCACCGGTAGTAATAAACCATGGACCATAATCCCTTGTCCAGTACGAATCAGTGGGAGCTATCAGAAACTGACAGTTCGCCATATTAACACCTGCTGACTGATAGGAATTAATAGCCTGATTTTGTACTGTTGTACTTGAAACCAGTGTAATTACCTTAACATGCTGCGACATAGCAGCTACTAAGTTTAAAGGTATTCCAAGCGGATATCTGATCAGGGCTGCCTGCATTCTTTCGTGTTCAGCAATATTACGAATCTCTCCGGGAGGAATGGAAGTAGGAACAAAATCCAATCCTATTTCATGTCTGCGTAATTCTTCCTCAGGGGTCATCCAGATAGGAAGGCTGTTAGGATCATTCCATTCAGGGTATTGTGCCCTTGCAACATTGGTAAATAACAATGCCAGCAATAATGCCGGTAAATACAAATACTGGTTTTTCATAGTTAAATTGTTAATAATTTTTAATCCCGCAAAAGTATGAATTTGTTACTTATTATTTTAATTTTAGTTTACAATATTGATTATCAATCAGTTGGTTTATTAACGATGCATGCCTAAAATATTATATTCGTAAGTCCATATTGCATCGCGTTCAAGCATTTCTTCAATACTTACATTGTTTCCTTCTGCTTTAAGCTTTACTGCAGAATACCATTCAGGATCTCTTTTGATGGTAAGTTTATAATATTCAATGTGTTCCTGATAAGTGCGATCAGTTTTATTTTGTAGTTCTTCCAATAAAATATACTCAGCATGTTCATTGACCATTTCTTCAATTGTCCTTTTTTTGAGTTTTGCATCTTTTAAAATAAGTTCAAACCAGTTACGATCACGACGTATCTTATTGCCCATGTCATACAAAATATCAGTAGTATAATCAGGTTTGTAAAGGCTATATAAGTTATCGGTAAAATTCCAGAAAGCAGTGTACAGAAACCGTTCAGTGATCATTACAAGAATTATTTCCTGTTGTTCTACAACAGATTTTACATCAATATCTTCTACTTTAAGTTCATTACCGTAATAATCAGGATAAACCAAAGAATTATAATACCAGAATGCTTCGTTAGCAAAAATTTTCTGAGGAATTCCTGAATTATAAATATTCCAGTAATAACTATCGGCTACAACCAAAACCTTAGGAAAGTAATTATGCTCGTGTTTGTTAAATTCCATAACAGGATAAGCCATTTTCCATGTTTTGGGTTTCCAAAGTAAATTCATTGATTTTCCACCGTCGAAATCCGTATCCCGTAATTCAGTGCTGATCTCTATCTGATTTATATTAAAATGGTTCAGTTTTTTATCAAGCAGTGTTTCAATGTATTTTAAAAGGGTGTCGGCGGCTATGGTCATTCCATAGTTGCTCCAATGTGTTCCATATTGCGGATATAATGGATAAGGTGATGATGATTTGATTTCACAGAAATATTGATTCAAATCTAAATAATTGATGTTAAGCTCATTACACTTCTTAATGAAATAATCATAATTTGAAATTGTTTTTTTCTCTGGTTTGTATCGTTTTGGTATCAATTCAGAATAAAAACTTGCCTTGCCCGGCTCAAAGACTATTGCAAACCGTATTCCCTTAGCAGCCAGAGTATCCTGAATAAATTTTACCTGCTCAAGTTTTTTATTAATAGTATTTTCACCTATAAACAATCTTCCAAGGTATTCCAGAATATAATCTTCTTCAATGATTACATTATCTTTGCCTATTATAATCCCTTCGCCATTTGCTTTCTTAAAAAGTAAAAAATCAATCTGATTACGTAGTCTGACCAATAATGGTCTGAAACCAATTCTTTCTTCTATATATTTCTCTGTTTTCTGTTGATATTCACCTTTCTCAAAATCAGAAAAGTGAAAAACCAGTTTTTCACTTGATTCAAAAGCTCCTTCTAACGGAGTGATACTAAATATGTTAAACAAATTCTGTAGCCCCGGCAGGTATAAAACTGTCAGCATTGAAACAAACATTATGTATAATGTTACCGGGCGTTTCATACTAAAATCTGAAATAAATGAATGGATTAAAACCTGAGGCTGTTACATAGCTCAAACCAACAACGAACAGTATTATAGCCGCAACCATGCGTAAAAATATTCCTTTCAGGCTTTCATTGTCTTCAAAAACGGTGATCTGCCATTTTTCAATCCTGTTAATTATTGCTGCAAATGAAAAAATTGCGGAAATGATCAGCAAAATAACTAACTGAGGTGTGATCATAAAATCACTTCCCGCCTTACTTAATGAAAACATAACCGAATAATAATCAAAAGCATAGCTCACAGAATCGGCTCTGAACATGACCCAGCCAATAACTACCACAAAAAATGTAAAAGCAACAGATATGATTTTCCCTGATCTTTTTAATAAACGCATTAAAAACAATTTCTCAAGAGCCATCATAAAACCATGATAAAAACCCCAGATTAAAAAAGTCCAGCCTGCACCATGCCAAAATCCACAAATTACCATTGTGAGCATGGTTGCAAATATGTAAATCCATTTTTCGGTTTTTAATTTCAAATATTTTTCTTCCGGCATTTTCCGTGAAAAAGTATATGCGGATGGCAAGAATAAATAATCTCTTAACCATGTTCCAAGTGTAATATGCCAACGTTTCCAAAATCCGGTAATTCCAACAGAAACATAAGGATTATTAAAGTTTTCAGGTATTCTGAAACCAATTATACGTCCCAGGCCAATCGCCATATCACTATAAGCAGAAAAATCAAAGTAAATCTGGAAACTATATGTCAGAGCACCAATCCAGGCAGTTGAAGTATTTAACATTGATGTGTTTGTAGAAAAAATTTCATCAGTAAACTCACCTAACACATTGGCTATCAAGACTTTTTTAACAAGGCCAAGAGAAAACCTGAAAAAACCGTTCAGTCGGTCTTCAATCTTTGGATTTTTATTCTGTGCTGACAAATCGCTTGAAAAAGCATTAAATCTTACTATTGGTCCGGCTAAAATTTTCGGAAAAAATAAAATGAAAATCATATAATCAACCAGGCTCCTGGCTGGTGTGGCAGTTTTTCTGTACACATCAACCAGATAGCTTATCTTTTGAAAAACTATAAAAGAAATTCCTGCCGGAAGTACTATTTTCCTAATATCCGGTAAATTGAGCCAGGCTGAAAACTGATTATAAAAGAAGTGTGTATATTTATAATAAACAAGGATTGAAATATTCATCAAAAGCAGAAAGATCAGTATTATTCTCTTTGCTTTTCCATTTGACTCATACATCACATAAATCAGATAATGCTCAATGATAAGAGTAATTATAAGCAATAAAAGAAAAGATGGTTTTGTCCATAAAAAGAAAATCATACTTGCCAGAAAGATAATTATTTTCCTGACTTTTAGTCCGGAAATAAAATAAAGCAGCAAAAATGAAGGCAGAAAATAAAGTATAAATAGACTGCTGCTAAAATTCATAAAATGAGAGTTTTAAATAACGATTTTACTCATCATAAGGTGGTTTTATTTTTATCCCGTCATATTTAATTTCCCTGTTATCGCTGTAAGTAATTATAATAAAGGGAACTCCATCTTCATCATATCGTATCCAGTCGCCTTCTTTCCGACCCATAATATAATTTTCCTCATCTTTTTTCTTTCCATCTTCCCAGTAATAAACATGTAATCCATTGGGATTATCATTTATGAACTGCCCTTCAAAAGCAAGTTGTCCGTTCGGATAAAAATGTTTCCAAACCCCATTTCTAAGCCCATTACTGTAAGTTCCTTCAATACGGTGATTTTCAATATTATAAACCCATTTTCCTTCTTCCATATCTTCAAAATACTCACCTTCTGAAATTATATTTCCATTAGGATCAAATTCAGTTACAAGACCATCCTTTAATCCTTTGATAAAAAATTCTTCTCTCCACAAATTTCCGTTATCGTAATACCAGACCCACGATCCAACAGGTTTACCCTCGCTGTTATATTCTCCTTTTTGTTCAAGTACGCCATTTTCATAATAAAATATCCATTCTCCTGTTTTCAAACCTGATTTGTAATTGCCTTTTGCACGAAGATTCCCGTCAAAATAAAATTCTTCCCATGCACCCTCTTTAATCCCGTTTTCATCCATTATCCCTTTACCAATAATATTACCTTTTGCATAAATAACAGCCTTTTCAATACTTCCATCTTCGTTGTACTCACGGCTAACACCTTCAGGAAGGCCATTACGATATGTTGTTACACTGCTTATAACACCATTGTCAAAATATTCAGTGACGGTTTCAAGTTTGGTTATTTCAGGAACATCAAGTACTTCAACATCGTCAGCAAATTTTTTAAGTTCCAGCAGATTTCCGGTTTTATCATATGTTTTAAAAAAACCATCTCTTTTGTCGTTTCTGAAAGTTCCTTCCTCTTTTAACATTCCCTCTTCATAAAAATATTTCCAATGTCCCTGTTTTAAACCATTTCTGTCTCTTCTGTTAATGTTTTCTCTGAAAATCACAAAACCCTTTCGGTATTCGGTATGAACCACAATATTTCCGTTTTTGTCATAATCAAAACCATTACCTTCTTCCAATCCGTTTTCAAACGGAATAATACGTTTTATTGAACCATCAGGGTACAAAAACTCGGTTAAGCCTTCTTTCTGATCGTTCACAAAAGGCTCAACAATAATTTCTTCTTCTCTGTATGTTTTTCTGATACCATCCTTTTTTCCATGTTTATAATTTATCTCCAGTATCAGATCCCCTGTTTCGTTATAGAATTTCCAAAGGCTGTCCAGTTCATAATCAACGCGATTTCCTTCTGATTTAAGAATTCCGTCTTCATAATATGTTTTCCAGTAACCATCGGGTTTACCATTCCTCATATAACCTTCGCTCGAAATTTTACCGTTTGGATGATAGAACACATTAAAACCATCAGGATTTATGCTTTCCTGAGCCATGGAAACCCGGCAGCTAAATATTAATATGGTGATTACTAATATTTTAAGAAATTTATTCATGACGATTTTTTCTTATGCAATGTTACGACATGAAAGCTTAATGGCAATAGCGGCTTTAATTGTATTAATAATAATATTTTTAAAAAATAAAATTAGTATAAATATTATAGGTTGTTAGTTATGTTAGCAAAAATTATGATGATTGTTTGGAATTTCAGTTCTTAAAGAATGACTAACATTATATTAACAATGGTATTTGAGTAAGTTGCTGATATTATGGATTATATGAGTAATTAACAATTTTCGGATTTTGACTTGTGTTTATAAATAAATTCAAAATGGCAGTGTTTTTTTGTTGAGTATGCTCTTAATAAAATTTAATAAAAATGGTCCTTACCTGTCTTTTCCGATTAATCATCATTATTTATGTTGATAAGTTTTATTTATTAAAGAAATGAAACACGTTACTAACAATTTATGTTATGCTTTTGTTAGTATCTTATAAATAATTGATTTTCCGTAAATTAGTCATCATATTAAAATTTAGGATTTTAAATTAATTGCTTATAAAGCAGACATGTAGGATTTTAAAATTATAAATTATTTACTTTTGTTTCAAAATATTATTAACAATGAAATCAAACTGGCAAAAAGTGGCATTGGGTTCTGATCATGCAGGATACAATTTAAAACTTGATGTTATTAAATGGTTGATTGCCAAAGATATTGAATTTTATGATTTCGGAACCTTTTCTGATGATCGTGCTGATTACCCTGATTTTGCACATACGGTTGCAAAAAATGTAAATGATCATAAATTTGATGCGGGTATTTTGATATGTGGAAGTGGTAACGGGGTTTGTATGACAGCAAACAAATATGTTCATGTAAGAGCTGCATTATGCTGGAATGTTGAATTAACAAGACTTGCACGTTTACATAACGATGCAAATATTCTTTGTTTACCTGGTCGTTTTATAGAAACTGAAGAAGCATTGAAATGCGTTGAAACATTCCTCACTACTAATTTTGAGGGTGGAAGACATACTAAAAGAGTTGAAAAAATTTCCAATGTTATATTATGAGCAAGAATCCAACTCTGACTGAATTTTTGAAGACTTCGGAAAAGATTGCTTTCGACCGGCAACACCGGAAGATCATCAATTATAATATTTCGAAATATAATGAGGAGGTTGTAAAGGGAAAGAAGCAATTTAAAAACCTTGCTATTGCAAAGAAGAAAGCTGCCGTTGTTAAATATCGGGTTTTAAGTGAGTTGGAACGTTATTTAGCTGAATTTGAAAAGAATTTTGAAGAAAAAGGCGGAATTGTATTATGGGCTTTGGACGAACGTGATGCCGTTAAAGAAGTCCTTAATATTGCTAAGAAGCACCGGGCTAAAAAGGTTGTGAAATCGAAAAGCATGGTTACGGAAGAGATTGAGCTTAATAAACATCTTGAAAAAAATAAGATAGAATCTGTTGAAACCGATCTTGGAGAATTTATTGTTCAACAGGCAGGACAGGCTCCATATCATATTGTAACTCCTGCAATGCATTTTTCAAAAGAAGATGTTGTAAAACAGTTTCATGAAAAGTTCAATATATCAGAAAACAGTAGCCCCGAAGATATAACACTTTTTGTAAGACAACTTTTAAGAGAAAAATTTCAGAAAGCAGATATAGGAATTACAGGTGCCAATTTTCTTATTGCCGATACCGGATCAGTGGTTCTTACTGAGAATGAAGGTAATGGTATGATGAGTATGTCGTTACCCAGAGTGCATATTGTTATTACAGGAGTTGAAAAAATAATTCCTTCAATTAATGATTTGAATCTTTTTCTGCCATTGCTTTCTACTTATGCAACCGGTCAACGTTTGAGTGCTTATAATTCTATTATTAACGGGCCAAGAAAAGATAATGAAGATGACGGACCTGAATTCATGTATGTGATCCTGATTGATAATAAAAGATCAAATTTACTTTCACAAACTGAGCAGCGTCGTGCTTTATCATGTATTCGTTGTGGTGCATGTCTTAATGCATGTCCTGTGTATAAAAATATAGGAGGACATACTTACAATACTCCTTACAGCGGACCTATCGGAGCAGTAATTGCGCCATACATGATTGATTTTGAGAATTATATACATTTAAGCTTTGCTTCCACACTTTGCGGAAAATGTACTGAAGTATGTCCTGTTAGTATTAATTTGCACGAGCTGCTTTTGCATAACCGTTATAAGGCAGTTCAACAGAATATCCCTTCGTTTTACGAACGTTCAAGTATAAGGATGATGAAGCATTATATGCTAAAACGACATCGTCTTGATAGTGCAAGTGCCAGTTTAAAAAATAGAATGCTTAATTATTTCTTCAATAAATCCTGGGGAAAGCGCAGGAAATTACCTAAGGTTCAGCAAAAATCTTTTAAACAGCTTTGGATAGAACAAAGAAATAATAAATAGCAATTATTTACTGCTAATACATTGTATATTAGAAACAAAACTCTTCTCTACCCTACCCTATTGTAGTCAAGCCTTTTTTATTTTGAAAGTTTTATCTTACCGTTAACCGTACCGGTAATAAGATTTTTTGCTCTAATATCAGCAATAATGGCTTCTTTCAGTTCCAGCGGAAAAATACCTTCAATTTCAGGTGTTTTTAACACAAAAGTAGCGATTGCACCTTTATTTTCTTTGAAATTAGCATTTGAAAGACTGAACGCTATCATTCTCAGTATCCTGGTTTCTGATAATGTGTTAGCCTGAATCATATGACCCTGACTACGAGTATTGACCAAAGCGCAGGAATTTGGTACATATTCAAAACCCAGAGGCAAAGGAATGTCCAGCTGAAAAGCAACAATTGGCGATTCGTTAATAATTTCAAGGGTAATTGTAATATTTTCACCCGGTTTACCTTCAGCATCTATTACTTTTAATACATATCCCTGTGAGAATACAGTAAATCCCTGGAAAACCAGAATAGAGACAATAAAAAAAACTTTCCTGATCATAATTTTGAGTTTTAATTAATGATTAAATGTTAACAAATGGTTTTATGAATTAAATAAAAAAATCTTAATTATCTGAACCTTAGTAAGTTATTCTAAATTTTCAATATCTGGATGCGATAAAATATCTGCAAGGATACTCCGAACCGATTCGTCGCCAAATGCCTGCAATTTCTCTGCCAATAATTTCTTTCTATCCAACCTGTCTTTAGTTTCGCTTATGATTGCCATTAATTCTCTGTATTGCGAAATTCTCAGAGTATTTTCTAAAGCTGATCTTATAACAGAAATATTAATATTTGCATCGCTTTTTACTTCGGGCAATCCAAAAACCTCAATTTCCTGTATAGCCGTTTCCAGGATTTCACGTCCAAGCCTCTTAACAGTTTCTGAAGCCGGAATCCCCGATGTATCTCTCATTGTCCAGCTACTGTACTCGTAATTAATATTTTTGATAAGATTTATTTTTTCCGAATCTCTTCCGAAAATACGCTCTAAAACCAGGATAGTAGAATTTTTCCAAACGTTGAGGTTAAATTTCGGATCGTTTAGTTTTTCAATTTGTTTTTGAAGAACAAAAATCTCTTTTTCTGTCATAAAAAGAAAAATTATAGGATGTAGAAAGCAAAAGTAATATGATTTTTGTAATTTAGCCGTGAAAGTCATAAATTCATAAAACACTGATACCAAAAGATATCATACAATCAATTATTGAAACTGCCAGAATCGAGGAAGTGATTTCTGATTTTGTTAATTTAAGGAAAAGAGGCAGTAACTATGTGGGTTTGTGCCCGTTTCATAATGAAAAAACACCATCGTTTTCAGTTTCTGCAAGTAAAGGGATATATAAATGTTTTGGATGCGGAAAAGGTGGCGATGTTGTTAATTTTATAATGGAGCATGAACATTATAACTATGTTGAAGCACTCCGCTATCTTGCCAAAAAATATAATATCGAAATTCGCGAAGAGGAAGAAACTGCTGAACATATCCACGAGCATAACGAGAAAGAAAGTCTTTACAACATAAGCCAGTTTGCACAAAAGTATTTTTCTGATTGTCTTCATAATCATAATGAAGGTAAGGCAGTAGGTTTATCCTATTTTATCGAACGCGAATTCAATGATGAAAACATCGAAAAATTTCAACTCGGATATTGCCTTGATACATGGAATGAATTCACTACCAATGCTTTGAAGAATGGTTATAGCATAGATTATCTTATAAAAAGCGGCTTAACTGTTGAACGTACGGGTGGCGATCATTATGACAGATTTCGTGGCCGAGTGATTTTTCCTATTCATAATTTAAGCGGAAAGGTTATTGCTTTTGCCGGGCGTATTCTGAAAAAGGATCCTAACAAACCAAAGTACATCAATTCACCTGAAAATGATATTTACAATAAAAGCAAGATATTGTACGGATTGTTTTTCGCAAAGAATACCATAGTAAAGGAAAACAATTGTTATCTGGTTGAAGGTTATACTGATGTGATCTCACTTTTTCAGAACGGGATACAAAATGTTGTTGCATCTTCAGGAACATCTCTTACGATTGATCAGATACGGCTTATCAAACGCTTTACAAACAACATAACCATTCTTTTTGATGGAGATGAAGCCGGATTGAAAGCTTCGTTCCGCGGCATTGATCTTATTCTTGAACAGGGCATGAATGTAAGTATAGTGTTATTACCTGCAGATGAAGACCCTGATTCGTTTGCCAGAAAACACAGAACCGCTGAGATAAAGGAATTCATTGATGAAAATTCCCGGGATTTTATAAGATTTAAAACCGGATTATTAATTGAGGAAGTAAAAAACGATCCTGTTAAAAAAACTGCTCTGATCCGTGAAGTAGTTAGCTCAATAAGTCTTATCCCTGACGATATTAACCGGCGTGAATATATAAAGGCTTGTGCTCAGCTTATGGATGTTGATGAGCAGGCTTTGATATACGAACTAAACCGGGAATTAAGAAAACGTTTTAAAAAACGTACTGACGAAATAGCCCGGATTGATGACCCTGTTCAGGAGGAATATACCGCAGTTCAGCAAATAGAATATAAAACCGATGATAGCGAATATCATGAGAGTGAAATAGTAAGACTGATACTGAATTACGGAAATGAAAAGTTGGTTTTCGAAAAAGAAAATGAATTCGGGCATATTGAGACATCTTCTATAAGTGTTGCAGGATTTATTATTAATGATTTACACCATGACGAAATAGTTTTTGAAACACCTGTTTACAGGCGCATATATGAAGAAATAGTACTAAACTATGAAGATGATGTTTTAAAGAGTGGCTCTCAGTATTTTACATCTCACAGCGATCCGCAAATTTCAAAAACTGCTATTGAATTATTAAGTAAACAGCACGAATTGAGTGAAAATTGGGAGAAAAAGAAAATCTATGTAAACAGCGAAGAAAAAATCCTCAAGAATGTTGTTATTTCATCGGTATTAGCTTTAAAAGCAAAAAAGATATCAAAGGATTTAAATCTGATACTTAAGAAGATAAAGAATTCAAATGATGTTGAAGAACAGTTTAAATATCTGAAAGAACATAGCGATCTTAAAGATATCCTTATGGAAATTAATAAAATTCTGGGGCGGATTATAAGCCAATGAGTCAGTGATATTGATTTCATTAAAAACGCAATACCAGATTGTAACATTTAACCTTTTCAGCTATCTCAGGAACTGAACATCGGTTAGTTTAACTACGAAATTCCAATTATCATTGCTCTTATTTTCTAAACACACTTATTTGCAATAGCCTGCATATTAAATGTTTATGAGTGATTCAACCTTTTGGATCAAAAACGGTTTATAGAAAAGATAAGCTTCAAAAATATCACTTTATAAAATTTTGTTATTTTTACCGATTCTAAATTAATATAAAAATCAATAGTCGTGAGTTATACTGAAAAGGACATTTTAAAAGCTCTGAGTCATGTGCAAGACCCTGATCTTAAGAAAGATCTGGTAACACTTAACATGATTGAAGATATTAAAATTGAAGGAAATAAAGTCTCGTTCAAGCTTGTTCTTACCACTCCTGCATGTCCGATGAAACATAAAATGCAGAAAGATTGTGAACTGGCAATTAAAAAATATGTTGATCCCTGGCTTGAAGTTGAAGTGGAGTTAACATCAAGAGTTACGAGCCGGCGTAATAAGGCTGATGAGATGCTAAAGGGAGTAAAGAATATAATTGCCGTTGCTTCGGGTAAAGGTGGTGTTGGAAAATCAACAATAGCTGTAAATCTGGCTGTTGCCCTTGCTAAAAATGGTTCAAAAGTTGGCCTGGTTGATGCCGATATTTACGGTCCATCAATTCCTTTGATGTTTGATATGGTAAATGTTAAACCTGTGGCAATGGAAGTTGACGGGAAATCGAAAGTAATTCCTCTTGTAAAGCATGGAATAGGATTATTATCAATAGGTTTTTTTGTTGATCCTGAAAAAGCATTGATCTGGCGTGGACCTATGGCTTCTAATGCGCTTACTCAGCTTTTTACCGAAGCCGATTGGGGAGAACTTGATTATATGGTAATTGATATGCCTCCCGGTACAGGAGATATTCATCTTACTCTTGTTCAGCAATTGCCTGTCACCGGAGCTGTAATAGTCACTACCCCACAAGAAATTGCTTTGGCAGATGCCCGTAAGGCAATTGCAATGTTTCAGCAGGAAAATATTAATGTGCCTGTGCTCGGCCTGGTAGAAAACATGTCGTGGTTTACCCCTGCTGAACTTCCTGAAAACAAATATTATATTTTTGGTAAGGAAGGCGGAAGCAGGCTTGCCAAAGAAACCGGAGTACCATTGCTTGGGTCTGTTCCATTGGTTCAAGGCGTCCGTGAAGCGGGAGATAACGGAACTCCGGCAGTGTTGAATCCTCAGTCGCCGGCAGCTTCGGCATTAATGGAAATGGCAATGGCTGTGGCACAACAGGTTTCAATCCGAAATGCAACTTTACCGCCCACTTCAAAAGTAAAAATGAACAATTAACACGAAATTTTATTTATAGAATTAAACCATTGCATATTTTAAGTCTTGCAAATTAATAAATGATTGATTATGAATACAAATATTGAACTGGTAAATAAAGTACAGAATATTATTGAGCAGGTAAGACCTTACTTGCAGGTTGATGGCGGCGATATACAATTTATTGAGCTTACTTCTGACAATATAGTAAAAGTTAGATTGCAGGGTGCTTGCGGTTCATGTCCGTATAGCCGTATGACCCTGAAAAATGGTGTTGAAGAGGCTGTTAGAAGGGCTTTACCCGAGATAGTAGCCGTTGAAGAAGCGTAAAAACTCCTTATTACCATTAATATTTAGCAGTAATCGGTATCCGGCGGCCGGAACCAAATGCTTTTGATGAAACCTTAAGAATCGGAGGCGTTTGTCGCCGCTTCCATTCGTTTGCTTTTACGAGTTTCAGAACTTTATTGACAATTTCAGGATTAAATCCCATTCCTATAATTTCATTTTCAGAATGATGTTTTGTGATGAATAAGTCAAGGATCTTATCAAGCAATTCATATTCAGGAAGTGAGTCAGTATCCTTTTGATCCGGGCGTAGCTCGGCCGAAGGTGGTTTTGTCAGTATATTCTCAGGGATTATAGTTTCTTCGGAATTAATATAATGAGCCAGTTCATATACTTCGGTTTTGTACAGATCGCCCAAAACTGCCAGCCCGCCGCACATATCACCGTAAAGAGTACCATAGCCTACTGCTGCTTCACTCTTGTTTGAAGCATTTAAAAGAACATAACCGTATTTATTTGAGAATGCCATCAGAATAATTGCTCTTATCCGTGCCTGAAGGTTTTCTTCAGTTACACCAAAAGAATTATTGTCAAAATAGGAATTAAGATCCTTTATTAATTCCTGATAGTGATTTTCAATAGGAATAATAAGATACGGACTGTTAAGATTATTTAGCAATTGCTTCGCATCGCTGATTGAATGGCTGGATGAAAAACCGGAGGGCAACATCAAAGACATCACATTTTCTTTTCCAAGCGCTTTTACAGCCAATACAAGTGCCACAGCCGAATCAAGGCCACCTGAAAGTCCAAGAATTGCTTTTTTAAGCCCCAGCTTTGAAAAATAATCTTTTATTCCAAGAACCAGAGCATTATGAACAAGCTCAATTTTTGAAGGAGTTTTAAAACCATCAAAAGATTGTTCTGTGTTAGATTTACTATTATCTGCAACTATAAAATCTTCATTGAAATATGCCAATCTGTTTATAATTTTCCCATGCTTATTTATAAACATTGAGCCACCTTCAAAGATTAGTTCTGTTTGCGCTCCAGCCTGATTTACATAGTACAATGGCAGTTTGAGATCAGCAATATTCAGGCTGACAAGTTCAGTGAATATATTGGTAGTGTCATGCTGAAAAGGAAATGCCGAAATATTAATAATCGCGTCAGGACCTTGTTCAAGAAGTTTTGTCACTGGCAGCTCGCTAATATTCAGAAGATCATTCCCAATAGTAAGTACAAAGTTGCCAAAAGGCAGGCGAACTATATCAAATACCTTATTGGGTTCGAAATAACGTGATTCATCTGAAATATCCGAATCCTGCAATAATGTCTTATGAACTTGAGAATAAATGCCTCCGTTAAACAGGACAATTGCTGAATTTAAAAGCTTTCCATTTTTTTTTAAACGATTTTGTGTAGGACAGCCAACAATAGCTGCAATTTCATTACAATGTTCGGCAATATTTTTTACTGCTGTTTCGCATTTATCAATGAATTCAGTATATTCAAGCAGATCCTGAGGAGGATAACCACAGACTGAAAGCTCGGAAAACACAACAAGATCAGCACCCTCAAGCCTGGCTTTTTCTATATGATCAATGATTTTTCTGGTATTATATTCAAAATCACCAATAATATAATTAAGCTGAGCAAGAGCAATTTTCATAAGAAATCTTGTGTTTCAGAATGATATCAAAACAGGAAGCCTATGTTAAGCTCTATAAAATTGGACTTACCTGCATGTTCGATACTGCTATCCAGGGTATTATTACCTTTAAGAACATTGGTAAATCCATTGTTAAACAATAACCCCAACATCAGTTTGGATTGTCCGATCTCATATTCAACACCACCGCCAAGTATTAATGAAGCTCTGAGGAAATTTATTTCTTCACTTATTTTGTCTTTTTCAAAACGCTTGACTGTACCAGCATCTTTAGGAATGAATTTGTCTTCGGCTTTTGCATCAAGACGTATGCTTCCGCCAAATCCAAGCTGAGCATAAAAAGTAAATCCGGAAACATCAGGAGCACGCAATCTCATGGCAACCGGAAGTTCAAGATACTTCAGGTTATATCGTCTGTACAGAGTTCCGGTGGAATCGTTCAGTTTATGGGGATATTTGAGTTTTCCGTTATTGAAGATTATGTTAAAACCGGAAGACAGGTAATAATTCTCTTCAAAAGGGAATTCTGATATAAAACCCCATGAGAATCCAAACACTACACCATCATTTTCATATGATTTAGCATCAGGTTTTAACCAACCAATATTAGGTGCAACCCTGAATCCAAACTTTGGGTTCTTAAAGACCTGAGCTTCAAGATCGCAAGTAAGCATTACTGAAGCAAAGGCAATAAAGGCTATTACAAAGGGTTTGATTTTTTTCATACTTCAATTTATTAAGTTAATTTCATGGCGCTAAATTAAATATTTTTTTCCTCTTTAAGGTATATTTAAGTATTCAGATGTAACATAAGTTTTAAATTAACGTTATAAGTTGTATAACTTCAACAAAACAGACGAAATCATCCCCAGACCGTTCCGGAAAACTAAATCAGGGAAGGAAATGAAAAAAATAGTTCTGTTATTTATTTTGTTAATGCCTTTCACTTTGCTGAATGCTCAGCTTGGATTTACGCTCGGGCCTAAAGTAGGTTTTACAGCCACTAAGCTGAGCAGTAATAAAGATGAAATGCTGGAGACTTTTCAGGCTAATTTCATGGTAGGTGCTTTTATGCGTATTAGCGATCACCGTCTTTTTATTCAGCCTGAATTTAATATCAAAACAAAAGGTGGTTTGTTCAGTGGCGATAAATTACTTGGGATCAAGGAATTAAGTCTGACAACCTTTGAAGTACCTATTCTTATAGGTATTCGGGTAGCTGGTGACAGAGCCAATAATTTACATATAATGGCGGGGCAAACTATTGCTTTCGCTACTGAAAAGAACATTAGGCTGGATAACAGCTCCGAACTTGATGGTAGCATGTTTGAGAATGTATTATGGGGGCTTCAGGCTGGTATAGGCTTGGATTTGATTGTGTTAACCCTGGATTTAAGATATGAATGGGGAATCAATAACCTTTTAATCTCCGGGTGCAACGGTGTTAGTTTGAAAAACAGAATGATAGAGGTGAGTCTGGGCTGGAAGCTTTTTTAAACTGAATCAGTAATTCACCACAGTTTCATAGGACATATGATATGAAAAAGCTTGTGCTTAATAAAATTTTGATTTTAAGCTGGATATCTTTGTTTATGTTTTCGTGCCAAAACACTAAACAGGATGCTTTACAGAAAGTGAAAGATATCAGGCTGGATAATACTAGCATAAAACGTTATGAGGCGGATCTGTTCAGTGTTGATACCACTTATCTTCAACAAGAACTTTTGAAATTACAAGCTGAATATATACCATTTCTTGATGTTGATTTAACGGATGACAGGAATATTGACCAAATACGCACTTTTATTTCAGATACTTTGGTTAAGTCAGTATTTTTAAAAACCCGGAGTGAATTTAAATCTTTGCAATTTCTGGAAGAAGACCTTACTCTGGCATTCAAACATATTAAATATCATTTTCCTGATTGGACACCTCCTCAAGTCTATTCTTATATTTCGGGGCTGGATTATGAAAATCCGGTAAGCTATAATGGAGACCAGCTTATCATTGCGCTTGATATGTATCTTGGGCAGGATTTTGAGACCTATCTTATGATGGGTTTCCCCAAATTCAAAATTAATCGGATGACACGTGAATACATGCTTGCCGATTGTATTCGTGAGATCATAATTACTGATTTTACAGAATATTATTTTGCTTCAAATTTAATTGACAAAATGTTGTATGAAGGCAGGCAGCTTTATTTAATGGATCAGTTTATTCCCTGGATTGAAGATCAGTATAAAATTGGCTTTACTAAGGAACAGTTAGGCTGGTGTAAGGATAATGAGGCAAAAATGTGGGCGTATTTCCTTGAAAATGAGTTGTTGTTTTCGTCTGATCCAATGATTATTAATAAGTTTACTAACGATGGTCCGTTTACTACAGCTTTTCGTAACGATTCCCCTGCAAGGGCTGCTATCTGGGTTGGCTGGCAGATCATTGAATCATATATGAAAAAAAATCCTTCAGTAAACCTTCAGGAATTGTTCATATCCCGGAACACACAGGAAATATTCAATATGTCAGGATATAAACCCAGTCGCACGGGCTTATAAAGATATTTATGAAAATACAGAAATATTGCTTAGCATATTTTTATGTAATATTTAAATTTACTTAGTATAAAATTTACTCAAAATATTTTTAAAAATTCATATTAAACCAAAAAAAAGAAAATGAAAAAGTATTTGATTTTATTAATACCAATGCTGACTTTGTTTTTTGGATGTGAAAACAAAAAGCAGTCAGAACGGATTTTAGCCTTGCAAATTGATAGTGTACGCTCCACACGGTTAGTTCAGGAAAAAGAAGATGCAATAAACTCACTTTTAAAAACTCTGAATGAAATAGAAGAAAATCTTGCACTTATCAGGTCGAAAGAATCTATTATATCTGATCAGACAGGAGAAAACCGCGAAATCAAGCCAGATGTACAAAATCGTATAATGCAGAATATTTCTGACATCAACGATCTGATGGAAAAGAACAAACAGCTTATTAAGAATCTGAATGCGCAGGTTCGTAGTTCGAACCTGAAAATATCAGAACTCGATAAAACCATTGAACGTCTTAATGGTACTCTTGCTGATAAGGAAATCGAAATTTCTGAACTAAAACAAAATATTAAAAGCCTTAATATTAAAATTGATGACCTGAATATTAAAGTTGGCGATCTTGAAAAAGAAAGTTCTGAAAAAGACATGATAATAGCTGAAAGAATCAGTGAGATAAACAAAGTATGGTATATTGTAGGTAGCAGAAAAGACCTTCGTGATGGTGGCATTATAAACCGCACCGGTGGATTCATAGGCATAGGAAGAGTTACAATGCCATCAGAAGATTTGATGAACAAGCAGTTCATTGAAGCTGACCAGCGCGAGCTTACTGAAATTCCCTTGAATACCACTCATGTTGAAATAGTAACAAATCATCCTGCAGGCAGTTATCAGCTAATAGGTCAAAAACCTGTTGAAAAGCTTGTTATTACTAATCCACAGGAGTTTTGGAAAACTTCAAAATACCTTGTAATAAGCACAAAATAAGCCAGGTAAACATCAGAAACCGGATCAAAAGTCCGGTTTTTTAATTTCCTCAACCAGGCAAAATCAAAAAATTTCAGGTATCGGTTCTGATAATAATTATACAGATTGCTAATATTTTCTGAGTAAGTATTACTTTTGTTGGTTATTTTAAAGGATAGCTATATTCAGAACAGATAATACCAATGAGCAGTAATTATCGGATACAGAGAACATTAAAGGGTATAATAAAATATACGCTAATGTTTATTTTATTGGTATCCGGCTCATTATCATATTCTCAAACCACTAGATTAAATCTTGATAATTCAAAAACTTCAGCTACAGTCGTTCATGACGACATGCAGTATTTTACGGCCTTATTTACCTATAACGAAATAATAGTTTCAGACACTGAAACCAGTAATGGTTCGTATTGCGAAATTTTTATTCCCAGTGCCTTTTTCATTGGAGAGCTTGGTTTTCCAAAACTTCCTGCCAGCCGTAAACTTATTGAAATCCCTTTCGGAGCTGAAGTTACAGTAAAAGTCCTTAACTATACTTTGAAGGAATATGATCTTGAAAAATTTGGTATCTCAAATAAGATAATACCGGTACAACCTTCGGTGAGAAAAGATCAGGATGCTGAAATGATACCATTTGAGTTTAACCATGAAATTTACGGGAAAGATAAATATCTCGAATATGATATTGCTACTGTTGAGATTCTTGGGGTTCTAAGAAATACCAGATTGGCTCAACTTACCATTGCACCGGTGAGTTATAATCCGGTTCGGAATACAATAAAGGTTTATAATAATATTGAAGTTGAAATATCATTTTCGGCTGCTGATGAAGAACTAAACAGGTATATAAAATCTTCATCGCGTTCATTGTGGTTCGAACCTGTTCAGAATATGCTGTTTAATGACCCCGGTAGCAAAGATCTTACATTCAATGACTTAACAAGATATCCTATCAAATATCTTGTGGTTGCTCCCCGTATGTTTGAAGCGGATTTACAGCCTTTCATTGAATGGAAGACTAAAAAAGGTTTTAAGATGATTGTGGCTTATACTGATGAAATAGGGATGGATTTTAAATCAATTCAGCAATGGGTTCATGGTCAGTATAATTCAGCAACCCCTGATGACCCTGCACCAAGTTTTTTATTGTTGGTTGGTGATACACCTTTGATTCCTTCATCTACCGGTTCGTCAACCGGAAAATCAACTGACCTTTATTATGCAAGTGTGGATGGGGATTATTTTCCGGAAATGTATTACGGCAGATTTTCAGCTAATAATTCAACTGAATTGATCAGCCAGATTGAGAAAACACTTTATTATGAACAATATCAGTTTACCGATCCTGCTTTTCTTGACAGAGCCACTTTAATAGCCGGTGCCGATGCAAACTGGAATCCATGGATAGGGCAGCCTACAATTAAATATGCAACCGGTAATTATTACAATAAATCCCAGGGATATTCTGATGTGTTTGCGTATCTGACCAGCCCTTATAACGGATGTTATGATGCTGAAAAAATCAGGGTTGGCTTTGTTAATTACACTGCTCATTGCAATGAGACAACATGGGAGAATCCCCTGTTAACCAATCAGTCAGTAGGTAACTTTTCGAATTATGGGCAATATCCGCTGGTTATTGGTAATTGTTGCCTGTCAGCCGACTTTGGATATTCGGAATGTTTGGGTGAATCATGGGTAAGAACACCCGGAAAAGGCGCTGTGGCATATATTGGCTCAGCTCCGAATTCATACTGGCTTGAAGACTTTTACTGGTCGGTGGGAGCATTTCCTGCTCAGGGATTTAACAACGGATATGTGCCAACTTTCGCTGAAACTACTCATGGAGCTTATGATGCTCCGTTTGTAAGTGATTTTACTTCGTTGGGAGGAATTGTTTTTACCGGTAATTTAGCCGTTACCGAAGCCCATGTTCAGGGTTATAATATGCAATCGAGTGCGCAATATTACTGGCAGGCATACAATATTCTGGGCGATCCTTCTCTGGTTGTTTATCATACTCAGGGTAATTTCAATAATGTTGTTCATTCATCTTTTTTCCCTTTTGGTTTAAGTGTTTTTGAGGTTAATGCCGAACCAGGTTCATATGTAGCCATTTCAAAAGATGGTGTTCTGCATGGGGTGGCTCTTGCTGATGTTTCAGGAAAGGCTGTTGTAGAAGTAGAACCTGTATTTTCAGATGGAATAGTTGAAGTTGTGGTTACAAAACCACAATATGTTCCTTATTATGCTCAAATACCTGTTACTCAGATAGAAGAACCTTATGTAATAGTGTATGAAAAAACAATTACCGATCATCAGGGAAATCAGAACGGATTTGCCGATTATGATGAAATTATTGGATTTGATCTTACCTTGAAAAACGTTGGAAGATTGCCAAGCGGTGATTTAACCATTTCATTATCAGGAACTGACAATTATGTATCATTGATCAGTGAGCCGGTTTTAAACGTTGCGGCATTGAACAGTCTGGAAAGTCTGGAAATAAATGATGCTTTCATTTTTTCAATAGCCGGATTTGTGCCGGATCAGTATAAAGCTGAATTTGAGTTGCAAATAAAAGATGGAAACCATTTCTGGGCTTCAACATTGCCTGTTTGCGTGCAGGCGCCGGCATTGATTGTTTCAGATAAATATGTAATAAATGATTATAATACCGGAAATAATAACGGTATTATTGACCCCGGCGAAACGGCACAGATAATTTTGAGTATCACTAATTCCGGACACAGCAGTATTGATGATATTACTGTAAGTGCTGTTTCCGGCGATAGTTTTCTGACAATAATCAGCGAAGAAATTTATATTGATAAACTTAATCCAGGTGAATCATCAGAACTTATTCTCACTGTTTTGGCTGATGCCTCAGCACCGTTGGATTATTCTGTAAATCTTGAGATTTATGTCTCAGGAGGTCCTGAAGGTTCTTATGTTGCTTCAAACAGTTATGAACTCATACTGGGTCGGGTACCAGTTTACAATCTGAGTAATGATGTCATAAACACTTGTAATGCCAAATTCTATGATTCGGGAGGAGAAAATGGAAACTACGGAAATAGTGAGGATTTGGTAATGACTTTCAAACCTGATGAATCAGATACCGCTTTAAAAGTGAAATTTCTTGAATTTTCAACTGAACAATTTTACGATAAACTTTACATTTACAACGGTTCTGATACATTAGCACCACAATTTAATGGCAGCCCATTCCACGGATCAAAGCAGCCGGGTACTTTACTTGCAACTAATGCCGAAGGTGCCATTACATTCAGATTTATTTCGGATAATATAAGTACCGGATCAGGCTGGGAAGCAGAGATAAGTTGTTATTTTCCTGCTCTGATACCTTTATGTGCATATGATCCTTATCCCGCCGACAAAGCTAAAGGAATTTCTGTAAACACTTCATTTCACTGGGAATCAGAAGATGTTGACGGATATGATGTTTTTATTGGCAAAACAATGAATCCGCCGTTTGTTACCTCAATTAATAAAACTTCGTTTACTAAGATTCTTGACCCGTTAACAACGTATTACTGGAAAATTGTGCCGCGTAATAATGGAGAAACTGCTCAAAATTGCCCTGTCTGGTCTTTTACAACAGGTAAGCCGGAGTTTGCAATGGCAGATACTGTTTTTATGGTGAACGACGGGTTTTTTTACGATTCCGGAGGTCCTGACAATGATTACGGAAGTTATGAAGATATTACAACAACGTTTTATCCTTTTGTAAATGATTATCAGTTAAGGTTTGACTTCATTGATTTTGAAACAGAACCTGATTTGGGTCTTCTTTATATTTACAATGGTGCTGATACTGAAGCTGAGATGTTGTCCGGAAGTCCTTTCCATGGTGACAACAGCCCGGGAACCATCATTTCATCCGATTCAAGCGGTGCAGTTACTTTCAGGTTTGTGTCAGATCATGGTAATGAAAAACCTGGGTGGAAAGCAAAAATCCGTTGTTTAGGTCCTTTGGCTGTGTTTCCGTCATCAGGTCAGAACACAATTTGTGAAGGAAATACGGTACAGCTTTATGCAAATGCAATAGGCGGAACCGGAGAGTATTCATATCAATGGACACCTGCTTCAGATCTGGATGACCCTGAAATTGAGAACCCGCTTGCAATGCCTTTTGAATCTGTAACTTATAAGGTAGTTGTAAATGATGGAGAAAATATTGCGACAGGTGAACAAAATGTTTTCGTGAATTCACAAATACAGCCCCATTTTAGCGCTGACACTACTCTTTGTGCTAATTTCGTTTTATCACTTGATGCCGCTATTCCTGATGGAATTGATTATTTATGGACGCCCGGGAATATTACAACCCCACAAATTGTAATTGATTCAACAGGGATTGGATTAGGAGCCAAGGTTTTTACTGTTACAATCACTGACATAAACGGATGTATCAGTCAGGCTTCCATAAGGGTAGCTTTTGATGCGTGTACTTTTGCCGGTAATGAAAATAATAATCTCAAAATTGCGGTTTATCCCAATCCTGCCGGTTCGGTACTGAATATCAGTGTTGAAGGTTATTCGGGAAAGATTCACTACGAATTGATGAATCCTCAGGGGCAAACTGTTTATTCCAGCGAACAAACTATTTCTAACGGCTTGTTATACAACAAGATCAACACTGAAGTTTTTGCCAGAGGACTTTACTACCTGCGTTTGCTTTTTGATGAAACTGTTATTGTGCGAAAAATCATTCTTTATTAATCAATAACTTAACTTTCGCAAGTTCGATAAATAATTGAAGATGAGATAAAAAGCAGCATATTTATTTTGCCATATTATTGAAATTCAATAACTTTGCTTTGTCAACCAAGCAAGATAAAATATGCTGCAGCG
>JBASHR010000052.1:0-1599 GCA_049654165.1 Bacteroidales bacterium
GGTAATCAAGATAATCATTTCCAGCTGACTTTAAAAGCGAAAGAGAACGAGACGGTAGGGAAAGGAAACTGGCTCCAGCTGCTGGTTCCTGATTAAGAGCTTCAAATCTATAGAGCAGAGGAAGAGATTTATCCCAGAGTAAACCCATAACTTCGTCAGTCAGTTCAACGTAATTAGCCACCTCTGAAACCTGAGAAATTCCCAACCGGTTATCAAAGATAGCCACCTGTCCAAAAGCAGCTATAGCTGGATGGTAAGTCAGATTAGCAGGCGATGAGACCCGATGCCGAACAGGCAAATAAAGCTCCGGCACGTCAGGCGGTAGAGAAGGTTTCAACTGGTTGAGCCTGGTGGCTGTTGAGCTCACTACCTTTTTAGCAATTTCTTTAGCGGCAAAAACTCCAGAGGCAGTGGCCTGACTCTTTTTATCCTTCATAACTTCCATAATTTGCTGCCTGGTCATCGGACCGCGCAGGTAGGAAAGAGTCCATCTGGTCGTCATCAGGACTGGTCTGTCTTCGTGCACGTTATGCAAAAGGAAGACCCTGTTTTTTAAGCGGCTGATCTGGGCAGAAACCTGATCCATATCCAGGCCGCCGGCCAGGCCCGATAATCCCTGGAGCAGGCGGTTCTTGTCCTGTTCAGTCTGGAGCCGTCCAATAAACCAGGTTCCAGCGTTAGCCAGGCCTTTATAGTCAAGGTCAACCGGGTTCTGAGTAGTTAAGACCAAACCGAGCCCAAAAGCCCTGGCCTGTTTGAGCAGGGTCAACAGAGGCTTTTTGGCTGGCGGCTCGCTAACCGGCGGGAAAAATCCGAAGATTTCATCCATGTAAAATATAGCCCGGAGGGAAGAAGTTCCTGGCTGCTGCCTCACCCAGCCCAGAAGCTGGTTAAGAAGAATGGTCACAAAAAACATTCTCTGGGCTTCCTGCAGGTGAGCGATGGAGATGATACTGAGCCTCGGCTTTCCGGCCGGTGTGTAGAGAAGAGAACCAATATCAAGAGGATCACCGGTCAGCCAGGATTCAAAGCCCGGGGCGGCCAGAAGATTATTTAACATCATAGCCAGCTTGAAACGGTCTGCAGCCGGGTAAAATGAATCCAGTTCAAAAACACCGATTCGATTCAAAGGTGGATTCTGAATTTGCTTAATGAGAGAAGGCAGGTCCAATCCCTGATTGGCTTTCCAGGCAGAATGAAGCAGGTTGGAAATCAGAATATGTTCACGGCTCTGAAGGGGGTCAGCCTGAATGCCTAATAATCCAAGCAAGCCGGAGACGGTGGAGGAAACATTTTCGCTGAGAGCTTCTGGATCATCGAGTATGGCTGGCGGCGGGACATCAAATGATTTGAGGATAGATAAAGGTAGGCCAGCCTGACTCCCAGGGGTATAGATGGAGATATCAACTGTCTCCAGGAGCCTTCTGATTAGCCCCTGATCCTGGTCCCATTCAGTCAGTCCCTTTTTCCACAATTCGGCTTGCTGGCGGGCGTATTCATCGGCGGTAAGGCTTTTTCGGCCCGCTTCTTCTTCATCAATCCAGGGACGGAAGTCTTCAGGCTTAAGGTCAGGGAAAAGAAGCTTGAGATTGCCCAGGT
>JBASHR010000053.1:0-2333 GCA_049654165.1 Bacteroidales bacterium
ACGGCGTCCTGAATCTCTTGCTCAATCGGGCCTGCTGACGCCCGGCACGCCTCGGCGGTACTCGATGTGGACGGCGCCCGATGGCACGCCCGTGCCGGGTTCAGGGCGTCCGGTATCTCGTACGAGCGCAGATAATCGTTGATTACCGCATACCCGCCGGCCCGGGCCCAATCGTAAAGCCGGGGGAAATAGTCGCCGTCCATGCCATCCCGCGCCAGATCCGTTTCCGACTGCTGCGCCCCGTAGAAAACGGCGAATCGCCTGTCGTCTTGCGTCTTGCGTATCGCGTCCTTGTGGTTGCTGTTGAGCACGAAGTTGAGGCACACCTCTGCGGTACGCTTGTCTTGCCCTTTTGCCTCTATTTCAAGGTAGGCAGCCGTTATCATCGGCTTGAGGACCTCGATCACGTCGGCTTGCTGGCGACTGTGCGGGGTGTGCATATCCTCAACGACGGCGAGGAGCTTGCCGTAGACCCAAGAATTGAACTTGCCGGTGAGTTCCGCGGCTTTCGGGGAATGGCAGTAGCGCCTGCCGATCGCCTCAACGAGGCATTCTCCAACGAAGCTCTTGCCGTTGCCCTGCGTGCCCTGCAGCAGCACGCACCACTGCGCTTTAACGCCCGGATACTGGACACAGAAAGCCATGTACGCCAGCAGGATGTCCCGATCGAGTTTGACCGGCAGCATACGCTTGAGCAAGTCCAGAAACGGGGCCGGGTCGCCCATCTGCCTCGCCGTCACGACAGGGAAATAGGTGTTGACGTAGTCCACGCCTCCTTGCTCCCAGATCGCCCCGGGCGGTAGCGCCGGGCGGAACGCCATGGAATGCACTTTCGGGAACCGATACATCCGCGATGCTGTGAACGCCTCCCAAGCGCTGCTGGATAGCTTCGTGTTCGTCGAATCGAGCACGAACTGCCAGCCCCCCAGCCAGCTATCGAAACGCTCCCGAGTCGCCAGCATCCCGTCCGGGCAGGCTATCACGTGGCCGTCCCGCACGTACGCATGGCCAGCGAACAGGGCGATTTGTTCGTCCACCCCGAGTATCACCGCGCCGTCCACTGGCCGCGCCGTCGCCAGACTACGCACGAGGGGCGCCCCCGGGGCGGCTGGAGCGACGGCGGTATCCACTGGCCGGGCCGTACCCTTCCAGTATTCGCCGCTGCCGCGCGACATTCCGCCCATAATCGTGCGCGGCAGATAGTCCTCCCGCTGCCATTTCTCGCGGGCGAGTGCGGAGCGTTCCATCAGGCGCCGGGTCCTCTCGCAGTCTCTCCCCGTCCAGAACAACAGCCGCATGGCCAGGGCGGCGTCCGCTGCGCTCGCGTCGTACTCGCGGGCCGGGTCCGGGAATGCCGCCCCAAGAGCGTCAGCATCGGCCGTCCAGAGCGCATCGAACGAAGCCCCGTGCCCGAACGCAGTAGCCGCCCCGGTACTCGCCCGAGCGCGGGCGATCAGTTCGTCGTCGCTCACCCCGGCGGCTCCGGCGCCCTCTGCCGGGCCGTCCGTCCATTCCGCGGGCCGGTCGTTGCTCGAGCTGGCGGGGGCGAACCACCGCTCCACGACGGCGGCCAGGGCGGCCGTGCAGTCGTGCCCGGCGTTTCCAGCCGGGGTCGTACGCCAGTCCCCCAGCGCGATGAACCGGGCGGAGTGGTACAGCTCCAGCCCCGCGGCCGTATTGCGGCAGCCATGCGCGGGGACGGTCCCGCGGCCGATCACGTGCAGCCCGCGGCCAGACTGCGACACCTCGACGGCGGCCCCGGCGAGCGTTTGGCACAGTTGCATGGCTGTATCCGACCATCCGGCATCCGTCCGGCAGTTGTCGATGTCGAGGAACCAAAACGGGTCGCGGTCGGTCAGCACGAAGCCCAGCCCGTACGGGTCGCCGTACAGCGCCGCCAGCGCCTCCGCGTCGTGGTACTCCAGCCAGACGGCCGGATTGTGAGCGTCAGCTACGGCGAGCGTCCGCCAGTCAATCGGTAACTTCGTCGTTTTGCCGGTCGGCAGCGGGGCGCGCCTGTAGAGGATGAATTGTGCGTAGTCCGCGAGGGCGGCGAGGGCGGCGGGGATCATACCAGTGTCTTCGCTGCTGCCCGCCTCAGCGCCTCGGGCGCCGCCTTTGCCTTGCTGTCCCCGGCCGCCAGCCCTTGCGCGAGGACGACCAGATCGCGCCGGGCGATCGCCGCCGACATAATCGCGCGCCGTAGCGCCGGCATGGTCCCGAAATAGGCTGACACGAGGCCCGGGCTGCACCCCGCCGTCGCGGCGATAGCCTCCCGCGAGACGTGCCGATAACCGACCGCCCGGGCGGTATCGAGCGCCGCGGCCAGTATT
>JBASHR010000054.1:0-1760 GCA_049654165.1 Bacteroidales bacterium
ACGCCCGCAGAGTGGCTCGGTTGCCCGAATTGCAGCGGTTCAGCCCTGGGCTTCCCATTGATGTACTTCACGCAGAGTCAGATCGATGCCGCCCTCGCCAAAGCGGAAGGAGTCAAAAAATGACTTACCAACAACTAACGAAAATCAAGCGATGGGCAACAACAGACCGACGAAAATGGTTATTTATCTATGCCTTGTGCGAAACCGGCGACATCAACGTCGACAGTGATGGCGATGTCTGGGCCCACAATGAACGGGTGTTCGATCTCGTATTCAATGCTGAAGCGTGCGTTCTGGAGGAGGCGTTGAAGCGGGCGAAACTCTACGAAGATGAATGGCCAGGACCCGGCGAACTGGACGAGTTTGATAAGAAGACAGGACGGCGGATGTGACCGGTTAATGTTTGGGAGGTGTGGTGTTATGCTATTAAACAAATCTGCAGTACGAACCACGATCTTAAGCAGGGCCAAAGTACTCCGGCCAGGCCACGAATTCACCCAAGTCGCACCGACAGTGTATCTTCAACTCGATCAGAAGTTGCGCAGATACATAGATGATCTGATTACGCGACATCCGTCCACGGGCAAGACGATTAAACAAATTCTGTGCTGAAACTGGACAGCCTGGGTCGGGTATACTTCAAACAATTTTCAGTGATTTAGAATTTTTCACGGGCCGGGGCGGGGGCAATTTGTACGGAACTGCGGGATATGTAGAGAGGCGTCCGTTTTCGCGAGGTAAACATGGGTGGTGACAAGCAACTAACAGATCGGCAGAAAGAAGCAATGCTTCTTGTCTCGCCAAGGCCAATTGGCAGAGGTTTATCGCAGACAGACGCGGCTGCGGTGATGGGCATTCGGCGACAGCGTCTTCAGGAACTGCTTGAGCGGGCAAGGCAGGCGCGGCCTGATCTGTTCCCGATCCTCACACAACAAGAGTACGATGTCTTGTGCATGATTCAGTGCGGGCTGTCAATCAATGAGATTGCAGAGCGCCTGTGGAGTCCGAGGAAGGGGGAGACTGGGGTGTCGCGCAGGCGGGTCGAACGGATTGTTTTATCACTGCGCGACAAAAATCGCGATGTGCGGATGGACTGTGCAAAAACAGCAACTTACGAACCATGGATGGACAACCAAATCGTGCAGAAATTCTGAGGTGAGACGAAGTGAAAATGACCCGGTGCGCGATCAACATTCTCAGGGCGGGACACGCCCATTGCGCCTGTGAAGTGAGCGGTGCAGCAATGCCGCCAGCAGCAGGAACCCACCGAAGCGACTCATTCCGGCTCGATGCCGGGGTGGGCGCAGTAGGAATCCCCCGCCTAAAGTCGGGGGAGGATGTCAAAATTCGCCAACTGTTTCGAGCAACACCACGAACCGTTACGATTCGACGAACACGAATAAAAATCGGGCGCAATGAACCGTGCCGCTGTGAATCGGGCAAAAAATATAAACGATGCCATTGGGCTGAGGATCAGGCCAGACTTTAGCACATACTTTCTCCTTTCCACAGGGCCACTGGAGGGGGTGGCCCTGCCCTGTGTGATGATGAGGATGTAAGATGCACGACAGTCATAAACGACAAAAGTTTGCCAGCGGAGCTGTGCGGGATACAGCCGAGGGTAAGCCACGACCCGACTTAAGTTCACCGTATGCAAACTCGCGGATTGGTGAATGGCTCCGCAAGGGGGCGGAGAAATATTCCGAGCGCAATTGGGAAGCTGGCATGCCAATCAGCCGATGCGTTGCGTCGCTGTGCCG
>JBASHR010000055.1:0-1546 GCA_049654165.1 Bacteroidales bacterium
CGGCGAACCGGTGCCGCTGACCGCCACAGAGTACCGGCTGCTGTACCACCTGGTGCGCAACGCCGGCCAGGTGTTGCCCCACGAGACGCTGCTGGCCCGCGTGTGGGGCCGCGAGTACACCGATGAGATCAACTACCTCAAAGTCTACATCAGCCGTCTGCGCGCCAAACTGGAGGACGATCCCCGCAATCCGCAGCACATCCTCACCGAGCACGGCATAGGCTATTGGTTCCGCAAGTGAGCGCTTCCATCCATCCTCACCCCTGAGGAAGCCGAAGAGAGCTCAATCCGACTGCTGGGGACTCCCCACAATCGGCCACCCCCGTTCGACAGCGAGGGCCGCCAGGCGCGGGTTAGGATACACCGCCACCGGGCGCCCCGCCCATTCCAGCGCCAACCGGTCGAAATGCGTATCGCCGTAGGCCGTGCAGGCCGCCGGATCCACCTCGGGGTGTGCGCGCCGATAAGCCTCCAACCGCGAGACCTTACCCTCGGCGAAGCACAAGGGCGGGACGATACGCCCGGTATACCGGCCATCGCGCAGCGCCAGCTCCGTGCCCAGCGCGCCATCCAATCCCAGACGCGCGGCGATCGTCGCCAGCAGCGGCTGGAAAGTGCCCGAAAGCAAGATCACCGGTTCCCCCTGCGCCTGATGCTCACGGAGCCGCGCCAGGACGTCAGCGCGCAGTTGCGGGAGCACGTCCTCCTCGACCACCGCATCGAAGACCTGCTGGGCCTGCGGGGGCGTCAATCCGCTGAACAGCCAGGCCATGTGGATCGCCCACACTCGGAAAAAGTACTCCTCACTGCACACATGCAGCCGATACAGAAGCCCGATGGCCATGTGCGTGTACAGGTAGAAATAGAGCGTCGGCAGTTTCATCCGCCGCGCCTGATAGTAACGCTTCAACGCCTGCCAGATGTGACCGGTGTAGAGCGTGCCGTCCAGGTCACAGAAGAACACCGCGCGAGCTGCCTCGTCCATAGCGACTCACTCCTATTTGCAATAGCTCTCCAGTTTACATGACAGTATAAGCTACAGGGGGACCCTTGTCAACCACAGACAACCAACAAGTCCCGGTTAACTACTTTTTACTCTTATGTAACTCCCTTTAACCTTTTTCCTCGCGTGATGTTACGCTCATAGGATATCATAGAAGCATGAGAGAGCAGAACGGCGCAAGTGAAGAATCCTTTCCTGTGAAACACCCAGACGTGGCGAGAGGTTATGGCCAGCAAGGCGAGCAACAAACGTCTAAGACGCCCCTCTCACAACCTCAGGATCGTCTGCCGCGCCTGAAGAAAACCGTGATCATCATTTTGCTGATCGTGATCCTGGTAGCCACCAGTGCCCTGGTAGCGTGGATCACTTACTGGATCGGGTATTAACGTGCGAACGTGCGCACGTGGGCACGTGGGCACGGGTTCTATTTTCGAAGGAGACGCCATGTGCTGGCGCACACTATCCAAGGATGAAAATGTGAGGTGACTTTTAGCCTGGCGCCAGGTAGCCAGACGGCGATGGATGAACCTTTGTGGCCTGTAG
>JBASHR010000056.1:0-26170 GCA_049654165.1 Bacteroidales bacterium
AAGGGTGCTTGACTGTGAGACCAACAAGTCGATCAGGTAGGAAACTAGGACATAGTGATCCGGTGGTTCCGCATGGAAGGGCCATCGCTCAAAGGATAAAAGGTACTCCGGGGATAACAGGCTGATCACTCCCAAGAGCTCACATCGACGGAGTGGTTTGGCACCTCGATGTCGGCTCGTCACATCCTGGGGCTGAAGAAGGTCCCAAGGGTTCGGCTGTTCGCCGATTAAAGTGGCACGCGAGCTGGGTTCAGAACGTCGCGAGACAGTTCGGTCCCTATCTGTTGTGGGCGTTGGAAATTTGAGGGCACCTGACTCTAGTACGAGAGGACCGAGTTGGACAAACCTCTAGTGTATCTGTTGTGGCGCCAGCCGCACCGCAGAGTAGCTACGTTTGGATGAGATAAGTGCTGAAAGCATCTAAGTACGAAACTTAGCCCAAGATGAGATTTCCTTTAAGGGTCGTCGAAGACTACGACGTTGATAGGCTACAGGTGTAAAGTCAGTAATGACAAAGCCGAGTAGTACTAATTACCCGTTAACTTTTTTAATACAACAGCTTGTTCTGTACTTGTTGTATTTTCTTTCTTGATATGTCATATGATATTGAAAATTTAAGGTGACTACTGCGGTGGGGTCCACCTCTTCCCATTCCGAACAGAGAAGTTAAGCCCACCAGCGCCGATGGTACTGCAGTTTTTGTGGGAGAGTAGGTCGTCGCCAAACTATACAGAAACCCCGTCAATCCTGGCGGGGTTTTTTGTTTGCAGATAATCGCAATGTTATTGCACTGATCTTACAATCCAAGAAAATACTGCTGGTAAATATTGAAAAATGAAAATGCTTTAATGCTGGTTGAATCATTTATACAAGTTTGTATCGGCGTTTGGCTGACATGATCCCATATGAATAAATCGTCAGGTGTTAGAAAACCAAAACCATCATTGAAAGCATAATAAGTGAAAGGATTAGAAGAGGAGGCAAAAAGATCCTGCGAAAACCTGAATTCTTCAGCTTCAAGATTCAACCGGGCAAGCAAAGTTCTAGCCAGATCAGTCTGAGAACCTACACGATCAATAACCCCTTGAGTTTTTAGTGCGCCACCAAGCCAAAGCATAGGAATAGCAAATTTTAATGGTTCGTAATAAGATGTGTTGTCTGGCAGGCGGTGCCCGTGATCGGCGAGAATAATGAATAATGTGTTGTCGTATATGGGTTTCGTTCTGACTTTCTGAAAAAAATCAGCAAGACACTGATCAGTATAAGCAATACTGCTTAGGAATCTTTCATTTTCAGTATTCCCGGGAAATCCTGGTTCGCAAGGGATATCAAAAGGTTCATGACTACTGAGAGTAAATAGTACCCGGAAAAATGGACCGGAGGTTGTATCGAGGTCAGCACTGAGGCGCTCAAATACATATTCATCGTGCACTCCCCATTTTGATTTTTTTAGCGATCCCGGAAAATCATCCTGAGAAATAATATTCTGGAATCTGGATTGGTATAAATATGCTCTGATATTTGAAAAATCTATATCTCCTCCATAATAGAATGTTGAATGATAACCCTCTGCTCTCAGACGCTTAGTAATTGATGGTAGTTTTGCTACTTTCGAAACGCTTTTTATAACAGACTGTGAGGATTGGGCAGGAAATCCGCTTAGGATTGCAATTAGCCCTTTGTTGCTTCTGTCACCTGAGGCATAAAACCGGGTAAAAAGCAATCCTTCTTCTGCTAAACTATTAAAACCAGGGGTGATATCATTTAAGCCTCCAAGAGGTTCAATAACTTTGGAAGTGAAGCCCTCAAGTATGATCATCACAATATTTGGGCGTGAATTGTTAAACACATTAATGGTGTCACTATTTTCAGCCATTATATTCTCAAAAACCTGTTTAGCCGTTTCATCCTGAATATATTCAGGATACTTTTTATTCATACTTTCTGATTTGAGCACGCTGTGTAAAAAATTCCAACCTACGTTTAGTGCAGCATGGTTGTAAAAAACCTGATGACTGAAATATACTTTTCCGGGATTCATGGAAGCCAGGCCAAAGCCCCCGCGGATAGGGATTATAGTGGTTACAGCAATCAGAATAAACAGAGGAATACTAAGCCAATGTGTTTTTTTCGGTTTGATCTTATGTATAAAAATATTGAAACAATAATACGAGCCTGCAAAAATTACCAGCACTCCTGAAATGAATAACAGTAACTGTTTGGTTTCCAGTGATGCCATTGCTTCACGGGGCGACATCAGGAAAAAAAGGGGAGTAGCATCAATCCTGAATTGCCAATGACGATAAAGCTCCATATCGGCAAGCATGATGACTGAAAACCCTAATAATACGAGAGCACTGTAAGTTTTTATGATCAGCCCTGAGATTTTGCCGGAGAAGAAGAATATTCCGGTTATCAATGATGCAAGCATAACCAGATATCCTGTCATGGAAGCATCCATTTTAATGCCATGATAGAAGATATTAATCCAGTCTCTAATCGGAATGGAGAAAGACTTATCGTGATGATAAAGCAAAAAGAGTAATCGGGCAAGAATAAAAAAGACCATCCAGAAAATGGTATAGCGTAATAAATATATAAGCCTGGTCTTCACAAAAAACTTGTATTAGCTTGAAAAAACTCCCATAAGCTGAATAATTCAGAAAGGATATCCAATCCCTAAATTCCAGACAATATCCCGTATCTGGAATTTTGACAGATCAACCCAGCGTTCTGACTTTTGTTTTGCAGGATCTTTAACTTTAATTGCACCATCAAGACGGAAAATAAAGAAACTAAAATCAAATCTTAGTCCAAATCCTGAGCTGACCGCTATTTGTTCATTGAAGTCTGATATATCAAATTTCCCACCAGGGAAGTCAATATTTTCATTTAATAACCAGATATTTCCAATATCGGCAAACATTGCCCCATACAGAAAACTGTACATAGGAAACCTGTATTCAATATTGCTTTCAAGCCAAAGCTCACCCATTTTGTCGAACACATTTTCAGGATCGCTAAATGAACCCGGACCCAGTGATCGGATTTCCCATCCGCGATTACCATTGGCTCCACCGGCATAAAAACCTTTTTCAACAGGAAGTACATCTGAGTTGCCAAATGGTACACCAACCCCTCCGGCGAATCTGAAGACCAGATTACTTTTGGGGTTTAGAAACTTATAATATCTGAAATCGGTTTCGAACCTGACAAATTGTGTGTATCTTACTCCGAGTGTAGTATAATATCCTTCTTCAGTTTTTGCTGTATTGAATAATTTGTCTGCAAGACGAAAAATATTTCCACTTTCTTCGATACTGGTTCTTACAAAAATAAAATCCCTGTTTTTTCTGATTGGCTGATTATTGAAAATAAAAATATACCTCGAAAGTGGAACAAGATGATTTGTGTACTGATATTTAAGCCTTGGATCTTTAAGCGTTTGCAGCCATTCAGTAAACTCATCCGAACGGTCAATTCTGACCAGGTTCAGTTCTATCGGAATAAATGTATGGTTGATTGTTGCTGATTCGCGCCATTCGTAACCGAACGAAGCATTCATGATATAGCGTGTGTAATCAGGGCGGTGCTGAAAATTAAGACCGGTAGCCATTGTAGTTGCCGGCATTGCATAATGAGCAAAGCGTTGTTGTTTGACCGGCAGTAATAATCGGGGCAGGCTAAGTCTTAACTCTACCCCTGTTTCAATAGTGTTGAACCCGAGGAAAAAAGGAGTTGATTCTCCAAGTGAACGCTGCATTTCAAGCCCGTTTTTTATTTTCACTGAAAGCACTTCGCTGCCGCGGAAAAGATTACGGTTACCATAGCTGATATTGGCACCCATTCCAAGAAATCCACCTGTATTTGTACCTTCTGCTTCTATGGTGAAGATTTTTACCGGGTTGCGTCCAATATCAATAAAGCAATTTAACATACCATAACCTTCTTCCTGAAAATCCATTACCGGTTCGAAACTCATATTTACAAACCTTACAATTGGGAGATTGGAAATACGATTGTATGTGAGATTGGCATTATCGAGTCCATAAAAATTACCACCGCGTAAAAACATGATCCTGTCAATAGTCGGAGGCGTCAGTCGTAATTTTTCCTTAAATAAAAAATTATGTTTATATTGACTGTCTGGATTTTTGCTGTCCTGAAGAATTGTCAGAGTATCAAAAGTTATGTGTCTGTCGGGTATAAATCTGAAATCTGTATTGATATAAGTATCGTTTATCTTATAACGTAAATGTCGTTTTTCAACATTTTTACTGGTTTCTTTGTCGCGTTGCCAAGGTTGCTGAAATTCTAAAATCACATCCATCTGATTGCTTTGCAGATTGCTGTCAACTTTAAAAAGGATGTAATCGTTGTTGAAGAAATAATAGCCCTGATTTCGTAAAAAATTGGTAATTCTGTGACGTTCATCATCAAACAGGTAGGCATCATAATTATTCCCTGACCTTATCAATGAATTTGCACTGTCGCTATAAACATAGCCGGCTAATTGTTCATCTTTGATTGAATATGAGATATTCCGTAACGTGTAAGGCAAACCTGAGCTTATTGAATAAACCACTCTGGCAGTTTTTTTAGTGGTATGAATACTGCTGTCAACTTCAGCATGGAAATATCCTTTGGCGGCCATATACAACTTCATTTCCCTCATTGAATTGCCAACCAGATTCCGGTCAAGGATAACTGGTTTTTTACCCAATGTTTCTTTGATCCATTTAGGTTTGAACCGCTCGTAAAAAAAAGTATTTAATCTGACAAGTCCCAGGAATTTTCGGTTAGGTTGTTGATGTATGAAACCTTCAAGTTCTTCAATCGAGATGGATTTATTGTCGGTTTTAATTCTGTTCCTATCAAGTAATAATCCTTCGCGCTGAACTTTTTTTGGCGAAACGCAGGATGTTACAATAGATAACAGGAGAATAAAAATAAAAACTACCGACGGTTTAAGTTTCATGATTATATTTCATTCAGCAGCAAAAGTATGCAAAATCGTATTTAATATGAATGTTATGTGTAAATGACTTAATTCGGCTTTGAATATTTTTCGTTTGTTATTAGAGTTGGTTCCGGGTATCTTTTACAGTCTTGAGCTAATGATAAATTATTTGTTTGTAATTGTCTGAGTTGTTTCACATTGCCGGCATGACTCATAAATTTAATGTATGCCAATATTTTTAATATGTTTGCATTTTGTTCAACCCCTATACATTATTTGTTAATTACAAACGCTAAAGCCTGATTCTATTGCGTTTTTTCAAAAAGAAAAGAATTTTCACTACTAAACCTGGTAAACGATATTCATTTGTAATTTAGCCCGCAAGATATGAAGAACATCAGTGAAATTAAAAATATTGTGATCCTTGGTGCCGGAAGTGTAGCAACACATTTGTCGCATGCACTTAATTTGAATGGATACCGGATCGTACAGATATACAGTCGTACCAGTGATTCAGCGGAAGTGCTGGCAATGAAAACCAATTCGGAGTATGTAACTGATATTGAACTACTTAACAAAGATGCCGATCTTTATATTGTTGCATTAAAGGATTCAGTTGTAGAGTCTTTGCTCAGCAAGGTAAGGGTAAACGGAATTGTAGTTCATACTTCAGGAACATTGCCGATGGAAGTGCTTAAAAACATGTCGGAACGTTATGGTGTGTTTTATCCGTTGCAGACCTTTTCAAAATCAAGACCAATAAAATTTGATCATATTCCAATGTGTCTTGAAGCTTCTGATGAGCAAACGCTTGAAGCCATACGTGGGGTTGCCGTTAAACTTTCAGATAAGATTTATGATATCAGTTCTGAGTTACGGCGGTATATTCATCTTGCAGCGGTATTTTCTTGCAATTTCTCAAATTTTATGTACGTTGCTGCTTCCGATATCCTGAAAAAACATGATATAAATTTTGATATTCTGATACCTTTAATGAAGGAGTTTTTTGATAAAGTTACTTTTATGGAACCCTGGGAAGCTCAGACGGGACCGGCTGTAAGGGAGGATCATGCAGTAATTGACAGGCATATGCTGCTGCTTGATGAATTTCCGGATTTTAAGGAAATATATACAGTGATCACAAAAGAGATAATAAAACGAAAGCACAATCAAAACTAAATCTGACTTATGAGCAACTACAAAGAACTGCTACGGGATGTTGATACATTTATTCTGGATTATGACGGAGTGCTTACCGATGGTAATGTGATCCTGATGAGTAATGGCGACGCACTCAGAACTGCCAATGTTAAAGATGGTTATGCCCTGCAGTTGGCAGTGAAAAATGGATATCGGGTTGCAATAATATCGGGAGGTTATTCTGAATCAATGTTGCACCGGTTCAAAGCTTTGAAAATAAATGATGTTTTTCTGGGAGTGGACAAGAAAATTGAAGTTTTACAGAAATATATGAAAGATAATAATCTTGAACCCAGACAAGTGCTGTATATGGGAGACGATATACCTGACTACGAATCTATGTTACTGGTAGGAGTGCCTACATGTCCGGCTGATGCTTCGGAAGAGATAAAAGCTATTTCAAAATATATAAGCCATCGAAGCGGAGGAAAAGGTTGTGTAAGAGATATTATTGAGCAGGTGATGAAGATACAGGGTAAATGGATGAATGATCTTGCATTTCACTGGTAAACTGTAAATAAAACAGATTCGTTTTTTGATTATTCTGTGATTTTCGGGGACTTTAATATTTAAATTATGCAAAAAGTTGTTGTTCTTGGCGGCGGGCTGGTTGGCGGTCCCATAGCTCTTGATTTGACTGACGATTTCGAGGTAACAGTGGCAGATATTAATAAAACCGCTTTGGAAAAATTAAGTCAGAAAGCAAATCCTGAAATAAAACTAACTGATCTGAGAAATCAGAATGAGCTCATGGCATTATTGAAAGATGCTGACTTCGCAATAAATGCTGTTCCGGGGTTTATGGGGTTTAAAACACTGGAAGCATGTATAATGGCAGGAGTTGATACAATTGATATTGCTTTTATGCCTGAAAATGTGATGGAACTTGACGAAATAGCCCGTCAAAACAATGTATGTGTGATCAGTGATATGGGCGTAGCACCCGGAATGAGTAATTTGTTGGCTGGTTATGCCGGTACAATGCTGGAAGATTATCAGAAACTTGAAATTTATGTAGGCGGCTTACCTAAGATACGCACATGGCCATGGGAATATAAAGCTGTTTTTTCGCCGGTTGATGTAATTGAGGAATATACACGTCCGGCACGTTTGGTTCGGGATGGAAAGATAGTTGTAAAACCTGCATTGTCAGAACCTGAGCTTATTGATATTCCTGTAATTGGTACTTTGGAAGCTTTTAACAGCGATGGTCTTCGCTCATTGATCAATACACTTGATGTTCCGGATATGGTAGAAAAAACACTTCGCTATCGCGGACATTCAGAACTAATGCGTGTGCTGAGCCATGCCGGGTTTTTCAGCACTCAGGAGATTAAAACAGGTGATTCATTTGTAACTCCGCTTCATTTTACTTCTGAAATTCTTTTCAGGCAGTGGAAGCTTAATGAGAATGAAGAAGATATAACGGTGATGAAAGTGATAGCCCGGGGATTAAAATCAGGAATAGAAACTGAAATTAGCTGGGATTTATATGATGAATATAGCCATAGCACCGGAATACACAGTATGGCGAGGACTACAGGCTATGCTGCTACATCGGCACTCAGGCTGGTAGCGTCTCAAAAATTCAGACAGGCAGGCGTACATGTTCCTGAGTTCATTGGACGCCTGCCTGCGTGTGTTGAATTTATGCTTAAGGAGCAAGAGAAAAGGGGAGTGGTATATAAAAGATCCGTAATCTGATATTTTCTTTCAGCTTACGAACCTTGTTTCCCTTTTTATTTCACTGTTATTTCACTTACAAAAATCCATGATGGCTGACCTTCGCCTGCATGACCCGGAGGGCAAACTCCCTGATTAATCATGTGTACACGTACAAACCGAACTTTTCGTGCCTTGTGTTTTGCACTGAATATTTGCAAAAGTTTTCCCATATCATGTATTGAAGCGGTATTTACAGCTTCATGGATTTTTGTAAAAGTTTTTCCATCCTGCGAAATCTCAAAAATTACTTTTTCTGGATAAAATATCCATGAAGCATTATTTTGCAAAGCATCAACTTCAATTAGCTTAATATCAGTAGGTTCAGGAAGTTCGATAGTGGCTATTACATCATTGCCAAGGAAGCCTAACCAGTTGCCATCATTAAATTCCTTACCACCACGTATGCCATTTACAAGAGTGTATTTACCCTGACCACTGTATTGAGGGCTGTTGGCATAATTGAAAGTTATATCTCCCGCAAAGGATTTATTAATCTCAAAAGTACGGTCGAGCAATCTTTCCTGCCTTTCGCCTTCACTGTAAACAGCGGCTTTTAGTCTTGTGGTTTTATTAATTTCAATAGGTTCTTTATATACCGGCGAACCTATTTTCGGATTGCTTCCATCAAGGGTGTATCTTATCAAAGGATCATTTACATCAGTTTTAAGCGTCAGTTTCAGGCTTCGGTTTTGATCATTTACTTCAGGATAAACTGTTATCTGATAGGCACTTCTGGAATAATTAATCCCGAGTTTATCATACCGCTGATACTGAGTGGTCATACGTTTTAAGAAATCATCCCAGTCGCGTGCTTCTTTTTCTGACCATAATACTTCTGCCAAAGCGGCCAGACGCGGAAATGATTTGTTTTCAACATCCTGGGGGGTGTGCAATAACTCAGCCCAATGATTAGCCTGAGCACCTAACACAAATTTTGCTTCTTCGGCAGTAAGTTCTGCTGGTACAGGTTCGTAATGATAAACTTTTGAAAGAGTAGTAAATCCTCCAATGGCAAGTGATTCAGGAGATGGGTCGCCCTGCGGATGATCAAAATAGCAATGGCTTCCGGGAGTCATGATAACAGTATGACCGTGCCTTGCAGCTTCAATCCCTCCGCTTTCGCCACGCCACGACATTACTGTGGCATTAGGAGCAAGCCCGCCTTCCAGGATCTCGTCCCAGCCAATAATTCTGCGTCCATGAGCATTCAGGAATTTTTCAATCCTTTTGATAAAATAACTCTGAAGCGCATCTTCATCAGCAAGTTTTTCATTTTTGATCCGTGCCTGACATTTGGGGCATTTACGCCAGTTGGCTTTATCAGCTTCGTCGCCGCCAATGTGGATATATGTTGACGGGAAAAGACCCATAACTTCAGTAAGAACATCTTCAAGGAAGATAAAGGTGCTATCGTTGCCGGCGCAATAAATATGGGTAATAGGCCACACCCCTCCGGCTGGAATTCCTACATCCTCGCCAGTACATGAAAATTGCGGATAAGCTGCCAATGCCGACATGACATGAGCCGGCATCTCGATTTCAGGGATAACGGTAATATGTCGTTCTTCAGCATATTTAACAACAGCTTTTACTTCTTCCTGAGTGTAAAACCCTCCATAAGTTGCATTGGTTCTGTCGTTAGTCAGGGGGCGATCCTCCCAGTCACGGTGCTCAAGGTCAACCCGCCATGCTCCAATTTCAGTAAGTCTGGGATATTTTTTAATTTCAAGTCTCCAGCCCTGGTCATCAACAAGATGCCAGTGAAAAACATTTAATTTATGCATTGCAAGCCTGTCAAGAGTTTTATATATGAACTCAATAGGCATGAAATGTCTGGAAACATCGAGGTGCATACCGCGATGGGCAAATCGTGGATAATCCATGATCTGGCAGACAGGCAGCAAGCCTTGTTCCTGATTATCAAACATCTGTGAAATGGTTTGAATACCATAGAATAATCCGGCATCGGTATTGGCTGAGAGGAATATTATTTTTTGATCAATCTCAATTTTGTATCCTTCATTTCCCAGTGCCTTATCGTTTGGATTAATTAACTGCATGACAACTCCCGCAGGTTTTTGAATATATGTTTGTTTTGCGGTACGAAGCTTAAATCCGAGTTTGCTTTCCCAAAGATCAGCAGCCATTTGTGCTGTGTTTTTCAGATCATCAGTATGATAATAAATTACTGTTTCAGGTGAAAATCTGAAATATCCTTCCTGAACGTTTACCTGTACCGGTTTGGGAATCAATGATATCTGTTGTGCATAAATATTTAACGTAGCCATTGATAAAAAGGCTATTATCAATCCTTTTGCGAGCTGCCCTAAAAGGTGAATATTGTTCTTCTTCATTTTTAAAATTGATTTTTGCATTTAATTACTGATTTTTATCTTGTTTTAATGATTTTACAGGTGAGTGTTCTGTTAATAAATTTTGGTTTGTTGTTTTTTGAACCGTTTAATTTTTACTTTTTCATGTATCCCTCAATTTTGAATGTCCAGGCGTCGTGACCCGGCAATTGATTACACCTAACTACGCCGGTATTGATTATTAGCTTTCCGTTTTCGTAACTCCATGGTAATTCACCCTCGCGGCCAAGCAGACTGATCTTTGTTCCTGCTTTGGGTTTATCAATGGATAGTTCAATGGTTTCGTCAGGCCATTCAAAGCTGATAACGTAAAGGTTATCATTGTTTTGGGTGTAAGCAAGGTATTGACGCATGGATTTATAGATTGCATTCAGTCCGTCGCCCTTTATTTTGTCCTTATCAGTGAACAGGTTTTTTTGCGGTACGATCTCTTTTGCCTGTGATTTACTTTCCCAGAATAATTCTATGGAAGCACTTTGTACGGTTTCATAGAATTCAATTTTGATCTGATATTTCTTGTTCTTTTGAAGTGTGATTTTCCCTGTTACACCCTGTGAAGCTTTTTCGCGCATGGCTTCTGATTCACTTCCCGATTCTGATTTGTTCCAGTGATCCAGAACGAGCACATCATTGATAAACAGGCGCATTCCATCATCGGCATCACAGGAGAAGGTGTATTCTTCTGAAAAATCAGGCTGAATGAATCCAGTCCATAAAGCTGTGAAATTATCTTCGGTAATCGGATATCCGGGAGAATTTCTGACCCAGTTAAAATTGATTTCAGGGTCAATACGCTGCAAGGTAACTTCTTTTTCCTCGCCGCTTCTTATCCATGCTTTTGAACCATAAATTGCCTCTTCGTTTATATTTATCCATTCTCCAAGGCTTTCAATTCTTTCCTGCTGCAATAGCGGAATTTTACCATCGGCAGCCGGGCCAACATTGATGGTAAGTCCACCTCCATGTGCAACGGTTCTGACAAACAAATGTATCAGGTCACGCGAAGTCATATAGGCTGATAATTTTTCATTGCGGTTCAAACCAAAAGAACGCCCCAAACCACGCACTTCAGCCCATGGACGATCTGTTATGAAGCCGCCGGCACTGTATTCAGGAGTTTGATAACCTATATCGCTGCCACTTCCCCAGCGATCGTTGGTAATGGCATCGCTGCCTACAAGGTTGTAATACCAGGATATTAATTCTCTCGCATGCCAGTCTTCGGCTGAATTAAACCACTCTCCGTCAGCAAAAATCAGATCGGGACGGTAGGCTTCAACAAATTCTTTAAACTGCGGGATCATATGCTGCTCCACATATTTGTATATTGAATCATGTGGGTCAGTGTACCAGAGATGCAGGGGATTGTTCCATTCGGGCAAGGAATAATACAATCCAAGGCGTATGCCTTTTTTCCTAACTGCTTCAGCTACTTCTCCCACTATATCTCGTTTTGGACCTACATCTACACTGTTCCATCCGGGAGCATACTTGCTGGGCCAAAGACAAAATCCATCATGATGCTTAGTGGTAAGTATTATATATTTTGCTCCGGCTTTCTTAAAAATGTCAGCCCATTCGTCGGGATCGAATAATTCAGCTTTCCAGAGTGGTGCAAAATCTTCATATTCAAAGTCTTCGCCATAGTTTTTTTTCATAAAATCAATGCGAGCCTGAGCTCCGGCCTGTAATCCGCGCAGATACCACTCAGCATAAGATTCAGCACCACCGTATGAGGGAACTGAATAAATACCCCAGTGAATGAATATACCAAGTTTGGCATCGCTGAACCATTGTGGATATGGTCTGTTGCGTAAAGCTTCCCATGAGTCATCAACAGTAGTTAACTGTGCATTTATCGAAGTGAAGGAGACTGTCTGAAATAACAGAAATAAAAACAAAATTTTAAACTTCAGAATACTTTTTATAATGCGTTTACCTGTTATGGAAGGTACAGCATCAGCCAAATTTAAAGAATAGTTTGCTACAGTTCTGATCATAATTTATTAAATTTATTTTCAGGCGCAAAGGTAGCCAGATTATGATTAATAATTTCCCCCGGTATTAAATAATTAGTTGTTGCAATACCCAATAATTTCGGAAAATTAGGCTGAACAGATTAAATACTTATTTTTGCCATATGAAAAATACTGAATCTCAAAATATCACTGAATTTTTTCGGGATATCCGATTAAAGCTTGAAGAAGCATACGACAGCAGGGAAGCCAGATCCCTTGCACTGATTTTAATGGAATATATTGCCGGCATTGATATGAAAGGAATGATTATTGAGCCGGATGCATATCTGGATGAGGTTGAAACAGAACAGATTATGCTGGCAGTTGAAAGGTTGTTAAAGCACGAACCAGTGCAATATATTATTGGGTTGGCTTATTTTGCCGGAAATGAATTTGAGGTAACGCCTGATGTTCTAATTCCCCGCCCTGAGACTGAAGAATTGGTGCGCTGGATCCTTGAAGATCATTCTGGTTCTGATAATCTGTGTATTGCTGATGTTGGTACCGGAAGCGGATGTATAGCAGTTTCACTTTCATTAAGGATGCCGGATGCAGAAATTGATGCATTTGATAATTCGGAGGCAGCATTAGAGCTTGCTGCTAAAAATAATGAAGAGCTGGGTGGAGGTGTGAGGTTCCTTAAACTTGATATTATGGATGAAACCACATGGGTTCAGAAATCTTATGATGTCATTGTAAGCAATCCTCCTTATATTCCTGAACAAAATAAAAAGGACCTTCCTGCCAATGTTGCAGGCTATGAACCCGAGTCAGCCCTGTTTGTCCCCGGCGATGATGCATTGCTGTTTTACCGCGCTTTATCAGGATTTGCAAAAACACATCTGAACTCATCCGGAAGTACCTATGTGGAAGTGCATGAAGAACTTGCTGCCGAAGTTGTGCAGTTGTTTGAAGATCAGGGATTCAGCCAGGTGATCTTACGCAGCGATATAAACGATAAGCCCCGGATGGTCAAGGCTGTTTTATAGTTTTCTATCCAAAATTTATACAAAACACAGGTGTTCTGTGGCTTATTTTTGTTTTTCGAACACTAAAACAGTGCGGTTAACATTGTATATCTTTATATAGGCTGTTTCAGTTTCAGGGTCGGTATAAGAAAAGTGCTTAATGTTTTCATCCACACGTCCGTGTCCGCCAAATTCAGGATTATCAGAATTAAAAATTATCTGATAAGTCCCCGGTTCAGGAACCATGAATTCATAATCAGGGATTGAATTACTTACATGGAAGTTGAAAACAAAGACCAGCCCTCCCTTTTCAAACACCATAGTTTTATTGTCCTCATCCATATTAAGTTGTCTACCGTATCCGGCATGCAACAGGTTGTATTTCTTAACCAGTTCCAGCATCTTTTTATCAAAGTCCAGAAGATATTTATATTTCAGATTTGGATCATCTGCCAGCGACCATTGCCTACGTGCGTACCAGTAACTCCAGTTATTACCTGCACGTGGAAAATCAACCCATTCAGGATGTCCGAACTCGTTACCTATGAAATTCATATATGCCTGCCCACCAAGAACAATTGTAACAAACCTTATCATTTTGTGCAATGCAATCCCCCTGTCAATGACGGGATTATTATCATTGACCTGCATATGATAGTACATTTCCTTGTCCATAAGCCAGAACGCAATTGTCTTATCGCCAACCAGAGCCTGATCATGCGATTCGCAATAGGAAACCGTATCAACATCAGGTTTGCGGTTATTCAGCACATTCCATATATCGTTTACGCTCCAGTCTTCATCGCGTTTGGTTTTCAGAGTTTCAACCCAGAAATCCGGAATTCCCATGCCCAGTCGGTAATTAAAACCAATTCCACCTTCAGGTATGGGTTGTGTCAGCCCCGGCATACCGGTAACATCTTCAGCAATTGTAACTGCACCGGGTTTGATTGTATGAATGAGATCATTGGCAAGTTGCAGGTATGTAACGGCATCGAACTCAACACCATCAGTGAAATATTTCCACTGGTCGAATGAGCCTATATTACCATGATGAAAATACATCATTGAGCCAACTCCGTCAAACCGGAATCCATCAAAATGGAATTCTTCAATCCAGTATTTCAAATTGCTGAGAAGAAATCGTAACACTTCAGTTTTGCCGTAATCAAAAAGTTTTGAATCCCACTGAGGATGATTACCCCGTTCGCCACCATGGCTATATTGAAAATCGGTACCATCAAAAGCATTGATGCCTTCAAGAAAATTTTTGACAGTATGGCTATGCACCAGATCCATTATCACGGCGAGCCCCATTTTATGAGCCGTTTTAATCAGATTTTTCAGATCTTCAGGGGTGCCAAAACGCGAAGATGGAGCAAAGAAATTGGAAACATGATATCCAAACGAGCCATAATACGGATGTTCCATGACTGCCATTAGCTGAATGGCCGTGTATCCTGCGGCTTTTATCCTGGGAAGAATGTTTTTGGTGAATTCATTCCAAGTTCCTACTGCAGTTTTTTCCTGAGCCATACCAGGATGACATTCGTAAATGAGCAGATTTTTGGTTTTTGACAATGACGATGTATCACCTTTCCAGCTAAACTTGTCTTCAAGCCATAACTGACCTGAAAAATTGCTTGACCCTTCGTCCTGAATTACTCTGCGGATATATGCCGGGATACGCTCATAACGTCCGTTTGCACCATCTACCAGAACTTTTACCCTGCCCTTATGTACGAATTTTGTTTTATAAATAGCTTCTGAAAGGAAGATTTCCCAAACTCCAAATTCATTCTTTTTCATTGGGTGAGACTGGTAGTCCCAATCGTTAAAATCGCCTATAAAATGCAGGGCAAAGGCTCCGGGAGCCCATTCGCGGTAGGTCCATCCTTTGCGTTCAGGGTCGTAATTAATGCCAAAATAATTATATGCATCAGCAAACCGGACAAGGCTGCCAAAATCGTTTTCAATTTGTTTAAGACGCTGGCGGTAGCGCTCCAGACGCATCCAGACGCCTTCGGCTATGGGTTCGAGCCAGGGGTCTTTTTCAACCAATGCAGGAATGGTGAAATGTTTTTCTCTCATGCTTCAAGTGATTTTATATTTGGCAAATCTAAAGAAAATGATGGAATACTGATATGGTAAGGTGAAATTTTGGGGCTGGACAGGTTGAAACTGCATTTGTGTAAAAACATGACAGGCATCAATTCAGGTATCTGAACATAAGCTGTGCAACTCTTGCTGACGCACCCGGACCTCCAAGCCTGGTTTCCAGTTCCTGATAATTGTCTTTTATCTTTTGAATTAGTTCCTGATTACTGAGGATCTGATCAAGTTCAAACCTTAAATTACTGATGTTTAGCTGCTGTTGTATGAGTTCTTTAACAACCGGGCGATCCATTATGAGATTAACAAGTGAGACATATTTTACATGCACAAGTCTTTTTGCTATCTCGATTGAGATACGGTTACCTTTATAACAAACCACCTGCACTACCCTGAACAAAGCAGTTTCAAGGGTAGCAGTGCCGGAAGTAACCAGAGCAGCAGTGGCAATATTAAGTATGGGATAAGTTTGATTGAAAACCAGATCAACATCATATCCTTTTATGATATCCTTATAAAGCGATTCGGGCAGGGAACTATAGCCGGCAACAACGAATTTATGATCGGGGAAAAAGGGCGTTATTTTAACCATTACCGAAAGCATATTTTTTATTTCCTGCTTGCGGCTGCCGGGTAATATGGCAATAACAGGCTTTCCGGAATATTTTTCTTGTAATGATGAATCAGTTTGCTGCCTGAATGAGGAGATTTCATCAAGCAGGGGATGACCCTGGAATTCAACATCAACTCCGTAACGCTGATAGAATTCTTTTTCGAAAGGTAATATCACAAACATACGATCCACCCATTTTTTAATCTGCGAAATGCGTGATCGTTTCCATGCCCATAACTGAGGTGAGATATAATAAAATACCCTTATACCGATTTCTTTTACATATTTTGCAATTCGAAGGTTAAAGCCCGGATAATCAATGAGTATCACTACATCGGGGTTAAAATCCTTTATGTCTTTTTTACATTTATCCAGAAGTTTGCTGATAGTCCGGATATTAGCCAGTACTTCAACAAAACCCATATAAGCCATATGCCTGTGGTGAACTACCAGCTCAGCACCTTGTTCCTGCATTCTGTCACCACCCCAGGCCCTGAAAACAGCATTACTATCTGTTTTTTTAAGCTCTCGTATCAGGTTTGAACCATGCAGGTCGCCTGATGCTTCACCGGCTATCAGATAATATTTCATAAACAGGGATATTGGGTTCTAATACAGGTTTGGAAATCAGATATGGTTTTAATGAATGAAAATAAAATATAAAATTGTCAGAATAAACATTGTGGCAAGTATTCCACGACCGGTTTTGTCGAATTTTAAACCTGCCATATAGGTTCGGAACGGAAAAAGGTTGACAAAAATACTTATTACGACAAGTACCTGCTGCCTTAAAAAATTGTTGCTGAACGCTTCGGGAAAAATTACTGACAGCAAATGCAAAATCGCATAGGTTACCAGGCTAAGAGTAAGGGAAATTACTACCCCGAAAACAAAATTGTCCTTTCTGAAAAAAAGCTTTATCCGTTCCATGGTCAGGTTTTATTAATTTTAAAGATCAGGGTTCATGGCTGAAATCCCATTCAGCCAGCTTATCTATGGCATGATGGGCGGTAAGGTCAATGTGAATGGGCACAACAGCAATGTAATTATTATTCAAAGCCCATGTGTCGGTGTCCTCGTTATTGTCAGAACCAACAAAATGACCTGTAAGCCAGTAATAATTGCGATTGTGAGGATCAATGCGTCCATCAAAGCTTTCAACCCAATTGCCCTTGCCCTGCCTCACAATTTTCACACCTTTTATTTCTGAAGGTTTAATATCTGGAATATTGACATTAAGACAGGTATAAGGAGGTAATCCGTTTTTAAGTACGTTTCGGGTAATGGTTTCAATATGTTTTTCGAACCCATCAAAATTAGTATTCAATGAGTAGTTATCAAGTGAAAAGCCGATAGCTGGAATATTCTCCATAGCTGCATCCATGGCAGCAGCCATTGTGCCGGAATAAAGAACGTTAACTGAGGCATTATTCCCATGGTTTATTCCAGAAACCACCAAATCGGGTTTTCGTCCAAGCACTACTTTAATTCCCATTTTTACACAGTCAACTGACGTTCCTGTACAAGAGAATTCAAGATGACGATTTTCGTTTTGTATCTGATGGAGCATAAGCGGAAAAGCCACAGTTACGGCATGACTCATTCCCGATTGAGGTTTGTCAGGTGCTACAACGGTAACATCTCCAATACGATGCATAATTTCAATTAGTTTGCGAATACCCGGCGCTGTTATGCCATCATCGTTGGTTACCAGAATAGTAGGACGGTCTTTAGTCATGTTATAATGATTTTTTTATGATTTGTTATCAATAATGAATGATTCATATCAAACTGCAAAAATACGTAAAATACAGGTAAAAGAGCATCTCTGTTGTTTTGTTACTATGTGATTTTGTTATAAGCCATGTTGAAGGTTGAAAAATTATCAACTATGCCGGGTTGACTTTATAATAATTGTTATAAGTTTGCTGCCAGAGAACAAAACACCTGAATTAATGAAAACAATTCCTTCATTTTTTGAACACTACTCAGAGCGTTATAAAAATAACGTTATGATGTGGGAAAAAACAGACGGCTCATACAAGGGGCTTACTTACAATGAGATGCGCAAACTTGTTTACCGGTTTGCAGGCGGATTGCTAAGTATGAAAATCAATGCCGGCGATCGTGTAGCATTGCTTTCTGAAGGCCGTAATTACTGGGTTATGAGCGAACTCGGCGTACTTTATTGTAAAGCTATCTGCGTTCCGTTATCAGTGAAACTCGACGAAATTTCGGAAGTGAAATTCCGGTTGACACATTCAGGGTGTCGCATGGTTATTATATCGGGACAACAACGGGCGAAAATGTCGGAAATGCTTAAGGAGCTTGAAGATGTTGAGAAAATAATACTTCTTGATCCGGTAGCAAACATGACTGAAAAGGAAATTTATGTTGAGAATGTCCTTAAGCTTGGCGATGAATGGCTTAAAAACAATCCCGATAAGCTTGAAGAAATCTGGAAATCGGTTCAGGAGAATGATCTGGCTAATATCAGTTATACTTCGGGCACTACTGCCGACCCAAAAGGCATAATGCTGACTCATAGAAATTATACTGCCAACGTTGAGCAAGCCGACACTCTGATGCAAATACCTGAGCATTACCGTACCTTGCTCATTTTGCCCTGGGATCATTCGTTTGGTCACACTGCCGGTATTTATAGCTTTATTAAAAACGGAGCCAGCTTTGCATCGCTGAAATTAGGCAAAACCGCCATGGAGAGCCTGAAAAACATTCCTTTGAACATTAAGGAGATACAACCTGACTTACTTTTGAGTGTACCGGTTCTGGCAAAGAATTTCAGAAACAATATTGAGAAAAATATAAAGGATAAGGGTAAATTGCTCAATGGTTTGTTCCGGTTCGCACTTAAAATTGCCTATACCTATAATCAGGAAGGTCATAATAAGGGAGCAGGGCTCAGAATATTGTTAAAACCTGTTTACTGGCTGTTTGACAAGATCATCTTCAAGAAAATACGTGAAGGTTTTGGCGGGAAGCTCAAGTTCTTCATTGGTGGCGGGGCTTTGCTCGATATAGAGCTGCAAAGGTTCTTTTATGCTATCGGAATGCCAATGCTTCAGGGTTATGGTTTATCAGAATCTTCACCTATCATTTCTTCCAATGCTTTGCACAGGCATAAGCTGGGTTCTTCAGGCTTTTTGGTTCAGAACCTTGAACTTAAAATATGTGATGACGATGGAAATTCATTGCCTGTAGGTGAAAAAGGTGAGATTGTTGTAAAAGGAGAGAATATCATGGCAGGCTATTGGAAAAACGAAAAAGCCACAGAACAGGCATTGCGTGATGGATGGCTTTATACGGGCGATCTGGGTTATATGGACAAGGATGGATTTCTTTATGTGCTGGGAAGGTTTAAGAGCCTGCTGATAGGTAATGATGGTGAGAAGTTCAGCCCTGAGGGAATAGAGGAAAGTTTGATGAACCATTCCTTATATATCGAGCAGCTTATGTTGCATAACAATCAGAACCCATATACTGTAGCCCTGATTTATCCGCGTAAGGATGCATTACGCAACTGGTTGAAACATAAACAACTGGATGTTAATAGTGAAGAGGGTCGCATAGCTATGATCAAAGCTATAAACTATGACTTAAATCAGTATCGTAAAGGAGGGAAAAACCAGGGAGAATTCCCTGAGCGCTGGCTGCCAGCAGGTTTTGCCATTCTCAGCGAAGGATTTACCGCCGAAAATCAATTGCTGAACAGCACCATGAAAGTGATACGGGGTCGTGTGACCGAACGTTATAAAAACCTGCTTGATATGCTCTACACCCCTGAGGGTAAAAATATAATGAACGAACATAACAAAGCTGTTCTAAAACAGATGTTTGAGAAATAAGCTTTGATCCCGGGATAATACCGATTGGAAAAATATTACATAACAGACCAATTTTAACCACCGGAATTAGCGATTGTAAGATTCACAAAATAGCCTGGGCTGTTTTGTAAGTACAGTTCGTATAAAATAAAAAATTGGAATGTTTAGAAATTAAAAAATCAATCAGAGATTATCTTTCAAAAAAGTACCGGCAATTTGATAATTGTACCATAATTTGTATTTTTGGGACAAATTAAAAGAATATGGGACAAATTACACCACATCATCAATTGGAAAAACTTCCGCCTCTGAGAGAAAAAGTGGAAACTATTGAAATTCTAAGACAGACAAACAAGTCTACCGCTGCATTAGCCGAATTAAAGGGGATTGCTAAAACAATTCCTAATCAGGCTATACTGATTAATGCAATAGTTTTAAAGGAAGCAAAAGATAGTTCCGAAATTGAAAATATTATAACAACTCAAGACGAACTTTATAAAGCATTGACTGTCAATAAAGCTCATGCTTCTCCAGCAACTAAGGAAGTTGTAAATTATCGTAAAGCAATATTTCATGGCTTTGATCTTGCTAAAAGTCAGGGATTCATAGGAGTGAATGACATTATAAGTATTCAACAAGAATTGGTAGGTAGTACTGCCGGGATTAGAAGTGTACCCGGAACTGTATTAAAAAATGAAACGACCGGAGAAATAGTTTACACACCTCCACAGGAAAAAGCAGAAATACTTGACTTGCTAACAAATTTTATTAACCACTTTAACCAACAAAATGATTTGTCGCCATTGATAAATTTGGCAATATTGCATTATCAGTTTGAGAGCATACACCCCTTTTATGACGGAAACGGCAGAACTGGCCGGATTTTAAATATCCTGTACCTGATACTTAATGAATTGATTGAAGTTCCAATTTTATATTTAAGTTCTTATATAATTGCCAATAAACCTGAATACTATCGCTTGTTAAATCAGACTAATCGGACAGGAAAATGGGAAGAATGGATAATGTTTATGCTTAAAGCAGTCGAGAGTACTTCTAAAGACACAATTTCAAAGATTACAAGTATTAAACACCAGCTTGATTCCACAATAACAAAAGTTCAGGAAAAAGCTCCAAAATTATATAGAAAAGAACTTGTTGAATTACTTTTTGAGCAACCGTATTCAAAAATTGAGTTTGTTGTAAACAAATTGGGCGTAGAAAGAAAAGCTGCTTCGCGTTATTTAAAAGAACTTGAAAATATTGGAATCGTTGAATCCCAGAGAGTTGGGAGGGAGGCTTTGTATATTAATAAAGAATTGATTGAGATACTGAAACAATAACGCACGAAAGCCTAATATTCAGGGCTTAAGCTCAATGCAGTTCACGGTGTTGCGTTTTAAGTTCTGAAAACCACCGGCATAATTTACAAAACAGCCTGGACTATTTTGTAAACACAAATCGTATAATAGGCGAAGTTCCAGAATTTAGTAGGTGCTTAATATTGAACTGTGATGGTGATTACTATAAAAATTGTGTTCTGTACAATATTTTAGGTCAGATGATCTCACAGAACTTAAGTAATTCATTATAAACCCTCTGGATTGGTAATCCCATCACGTTTTGATATGAGCCGGTAATTTTCCCGATACAGGCATAGCCTATCCATTCCTGGATAGCGTAAGCCCCTGCTTTATCGAAAGGTTTAAAGTGGTTGATATAATATTCAATTTCATCATCGCGCAATGAATTGAAAAATACTTCAGTACGCTCGTGGAATGTATGAGTTTTCAAGGATGATCGAAGACAAACTCCTGTAATTACTTCATGACTCTTTCCTGAAAGTGTTTCTAATGTCTGCCGTGCTTCTTCCGCATCTTTTGGTTTGCCTACATTTTTCCCATCAACCCAGACTATTGTATCTGCTGTGATAAGAACAGTTTTGTCATCAGTGAATATATCATCAAATGCCTGTGATTTGCGTTCACACAAAAAAACTGCAATTTCCTCTTTTTGCAGATGTGGTGGATAATCTTCCCCGATATTTCTGGCTATAACCTCAAAGTTTAACCCCAATTCACCCAGAAGAAGCTGACGGCGCGGAGAATTTGATCCAAGAATAATACGAAAAGAGTTAAGTTTTTGAATTAACATAGGTTCTTGAATATCAGTTGTATAAATATTTTTATGTGGTTTTTTTGAGGTCTTTGTTATATCAAAAGTTGCACTATATTTACTGCAAAAATATTATTTCCAGTTTAAAAAGCTGAATTCCAAGCAGTCCTGCCACCAAAACTATTTTTGCAATGTTTCCGGTGAACCTGAAATCTTTGGTGGTTTTTGAACGCAAGGTCAAAGTCAGCAAATAGACAAATAAGCTTTGAACCGTTATCAGGTAATAAAAAAACAGGATCCTGAAATCATGGGTAAGCATTAAATACTGGGCAAATGCCAATACTGTAATTGAAAAAACTATCAAAATAAAAATGATGTTTTTTGTGCCTTTGATTCCCAGCGTCAAAGGCAGAGTCTGACAGCCGGCAGCACTATCGCCGTCAATATCTTCAATGTCCTTGATCATCTCCCGGATCAACGTTACGACAAATGCAAAAACAGCATAAAACCAGACTGATACATTAATAATAGTATTAATTGATTTTGCAAATACCAGAAATTCAGGATTCTGAGCTTTTGTCAGGAAAAAGTTAAACAGCCATACCAATAATACCGGCATTGCCGAAAGTAGTGAAACCACAAGATTGCCTATCAATACCATACGTTTATACTGCAATGAGTACATCCATAGTAATCCTGCGGTTACAGGAAAAATAAACCCAAGGCTCAGGGCTGAGACTCTGTGAGCAACATGAAAACCGGCTGCTACCCCTATTATATTTAAAACCCAGTATAAGTATAAACCCTGCTTTTTACTGATATACCTGCCGATTATGACACGCTCAGGTTTATTGATCAAGTCAATTTCAACATCAAAATAATCGTTTATGAGGTATCCCGCAGCAGCAATTAAAACAGTAGCAATTACCAGAATGGCAAAATTTATCCATGACATGGAAATGAACGGGATCCCGGCTATTTCAGCAAAAGGTGTGATGAGAAAGTACTGAAGCAGTACCTGCGTCAGAATTATTATAAGCAGGTTATGCCAGCGAACTAGACGAAATATCACTCCAGGCATTTTGATATTTTCTTTTTCACTTTCGGTATTTGCTTTTATTTTTCCGCGCACTTTATCAGATTTATTTCTCAATTGAACTGACTTGTAACGTATTGTGTTTCAGAGGTTTTTCTTTCTGTTTATAGTTATGAACCTGTAAATCCCCGCCACACCTGAATTACGGTTATATTGCGAAAGTACAACTCCAAAAAGAACCAGAGCAATGCCTATTATTTTACGGGTGTCAAAATATTCTTTAAACAGTATATAAGAAGCAATGGCTGTGAAAACAGGAATGAGATTTGAAAAAATATTCGTTTTGCTGATACCAAGGTGTTTTGTTGTAACTGTGTAAAAAATAAAAGCAAGAGATGATGCAAAAAAAGCCAGCAGTACCAGCGATACAATTAACCTTTGATCAGGAACTACAGTGATGAAGGTTTTGAAATCGAAAATCAGGAATAAAGGCAAAAAATATAATGCACCTATGAAATTTTGTGTGGCAATTATGGTGAAAGCCGAATAGTGCGTTGTCAAGCGTTTTAATACTACCGAATAGCTTACCGCCGAAGCAATAGCAAATACTAAAAAAGCAATGCCGGCAGGCGAGGCTGCCATACTCAGGTCGGGTTTTATAAGCATAAGCAGAATGCCGGCAAACGAGACGAACATTCCCATAATATTCATCCTGCTCAGCCTTTCATTTAATAACAGTACGCCTGCAATGGGTGTAAAAAGCGGGATCGTGGCTATTATAACAGCGCTTATTGTTGGTGAAGTCAGTTTAAGTCCGAAATTTTCACCCAGAAAATAAAAGAATGGATTGAGCAATGATGAGAGCATGAATAATTTATAATGCTCCCTTCGGATCTTATCTTTTTTGATAAACAATTTTGCTATGACCCATAGTATAAATGATGATAATAGCAGACGCAGAAAAATGGTTGCAATGGGGTCATAATATTCAAATACAATAGTTGACCATATGAACGACATGCCCCAGAAAACCATTGATAGCACAGCCAGCAGATAAACGTAAACGGGTGTTTTATGCATAGTTTCCAGAATTGGCGCAAAGGTAGGGATTTCATTAAAAGGTAAAAGCAGGGAAACTGTGTATTCTGTTTTTAAGTTTTTGAATTTATTAATCCGGATAGAAATATTAATTTTGCATGTCATCAAACAAGCTATAAGTTCGAAAAGATACTTGTCATACAAACAGCTTCAATAGGCGATGTAATCCTTGCAACGCCCGTTATTGAACAGTTGCATCTTCGTTTTCCGGAAGCACGTATTGATTTTTTACTTAAAAAAGGTACTCACAGCCTTTTTGATGGTCATCCTTTCCTTAATGAAGTTATTGTATGGGATAAGGGTAAAAACAAATATCTGAGCTTTTTCAGAATACTCAGAAAGATAAGGCAGCGTCGTTATAATCTGATTGTCAACATTCATCGGTTCTTTACCAGCGGTTTGACAGTATTCTTATCAAAAGCAGAAACTACAGTAGGGTTTGATAAAAATCCATTTTCATGGTTTTATACCTATAAATTAAAGCATGAAATTGGTTCAAAAGAAAATTTCATGCATGAAACCATGCGTAATCTCCTCCTGATACGCGAAATTGCAGGACCAGGGCAAATAAGACCCAGATTATATCCTACTGAACGTGATTATGAAGCTGTAAGATCATACGGTGACACTGAATTTATTACCATTTCTCCGGCTTCAATATGGTTTACCAAGCAATTTCCAAAGAATCAATGGGTTAAATTTATTAAAGCCGTTGATGACAATTATAGTATTTATTTGCTTGGAGGCAAAGATGATTGGCAATTATGTGATGAGCTCATTAATGAATCAGGTAGGGCCAGAATCCGGAACCTGGCAGGAAAGCTTACTTTTCTCCAGTCGCTTGCTTTGATGAAAGATGCAACTATGAATTATGTGAATGATTCAGCACCCATGCATCTGGCTTCAGCTATAAATGCGCCGGTTACAGCGGTTTTCTGTTCTACGGTTCCGTATTTTGGGTTCGGACCTTTATCAGAGAAATCATTTATAGTTGAAACCGGGGAGAATCTTGCTTGTCGTCCTTGTGGGCTTCATGGAAGAAAGACCTGCCCGGAAAAACATTTTAAATGTGCATTGACTATTGATACTGAACAACTTATTAAAACTCTAAAAGCTGAATAAACAATCAGAACATCTATGAAAGCCAGATCATTACCACAAAATTTTCAACAGGAAGTTCAGCGTGCATTTGAAATATTGAGCAAAGGCGGAGTAATCCTTTACCCTACTGATACCATTTGGGGAATAGGTTGCGATGCCACGAATTTTGCTGCGGTTCATAAAGTGTATAAAATTAAAAAACGAGTAGAAAGTAAAAGCATGATCATATTGCTTGATGAGGTTGAGAAGCTTTCTACCTATGTGAAGAAAATACCTGAAACTGCTGTTGACCTGATTAATTCGGTTGACATGCCTCTCACCGTAATTTATTCAAATGCACAAAGACTTGCAAGTAACGTCATTGCAATGGATAATACGGTGGCAATCAGGATTGTAAAGGAACCATTTTGCAAAGCATTGATAGGTTTATTCGGTAAACCTATAGTTTCGACCAGTGCCAATATAAGTAATGAACCAATAGCAATCACTTTTAAAGAAATCTCACCTGAAATTGTCAATAATGTTGATTATGTGGTAGATCTGTATAAAAACAGGATCAGACAGATAAAGCCTTCAACAATAATACGGTTGTATGAAAATGGGGAATATGTGGTTGTAAGAAAATGAATCTGTTGTTTATCTGTTATATGAACAGCCACCCATTAAATACCTATAGACGTTAATAAACCTATAACACCGGCTCATCGAATAACAATAAGATAGAGCATAGATTATCTTATAAGATTATGTGATTGATTTTATGACATTGAAAAACCGATGTTTATGACGTGGTTGCTCATGTTTGCTTTTGAAGAATGTGGATTTTTGTCATGTTAAGTTCGTGGCACAGGTTTTGATGGTTGCTTTTCATAAAAATAATATATGATTATCCGTATTTATACCTGAATTTTCCATACCAAGTATCTTCAACTGCCGCAACTATTAGTCTATCAAACAGATTCACTCCGAAGTATCGTCTATTTGTTTTATAGCAAAATTCATCCAAA
>JBASHR010000057.1:0-39019 GCA_049654165.1 Bacteroidales bacterium
CACCGGAATTTCCAATAAAACTATCATTAGTAAGCGAGAATGCTAAACAACGCAATATATTGGTTTCGGGTAAAACATGGGCAGAAATTGAATGGTCGGTTATTCGTTCAGGATTCAATTGCGCTGAACCTTCGATATATCCAAAACCATCGGGTAGCAAAATATCAGCCTGAAATGTAATAAAAGGTTCTTCATTATTTATTTCGAGTTCAACAAGAATATCGTCGCCGGCAATAGCAGTAACATCGCGAATAATCATTGCAAAGCCGGAATTCTCGAGTGTTACAGTAATGGTTATATTTTGATCCGTAATATTTACTACACCCGTATAAGTAATAAATCCATATTTCTCAATAGTGTAATTATAAACACCCGGAGTAATATTGTTAAATATATAGTTTCCTGCCGGATTAGTAATATCTTCCAGAGTAATTACAGCACCTGCAACAGGAACATTGTTTATATCCTGCACAATGAAATTTACTGTAACGCCGCTGATAAAATCGGAATCTGTAAAAGAGAAGTCGTTAATGTATTTATAGTCAACAGGGCTTGACGGATCGAAATCAGTAATTGTTTGATATACAAATGGTATGGTGTAAATGTTTTGATTGCTGAAAACATAATGCGATGCGGTACCATTAAAAGCTTCGAACCCGGCTTCAGAAGATTGGGTAACATTGGCAACATGGGTAGAACTCTGGTTTATGGCATCAAAACCCCAGCAAAAAATATCGGGCATGGTATTATCAAATACTCCTGCAAAATCGGTATCAAGCCATGAAACGAATATTTTGCTTCCATCCTGTGTTGCTGAAACCTGAGTGCGGTTGTCTTCCGACATTTCGTTGTTAAAACCAAAATATCCTCTGAAGGTTTTGTTACGACATACTAAATTTGCTTTATAAGCCTGTGTTACAGCGGATTTATAAAAATGGAAAGTGGCAGCATATCCGCTATTTCCACCGTAAATTGAATAAGGATCTATTTTTATCAGTCCGACTGTAACTCCGATATGCGGATTGCCATTTACATCCACTGCTAATCCATGATCATAAGCGGTAGTAAAGATCAAAGAGTTACGATCCGGTATGGGCGACCCAAAAATGGTTTCCAGTTCATAATCGCTTAAGTAGTTTTTCACTGCTGAAAAGCCCTCTGCCCCGCCCATAATTATTGCTTCCGGCGAACTCCAGGTATTTCCGCCATCGGTAGTTTTAATCAGAATAGGGTAATACGCCTGTCCACCGGCATGGGTGTCTAACATATTATCCCAGAGTACTGAAATATAGCCGACAAGCCCGTCAGGAGCAAAAGCAATTCTGATATCTGTCGGAGCCTCTTGGTTGCCCTGCGGATGTGCAGGCAGCGGAATTAGTGTCTGGCTATAATCAAAATCGTTGATAGCCGGGTTGAATACCCCTTTTGTGAGTACCAGGTTCCCTGAATAAACATACTCGTCAGAACCTGCAGCAACTGAAAATGTATGTCCGCTAACCGGATTGATAATAAAATTAAAAGTTGCATCAGTAATTTCTCCTTCCCACAAGTTAAGAGTAGGATTTAAAGGCACATTAAAGTTACATGTTCCTGATACATAATTGCCTTGAGGTATTGAAGGCGAAAAATAAGTAAAATAGGCATCCTCATATAAATTATTACCTGCATGATTATAGATTACACCCTGAGGCCAGCGGGCATTATATTGGGAACTCAGTATCTGATTATCTACTGACCAGGTCAAACCTCCGTTCACCGAATAGCTTAATGCAATATTTCCACTACCGGGAGGATTGGTCATTCGATAAATGAAAGTTATGGTATTTAACTGGTTATCAGCCCATAGAATATTGCGTGCTGCACCTGAAAGCCCATAAGCATTTGCTGAGCTTCCGATGTTTACCACGTTTACTGTTTTATTGTTTCCTGAACTTTGTTCAGGATTAATAAAATCATTGACAACCTGATTGGCGGATTGAGTTTTCTCTGAGATCAGGTTAAGTGCTTTCTTGTTTTGGCTAAAAGCCTGAACTGGCATGCCGTTTATCAGAATAAAAAAACCTGCTGCCAATAAAAGGGTAATCTTTTTCATAATGATGGATTTTTTTTTGATTTGCAGGTTGCAAATATATGAAAAATAACCCGATTATGCAATTCTTAAGAGTTTTTTACCAGCAATCGTGGTTCCATCATATCAAGGATTGCATATTTCACACCTTCTCTTCCAAAACCGGAGTCTTTAACCCCACCATATGGCATATTGTCAACTCTAAAAGTTGGCACATCATTTATGATCACACCTCCAACTTCAAGATTTTCAAATGCATAATTCATTTCATCAATCCTGTTAGTGAAAACTCCTGCCTGTAGCCCGTATCGCCCGTCATTTACCAGTTTCACCGCATCATGAAAGTTGTTGTATGGCTCAATGACTACAACCGGTCCAAAAACTTCCATATTACAAACCTTCATTGAAGGTTTGGTGTTAGTAAGTACGGTGGGTTCGTAAAATGAACCGGTCCTTTTACCACCTGTCAAAATTTTAGCACCATCACTAACAGCTTCATTAACCCATGTTTCTACACGTATGGCATTTTCTTCATCAATCATAGAGCTTATATCTGTTGATGGGTCGAGTGGATCCCCGGATTTAAGTCCCCTGGTTTTCTCAATATAAAGTTTTATGAATGAGTCAAATAGAGTTTCGTGCACATAAATTCTTTGTGTGTGAATACATACCTGCCCGGCATATGAAAAGCCGCCACCGTGACAACGACGCAAAGCCCAATCAATATCACAGGTTTCAGTAATGATTGCACCGGCGTTACCACCAAGTTCAAGCACTACTTTTTTCTTTCCTGCCTGTTGTTTCATTTTCCATCCTACTTCGGGCGAACCGGTGAAAGTTAATAGTTTGAACCTTTCATCAGTTACAAGCTGATTTCCTGTTTGACGATCCATGGGCAGGACTGAAACAGCGCCTTTGGGCAAATAGCTGTTGTCAATTATTTTGGCAAGCTCCAGCATTGAAAGTGGCGTAGATGTTGAAGGTTTTAAAATGATCGGACAACCGGCAGCTATAGCAGGAGCTATTTTATGAACTGCAAGATTCATTGGGAAATTAAAAGGTGCAATTCCGGCAACAAGTCCTACCGGAAAATACTTAACAAGCCCTTCCTTGTTTAATCCCGCTGATGTCCAGTCGAGACTGATGTATTCCCTTGGCAGCCGTTTGCTTTCTTCGGCAGCTATCCTGAAAGTCTCAACAGCCCTGTCAATTTCAGCTACAGCAAGCCTGATGGGTTTGGCGGCCTCGGCAGCAAGGATTTTTGAAAGGCGCTCTTTCTCATCATCAAGTTCATTACATATTTGCATTAATATCTTATAACGCTGATATGATGGCATTTTGCGGAATTCTGAAAATACTGCTTCAGCACCGAGTATGGCTTCTTCAAGCTCATCTTTTGTAGCAATGGAAGCCAGCCCAATGATTTCATTATTGAAGGGGCTTCTGACTTCTATTAAGTTCTTTGTTTCACGGAATTTGCCGGCAAGGTAGAGTTTATATTGTTTCATGAGAAGGGAAGATGAAAGTTAAAAGTGAAAAATGAAGAGTGAAAAGTTAAGAGTGATAAGTTAAATGGAGTGGGGGTTTGAGCTGATTAATAAAATTGGATTAAGTGTTTGATATATAATTTAATGTAATATTAGGTTTAAGTATTTTTCAGGTTTTCGTAATACCATTTCACAGCAATTTTTAAACCCTCTTTCAAATTAAATTTCGGTTCATAGCCAAGCAACCTTTTTGCTTTATCAATTGAAGCAAGTGAATGAGGGATGTCGCCCTGACGTTCAGGCCCATGAACAGGTGCAATATTTGCTATAACTTCATCGTAATGACTCAGATATTCTTTGATATAATTAAATAACTGGTTTAGATCACTACGTTCGCCCGTTGCAGTATTAAAAACCTGTCCCAGTGCTTCTTTATTTTGAGTGGTAGCAGCCAGATGGTTCATTTGCAGTACATTATCAATATAAGTGAAGTCGCGGGAATTAGAACCGTCGCCGTTTATCACAGGGCTTTTATGAGCCATAAGTAACATGGTGAATTTGGGAATTACAGCAGCGTAAGGTCCGTTTGGATCCTGCCGCTTTCCAAAAACATTAAAATACCTGAGTCCTATAACTTCCATACCATAATTAAGTGCAAAAACATGAGCGTATAGTTCGTTTGCATATTTTGTTACTGCATAGGGTGATAAAGGCTTGCCGATTTTTTCCTCTATTTTGGGTAAATCAGCCAGGTCTCCGTAAGTGGATGAACTCACAGCATACACAAAGCGCTTGATATTAGCATCGCGGGCAGCAACCAAAACATTTAAGAACCCATTAATATTTATATCGTTAGTAGTAAGTGGGTCATTAATTGAGCGTGGCACTGATCCCAATGCAGCCTGATGCAGAACCAGGTCAGCTCCTTCACAAGCCTTCCTGCAGTCTTCAATATTGCGGATATCGCCTTCAACTAACCTGAAATTAGGGTCAGAAAGGAAAGATTCAATATTTTTTCGATGACCAGTCAGAAAATTGTCGAAACAAATAACCTGATTGTCGAATTTCAAAAGATCTTCACAAATATTAGAACCTATAAAACCGGCACCCCCTGTTACAAGCACCTTTTTGTTGCGGATAACAGGATAAGATGTTGAATGTACTGAAGATTGAGGTTCTAAAGCCTGACCTGTATTCATATTGGTTTAAAATTTATTTTATCACGAAAATTTAGCAAGAATTCAATCATAGGAAAATATATGCAAATATATGATAGTTACATTAATCTCTGCATCTGAATGATAAATTGCTCAAACCAATTAAGTCAGGATGGTATTTGATCATTACACATTTGCTTTTGGAACAGGCGTGAATCGTTTGTCTTTTTGTTCAGCAATTTCAATACTTTTGCAGTTTTATCGTTATTAACATTTTTACTTTTTCATTTCAATACAAACAAAATTTATTGTCATGGATCAAAAACCATTATTGTTTGCCTTGATAGGGTCAGCAGGATATATCGCACCCCGGCATATGAAAGCTGTGAAAGAAACCGGTAACCGGATAGTTTGCGCTCTCGACAGGTTTGATGTAATGGGCACTATTGACCAGTATTTTCCGGATGCAGATTTTTTTACAGAACCCGAACGTTTTGATCGTCATCTTGACAAGCAGCGCAGGTTGGGAGATAATAAAATAGATTTTGTAAGTATCTGTTCGCCGAATTATTTACATGATGCTCATATAAGGCTGGCTTTACGAAATCAGGCACATGCAATCTGTGAAAAACCTCTGGTGCTGAATCCCTGGAATGTTGATGCATTACAGGTAATTGAAAAAGAAAGTGGTAGTAAAATTTACAACATACTTCAATTGCGTTTGCACCCTTCTATTATAGCCCTGAAACAAAAAATAGATTCAGCTCCGAAGGATAAAACATACGATTTTGATCTGACATATATTACAAGCCGGGGACGTTGGTATTTTATTTCATGGAAAGGGCAAATCGAGAAATCAGGAGGAGTAGCTACTAACATCGGTATTCATTTTTTTGACATGTTGTTGTGGATCTTTGGTGGTATGAGAGAAAACATTGTGCATTACAGTAGTGAAAATAAAGTAGCAGGTTTGCTGATCCTTGAAAAAGCGAGGGTTAGATGGTTTCTAAGTCTTGATTACAATGATATTCCTGAAAAGGTTAAACAAAAAGGCTTACGCACTTATCGTTCCCTGCAGCTCGAAGGAGAAGAAATTGATTTCAGCGAGGGTTTTACCGAATTGCATACCGAAGCTTATAGGGAGATTCTGGCAGGTCATGGTTTTGGACTCGATGATGCGCGCCCAAGCATCAATGTTGCCTATCAAATCAGAAATGCAGCTCCTATTGGAAAAAAAGGAGACTACCATCCATTGTTAAAATAATCAGAAAATTTAAAAAATGAAGTAATAATCAAGCACAACTCAAGCCTTAACTATTTGACATTGACACATATATGATTGAAAAATTAATTAAAAAAGAAGCAAAACTAAGCGTAATCGGTTTGGGTTATGTGGGTTTGCCGATAGCTTTGGAATTTGCAAAAAAAATATCGGTAATAGGATTTGATATTCGTGAAGACAGAGTTGAAATGATGAAAAATCATGTTGACCCGAGTAATGAACTGGAAAGCTCAGCTTTTGACAACACTGACATCCTGTTTACTGCAAATCCCGATGACCTTCGCAAGTCAGATTTTCACATTATTGCGGTTCCAACCCCCATTGATAAGCACAATATGCCTGATCTCAGACCTTTGTTTGCCGCTACACGAACCATTGGCAATGTTTTGAAAAAAGGTGACTATGTGGTGTATGAATCAACGGTTTATCCGGGTTGTACCGAGGACGATTGTGTTCCTATCCTTGAAGAACTTTCAGGTTTGAAGTATATTGAGGATTTTAAAGTGGGATTTTCACCTGAACGCATAAATCCGGGCGACAAACTTCATACACTATCCACGATCGTGAAAGTGGTTTCAGGATGTGATAATGAATCACTTGAAGTTATTGCAAAACTCTATGAAATGGTGGTTAAAGCAGGTATTCACCGCGCTTCGTCAATAAAAGTGGCTGAAGCAGCAAAAATTATTGAGAATACCCAACGCGATGTCAATATTGCGTTTATGAATGAGTTGTCAATCATATTTAGCCGTATGGGCATAAACACTTATGAGGTGCTTGAAGCTGCCGGCACAAAGTGGAATTTCCTGAAATTTTATCCGGGCCTGGTCGGCGGGCATTGCATTGGCGTTGACCCTTATTATCTGACATACAAAGCTAAAGAACTTCGTTATCATCCGCAGATCATTAATGCCGGACGTTTTATCAATGACAGTATGGGTTTTTATGTGGCAAAACAACTTGTTAAAAAACTTATAGCCGCCGATAAACAGATAACTGACTCTAAAGTACTGGTCATGGGAACCACATTTAAGGAAAATGTCAGTGATATTCGAAATTCAAGGGTTCCTGATATAATCCGGGAGCTTGTTAGTTATGGTGTAAATGTTGATGCAGTTGATCCTTATGCAAGTACTGATGAATTTTATCATGAATACGGCATTAAACTGATTGCTCCTGACAGATTGCGTTCGGAAAAACAATATGATGCTGTAATTGTGGCAGTCAGCCATGAGCCATATACACGGTTAAGCAAGGAATTCTTTAAGAACCTGTTAACGGAAAAAGGGATCCTCGTTGACTTGAAAGGACTTTACAGAGGTTTTGCCAAGGACTTTTTGTATTGGAGTTTGTAATTAAAAACAAGTTCATGAATTATGGCTGATTGGTTTGCACTATATACCCGTTCGCGTAATGAGAAGAAAGTCCATGCTGAGCTGACAGCCAGAGGAATTGAATCATTCCTGCCTTTGCAAAAGACACTCAAACAATGGAGTGACAGGAAGAAATGGGTTGAGGAGCCATTGATCCGCTCATATGTTTTTGTAAGAATAACAGAAAAAGAATATTTTGATGTTTTAAATACTCCCGGGGCTGTACGTTTTGTTTTTTTTGAAGGCAAAGCTGCACGGATTCCCGATTGGCAGATCAAAGCCCTGCGCTATATCATTGATACTGGTATGGAGGTAGAAGTGACTGATCAGGGGTTTGAAGCCGGTGATAAAGTTCTAATAACCCGTGGTCCGTTCCGCGACATGCCTGCTGAATTGGTTGAAATAAGAGGGAAGCGAAAGGTAGTACTTAGAATTGATCATACCGGACACTCAATTTTGCTCACTATTTCGCCGGGTAGCCTTAAAAGGCTTTGATTTTTATGTGATATAGCTGCTGCTAAAGGGAGGAATTAATCAATCTTAAGTTTCTTTTCTATACATTGGCGAAAGATTGAACTTTTCAGGATATAGAGCAGTGAAATCCTTATAGAAATCATATATTTTAGCCAGATCGCTTTTGTAATCATCAGTCGGATAAAGCATTGCTGTAATACCGGCAACTTTCTTTGCATAATCCAGATAACCCAGAAGTATAGGCACTTCGGCAATTGAAGCTATATAGTAAAATCCTTTTTTCCATTCTTTTCGCAAACTGCGCGTTCCCTCAGGAGTTATCACTATTGCCATTTGTTCAGCATTATTAAGCTTCAATGCTATTTCCCAGACTACATTTTTGCTTTGAGACCTGTCAACCGGAATACCTCCCATTGCTTTGAGCAGTGGACCAAGAGGAAAGAAAAAAGCTTCCTTTTTTATCAGAAAGTTTGTTTTCAAACCTATTGACCATAATGCCAGCCTGCCTATCACAAAATCCCAGTTGCTGGTGTGAGGAGCCATAAGCAATACACAACGCTGATATTCCAGATGTGGCTCCATGATAGTTGTCCAGCCGCTTATCTTCAATATGAAACTACTGATCTTTCGTAGCATGGTGTTTTTTTTAAACTTAGAAATCGAGTTCGAGGCTTAATTTATTTTTCAGATTGCTGAGATTTGGATTCTTCTCGTTCATTTTCTGATATTTCTCTACTGATGTGTAAGGAATTGTTTCTTTAACCGCTTCCACCATCTCAGTTTGAATGCTTATTTGAGAATTTTTCAGATTTTCTTTCAGAAATGCAATAAGCTCAGGTCTGGCATTTGAGATTTCCTGTTGCTGAAGCTGACTATGAACGGCAAAAAGTATAATACTGTTTGATCCATCAGCAATCCTTGGTGTAGATTGAGTCAGAGTAGCATGAAGATTTGGTGATCTTGCAGCTACGCTTCGGGCAAAATCTTCCCATGTCTTTTCAAGTTCATCAGCCGTAAAAGGATGATCTTCATTCATTTTAGTATCGCTCAGATCTTTTGCTTCGTCTTTTTCTTTTTCTGTTTGATCGTCAGAAGGCTTTTTTATTGAAACACCTGAAGTAGGGATAAAGGTACGCTGAGCAACAGGCTTTTCAGTTGCCTTTTTTATTTCAGCTTCCGGTTCAGCAATTAAAGCGGGAGCTTGTGTGTCAGATTTATATGCCTGCGAGCCAGATATATCTTCTTTTTTAGGACTAGCCGGTGTTGTTGCAACCTGAGCAGGAGCTGTTTCTGAAATGCCTTGGGTGCCAGGCTGAAGTTTGGAATGAAGATTATTACCTATCTGCAGAACAGTAAGCTCAACAAGCATTCTTTTATTATTGCTCATACGGTAATCAATGTCGCACCTGTTAATAAGCTCCAAAGCTTTTAATAACCATCCTGCATCGCAGGCAGCAGATTGATGGTGATAACGGTCTTTCAATCCTGCACTTACTTCAAGCAATCTGACAGTAACACTGTCTTTGCAAACCAGAAGATTACGCAGATGTTCTCCTAATCCTATTATAAAATGTTGTCCGTCAAAACCATTATTGATTATCTCATCAATAAGCAGCATAGTTTGCGGAATATTATTACTGAGCAGATTATCAGTGATTTGAAAATAATATTCATAATCAAGCACATTAAGATTCTCAATCACATGCTTGTATTCCAGAACATTACCTGAAAAGCTGACAAGCTGATCAAAAATTGAAAGTGCGTCACGCATTGCACCATCCGATTTTTGTGCAATTATGTGCAGAGCATCTGGATCGGCAGTTACATTCTCGCTTTTTGCAACAAATTCAAGCTGACGAACTATATCTTCCACTGAGATCCGTTTGAAATCATAAATCTGACAGCGAGATAAAATGGTAGGGATAATCTTGTGCTTTTCAGTAGTGGCAAGAATGAATTTAGCGTAGGGAGGAGGTTCTTCCAGAGTTTTTAAAAAAGCATTGAAAGCCGCTGACGACAACATGTGCACCTCGTCAATTATATAAACCTTGTAACGTCCGACCTGTGGAGGTATTCTAACCTGATCAATCAGGCTCCGGATGTCAGCTACTGAATTGTTTGAAGCACCGTCAAGCTCATGTATATTGAACGATGCCGATGTATTGAACGACAGACATGAATTACATTTATTACATGCTTCATCATCTTCAGTACGCTGTTCACAGTTTATGGTTTTTGCGAAAATCCGCGCACAGGTGGTTTTCCCAACACCCCGTGGACCGCAGAACAAAAAAGCCTGTGCCAGTTGATTTTTACGGATAGCACTTTTCAGGGTATTGGTAATGGAATCCTGCCCAATTACTGACGAAAACGTGCCAGGTCTGTATTTTCGGGCTGATACAACAAAATTATCCATATAGAAAAAAATAGAAAAATTTTAAAGCCCAAACTTACAAGTTTATTGGGTTCCTACAATCATTATTTCCAACAAACCTGTTTAAAAAACGATTATAAATACATTTCTTGTACTTTTGCAGCTATTATAAATCCAAAATGATTATGGAAGAAAAAACAACTGATTTAAGCAAAATATTATCAATTGTAGGAAAGCCCGGATTATACAAATCAATTGCCCAGGCAAAAAATGGAGTTATAGTTGAATCATTGTCAGATGGCAAACGATTTCAGGTTTTCGCGCATGACAAAGTCAGTTCTCTCACTGAAATAAGTGTGTTCACACAAAATGAGGACATGCCTTTGCTTGATATCCTGAAATCTATCAAGGAAAAAACCAATAATGGTCTTGCACCCGATCCTAAATCTGATAATCAAAAGCTTAAAGATTTTTTTGAAAGTGTCATTCCTGAGTACGATCGCGACAGGGTTTATGTATCGCACATGAAAAAGATTTGTGCCTGGTATAACCTTTTGCATGAGAAAGACATGCTTGAATTTCCTGAAAAAGAAGAAGACAAAGACGAGCAGCAAGCCGATAGCAATGAAAACAAAGAGGAAGAAAAGGATAATACCGCAGATACTGTACCTCAGACCTAAAACAAGCCAAACCATAAACATAACAACTGCCCATGAAAAAGTTCATTCATGATTTCAAAGTCATAAAAAAATGGCTGCCGGGCAGCAATCATGTTATTCTTCATTTATTATGCCCTGAACCGCTTCCGCCAATTAAGGCAGGACAGTTTGCCGAAATATTGATTCCGGATGAACCCGAGGTTTTCCTGCGTCGCCCTATTTCAATTCATGATGTTGATACAGAGAATAATACCATTAGCTTGTTTGTTAAAATTGTTGGTAAAGGAACGCAAAAACTTTCCGAACTCCATGAAGGTGATACTTTGAATTTATTGTACCCTCTCGGGCAGGGCTTCGAATTTCCCGATCATGACAATATTCTCTTGGTAGGCGGAGGTTGCGGGGTTGCACCATTGCTGTTTCTTGCTCATAGTTTATCACAGCATAATTATCATCCTGATATTCTTATTGGAAGTCGTAAGGCTGACGAAATACATGAAACCACGGAATATGAAAAATATGGCAATCTCTGGTTAATTACTGAAGATGGTTCTTTAGGAGAAAAAGGACTTGTAACTCATCATAGCATATTCAAAACAGATGAATTTAAGTATAAAACAGTATATGCCTGTGGCCCTGAAGGAATGTTGAGAGCTGTTAATCTGAAATTAAAAGATTTTGATATTGAGGTTTTTGTTTCTCTTGAAAACACTATGGCTTGTGGAATAGGTGCCTGTCTGAGTTGTGTGGTAAAAACTACAACAGGAAATCGTTGCGTTTGTACTGAAGGCCCTGTTTTCAATACTAAAGAGCTTGCAGGCTGGTGATACAAAGATAAATGCTAAACTTCTGTATGTTTTACCTCTGAAGAATACAGAAAACAAATAAGGCATAATGAAAACTATAGTCATAATCTTGTTTGTCGCAATTATCTCATTATTAGTGTTTTATTATACATTTATAGGCAACCTGGATAAATCTGAGCCAGAAATCGTAAAATTAAACGAACCAATTAAACTTATCGGAATAGAAATTCGCACAGATGATAAAAGCATATACAAGGATGCCGGGCGGATATCAAAAAGATTTAATGAAATAAAGGACAGAAATCCTGTACCGAATCTAAAACAGCCATGGGCAAGACTATATGTCAGCAAAGATTATAATGCCGAAGCCAAAACGTTTAAATATATTGTAGGTGATGTTGTTACACAAATTGATAAAATTCCTGAAGGATTAAGCTATTACGAAGTGCCTGCAACAGTTTATGCCGTTTTTACAATAAAACCTAAAAGTAGGTTAGCATGGGGAATAACAATGGGAAGAATGAAAAGATATATTTTTACTGAATGGCTTCCGGGATCAGGATTTGAAGCTTCCGGGATTATTGATGATTTTGAATTACATGACGAGAAAAGCCTTGGTAAAAACCCCCGGATAGATTTATATGTTGCTTTGAAGGAAACCGGTGAATAAATTTTAAACAAAAAGTAATACCAAAAGAAATAATGAAAGATTTGTCAGTAAAACTCCATTCTCTTGAATTGCGAAACCCTGTAATGACTGCATCCGGAACTTTCGGTTATGGCTGGGAATATGAGGATTTTGTTGATCTGTCAAAATTGGGAGGCATAGTTGTAAAAGCTACTACCGGAAGTCATCGTGAGGGGAATCCATATCCACGTATGGCTGAAACCCCCCATGGAATGCTTAATGCAATAGGTTTGCAAAACAAGGGAGTTGATTATTTCATAAAGGAGATATATCCTGCAATTTCTGATTTCCCAACCAATGTCATTGTTAATGTTAGCGGTTCAACTGTTGAGGAATATGAGTCAGTAGCTGAAAAAATCAATGAGCTGGAAAAAATACCGGCAATTGAACTGAATATTTCCTGCCCGAATGTAAAAGAAGGTGGAATGGCTTTCGGAACCTCATGTGCTTCAGCACAAGCAGTAACCAGAGCAGTGCGAAAAGTGTACAAAAAAACACTAATTGTTAAACTCTCGCCTAATATAACCAGTATTGTTGAAATAGCCAAAGGAGTTGAAGACGAAGGCGCTGACAGCATCTCACTCATAAACACCTTGTTGGGCATGGCCATTGATGTTGAAAAACGAAAGCCGGTATTGAGCACTATTACCGGCGGACTGTCAGGACCGGCAATTAAACCTGTGGCTTTACGTATGGTTTGGCAGGTAAGTCAGGAAGTTAAGATCCCTTTGATAGGAATTGGAGGCATAAGTAATGCCAGCGATGCGATTAGTTTTTTACTTGCAGGCGCTTCAGCTATTCAGGTAGGAACAGCCAATTTCATTGATCCTTCGGTAACTATGAAAATTGTGACTGGCATAGAAAATTATCTTGAACGTCACCGGATTGACTCAGTTAAGGATCTTGTAGGAGCTCTTGATGTAAGCTGAGCTTCTTATGATCAATAGAACAATTCTGTTATTATCTCTGTATAACCTGATTTAAGTTCTGGTTTTTAACAGACATTTTTTTAACGGTCTGGAATATCACTGAATGATTTTATAAAAGGCTGTTCCTGAATTAATTAATACTGCGCAGCCTTTCATTTTCTTTATTAAGTGAAATAACAAGCTCTCTCAGGTCCTGGTTTTCTTCTGTAATGGATTTGAGCTCCTTTATGAGTTGCTCAATGTTGTTCTCGAGTTGTTTGTTCTGTTGCACCAGGATCTGACATTTCTGTCTGTGCTCCAGTTGTTGCGCAAGATTGATCGTGATTTTCCGCGCCAGGTTTTGATAGATATTTGTTTTGTGTTTCATAAAACCCTGATTTCTTATTCAGTTACAGGTGCTATGATTTTAAGTTTCTGCCCTATTGTTATTGAATTCGCATTTTTAATATTATTGTCTTTCATAATTCGCTGATATTCATCTGAATTGCCGTAATATTTTTTTGCAATTCTCTGTAAACTTTCACCACGCTTAACTACATGAATAATCTCTTTGGGGCTTGGTTCAGGTTTTGATATTTCAGCAACAACTTTTTGACTTTCAGCTTTTTCAAGTTTTTCGGTAAGAACCTGAACTTCGTTTCGCAATTCAACCAAACTTGAAGTGAGCAATTGTTTTTCATTGTTCAGATATTCGATCTCAATCTGCTGTTTACTTATAGTAGCAGCGTCATCCTTACCTTTTGTGAAATTGAAATTCAGGAAAAAATAATAAAATACAGCCGCAGCAACAACGAGAAAAACAAGCGAGAAAGCCAGAAATGAAATTCTTTTATTTTGCTTATGTGCTTTCTTTTCAAGAGTTTCTATTATCCGGAAAATCTCAAGATCAGTAGAACATTCTGCACATTTCTTCTGCTCGGGATCAGTTGTTATGGTTTTGCATACCGGACATTCCATAAAGGCTGAAAACTTTTGTCTTTAATAATTTTAATAACCCGTTAAACAGCAGGTCAGCAAAGATACAATTTTACTTATGTTTGCATCAGTTTTATTTCAAGTCATTATGAATATTTTATTGCTTGGGTCAGGTGGGCGTGAGTGTGCTTTAGCCTGGAAATTATCACAAAGCAGACATTTGCAAAATCTCTGGGTAGCCCCGGGTAATGCCGGAACCGCCCAATACGGCATTAATGTGGCAATTCCGGAAAATAATTTTGAAGCTATCCGACAGCTTGTAATTGACAATGATATCAATATGATTGTTGTAGGACCTGAGGCTCCGCTTGCTGCCGGAATTGTTGATTTTTTTAAAAAAGATGCCGCCATAAGTCATGTGGGAATAATCGGACCTTCAGAGCAAGGCGCAATGCTTGAGTCGAGCAAGGATTTTGCCAAAGGATTTATGCTGCGAAACAATATACCTACAGCCGGATATAAAACCTTTACAATTGCCGATATTCCTGCTGCCCAAGATTTTATTGATTCCATGCATCCGCCTTATGTACTTAAAGCTGACGGACTTGCTCAGGGTAAAGGCGTGATAATTTGCAATAATGCTGCTGAAGCAAAACAAACATTGGCTGAAATGCTTGAAAACAAGAAATTTGGCAAAGCCTCCGAACGTGTTGTCATTGAAGAGTTCCTGCATGGAATTGAACTTTCAGTTTTTGTTATTACTGATGGTGTGAATTATTTGCTGCTGATTGCCGCCAAGGATTATAAACGCATTGGCGATGGCGATACAGGTCCGAACACAGGTGGCATGGGTGCTGTTTCTCCTGTGAATTTTGCTGATGAGGTTTTTATGAAAAAAGTTGAGGAACGAATTATAAAACCTACTATCCATGGAATTCAAAAAGAAAATATTGATTACAAAGGCTTTATTTTCTTTGGGCTTATGAATTGCAATGGCGATCCTTTTGTTATTGAATACAACGTCAGACTTGGTGATCCTGAATCTGAGGCAATAATTCCCAGGATTGAAAATGATTTTGTGGAAATGTTTCAGAAAACTCTTTCAGGCAATCTTCAGGAGGTTCAGGTTAAAATCTCAGAAAAATATGCTGTAACAGTGATCCTTGCTTCCGGAGGTTATCCGGGTGATTATGAGAAAGGGTTTGAGATCAAGGGGTTTGAAAAGGTTAAGGAAGCTTTGATATTTCATGCCGGAACCAAAAAGTCAGATGCAGGAAATATTTTTACCAATGGTGGCAGGGTATTGGCTGTAACTGCTCTGGGCAATACTCTTGAATTGTGCAGGAAAAATGTTTATGCAGAAATTGAAAAAATACATTTTCAGGGTGCTTATTACAGAAAGGATATTGGAAAGGATCTTTTGCAGTTTCAGCCGCTTGAATAATTAGTTTTGACTTTGTTTTTGACAATAGTATGTTTTTAAGAATTTTCCGATCAGGCTATTATACAGGTGTCTTAATGTTTTTGCTTATTTCCGCACTTTTGTGGATACCGGCATTTCTTCAGCCACCTGAGGTTTATTTCCCTTCCGGTTCAGGTTTAGGCTCGGAATTTATCAGTGATAATTTTCAGCTTCCGGCTTTAACTGCTGTTATTATAGCTTTTGTTGTTTTGATTGTTCAGGCTGTTGTTTTGAATTTTGCACTTGCAGATAATCCTGCCTTTTCCAAATCTCAGTTTTTACCAGCAGTGATTTATGTAATTTCAATGAGCCATAACCCTGCACTGCTTACACTGCACCCCTTACTGATCGCCAATTTTTTTCTGATTTTTTCTTTTAAAAACCTTTTTAATGCATATGAGAAACCTCAGGCATTCAGAGAAGCATTTAATGCAAGTTTCTGGGTCTCAGTGGCTTCCTTTTTCTATTATCCCGCAGCTTTTTATATTGTTTTCATCTGGGTTTCATTTTTTATTTTTCGGATAAATACTTGGCGCGAATGGCTGATATCAATTATAGGTTTTTGTGCTCCCTATTTTTTCCTGGTTTTATTCCTGTTTCTCAGCGATCAGTTAAATGTTTTTGAATCGTATTATATAAAGGGGATTTCATGGTCGGGGCTGACTTTTGACTTTGATTTTCATGATTATGTATTCTGGCCTGTGTTTTTGCTGGTCCTGATGGTATCACTTTTAAAATTCGTTCATGAACGGGCTGATAAGGTTATTAATATTCGTAAAAGTTTTTCGGTAGCTATTGCTTTTTTGATCATTAGCGGTATTATGTTGCTTTTCAATGGGTTTAATGCCATTTTACAGGAATTTCTGATTTTTCCTGCTGCTGCTATAATTATTGGATTTTATTTTATTGAATCAGAAAAGAAATTTATATCCGAATTGTTTTTCATCCTTTTGATCGTTGCCGTTGCTGTTATTAAATTTTTATGAAACCAATAAAAAAGCCGCCACAATTATTAATATCCTATACTGAGCATTTGCTTGAAGCAGGCTGTGATGAAGCCGGTCGCGGTTGTCTGGCAGGACCGGTATTTGCTGCGGCTGTTATCATTAGTCACGATTTCCGGTGTCCGGGATTGAATGATTCCAAGCAACTTACAACTGAACAACGTAATGAAATGCGGAAATATATTGAAGAAAATGCTCTTGCCTGGGCAGTTGCAAGTATTGATAATCAAATTATAGACAAAATCAATATTCTTCAGGCTTCGTACCTTGCCATGCATGAAGCTGTAAAGAAGCTTAAATATACTCCGGAATTATTATTGATTGATGGAAACCGTTTTTTGCCTTATCCGGGTGTGCCCCATCAATGTTTTGTGAAAGGAGATGCAAAATTCGCTTCAATTGCGGCTGCTTCAATTCTGGCAAAAACACATAGAGATGAGTTTATGGAACAGATTCACAAGGAATTCCCACAATATGGATGGAACAGAAATAAAGCTTATCCCACTGTCGTGCATATCAAAGCAATTGAAGAGTATGGTTTTTCAAAATATCACAGAAAAAGCTTTTCAATTAAAAAATTGAAGGATACAACAAACAAATATCAATCTGGTGATACCAGGCAAACTACCATGATTACGGAGCTGTAATGAGGTTATTAATAAAATAGCTTTAATTGCCTGATAAACTGTGTTTTAACTCTGGACGGAGTGCTGGTTTCCTTGCAATTTGTGGTATGGACTATTCATGTTTCAATATCCCGATAATATTTATTGTATTTTTGGCCGGTATTTTATAAACTGATATCAAAGCTGATCATGATTGACGGAAAGGAATATTTTAAACCTACAAAATATACATTAAAATCGGTAGCAACGGGCAATGAATTTGCAGATAAAGGCTGGATGTTAACTGCTCCTGATGAAGAACACCCCACACTCATAAGAGCTGAATATGAAAGCGAAATATTGGATCTTTCTAACGAATATCCGGGATTATACAAATTTGCATCATGGTTGCCTGTAAAACGCATACTTCATGGTTCTTCAGCTCCGGTAACATATAAAAGCACCGGATTGGCCAAAGCATTAGGATTAAACAATCTGTATATAACTTTCAGTGGCTACTGGCCTGAACGTAATGCACTGATGAGCACATGTTCGTTCAAGGAAACTGAAGCGTATTCTGTATGTGGACGAATGGATCCTGACAATGGAAAAGTATTGATAGTAGCTTCTGCCGGTAATACTGCCCGTTCGTTTGCCCGTGTTTGTTCTGACAATAATATTCCTCTGCTTCTATGTATGCCCGAAGATAACATAGGAAGTATGTGGTTTGATACTCCTTTGAATAATTGTGTGAAGCTAATCGTTACCCGCAGTGGCAGCGATTATTATGATGCCATTCATTTATCTGACTTTGCCAGCAGTAACCCTCATTTTATTGCCGAAGGAGGTGCAAAAAATGTTGCAAGACGTGATGGTATGGGCACCACTGTATTATCAGCAGTTACTGCTATTGGTGAAATACCCGAATATTATTTTCAGGCAATTGGTAGTGGAACCGGTGCAATTGCAGCGTGGGAGGCTAATTTGCGCTTGATAAAAGATGGAAGATATGGAGAACGCAAAATGAAACTTATGGTTTCGCAGAATGAGCCATTTGTGCCAATTTATGATGCATGGAAGGTAGGCTCAAGACAGTTATTCCCGCTGGATGATAATATTGCCAGACAGCAGGCTGCTCAAATCAGTGCGAAAGTTTTAAGCAATCGCAAGCCGCCCTATGGCATCACTGGAGGTTTGTTCGATGCCCTCGTTGACAGCGGTGGCGATGTGCTTAAGGCATCGAATCAGGAAGCTGAATATGCTGCCGATCTTTTTCTTAATACTGAAGGTATTGATATTCACCCTGCTGCTGCCGTTGCTACTGCAACCCTGATAAAACAGGTGCAGGACAGAAAAATTCCGGCTAATGCACTTATCATGTTAAATATCACAGGCGGAGGAGAGGAGTTGTTCAAAAAGGATAAGGAACTATTTTACCTGAAACCTTCCATAGTTTTCGATCTTGATTTCAATAAGGAAGAGATCCATGCGAGTATCAATGAACTGTTCGGATTCTGATCCTTCTTCAAATTCTTTCATTCTTCTTTGTATAGAAGCTTAACAAGTTTATTGACAGCGGCGCAGTCTTTCATACATGCCAGGTCGCCCAAGAGCATAAGCCTTTTTAAAATCTTCGCAGGCACCATCTTCATCTGACCATATAAGCTTTATTCTGCCCCTGAAATCATAAGGTTCAGCATAGGTGGGATCAATTTCTATGGCTTTAGTATAATCGTCGTGAGCACCGATAAGATCACCCTTGTCAAATTTCGCACTTCCCCGGTAGGTATATGCCTGTGCAAATTCAGGCAATAATTTAATGGCACGGGTAAACAAATCAATTGCCTCATCATGCCTGCCCTGAGCTACCATAACCGTACCCTCATTGAGCAATTCCTGTGCTTTCTGTTCACGTGGCTTGCATGAAGTAAAAAATCCGGCAGTAATCAGTAAAAATAATAGTATGATATTTTTTTTCATTCTAATAAAAGTTTTAAATCATTGATAATTAAATAATTCTATTTTGGTCATATGCTTTTTATGATGGTTTTAATCATTGATATCAGGTTCTCTTAAAAATATAACGGGTGGAATTTGAAATTCTTATTACTGTCGAATTCTAATGTTGGAAATGGTATTTTTATGAATCCTATAAGCTCAAAAATTGAATTTATTGCAGATGAACGTGTTTTTATCCGGGTCAGATCAACATCAATTGATAATAAAAACTGCCTTCTCCGGTCAAAATCAGGGATTGGATTACCATGTTTATCATTACTGATATTTCCAAAAGCACCCGTCATCCCGTCAGCACTATATCCCAGTGCTATATTTAACCATTTAGGCGCCTGCTTCCAGCCAAATGAATTGGGATTGATTGATAACCAGTAACTTATTCCATTATAATCCTTTATCATTTTTTCAGCGAGGTTCGAACCCAAAACCTCAGGTCTGTATGCCGGATATTTGGTATTATGATAGGAATATTTTAACAAGATACGCTGTTCCTGCCAGGCAGCCTGCTGCGAGACAAAAATGGATGAACCTAGTAGATTGGCCAGAAAATCACTGACTGAGGCTCCGTATTCAGGAGAAAACCCATCAAAAATCTCAACAGTTAAAAGAAAAATAGAGCCAGTAAATCCCCCGAACCAGGTTGAGTACTTCTCATTAACTCCTGAAAACCGCAACGCTTCATATCCAAGCTTTCCCACATAATACGAGCTTACTACATGCCCGCCTTTATCCATCTGCAGCCATTGCCTTGCATCGTTATGAAAATGAAATGTGGTCATGGGTTTATCCCTGTACCATGCATAATAAAGCCCTCCCATTGATCCGGTGTAAATAACTGCCCCTCCAATAATGGTGTATTTGAGCCTGGTTCGGTTTATTTTGTCCGATATTGTATCTTTCTGATAGTCAGGTTCATATTTCTGAGCATAAACATGCAGGTTATTTATGCTTAAACAAATGGTAATGAGTAGGCTAATATGAAATTTGAACCTTTTGGTCATAGAAATTTATTTAGCGCTTATCACTATTCAAACTTTTTCATGATGGAATTAACCTGCTCCAGATTCTTATTCAATATTTCCTCATTTTCAGCCTCGGCAAGAAATCTGAGATAAGGTTCTGTATTGCTGGGTCTTACATTAAACCACCATTTCTCGAACTCAATACGGTATCCGTCAAAATCATGAAATGCAAGCGGTTTCTCAATAGAAGTAAAATGGCTTTTTAATGCTTCCATAGCTTCTGCTTTTTGCTCAATCCTGAAATTTATCTCACCTGAATTTGCCCAGTTTCCATTTATTTCGTCCACCCATTCTGAGAGTTTTATTCCCTGCATGTGCTTTTTGCTAACTACGTCAAGAATTAACATTACGGCCAGAAAAGCAGAATCGCTGAAATAAAAATCTTTGAAATAATAATGTCCTGCAAGTTCACCTCCAAAAACCGCATCTAATTCTCTTAATTTCAAAGCTGCAAAAGCTCTTCCCACTTTCCATAAATGGGTTTCAAAACCTGATTTTTCAAGGTAAGCGGCAACAAGTTTTGATGAACGTATGTCCATCACTACTTTTGCTTGACTATAATACTGTTTGAAATAATCGCCCAGCAATGCGATCATAATATCAGGCCGTACAAAGCGTCCGCGATCGTCAACGAACATTACCCTGTCAGCATCCCCATCGAAAATAATCCCGATATCACATTGTTTCTCGAGTACCAGCTTTTTCAGGTCTTCTACATTTTTTTCCTCCAGCGGATTTGGTTCATGGTTTGGAAAATTACCATCCGGCTGATCATAAAGATAATGTGGCTGTTCTCCCATCAGCTTTTTGATGAATAATGAAGCCATTCCGTTTGAGCAATCAACAGCAATATTCAGATCATTGAATTCGGTTTTGTACTGCAGTATGAAAGCCAGATAATCGTCAATGAAATTAAAAGGTATGACATTACCGGTTTGGGGTTTTACTATTATCTGTTCAGATTCTATCAGTTTTTCAAGCTGGTTCAGACCGGTATCAAAACCCACCGGCAATGCTTCAGAACGTGAGATTTTAAGTCCGTTATATTCTTTGGAATTATGAGAGGCTGTTATTTGAACTGAAGCTTCAAAACCATATTTTGCAGTTGCCCAGTAAACCATTGGCGTTGTGGTTAAGCCGGCATTATATACATCAGCGCCGGCATCGTTTATACCTTTTGCCAGAGCTGTGAAAATATCATCGGAGGACAAACGCACGTCGCGACCAACAAGTACTTTGCTGCTTTTTAACAGTTGCGGAAGGAAGTAACCTATTTTGTAAACATCATCAAGGTTAAAGTCACGATTGAAAATTCCCCGGATATCATATGCTTTAAAGGCTTTTTTCATTTTCAGATTAGTGTTAGGATTATTTAGTTAATAAGGATTTCAGTGTAAGTTGTCAGATTAGAGATAAAACGATATGGATAAAATTATCGGTATTGATTGAGTGTTAACGTATGTTGTTGTCATTAAGTGCTTTATGAAATCTTCTTGCATTCTCAAGATGTTGCTGATAGGTTCTGGAAAAATTATGATATCCTGAAAAATCTTCTTTAGCGGCAAAATATAAATAATCATGATTTTCGTAATTCAGAACCGCATCAACTGAAGCAATTGAAGGAAAAGAAATTGGTCCGGGTGGCAGACCGGCATACATATATGTATTGTAAGGGCTGTCAATCAATTTATGTTTATTAAGCACTCTCCGTAGTGAAAAATCGCCATGAGCAAACACCAGGGTAGGGTCAGCCTGCAAGCGCATTCCAATACGAAGCCTGTTCATATAAACGCCAGCAATCCTTGCTTTCTCATCATTCTTGCGCGTTTCCATTTCAATGATTGATGCAAGTGTAACAGTTTCAGCCTGAGTTAATTTAATCTGACTCAGTTTTTCCAGCCTTTGAGAGTTCCAGAAAGCCAGATATTCGCGGTGCATTCTTTCAATAAACCCATCGGCACTGGTATTCCAGAAAAATTCGTAAGTGTTTGGAATGAACATCATAGCTATTTGATGCAAAGGAATATTGAATTTTTGGTGGTAGGTGCTGTCGAGGATAGCATTTAAAATTGAAAGTGAATCGGCTTCAATCTGGCGGGCAATGCGTCCGGCAAGCTGTTGTGGTGTTCTAATATTATTGAATACCACGTTCACAGGGTCTTGTCTTCCACTCTGAAGCATGTTCAACATGTCAAGATTGCTCATCCCTGACGTTATTTTGTATCTTCCGGGTTTCACCCGTTCCGGATATTTTTTATAAACTGCTATTTTTTCAAAAACCCAGGGGTACTTCAGAATATTTTGCTCTTTGAGCATATGCATTACATCTTCAAAATCCCATCCTGTATGAATGTAGATATGGCTCGTTTCTTCATCAGGCGGAAGATTTAAAGCCTGCCTGTACAAGAGCTTATGCACGGTAATTACTGCAGCGAGTGCAATAAGAATAATAACCAGGGCTGTTATGCTGAAAGCTATTTGTTTTCCGGAGAGTTCCATTTGCAAAAAAGCTATTTGTTTTAAACAAACTGAATCAGTCTTTTGGATTTATCAATTGAAGAAAATATTCATCAACCCATGCGCCTTGCTTTCTTGCCCACTGTTCTTTTTGACCTGTGATTTTGAAACCATGTTTTTGAAATAATTTTAAACTAGGCTCATTATCAACTCCTATACTGCAATAAAGCTGATGAAGGTTCAGAGTATTAAATCCATATTCAATGAGCAGCTCAAGCGCTTCAGAAGCATAACCCTTGCTTTGCCATTTTCTGTCAACAAGAATACCTATTCCTGCTCTCATATTAACGGGATCGAACTCAAAAAGATCAATCATTCCAACAGTTTCAACCTTTTTTCCAACATTAACCGTGATCATAAGTCGCAATTGCTTAGCCGTGTAGATATCAAAATGTGCATGCTTAAAATATTGCTTAAGCACAAAACGCGAATATGGAGCAACAGTATTACTCAGATGCCACCATGAGGTGTCGTTCTCCAGATCATATATCAGATCAATATCCGAAGGCTCCATAGCTCTAAGGCTCACTCTTTTTCCAATCATGAACTTATTTTTATTTCTCCTGAAAAAACAAACTGCGCAGGTCCCTGTAATATTATATTTGTGAATATTTTGCCGTCAAAATCAGCTTTCACTGTTAAACTTCCGCCTTTAGTCCTGATATTATATTTTTTATTTTTCGAGCCGGTTTCAAGCATTGAAACAAGTGCAGCCGCTGTTACACCGGTGCCACAGGATAAAGTTTCGTTTTCAACTCCCTTTTCATAGGTTCGAACCCGTATTTCATCATTGTGTAAAGAAATGAAATTTACATTAACACCATCAGGCTTGAAACGATCATCGTATCTTATCCTGCTGCCATCAGCATTAATGTCAGAAGAATCAGGGTAGTGTCTGAATTGCACAAAATGAGGAGTTCCGGTATGAATATAGTATCCGTCAGCGTACTTTTTATAGTCTTTCACATCGTTCATGGTAAGCGAAACATAAAATAGTCCGTTTTCAAGAACTTGTATTTTTGAATGGTGCCAGCCGTCGCCGGCAAGAAAATCAAAACTGTTCCCGGCAATACCTGACATTACGGCAAATGAGGCAATACATCGTCCGCCATTTCCGCACATTGTTGCTATTTTCCCATCCGAATTGTAATAGCGCATGAAATAATTGCCTTGGTCAGTTAATTCCAGCATTATCAAACCATCAGCACCAATTCCGGTATTACGATTGCAAAGATTTTCAATAGTTTCGGAACTTAAATTATATTGCCTGCTTCGATTGTCAATAATTATGAAATCGTTTCCTGTACCGTGAAATTTGCTGAAAGGAATTATCATAATGCTGAAAAATTCGTATATTATGAGGCCGTATTTTGAACAAAAGTAGGAAAAAAGGTCAAATTACACTGAGTAGCTCTGAAGTTAACCTTTTTTAACACACCTGAATATAACTTTATATTGTCGGTTTGCGTTCAGTATTCAAGAATGAAAAAATTAAAAACCATAACTGACAATTCATATAAAAGGAATAGTTTTTGTGCTTGAGGTAATTTTGATTCGTAAACTGATTATTAGATAGTTATACTACTTTGAAAACGATATAGACAAATAAAAATCCAATAAAAATGTTACACTTAATAATTAGGAGATATAGATATGAAAAAGTTTTTTAGTCTATTGCTGGTTGGGATAACAGGCGGCTTGATCGGAGCTGCTGTTTTGTATTATTCAGGCGACCGTGGGCATCAGAAAATTGAGACCCTGCCTGTTTCTACTGAGAGATCAAATGGTTTACCGTTGCATTATGCAAGTTACACATCTTCGGCTGCTTCATCGGAGCTGATTCCTAATTTCACTGTTGCTGCTGAACTAACTATCAATGCTGTGGTTCACATTCGCACTGAATATATTCGTAAAAGCAGTGTTTATGATCATTTTTTCTTTGATTTCTATGATTTTTTTGGTGATCGTGGCAGACGTTCCGATCCCAGGAATACCCCTATTGAAGCTACCGGAAGCGGGGTTATAATTTCATCTGATGGATATATTGTCACCAATAACCATGTGGTTCAGGATGCGGATAAAGTGGAAGTAACATTGAACGATCGCCGGGTTTTTGAGGCTCGTATTATTGGCACTGACCCTACCACCGACCTGGCGGTTATTAAAATTGAATCAAATGATCTTCCTTATATTATCTATGGAAATTCCGATGAGCTAAAGGTAGGGGAGTGGGTGCTTGCAGTTGGCAATCCTTTTAACCTGACATCAACAGTTACGGCCGGAATTGTAAGTGCAAAAGCGCGTAACATAAATATTCTGGTCAATCCTGAAGGTACTGCAATTGAATCATTTATCCAGACTGACGCTGCTGTAAATCGTGGGAATTCAGGCGGTGCACTGGTGAACCTGAAAGGTGAACTTGTTGGCATTAATGCTGCAATAGCCAGTAACACAGGTTCTTATACCGGATATTCATTTGCTATTCCGGTTAATATTGTGAAAAAGGTAGTTGAGGATTTTCTGCTTTATGGCACAATTCAGCGTGCTTTTATCGGGGTATCAGTCAGAGAAATTGATGGAAGTTTTGCGAAGGAAAAGGGAATTGAAGATGTCAGAGGGGTTTATGTTGCCGGTATTTCTGATAATGGTGCTGCTAAAGATGCCGGTATTGCCGAAGGCGATGTTATTTTAAGTGTGAATGGCATGAGCGTTAACAGCACCAGTGAATTACTTGAAAATATTGGTGTTCATCGTCCGGGCGATGTGGTTCAGATCACTATAAGACGGAACAATAAGGAAAAGACTCTTCCGGTTACATTGAGGAACAGGGAAGGAAGTACTACTCTGGTTCAGAAGGAAGAACAGGAAGTTATGAAGGTTCTGGGCGCAGTTCTTGAAACTCCGTCTTCTCAGTTATTGCTTGATTTGGGAATATCCAAAGGAGTTCAGGTGAAATCGCTGAGCAAGGGCATATTAAGCGAAGCAGGGGTTCGTGAAGGTTTTATTATTACCAAAATTGATAATAAAGAGGTAAGCTCTCCTCAGGATGTGCAGAAAATGCTGAAAAGCAAGAAAGGTGGAGTTCTTGTTGAAGGGATTTATCCGAACCGCATGAAAGCCTATTATGGCTTCGGAATGTAATTTGTTGACAATAAATATAATATTTGTTTTAGAGTTTGAGTTAATAATAATTAGTATTTTGGTCAGAAGGTAGTAATTAAAACATTACTACCTGTTTGATTGTTATAGAATATGTTACAAAAAATATAGAATAATGAGGCAGTTAAAAATCACCAAATCTATTACAAACCGGGAAACAGCCTCGCTTGATAAATATTTGCAGGAAATAGGCCGTGAAGAGCTTATTACTGCTGATCAGGAAGTGTTGCTTGCACAACGTATTAAGGCTGGCGATCAGGAAGCTTTGGAGAAGCTTGTCAAAGCTAATCTTAGGTTCGTTGTGTCTGTTGCTAAACAGTACCAGAATCAGGGTCTTAGCCTCCCTGATTTAATTAATGAAGGTAATTTAGGACTTATTAAGGCTGCACAAAGATTTGATGAAACACGCGGTTTTAAATTTATTTCCTATGCCGTATGGTGGATACGTCAGTCAATACTTCAGGCTCTTGCCGAGCAGTCCAGGATTGTAAGACTTCCGCTTAATCAGGTAGGATCATTAAGTAAGATTAAAAAAGAATCAAACCGCCTGGAACAGCAATTTGAACGTCCGCCTTCAGCGGAAGAAATTGCTGAAGCAATGGAAATTCCGCAACAAAAAATTGATGCTGCTTTAAAGATCACTACCCGCTATATTTCGATGGATGCACCTCTTGCTGAAGATGAAGACACGAAATATATTGATGTATTTGTTAATGAAGATGCTGAAGGAACTGATAATAACCTTATAAAGGAATCATTGCTGAAAGAAATACATCGTTCTTTATCCACTCTTTCAGAAAAGGAAAGACAGGTTTTGTATCTTTATTTTGGAATAGGTATGAACCATGGTCTTACACTCGAAGAAATAGGACTTAAATTTGACCTGACCCGCGAAAGAGTCAGACAGATCAAGGAAAGAGCTATCAGGAGATTAAAGCAATCATCAAGGAGTAAGCTTTTAAAATATTACCTCGGTTAATGGGTTTCATGTTTTTAGGTTTTAAGACCGTTTCATTGCGAAACGGTCTTTTGTTGTTTATAGACCCCAGTACAGAATAAATTGTAAATATCAAAGAATATCATTGTGAAGCTAAATATTTTTATACCTTTGAAGCCACTTAAAACTTGTATTCTGTAAATTAAAAACAACTATAAACTCTAACAAAAATTGGTCATGAAACAAGCACGTGAAAACAACGAAAATTATCAGTCAACACTTGAAAACTGGATTGTTGATCAAAAGACTGCCAATGAGTTCATTGATGTCATAGGGCAGCTATGGTATGATAAAGAAGTGGAACTTATTTTCCTCAGACGACAATTGCTCGACAGAGGTGCAAATTCAATTTTGCATAAACACTCCTATGCAGAGAATATTATTAATAAACCGCTGACAATTCAGGATTCCCTGAAGATTGCAAAAGCCATGCTTGAACTGAACCTGGCTCCTGCACGTATTGATATTGGACGCTTAAACCGTGAATGGACTGAAGAAAAAGAAAGTTTTGACAATAATATGAAAGCATTTTTGCGTAGCAAGCTTTCCTATATTATTGATGTGGCACCTCGCAGCCATATAACAAAAGATGTTGTTCTTTATGGTTTTGGAAGAATTGGTCGTTTGCTTGCAAGGGAAATAATCCAGGGTTCCGGCAAAGGAAATCAATTGAGATTAAGAGCGATAGTCACCCGCGGTAACACACCCGAAGAGATAAAAAAGCGTGCATCCTTGTTGCGTAAAGATTCGGTTCATGGCGTTATGCACGGCGTTGTGGTTGAAGATGTTGATAATCAGGTGATTTATATTAACGGGCACATGGTTAAAATGCTTGCAGCCTCACAGCCTGATGAACTCAATTATGAAGAGCATGGTATAAAAGATGCGTTGATAATTGATAATACAGGTATTTACCGCGACAGGGCTAATCTCAGCCGCCATCTGAAATGCCCCGGAGCCGATATGGTATTGCTGACAGCACCCGGAAAAGGTGATATACCAAATATTGTATATGGAGTAAACCAGGAAGTATGTAATCTGGGCTCGGATGGCGAAAAGATTTTTTCGGCAGCATCATGCACAACCAATGCAGTAGTACCGGTTCTGAAAGTTATTGAAGATAATATCGGTATCGTAAAAGGGCATCTTGAAACAGTGCATTCATATACTAACGACCAGAATTTATTGGATAATTTCCATAAAAAGACACGGCGCGGTCGTTCTGCTCCGCTTAATATGGTAATTACCGAAACAGGTGCTGCTTCTGCCGCTGTTAAAGCTATTCCAAGCCTTGCCAATAAATTGACGGCTAATGCAGTGCGTGTGCCTACTCCAAATGTTTCATTGGTAATTCTTATGCTTGAAGTTGCAAGAGATACCAGTCTTGAAGAAGTAAACGAAATAATGCGCAGTGCATCATTGAAAGGTCGTCTTATTGAACAGATCAGATTTTCAACTTCAAGCGAACTGGTGTCATCTGATTGTATTGGCGATTCATGCGCTTGTATCTACGATAGTATGGCAACACAGGTTTCAAAGGATAAGCGGGGTGTGGTAATTTATGCCTGGTACGATAATGAATATGGATATACCTGTCAGGTGACAAGACTTGCAAAACATATTTCGCAGGTTAAAAGCTACAGATATTATTAGTCTTTGGCTTTTTTATCGGAGTTATTCTTTAATGTAGGTGTAAATATCAAAGACTGTTTCCCGCAGTTTAGGATAATCTTTTTGATTATCTGATAAACCAATATTTTGTGCCGGTTTGATTGTGTTTGATGTTAATGATGATTTTATTGTTCTGAGAGTTTATAGTTGTTTGTTTTCGGGAATTAGTCAACATCTTTTTGCGATATTTTTATATCACAGTAAAAAGATATTTTAAAAAAGTGATTTCCTTTGTAGCTATGTTTTATCGAATTAATAATATTATATGTTTTTGATTATTAACGAAATACCTGAATTTAATAAAGTGATCAGATTATGAACCGGGCTAAATATATTTTTGTAACCGGAGGGGTTGCTTCCTCACTGGGTAAGGGGATTATTTCGGCTTCTCTTGCCAAGCTGCTTCAATCAAGGGGATTTAGTGTTACCATCCAAAAACTTGATCCATACATTAACGTTGACCCCGGCACTTTGAACCCCTATGAGCATGGTGAATGTTACGTGACTGACGATGGTGCTGAAACCGATCTTGACCTGGGGCATTATGAGCGCTTTCTTAATATTTCGACTTCGCAGGCTAATAATGTTACTACTGGCAGTATATATCAGGCAGTTATAAGTAAAGAACGCCGCGGGGATTATCTTGGTGAAACGGTTCAGGTAATTCCTCATATTACTGATGAGATCAAAAGCAGGATAGTATTTCTGGGAAATACCGGACAATACGATTTTGTAATTGTTGAAATAGGTGGCACTGTTGGCGATATTGAATCATTGCCATATATTGAATCAGTAAGACAGATGCGCTGGGAAATGGGAAACAATTGTCTGGTGATACATCTTACGCTTGTTCCTTATCTTACCACTACAGGAGAGCTTAAAACCAAGCCAACACAACATTCAGTAAAAACATTACTGGAATATGGAGTTCAACCCGATATAATTGTTTGCCGCACAGAACGGCCATTAAATCAGGCAGTTAAAAACAAAATAGCTCTGTTCTGCAATGTGCTTCCAAATGCAGTAATTGAGTCAATTGATGCAGACACTATTTATGATGTTCCTCTGCTGATGCGTAATGAGAAGCTTGATCAGGTAGTGCTTGAGAAAATGCAGATAGGATCGGGCAGTACTTTGAACCTTGAAAAATGGGAAGAATTTGTTTTTAAACTTAAGAACCCTGAAAATGAGGTGAATATTGGGCTTGTCGGAAAATATATTGAACTGAAGGACTCTTACAAAAGTACAATTGAGTCGTTTATTCATGCAGGTGCAACCACAAAGACAAAAGTCAATCTAAGAATGATCAATGCAGAAACTTTGAACGAAACTACTGTGGTTGATGAATTGAAAGGGTTAGAAGGAATTCTTGTAGCATCGGGTTTTGGTGAACGTGGCTTTGAGGGCAAGGTGAAAGCAATTAATTATGCACGTGAGAATAAAATCCCGTTCCTTGGCATTTGCCTGGGCATGCAATGTGCAGTAGTTGAGTTTGCACGTAATGTTCTTGGATTTAAAGATGCTAATTCTACTGAGGTGAATCCTAAAACGCCTTTTCCGGTTATTGATTTAATGAAGGATCAAAAAAATATTCGTGCCAAAGGAGGTACTATGCGACTTGGAGCGTATACCTGTCGGTTGACTGAAGGTTCTAAGGTGAGAACCATCTATAATACTGAATTTATATCAGAAAGGCACAGACATAGAAATGAGTTTAATAATGCCTATCTATCTGATTTCGAGAAAGCTGGAATGATTGCCGGAGGTATAAACCCAAATGAGAATTTTGTGGAAATTATTGAGCTGAAGGATCACCCCTGGTTTATTGGAGTTCAGTTCCATCCGGAATTTAAAAGTACGGTAGCAAGGCCTCACCCTTTATTTGTAAGCTTTGTGCAAGCCTGCCTTAAATATTCAGGGAAATAATCCGGTTGAAAAAAGTTCAGTGATTTTAATGTTTCTCCGGGAAGTTCCTCAATATTTATCTGATATTTTTCTGGTTGCAACACTTTGATTTTTACTGCAATATCCATTCTTGTTTTTTCAAAATTCATCAATAGCCTGATGATTTGTTCAATTGTCCTATCTTTGCGCCCTTAAAATAAATCATTCAAAAAATTAAATATCGCCAATGTCAAGAGATAATTTAATTGGTTTGGTGCTGATAATGGCTCTGCTGCTTGCCTACTCAATATGGATGGCACCCTCAAAGGAAGAACTTGAGCAAAGAAAGCGGGTACAGGATTCGTTGGCACTGGTACATCAGCAGAAACTTGATGAAATGCGTATTAAAGAGGCTGAGCAGAAGGCTCAAAGCCAGAAGCCTGCTGATGATATTGAAATAACGGAAGATGATACCGATATTGAGAAGCTGAAACTACTTGAACGATTTGGAAGCTTTGCAGGTGCTGCCAGTGGAGAAGAGCTTATCTATACTATTGAAAGTGATTTGCTTCGTCTAGGTATTTCTTCAAAAGGCGGGCGAATAGTTTCTGCCGAACTGAAGAATTTTAAATCGTGGGACACACTACCCCTGCAGTTGATTTACAAAGATGCCTCAGATTTTAGTCTGGCTTTTTTTGCCAATAACCGTACTATCCAAACCAATTCTCTGTATTTTAAGCCTTTCTGGTATGACCCAGCCCTTACGGGTGAGCATAAAATGATGGTTAAAGGCAGCGATGTTCTTGAGTTTGGAATGCGTGCCTACGCTAATGCGGGCGACTTACAGGAGGAAACCGAAAATTATATTGAGCTTAAATACATTGTAACAGGCAATGACTACATGACCGGATTGGATCTGAACTTTACGGGCATGCAGAATGTAATTGACGATAACACAAATTATCTCGAGCTTGACTGGCATAATCAATTAGCGCAACAGGAGAAAAATATAAAAACTGAACGCAATGCAAGCACCATACATTACAGGTACATGAGTGAAGATATGGGTGAATTGTCCTCAGTGAAAGATGCTTCAGAGTCGCTGAAAACCAGGGTCAAATGGATTGCTTTCAAACAACAGTTCTTTACAACGACTTTAATAGCAAAAGAAAATTTCCTTAGCGCCGACATTAAATCGTTTGTGCAAACTGATATCACTGACAGTCGTTATCTGAAGACGATGAAAGCTGATATAAGCATTCCTTACACTGCTGCTCAGTCATATTCAGTACCTCTTAATATCTATTTTGGACCAACGAAATACAGTATCCTTAGACAATACAAACTAAGGCTTGAACGTCAGATCCCCTTAGGCTGGAGTTTCTTTCTTTTACAGGGCATAAACCGTTATGCAGTTATTCCGGTATTCAATTTTCTTGAAGGGTTTAATCTGAATTACGGGGTTATAATCCTCATACTAACCATTCTGCTGAAAATTGTTTTATCTCCGCTTACCTATAAAACTTATATCTCGCAGGCAAGAATGCGTGTGTTAAAGCCTGAAATTGAGGAGATAAATAAAAAATATCCTAAAAAAGAAGATGCCATGAAAAAGCAGCAGGCTACTATGGCATTGTATAAAAAGGCGGGTGTGAACCCCATGTCGGGTTGCGTTCCCACTTTAATCCAGCTCCCTATTCTTATAGCGTTTTTCAGATTCTTCCCCTCATCAATAGAGCTGCGCCAGCAGTCTTTCCTGTGGGCACACGACTTATCAACCTATGATTCAGTTCTTGATCTTCCTTTTAATATTCCTTTTTATGGTGATCATGTGAGCCTTTTCACCCTGTTAATGGCTATTACAACTCTGATCTATACCTATGTGAATAATAAAATGATGGATACCGGTTCTACTCAGATGCCGGGTATGAAAATGATGACCTACATGATGCCCATCATGTTCCTTGGGTTCTTTAACAGCTATTCATCAGGTTTAAGCTATTATTATATGCTTACCAATCTTATAACTTTTGCACAGATGTTTCTGATACGTCGTGTGATTGATGAAGATAAGATACGCAAAAAGATAATGGAGAACAAAAAGAAACCTGTAAAGGTCTCCAGCTTCCAGAAACGACTTGAAGAAATGGCTAAGCAACGTGGTTATAAGCCGTAAAAGATAGTGCGATCACGGCTTGTCAGATGTTCATGAACGATTGAAGATTAAATCCTGTAAAGAGTATTGGTTCAAAAATACTCACTGATTTATCTCAATAAAAATTTTGCCCGAAATTCCGGTTTTGATAAGGAAAATTTCTCTATCTTTGCACCCATTTTTACAGAAAGCGTTATAATTATATAATCCTCTGTAAAATAGATAATTAAATTAGTATTAACCCGGTTGCAATTGCAACCACAAAGTATTATTGAATGACTGAAGAAAAACAATTCAACGATGAATTGGAACAAAACCCATCAGAAGAACAAAAGGTAACAGACGAAAATCCTGCACCTGCTGAAGATCAGCTTATCGAAGAACCCGTTGATGTTGCCGAAACCCATGAAGAACCACAGGAAATTACAGCTCAGGAAGTTGTTCCTGAAAGCCCTGTAGCTGAACAACCCGTCATTGAAGAACCCGTTATTGAAGAGCCGGTTTCTGAAGAACCCGTTTTGGCTGAAGAACCAGCACCGGTTTCAGAAACTGTAAAAACCCCGGAACCACCCGAGTTTGACTGGGAACTCAGCAGCAAAAAACATGAATCATACTCAAAAGCTGAACGCGAACGCCTTGAAGATATTTATGGAAAGACCCTCAGTTCCATCAATGAGCATGAAGTGATTTTAGGAACTGTTGTTGCCATAAGTAGCCGTGAAGTAGTTGTTAATATTGGTTTCAAGAGCGATGGCGTTATCCCTTTGAATGAAGTTCGTTATAATCCCAATCTTAAAATTGGTGATGAAATAGAAGTATACGTTGAAAGTCAGGAAGATACCACAGGACAGTTAATGCTTTCGCATCGCAAGGCACGTACTCTGCGTTCATGGGAGCGTGTTAATACCGCTTTCGAAACCGATGAAATAATCAAAGGTTATGTGAAAAGCAGAACCAAAGGTGGTTTGATAGTTGATGTTTTTGGTATCGAAGCTTTCTTACCCGGTTCACAGATTGATGTTAAGCCTATTCGTGATTATGACGTTTATGTTGATAAAGTCATGGAATTCAAGGTTGTAAAGATCAATCATGAATATAAGAACGTTGTTGTTTCGCACAAAGCCCTTATTGAGGACGAACTTGAACAACAAAGATCAGAAATCATTGCTAAGCTTGAAAAAGGCCAGGTACTCGAAGGTCTGGTTAAGAACATCACTTCGTACGGAGTGTTTGTTGATATGGGCGGGGTTGATGGTCTTATTCATATTACTGACCTTTCATGGGGTCGTATAAATCATCCGAATGAAGTTGTAGAACTCGATCAGAAGATCAAAGTAGCTATTCTTGATTTTGATGAAAGCAAGAAACGTATTGCATTGGGTCTTAAACAGCTCACACCACATCCGTGGGATTCACTTGATCCTGACCTTAAGGTTGGCGATAAGGTTGAAGGAAGAGTTGTGGTACTGGCTGATTACGGTGCATTTGTTGAAATTGCCCCTGGTGTTGAAGGTCTGATCCATGTTTCTGAAATGTCATGGTCGCAGCATTTGCGCACAGCTCAGGATTTTATGAAAGTTGACGATAAAGTTGAAGCTGTTATCCTCACTCTGAGCCGCGAAGAGCGTAAAATGTCATTAGGTATCAAGCAACTGATACCCGACCCATGGGAAAATATTCTTGCTAAATATCCTATCAATTCAAAACATAAGGCTTTGGTTCGCAACTTTACTAATTTTGGAATTTTTGTTGAACTCGAAGAAGGTGTTGATGGTTTGATCCATATAAGCGACCTTTCATGGTCAAAGAAAATTAAACACCCGGCTGAGTTTACCAAAGTAGGTGAAGAACTGGAAGTCATTGTTCTTGATGTTGACGTTGAGAACCGCCGCTTGAGCCTTGGTCATAAACAACTTGAAGAAAACCCGTGGGATGTTTTCGAAACAGTATTTACTCCGGGTTCTGTTCATAAAGGAACTATTCAGGGACAAGCCGATAAAGGTATGATCATAACATTGCCTTATGGTGTTGAAGGATTTGCCCCGCTACGTCATTTGGTGAAAGAAGATAATACTACTGCAAAGGTTGACGAAACCCTGGATTTCAAGGTTATCGAGTTTTCAAAAGAAAATAAAAAGATCATTCTTTCACACAGCAAGGTTTATCAGGATGCTCAGGCAGCAGAGCGTTCAAAGGAAAAGGCTGAAGCTCTGACTGAAGAAGAAGCTACACGCCGTACTGTTCGTCGTATGCAGGATAGTCTTGAAAAAACTACCCTTGGCGATATCACAGCTTTGGCTAAAATGAAGTCGGACCTTGAAAAATCTGAAAAAGCAGAACGTAAATCAAAAGCTGCAAGTAAGAGCAAAAAAGATGAGGAAGAAGCTGAAAGCCAGGTAGAAGAAGGAACTGACGCATAAACAGTTTGATTTTCAGTTATTGGTTTACCAATAGTGATTTTATAGAGCCGCTTTAAATTACTGAAGCGGCTTTTTTATTGTATTTGTTTTCTGTTTCGGGTTTCATCGGTGTCAGTTCTCATTATTAATAAAGGCATTACAGAAAAATCGTATTCAAAACTATCTGGTGTAATTCCGGAATTACTGAATAAGGCAATTTTTATCCTAAATTTGTGAGTTCATAATATTTGCCATATCATAAATGACTTTTTCAGTAACTATCCTTGGAAGTAACTCAGCCACACCCGTAACGGGACGTTTTCCTACTGCTCAGGTTATTAATCATTTGGATCGTATTTTCCTTGCTGATTGTGGAGAAGGAACTCAAATTCAGTTAAATAAATACAATATACGTCTGGGTAAGATCAATCATATTTTTATCAGTCACCTTCATGGCGATCATTTTTATGGATTGATAGGACTGGTTACTACTTTTCATCTTTTTGGAAGGGAACAACCGCTATTTATATACGGACCGGCCGGAATACGTGAAATAATTGAAGTTCAGTTAAAGGCTTCGCAAACCACACTTGTTTATCCTTTGCATATTCATGTTGTGGATACTGAGAATGTTTCCCCCGTATATGAAGATGAACATCTTGCTGTTTCAACCATCCCTATGAAACATCGTATTCCTACCTGTGGTTATTTATTCAGGGAGAAACCCAGACCCAGAAAAATGAAACCGGAAATCATAGACGAGCTGAATATTCCTCTGGCATTGATCCCTAAGATAAAAAGCGGACAGGATTTTACAGATGAGAACGGGGTTCTGCATAAAAATGAGCAAATCACAATAGATCCTGCTCCTCCACGTACTTATGCCTTCTGCTCTGATACGGCATATCAGGATTCAACAGCCGAAATTGTTGCTGATGCCGACCTGCTGTATCATGAGGCTACTTTTATGAATGACCGTATTGATATGGCACATGAAAAATTTCATTCCACTACTGTTGAAGCTGCTACATTAGCAAAGGCAGCCAGGGTAAAAAAACTGATTATTGGCCATTATTCAGCCCGTTATGATGATCTTCAGCCTTTGCTTGAAGAAGCAAGAACCGTTTTTCAGGAAACATATCTTGCTGTAGAAGGCGCTGTTTTTAATGTTTGAGGTGGTATAAACAATTTGTAAAATGCCGGAAAATATTTTTCTGAATTTACAGGTCAGTCTCCGGATTGGATTTACTGCAGGGCATTATTGTTTTAAGCTCCTTCACCATTTTCTTTATGTCTGATGCAGTTATGTATATTTCTTTAAATGTGCTTTTCGATATCTTTTTAAACCAGTAAGCCTGATAAATAAATACTGATAAATGTGACAGGGTGGTTGCAAGACCCGCTCCAACTATACCTGATACAGGTATTAAAGTAAACCCTGAAATAATAACCACAGCAAATCCTATGGCTGATGATACAGTATTAAACCCCGGCAGTCCTGTTCCACTGAAATAATGGCTTAAAATATTACAGGCAGCCAATGCAAGAATTCCCGGGCTAAGGATAAGGATCACAGATCTGATATTTGTGAAATCTGTACCAAATACCCAGGTAAATACTGACTGAGGCAGAGCCAGTAAAACAGCAAGCATAATAAGAGTTCCTGATACTGTGAGTTTCAGGAATATAAGAGTGGTGTTTTTTGCATATTCCGGATTGTCAGGTTCGTTTGATAGCCTGGCATATTGCACAAGTGCCACACTTTTGGCAAGAATCCAGATACCTTCAGCAAGCTGTACACCGATAGCAAATTTCCCAAGCTCTGATTTTCCTGAGAATTTTTCAAGAAGGTAGTAACTCAAGCGGTAATTGAAAAACTGGAATATATTGGCTAGCTGTATTAAACCGCCATATTGCAGAATTGGTTTTATGGAATTTCCTATAGTGCTGATATCATTTATTATGAGATCGGTTCTTATAGAAACAAGACTTATTAAAAAAGTTGATAAATAGGCAATATAAAGTGCATAAATGTAATAATCAATTGAGTTGCCTTTCAGGATAAATACAAAAAAGAGAATGCTGCCGAAAATTAACAGGGTTTGTAATACACTTAATATATTGTAGAGTTTTATTCTTTCCCGCCCCAGTATGATCATCATATTTATTGATGCCCAGCCTGATATCAGTGAAAGGAGCATGGTTTCACGCCGGAATTCAGGAGGAATGAGTTTGAACATAAACAAAAGATTGGCGCCAATAACTGCAACTATCAATGCCCACGCATACGAAAGCAGAAAAAGATGCCCAACTTTTTCACGCGGCACAAGGTAAACCAGTGCCGAACCCCCTACGAAATTATTAACAAGCTGTATGAATGTAATACCCAGTATGAGCAAAACGATAGTTCCGTACCCCTCAGCCCCGAAAACTCTTGCTGCTATTGCTACTACTGCAAAGCTCAGCAAAGCATTAAAGAATCTGGATAAAGCCGTAATAGCAATTTTGTTCAGCAATGATATGTGTTTTTAGTATAAAATGGAATAGAAAGCAAAATCAGATTTTTTACCACAGCAAAAATACTTGATTTTTAGAGCCTGCTTTTCATTCAGGTATGATTTAAATTAATTAAGTTGATATTTATAATGTGATTATGTTAATGAAAAGTTAAATTATTCCCGGAGTCAGCAATATGATGCCTTTATTGTCAAACCCGATTATACATAAATGTGTTGTTTATATTGTTTATTAACCCTAAATCTTTATTTCTATGAAAAGGATCAAACATGTAACCCTTCTTTGCTTCCTGATTTTCTCTGCAACTGCCGTTGTAGCTCAGCGAGGCATTGTAGCATCCGGAGGCGATGCCACCGGCACGGGTGGCAGTATGAGCTACTCAATAGGTCAGGTGGAATATCTGGCTTATACTTCTGCGCAGGGCAGCATAAGTCTTGGCTTGCAGCAATCCTGGTTCACAGTGCCAACTGTGTTTGAGATACCGAATATTTCTGTTACTACCGGAACTTCTGTTTGTTTTGATGCCACTCAGACCGTCATTCTTGGCGGTAATGGTAAATCTTTTATTGTTGAGCCTAATGCTCATGCCGATGTTATTGCCGGTAAGAATATAATTATGAAGAAAGGCACTAATGTTGAATCTGGGGGTAGCTTTCATGCATTTATTTCCACTATGTGGTGTGACCAGCCTGAAAGCATGCTTGCTACCACTGAGACAGAGCCGGTCATTATTCAACCTATCATTGAAACATCATTGCAAAACGATTTTTTCAATGTTTACCCAAACCCAACTAAAGATAATTTTACCCTTGAACTGAATGAAGTAGATGTGTCATCTCCTCTTCTTATTGAAATTTATACCATACATGGTAATCTTATATTCAGAAGTGAGATACAAGCTATAAAGAAGCAACAGTTCTCATTGGTTGGCATGCCATCGGGTCTTTATATTGTCCGGCTTAAAAACCAGCAAGAAACCGGCATAACAAAAATCGTTAAACAATAAAAAATAAAACTCTGTCCCGTATTTACGGGGTCAGTTTAATTCAGGTTGTTTTATTGAAATTTAACAACAAACACCAATTAATAAATCAATTCATTAACAAATTAATCATTTTAAAAGTAAATATTTATGAAAACTATAACTCTTTCAATCATTTGTGTCATGCTTGCCATTGTAACACTGGCGCAAGCCCCTCAGAGTTTTACTTTTCAGGCTGTTATGCGAGACAGTAACAATCAATTGATTTTAAACAGTCCAATAGGAATGAAAACAACCATTCTTCAGGGCAGCCCTGACGGTACTATCGTGTATCAGGAATTTTATTATCCAAATAAACAAACCAATGCCAATGGTTTGATTACTCTTGAAATTGGAAGTGGTTTTGTTCTTTCCGGA
>JBASHR010000058.1:0-3043 GCA_049654165.1 Bacteroidales bacterium
TAGGCACTTTCAGGAAATAGAATAATTTCTACTTTTTGGGTTTAAAAACAGCTTTCAACAATCTCTCTTTGGATAAAAATACCCAAAGAGAGATTTTTTTTATCCTAAAAATCATGTGTGGAAGAAATTTTTTCGAAAAAAAGTTAGGTTTGGCAGGTTACAGCCATAGTGGTTCTAGCTCTTTAATAATAAAAAGCTGTCTCATCTTAATGTTTTCTGTTCTTTAAGCTGCTATTTGCTTTTGTCCGAGCATCTTCCTGCCAATCTCAATGGCATTGGAAGTATGAATGCCAAAAAATATCCAAAGCCTTTCATTAGGCTTTGTACGGGCTTTTATCTTACGTAGATGGTAATGCTCCTTGTCCTTTCCAAAGCTGCCTTCCAGTCTTGTAGCCCTTTCTTTCCGGATAAGCCCTTTGAGTTTATCTTGTTGCTTGTGGTCTTTTCTTTTAGGCCCTTTAGGTTTAAAGTCCGTTTTAATGTTTTCTGAGCTGGCAAACCTACGATTGGCATTAGTGGCATAAATGGCATCGGCGCCGGCTACCAGGGTCTTTCTATGACTTAGACTCTGAGCAAGATAAATACTGCTCTTAAAACGAGTGCCTTCATTAAATGCATTGAAACTCAAGTGTTCTATAAAGCTGATACCACCTATCTGTATCTTGTTTACTTTGGCACCAAACTCAACTGACTTTATCTCTTTTCCCCGAACAATAGGACGCAGATAATCTTTATGCAAACTGATAATCCTGTTCTTGGGCTTTATTCCTTTGTGGAACAAAGCATATTGCTGAGAGTAAACCTTTTTAATGGTATCAAGCATAGCTCTATCTCTTTCTGATAATAGCCTATGGTGGAGAAATAAAAAATCCATATACTTTTTAATCAACAAAAGACTCGAACGAAGCAGAGCATGTTTCTTCTTATGGGTCTTACGGCGCATCTTACTATAACTGATATAGCGTTTACGCCATTTAATATATTTGCTCCGTATTTGACGCTGACCAAGCGCCCAACAGACTTTCTGCATGCGATTATGGCACCACTCCACAGATTCCCATAATAGTTTTACGTCTGTAGGATAACGTACCTCACTCTCATAACATGTAGCATCGATAGTAATCTTTTCAGGCTCTTCAATAAAGGGACGCCAATAATCATAAAGTGTCTTTTGAAGTTTATCTATATTAAGCTTCTCAGAGAGTTCACTACGTATCTGGCTGACTATTTTATAGTTTTCAATACGATTATGACCAAGATAAATACCAGAGAAAAATTGCCACTCTATATTACCATTAAGTTGTTCGATGAGCTTTCGATCAGAAAGACCCGAATAGTTTTTTAAAAACATCAAGGCTAATCTTGCTTGTGGAGGAAAGTTAAAGCATCTGCCCAGTTTCTTTTCACGTATTCCCAAATCACTTATTAATTTCTTCCAAGGGATGGCAGTATAAAGCTTGCCCAGATCACTTTGGTAAAAGCGATTTTTAAAAAGTTCAAGGTCATCTACAAGGGAAAATTGAAATTCTCTCTGGATTCCGGAAAAAGGTTGTATCTTCATCTCGTTTTTTATGAGAAACCCCGATTTTGAGACTTTATGCTCGTTTTCGGGGTTTTGTTTCTACAAAGATACAACTTAATTATTTATAAACCAAATACTTAAGCATTTTCTGAAAGTGTCTGTTATATTTTACCAATCAGTATTATATAGTAAAAATCATAAACTTTTAATTATGTGTTTCCGATTTTTATTTCACAGGGTCAATCCTTAATACACCGTACAGAGAAGCCGTGAGCTCTATAGTTGATGAACATATATGCATTGCTACTGTAGAAGAACAGGTTTCTGGCGTTGATACCATACACCGTACTGCTCCAATAGTAGCCGAATGAACCAGCATTGCTGAGCGAACCACTATTGCCGTCACGGAGGCCTGCCACAGGCAACTTAAGTGGCGAGGCGAAAGCACCGGCTGAATTATTGCTGCTCCAGCTTTGTCGTTCTGCATTCAATTCAGTTTCTGTCGGTAATCTGTAACCACTTGGGCATGGGTTGTTGATACCATTTATCCCTTGCCATAAATTGTCGTTTTGTGGGTTACGCCAATCGTAAGGGGATGAACTAATTTTGATAAAATATCCATGCCCGGGTGTATCACCAGAGCTCAAAGTAGTAGTTGTGCCTGAAGTTCTGTTTTGATGTCCGTCTGTAAGACGCCCCCATTGATACAGATCACCGTAGGCTAGGTCATCGGTACTGCTGGTTGCCACACGTGAGGCCCCAAGGTTGCGGTCCATCCAGATTTTGCCGGTGATTGGGTTAAAAACATCAGTTGGACCCGCTGATGTGCCTAACCATGTTGGCACTCCATTCACCATGGTTAAAACCTGCCCAGTTCCCCCCGGTGGCACATTTACCCAAGCGCCGCCATTCCAGTAAAGCATTTGCCCCTTGGCTGTGCCCGCCGTGGCCTGCAAGGCTCCTCCTGTACCTGTAGTAATTATCCTGCCGGCAGCAGTGCCAATAGCTCCTGTGTTTGTGATGTTTCCGTGGGTGTGGGAGGAGGGCGGGAAAGCTTCACGGGTATCTATGCCACTTCTTGGCAGGGTGGTTATAGCTCCTGTACCATTGCCAATCAACACATTACCTGAGGTAAAGGATGTGGCTCCGGTACCACCTCTTTTCACTGGCAGAGTGCCGCTGTTAATATCAGTAGCAGAATGTGAATGTGCTGAAGGAGGAAACTCCGATGGTTTACCAGTTATATCACCCCAGGTAACGCTTTTTGCATGAAGAGCATAAGGCACACTCATCAATTGGCTGGTTCCCGCAATAGTATAATTTGTACCTCCGGTTGGGTCGGCTTCGGTTTTAATGAAATAAGGACCATTTGCCCAGTTGATAGCAGAAAAATCTCCGGAAAGAACAAAACCACTTCCAATTTCAAGAGTAATCAAACCATTGGCATTGGTTTGTTTATTTGGATAATAAAATTCCTGATACACGATAGTACCGTCAGGGCTGCCCTGAAGAATGGTTGTT
>JBASHR010000059.1:0-1633 GCA_049654165.1 Bacteroidales bacterium
TGACGATGGTGGCGGAGGAATTGGAGATCGGCGAATGGCTGCAGGAAATCTTCCACGATCCCCAGTACCAGGAAAAACTCATGATGTATATGACGCTGGGCGGGGTGCAGCAGGGCTTGGGCAAAGGCACCCCGATTACGCAGGAGGGAATTATGCAGCAGGGCGGCTATCCCGGCAAGCAATTATTTGAAACACCGATACAGGAGTTTCGACAACAGGCGCAGGAGGGGGCGAATATGCAACAGTCACTAATTCAAGGATTATACTAATGTCAAATTGGGCGACGCAGTTAAAAGATCGCGTGGTTAAATATTTCGAGGAAAAGAAGAAGAAAGAGGAAGAATCACGCGCCTACATCAAGCAACAGCTTGAGCGGTCCAAGCAGGCAAAGGCTAAAAAAAAGAAAGCGCGCGATGAGCCAATCATGAAGGGCCGGAATCCGGGAACGAAGAAAGTCATAAGCGACCTTAAGAAATCGGGCATGACCGACAAGGACATCGAGAAATTACTTGATAAATAGCACTTTAATCGTGGTGGATGATGGCTACGCATTATTTTCTGTGTGACAACTGTGGGTTCCGTCTCGAAGATGACAATTTGAAAGCACACCAATGCCCGCAGTGCAAGCAGGACATGAGGATTGAGTGGCCCAGTTACCGCAAAGCGCACGGCGACTACAATTTTGTAAGTGCCAGTCTTGCGATTAACCCAAGCCAAGCGGCTGCGCATCGCAAATTGTTCCCGAATGTTGAGGTTCTCCCCGACGGGCGATTGGAGTTCAAAAGCGTTCGCAGTCATGACAAGTACTTGGAAGCTACGGGCTTCGTCAAACACCCGCAGAAAATCAAACGGCGCGGTGTGCGCATAGCATAGCACAATAGCTACCGGGGCACGCGCCCCGCTAACCCTATTTGTATTTTTCATGGAGAGTGACGATGACGAAGGATAACGAACAGGCAACGGAGGTTGAGTTGACGGCCGCTGAAGAAGCGCTTGCAGAAAAATTGCAGGCGCGAATGGACAGCGCGGACCTGACGGCAGACGACGAGAACGCCGATTTAACGCCTACCCCGGACCCCGAAGAAACGGCTGAACCGGCAGACGATGTAATCGACGACTCAGAGCCTACCCCGGCAGATACCGACGATGGAAGTGGCGGCGAGGACGGCGAGGAAGAGGGGATTTCAGATGCCCTGTATAGAGCGGCTATTCATCAGGGATGGAAACCCGAAGAAGTCGACCAGTTCGTTAAGGCCAACAGGGAGTTGGCCCAGCGAACATTCGAAAAGCTGTACGAAGCGACGAACAAGATCAGTTCTGAATTCGCCCGCTTCGGCAGAATGAAGGCACAGCAGGAAGCTGAGGCTGCGAAGGCCAAACAGGCAAGCGCGATGTCGGGTGTCGACCTTGACGCCATCAAGGAAGAATACGGCGAGGACAGCGCGATATACAAAACCATGAAGGCTTTGATTAACGCTATCCCGGCTCAAGCTCAACAGGTTCAGCAACAGTTTTCCCCCGATACGGAGAATACGCATGTTCGTCAGATCATTGAATCGTTCTTCGGGTCTGATGACATGAAACTGTATGGCGATTTTTATGGTACGGCAAAGGACCGGCGCAAGCTCACGGG
>JBASHR010000060.1:0-1980 GCA_049654165.1 Bacteroidales bacterium
TGCTAGGAGGCTCCGAGATTGCGGGAGCGGATTCATTACCCGCTTTCAAACTTGAAGTGGACGCGCTCACATCGGCGGGCGAGACGGCGACGGTAACGATTGACAAGGCAACGGTGACGGGATTTTCCGCGCCGTTGGGCAGGGGCAGTTATTCAGCCCTCACAGTAACAGGCACCGGGGTAATGCGCCGGCATGATCGGCGCGTCATCTCGTTTTCAGGAATCTAAAAGGGGGAATCAATAGTGGCCTTTAACCTCAAGAACCCGGCTAATGTCATGGTCGGGACAGGTACCTTGTATTTGAATGGTCAGGACGTTGGACTGCTCAAGGGCGACGTCACATTCAGTTACGAGCCGGAATGGAATGAAATAAAGGGTGGCTCACCTGAACAGTTGGTCAAGCAGAGTCTGGCAGGTGAGACAGCAAAGATAAGCGCTGCCCTGATGGAGTTGAACCCGGATAACATTGCTAATGCTATCCAGATGTTCAGCAAAGAGCAGGTAGCGGGCGAGGATGTAGAAATCACCAACGAATACATCGGGACTGTGTACGACGGCAGATACGTCGCCGCGAACAATCCCAGGTGGACGATGACAGCAGTTACCGTTCAGTTGGCAACACCGCTGACGGCCCCGGCATCCGCAACAGATACCGTTATCCACGTAGCAGATGCGAGCCTCTTCACCGAAGAGGACACCATTCTGCTTGTCGAGGGTGAGGCGACAGAGGCCGCAACGATAATCGCGTCCAAAGGCGTTGACCTGGTTGCAAACACCATCACCATTACGGCAGGGCTGAGTGGAAACTTCACGATTGCCGCTCACGTTGCCAACACGAAGACGGCCCTTGCGGAGAATACCGACTACATCCTTGACCGCATCAACGGCGGCATTGCAAGGGTGGCAGACAGTACAGACCTGCCCGAAGGGGCGACAGTTGAGGTCAGTTACGAATACACCGAACTTGCTTCCGAATCGCTCTACTTCGGCGGCAAGGGTACGCAGGATTACTTCTCCGTCCTGTTTGTCAGTGACGCGAGAAGTGACGGAAAGAGGTGGAATATCCAGTTCTATAATGCGCTCTTCTCCGGCGAGTTCTCCCTTGCATTCTCTCCGTCTGAACCGACCCTGACCAACATCGAAATAGCCGCCGCACCTGATTCAGGACAGCCGGAAGGCAAGCAGTTGGGAAGGATTTACCTCGCTTAATGAGGTGGGAGCAATGAAACGGCAGATTGACATACACAGACCGGAGCCGGTGACAGTATCCATTTTCGGAGCTGACTACCGGCTCCGCTTTTTAACACGGGGCGACGTGATTGACGTTATTCGCGCCCTGGTCAAGTCGGGGTTTGCGTCAGAGTTGGGGCTTGCCGCGCTCAAAGGAGAGATCCTTATCAACGCCGTGGCAGGTTGTGAGGAAGCCATCTCCCTGACGCTTGAGCGCTCATTCCCTGACTTCAAGGAGTGGGACGAGGTGCCCCTTTCGGGACAGATGGAATTGCTCATGACCATCTGGGACGCGAACGACGGGCCGGGTATAATCGCAAATTTTTCAAGGATGACGCAGGCACCGGAAGAGATGCCGACAGCAGAGAAGATCCAGCGAGGCAAGCGCACTCGCTGAGTTTAACTCTGCTAACCCTGCGTCACTATTTTCACATCGATGAAGAGACGTTCTACGACAGACTGACCTACTGGCAATCAGAGGATTACATGAAAGCGGTACCGCTCTGGCTTGACCCTCCTACAGAGGAAAAGAGGGAGAGGAAGAAAGCGAATGCCCCGACGAAGGGGAAGGAAATGAGCCTTGATGAAGCCAGGGCTTTGGGTATTGAGATCGAATAGGCGGGGAGGTGGGGAATATTAAAAAAGACGTCCAGATAGTCATAGGTTCCAACATACAGGGAGCCTTGCGCGGTTTAGATAGAGTGTCAAAAAGCACGTTCCGTCTAGGTCGCGATATGGAACGGATGGGAAC
>JBASHR010000061.1:0-31287 GCA_049654165.1 Bacteroidales bacterium
TTTATGTCTTGGGGGAATATAGGAAGTATCTGTTGCATATCTTTTTTTGCAAATTTACGACATTTATTGTCTGCGATAAGTGAAAGGTAACCTACTGATTATCAAAGATGGGGTCAGGAGTTCTGAATTTAGAAAAACCACATAAACAAATATTTATGTGGTTTTTTTTGTTATTTTTATGCATTACCTACAGGCTATTCCGCATACTGAAAACCACCCCAATGAATAAGAAGCAAATGCTGATACTCAAATATTCGATAAACGATGCGATAGAGCATAAGAAGTCAATCAAGCAAATCAGATTTACTCAGAAAGAGTTCGTATTTTCAGAAATGAACAAATCAACCAAAATATTACTTAATCAGATGAAAATATTGATCACCTAAAAAGTTATGGTTCGGGGTTCAATAATAGGATTGAGGGTTGTATCGCCTTAAAGAGATTTGAATTTCCAATAAATTTTTAACATAAGCATTGATTTAGTCAATTGCTTTATATATATTTGCCGATTATCTATTTCAAGTATCTGTAACCCAGTTAAATAATAATATGTTATAGATAGCTGACTACTTTTGAAGAGTGTAGTTATGCAATTATAAAAGGCTTTAATCCATGCTTTTGAGCAAGGATCTCTTAACTAATTGAGATGAAGAAATTACTTATTCGGACTTCTGTTATTGCCGGAATTATAATAATTCTGATTCTGTTGGTTCATTTTGCACGAATTCCATATTATGTACATTCTCGTGGTATTGTATTGCCGGTAAAGGAATGGGTATTGAAAAAGGATGCCAAGGGTACCCTGATTTCAGTATTTAAAAATAATTTAACCAATTCTGCTACACAATATACTGTTACTCAGTTTCAAAGGGGAGATCTGGCTCAGTTTCAGCTAAAAGAGAATTTATTTGATTCTGATAAAGTTTTTTTAGGCGATACTATTGGTTTGATAAGTTCTACCGAAGAAGAAAAAAGATATGTGGAGCTTATGGCTGAATTACAGGTACAGCGTAGTTTGCTTAAAGTTTATACTTCGGGTGAGAAACCGGAAAAGATAAGGATGGCATATGAAAGCATGGTTAAGGCAGAACAGGAATACAACACTCAGAAACAGCTTACTGAACGTCAGGAGGTGTTGTTTGATAAAGAATATATTTCTGTTGAGGAATATGAACTATCCTATAACGAACTGATAGTAAAAAAGCAGGATGTTAATGTTGCCAAAGCAAATTATGAGGCTCTTATTACCGGAGCAAAACAGGAAGAGATTGATTATGTCAATGCTTCTATCCACGCTCTTGAAATGCAGATTGAACAGGCAGAAAAACGGCTTTCTTCCTATTATGTTACCTCACCCATTGATGGAAGGATAGTAGGGCATCGCACCATAGTTGATGATGAGGATATTTTTCTTACCGTTGCTGACTGTTCGCAGCTATTGGTGGTTTTACCAGTTGAAATTTACAAACTGCCTTATGTGGATAATGAACATGAGCTTGTGCTAAGGGCAAATACGATAGGATCAACTTATAATGCCCGGATAGCATCAATTGATAATTCTGTTCAGATGCTTGGTCAGCGGCAAAATGTATTTATTACTGCTGTTTTTGATCATGATAGTAGCGATCTGCTTTCGGGGATGATCATGGATGCCACCATTGATGCCGGTTTGATCACCATACCGGAATATATCAGAAGATTATTCAGAGTTGTAAAATCAAATTAAAAATGGATAAGCTCCGATATGAACGCAAGTATCTGGTTCCAAATGATTTAATTCATGAGCTGAGATCCAGGCTTATGCCCTTTGTTGAGCATGATAAAAACATGCTTAAATCGGAAAGTGGTTTAATGCAGTACACGGTTCGGAGCATTTATTATGATAACAGAAGTCTTGATTTTTATAATGAAAAAAGTGCCGGGGTACTGCTTCGCCGAAAATTCAGGATCAGAAGCTATAATACGTATGAACCGGGTAAGGTTGTAGTTTTTGAAATAAAACGAAAGATTGAGAACAGAATTAAAAAACACAGGAGTTATTTTAAGTACGAACATGTAAATGACGTTTTACAATCAGGCTGTATTGAAGATTATATTCTGAATCCCAAACAGAATAAAATACAGGAAGATGATGCCCGGAGGTTCATGTACCATGTAAAAAAAGATTTTTTGAATCCCAGTGTGCTGATAGTTTATGAACGCGAAGCATGGCATGGAAAATTCAATCACGGGGTTCGTATCACTTTTGATAAAAATATCAGAAGCATCAGATATCCTTGTATTGAAATGCTTTTTGAAGAAGGCAATTTCAGTTATTTGTTTGACAGGCATTTTGTTTTGGAGATTAAATATTTTAAAGAACCCATGCCTGTCTGGGGAAAATCGTTAGTGAAAGAATTCGGTTTGAAGCATGAGGCAATTTCAAAATATACCCTCGGCTTTGATGCCAGCATAAAGCGTAAAATGATTACTTACTAAATTCATGGGAGGAAAGTATGGTCAATGATTTTTATAACATATTTGTTTTCAGTATTTCCACCGTTGAGGTCATTGCAAATGTGCTCGTATCTCTTGTGTGCGGGATTATAATTGCGTTGATTTACAAGTATACATACAAAGGACTTAATTATTCTGCATCATTTACCATTTCGCTGATTTTGCTCACTATGATCACTACCATTGTAATTATGGTTATAGGAAATAATCTTGCACGCGCTTTTGGAATGGTTGGTGCTATGTCAATTATACGTTTTAGAACAGCAGTAAAAGATGCTGCCGATATTATGTTCATTTTTTTCTCCTTATCTATTGGCCTTGCAGCAGGCGTAAAACTATATTCTATAGCTTTTATCGGAACCCTGGTAGTCGGAGGAGTATATATATTATTGAGTAAATTTAGTTTTGTGTTGCCCCGAAGCAGGGAATTCTTATTGCAAATCACTGCTTTTACAGGCGATCTTGCAGATAATCCATTTATTGAAGAGCTTAAAAGATATTGCCGTAAATACAAATTAGTAAATGTGAAAACTCTGGGTGAAATGGAAAATGAAATAATGGAGTTTTCATATTATATAAACCTGAAAAATGAATCAATGGGAAAAAATCTGGTTGGCGATATAAAAAGAATGCAAGGCGTTAAGTCGGTCAATCTGTTTTTTGATGAAGATTGATATGTGAAGTATCTTTTATGACCTGGATGAAAGATTCGTAAAAATCAGATATGCTTACTTTAAAACTACTGTAGCTTCTATTCGGCAGCTTCTCTTTCATATTCATTATGCAGCTCTTCCCAGCGGCTCATTTCCTTTTCGATGCCGGATTTAAGTTCGTTGTATTGCTGATAGGTTTCGGCATTGTTCAGTATTTCCTTGTAGCGAAGCGGATCGGCGAGCATTTCATCCATTTTGGCAAGTTCGGTTTCCATTACAGCAATATCGTCTTCCAGTTTTTCAATCTGGTTTCGTAATTTACGAAGTACCTTTTCCTTGTTTTTTCTTTCTTCCCATTGCTGTTTTGATTCTGAAATCTGACTTTTCGAAACCTGAACCCGGCTTGTTTGCGATTGCTCCAATGATCTCAGTGATTCTATTTTGCGTGTTTGAAGAAAATCATATACATCGCCAAGATATTCCCGGATATGGTTGTTTTTAAACTCAAACACCTTGTTTGTAAGTCCTTGTAAAAAATCCCTATCGTGCGAAACAATGATCAGAGTACCGGTATATTGCATTAGAGCCGTTTTCAGTATGTCTTTCGAGATCATATCCAGATGATTCGTAGGCTCGTCGAGAATGAGAAGGTTAACCGGTTTTAGAAGTAAACGGGCTAGAGCCAGTCTGGCTTTTTCTCCACCCGAAAGTACCTTTACCTTTTTGTCAATATCGTCAGTTCCGAACAGGAAACTACCCAGCAATCCTCTGACTTTGGGGCGCATATCGCCGACAGCCACATCGTCAATGGTCTGAAACACAGTTTTATCACCATCAAGCAGTTCTGTCTGGTTCTGAGCGTAATAACCAATATGAGTATTATATCCAATATTCAGTGAACCTGTATGATCAAGTACTCCGGCAATTATTTTTGAAAGTGTGGTTTTACCCTCGCCATTACGCCCTACAAAAGCAACAAAATCATTACGAAGGACGGCAAAATTCAGATTTTTCAAAACCTGCTTATTCCCATATGCTTTACTCAGATCAATAGCTTCAACCACAACTTTCCCTGAACGGGGAGCAGGCGGGAAACGCAATCTGATAGCCGAATTATCAGTTTGTTCTATTTCAACAAGCTCAAGTTTTTCAAGCATCTTTATCCGCGATTGCACTTGTCTTGCTTTAGTACTTTTATATCTGAACCTTTCAATAAATCTTTCAATCTGTGCTATTTCGCGCTGTTGATTTGTCATGGCTGCCAATTGCAGTTCACGTTGTTGTTCCCGCATTTCTACATAGCTCGAATAGCTGGCTGTAAAGTCGTAAATCTTTCCAAGCGAAATTTCAATTGTGCGGTTTGTAACGGCATCAAGAAAAGCACGGTCGTGAGAAACAAGAATAACAGCACCGGGATAATCTTTCAGAAATTCTTCAAGCCATTGTATTGATTCTATATCAAGATGGTTGGTAGGCTCATCAAGCAGTAATAAATCAGGTTTTTGAAGTAATATTTTTGCAAGCTCCACACGCATCTGCCAGCCTCTGCTGAATTCCTTCAGTGAGCGGTCGAAATCTTCTTTTTTAAAGCCAAGTCCAAGAAGTACTTTTTCAGTATCAGCTTCACGGGTTTGACCACCGATAAAATGAAAACGTTCGTTGGCATCATTAAGCCTGTTGAGCAAAGTAATATAAGCTTGTGTTTCATAATCGGTGCGGGAAGAAATCTCTTCAGTGAGCTGTTGTATGGTAGCTTCAAGTTGCAAGGCTTCATTGAAAGCAGTTAAAGCTTCGGCAAAAACCGATACCTGGCTGTTTGTTTCAAGCTCCTGCGGCAGATAGCCTGTTGTTTTTCCGTTTGGAATGACAATAACTCCTTTTTCAGGCTCCATCTCTTTGACTATGATACGCATTAGAGTTGTTTTTCCGGCTCCGTTCCTGCCTACCAATCCTATACGATCCCTTTCGTTTATAAGAAACGAAACGTCGTCGAACACATAATTGCCCGTAAAATGAACTGATAAGTTACTAACAGAATACATGGCGCAAAATTAGGGCTTTTCGCTGAAGTTGGAAATATTAAGCCACATGTGTTTTAATGATTGTAAATGCCAGACTGTATTCTTAATTAAATTTTTCATACTTTTATTGAAAATTTTAAAAGGCTATTGATTTTACTAAAATTAAAAATGTAACATGCTTGTAAAAACCTATGGCAGTGCAATTTACGGTATTAATGCCGTAGTTATCACGGTTGAAGTCAATATAGACATAGGAGTTCAGTTTATGATGGTTGGGTTGCCCGATAGTGCCGTAAAAGAAAGCCACCATCGTATTGAAGCTGCGCTCAGGAATAATAATTACAAAATTCCTGGAAAGAAAATCACCATTAATATGGCGCCTGCCGATATCCGCAAAGAAGGCTCAGCTTACGATCTTACACTGGCGATTGGCATACTGGCAGCTTCCGAACAAATACGGGGAGAGCGCCTTAACGAATTTATCATAATGGGTGAGCTTTCGCTGGATGGTAGTCTTCAACCAATTAAAGGAGCTTTGCCTATAGCGATTGAAGCACGCAAACAGGGTTTCAAAGGCTTTGTGCTACCTGTGCAAAACGCCCGCGAAGCTGCCATAGTGAGCGACCTTGAAGTATACGGTGCTGAAAATATAAGGCAGGTTATTGATTTTTTTGATGGTAAGGCAGGACTTGAACAGGTGATTGTTAACACCCGCGAGGAATTTTATTCTCAACTCAATCATTATGAGCATGATTTTGCTGATGTAAAAGGTCAGGAAAACATTAAGAGGGCGCTTGAGATTGCTGCTGCAGGTGGTCATAATGTGATACTTATTGGTCCGCCGGGTTCAGGAAAAACCATGCTGGCAAAAAGGCTGCCATCAATACTTCCACCGCTGAATCTGCATGAAGCTCTTGAAACCACAAAAATACATTCTGTTGCAGGAAAAATGAGCAAGGAAGCTTCATTGATTTCTGTCAGACCTTTTCGTGCTCCCCATCATACTATCAGTGATGTGGCTTTAGTTGGCGGAGGTTCAAATCCTCAGCCGGGCGAAATATCGCTGGCTCATAACGGTGTATTGTTTTTGGATGAGCTGCCCGAATTTAAACGTACTGTCCTTGAAGTGCTCAGGCAGCCTCTGGAAGATCGTGTGATCACTATTTCGCGGGCAAGGTTTACGGTTGAATATCCCAGCAGCTTTATGCTGATAGCCGCTATGAACCCATGCCCCTGCGGTTTTTATAATCATCCCGAACGCGATTGTGTTTGTCCACCTGGAACGGTTCAAAAATATCTGAATAAGATCAGCGGACCTCTGCTCGACAGGATTGATATCCATGTGGAAGTAGTTCCGGTACCTTTCAGGGAATTAACTGAAATCCGTTCTTCAACACCAAGTTCTATAATTCGCGAAAGGGTTGAGAAGGCAAGATATATTCAGGAACAGCGCTTTGCCGGTCAAAAAAATATATTCTGCAATGCTCAGATGAGCAGTAAGCAGTTGAGAACCATTTGTGTAATAGATAGTGCAGGTATGGCTTTACTGAAAACAGCTATGGAAAAGCTCAGCCTTTCAGCACGGGCTTACGATCGTATTTTAAAAGTATCCCGAACCATTGCAGATCTTGACGACAGTTCGGAAATACGACCTGAACATCTGGCAGAAGCAATACATTATCGCAGCCTTGACAGGGAAACATGGGGCGGATGATAATATTTTGTTTTGAATAGCAGTTTAATTTCGAACCATAACCCAAATAACTGATCTGATGCTAAATTCAGGTATTGCCGGGAGTTACATATCATATTTGCTGAAAGCAAAAACCAGACATGGTGTCCATTCTCCATTTATCTATGATTTTGTTAATCAGGTTCTTAATGATAAAAGCACTTATGAAGAATACAAGCAGATTGATGAGGTTGTGCGAAAATGTAAAAAGTCAGAAAAAACCATTGAAATAACCGATTTTGGAGCTGGATCGGGAAATGAACCTTTTAAAAAGCGTTTTCGGAAGATAAGTGATATTGCTGCTTCATCCGGAATTAGTAAAAAAATGGGACGTTTGATGTTCAGGTTGGTACGTTATTACCGGACAGAAAATATTCTGGAGTTTGGAACCTCGTTGGGTATCAGCACTATGTATCTGGCTCTTGCAAATCCTGAAGCTAAAGTAACTACAATTGAAGGCTGTGAGAACACTGCTGAACTTGCTAAAATAAATTTCAGGGAACTTGGTATTAATAATATTGAGTCTGTAACAGGCAATTTCAGGGATGTTCTTAGTAATACAATTAAAACCATCCCCCGCCTTGACTTTGTTTTTATTGACGGTGATCATCGCGAACAATCCACCTATGAATATTTTGAAACCTGCCTGGCAAAAGCACATAACGACACTATTATGGTATTTGATGATATTTACTGGTCGCGTGGCATGACACGGGCATGGGAAAAAATAAAAAAGCATCAGAGTGTAAGCGTAAGCATTGATCTTTTCAGGATAGGAATTGTATTTCTCAGAAAAGAACTGAGCAAAGAGGATTTTGTGCTGAGAGCCTTTTGAAAGAGTTCATCCGAAAATAAATTATTCAAATCAATTAAATATATTATTGACTTAGGTGATTGATAATCAATAGTATAATGGTATTTATTTAATTCAAAGCTAACATTGATAATAGCATAAAAGGTTTAAGGAAAGTTTAAACCTCAAACTTTCTTATTTTTGCATTTCAAATAATTTAAAAGCCATGAATCAGGAAGTCATCCAGCTTAAGAACATTGTCAGGAACTATCATGTTGGAACAGAAACTGTAAGAGCATTGCGCGGAATTGATCTGACTATCAGAAGAAATGAATTTGTTGCTCTGATGGGACCTTCCGGTTCAGGTAAATCTACTCTGATGAATATTTTGGGTTGTCTTGACACCCCTACTTCCGGGCAGTATTTTCTGAACGGAAAAGATGTCAGTAAACTCGATGATAATCATCTTGCCGAGATCAGAAATAAAGAGATAGGTTTCGTATTTCAAACCTTTAATCTACTACCACGTTCCACAGCTCTTGAAAATGTTATTCTTCCGCAGATCTATGCCGGTATAAGTAAGGCACAGCGGATTGAAAGAGCTAATCAGGTTATGAGTTCTGTGGGACTTAGCGATCGTACTCATCATAAACCCAATGAATTATCGGGCGGACAACGTCAGCGTGTGGCAATTGCCCGCGCACTTGTTAATAATCCCTCACTCATTCTTGCCGATGAGCCAACAGGTAATCTCGATTCCAAAACTACCATTGAGATCATGAATCTCATCAGAGACATTCATCGTGCAGGAAATACCATAATAGTGGTTACCCACGAAGAGGATATTGGGCGTCATGCTCATCGCATTATAAGACTTATTGATGGGCAGATTGCATCTGACGAGATAAATCAGGATGTGCTGATACCTGAATAAAAGCGTGATTTTTATTACAGATTGGAAAAATATAACCGAGCAATTCCTGCTCTGCTCGATTGTTTTGAATATTTTACCAGCCGGCATAATTTACGAAACAGCCTGGACTATTTTGTAAATACAAATCGTAATATACCCAGAGGAATTTCTTCCGGGATTTTGTATTCTGAGCTTCACAGCCGAAATCTGAACAAAGTTCCGGTATAGATCGTTTTTTATTAAAATCATATTTGGAAAATATGGAACAACAATGGAAAGTTTACACTAAAACCGGTGATAAAGGTGAAACATCATTATTGGGCGGAACACGCGTGCCTAAATTTCATGATCGCATTGAAGCCTATGGCACCCTTGATGAGCTGAATTCTTTTATTGGATTGATAAATGATGAAACAGCCGATGAATATATCAAAGCAGTACTGCTGGAAATCCAGGACAGGATTTTTACTGCTGAATCACTTTTAGCAAGCGATCCGGAGAATCCTCCAAAAAGAAAATTGCCAAAACTTACTGAGGATGATGTTAAAATGCTTGAAAAGGAAATTGATAAAATGAATGAAACTCTTCCTGAATTAAGTTCATTTATACTTCCGGGCGGACATCGTTTGTCATCAATGGCACATATAGCCCGTTGTGTATGCCGCCGTGCCGAGCGTTTAACAATTAAATTAAACACACAACATCCCGTTGATCCTGTCGTTATACGCTATCTGAACCGGCTTTCTGATTATTTATTTGTTCTTGCACGTAAATTTATTTATGATAATAATGGCAAAGAGGTTCTCTGGAAAGCCAAAATTTAGATTTAAATGATTGATAATCATAATGTTATTACAAATCAAACAAAACCCTTGATTTAATTGTTAAAAAAGCTACTTTTGCAAAAAATTTTAAAAAAAACTTTCATAAATGTATTGGACATTAGAATTGGCTTCGAAACTCGAAGATGCTCCCTGGCCTGCAACCAAGGATGAACTGATTGATTATGCAGTCAGATCGGGTGCTCCACCGGAAGTCATCGAAAATCTTAATGAAATAGAGGATGAGGGTGAAATTTATGAGAGCATCGAGGACATCTGGCCTGATTACCCAACCAAGGAAGATTTTTTCTTCCACGAAGATGAATACTAACCTTATATGAAGCCGCCTGAAAGCGGCTTCAATCTTTTCTGTACTTTTGCAATATCTGACTTTTTGTCAAGTTTATATCGTATGAACATATCTGGTACATTTTTTAATCTGATTATACCGGGGTGGGATACCTAAAAATTTTATAAACATGGCTTCTTTTTTAAAAAAGTTTTTCAAAACAAAATCGCAGCGTGATGTAAAATCATTGCTTCCCGTACTTTCTGATATCAAAGCTGCTTATGAGGTTATTAAAAACCTCAGTAATGATGAGTTAAGAGCTAAAACCACTGAGTTTAGAAAAAATATTGCAGATCATATTTCAGTTGAAGAAAATCGTATTGCTTCTCTGCGTAAGCGGCTCGATGAAGAATACGAAATGGAGATTTCAGAAAAAGAAAGGATCTATAAAGAGCTTGACGAACTTGAAAAAACAAGTTATGATAAAACTCAGGAAATGCTTAACAAAATACTTCCTGAGGCTTTTGCTGTTGTTAAAGAAACAGCGCGGAGATTCAAGGAAAATGCTCAGGTTGAGGTTACTGCCAATGATTTCGACCGTCATCTTGCTGCTTCCCGTGCCAATGTTGAAATAAAAGGCGATAAGGCATATTATCACAACAGTTGGGTAGCCGGCGGAAATAAAATTACATGGGATATGGTGCATTACGATGTTCAGCTCATTGGCGGAATGGTACTGCATCAGGGTAAGATTGCTGAAATGGCTACCGGTGAGGGTAAGACCCTTGTTGCTACTTTACCCGTATATCTGAATGCACTTCCGGGAAAGGGTGTTCATATTGTTACTGTGAATGATTATCTGGCACGTCGTGACTCCGAATGGATGGGTGTGTTATTTGAATTTCACGGACTTAGAGTTGATTGTATTGACAAGCATGAACCCAATTCGGTTGCCCGCCGCAATGCATATCAGGCAGAGATTACCTATGGCACAAATAATGAATTTGGTTTTGATTATCTGCGTGATAATATGGCAAGGGGTGTTGAAGATCTGGTTCAGCGTCCTCATAATTTCTCAATAGTTGACGAGGTTGACTCCGTATTGATTGACGATGCCCGAACTCCGCTGATCATTTCAGGTCCTACGGCTATGGGAGACAAACAGGAGTTTGAAGAGTTCAAGCCTGAAGTCCAGAAATTATATAATGCTCAAAGAACGCTGGTAACAAAGATTCTGGCTGATGCAAAAAATCTGCTTGACGGAACAAATATTACTCCTGAAAATGAAAAATTAGGTGGCGAACTGCTTTTACGCGCTCATCATGGATTGCCTAAAAACAAGCCGCTTATCAAGTTTTTGAGTGAACCGGGAATGAAGGCTCTGCTGCAGAAAACTGAGAACTTCTATATGCAGGAGCAGTCAAAACATATGCACATAATTGATGATGAGCTGTATTTTATAATTGAAGAAAAAAATAATTCAGTTCAGTTGACTGAAAAAGGAATAGACCTGATTACCAAAGCTTACGACGATCCAAATTTTTATATTATCCCTGATATGGGTGCTGCCGTGGCTGAAATTGAAAAGCTGAATCTGCCTGAAAGAGAAAAAATAGAAAGAAAAAACGAATTACTTCAGGATTTTTCAATAAAATCAGAGCGTTTGCATACTATAAATCAATTACTTAAGGCTTATACCCTTTTCGAACGCGATATTGAATATGTGGTGATGGACAATAAGGTGAAGATTGTGGATGAGCAAACCGGACGTATTCTTGAGGGAAGGCGTTATTCTGACGGATTGCATCAGGCAATTGAAGCCAAGGAGAATGTTAAGGTAGAAGCAGCTACACAAACATATGCCACTATTACCTTGCAGAATTATTTCCGTATGTATAAAAAGCTGTCGGGGATGACCGGTACAGCCGAAACCGAGGCAGGTGAGTTCTGGAATATCTATAAGCTGGATGTTGTAGTAATTCCTACCAATAAGCCTGTAGTGCGCGACGACCGTGAAGATCTGGTTTACAAAACCAAACGTGAAAAATTCAATGCAGTAATAAATGAAATTGAAGAACTCATAGATCACGGACGACCTGTACTGGTTGGTACTACTTCAGTTGAAACATCTGAGTTGCTTAGCCGTATGCTTTCACGAAAAAATATTAAACATAATGTTCTGAACGCCAAATTGCACCAAAAGGAAGCAGAAGTTGTACTGGAAGCCGGAAAAGCGGGTACTGTAACAATAGCTACTAACATGGCAGGTAGAGGTACTGACATTAAGCTGGGTCCCGGCGTTAAGGAAGCCGGAGGATTGGCAATTATAGGAACCGAGAGGCATGAATCGCGCCGCGTTGACCGTCAGTTGCGCGGACGTGCAGGTCGTCAGGGTGACCCGGGAAGTTCGCAATTCTTTGTTTCTCTTGAAGATGACCTGATGCGTATGTTCGGTTCGGACAGGATAGCCAGCCTTATGGATAGAATGGGAGTGAAAGAGGGAGAGATGATCCAGCATTCAATGATCACCAAATCAATTGAGAGAGCACAGAAAAAGGTAGAGGAAAACAATTTCGGTATTCGTAAACGTCTGCTTGAATATGACGATGTGATGAATACCCAGCGCGAAGTGATATATGGCAAACGTCGTAATGCTTTATTTGGCGAAAAGCTTTCAATTGATATCTCCAATATGACTTACGACCTGTGCGAACAGATTGTTGCCGATTACTACGACGAACGCGATTTTCAAGGCTTTAACGATACTCTCATCAAAACATTATTGCTTGATAACCCCATTACAGAAAAAGAATTTCAGAGTTTAAATCAGCATGCAATCACGCAGAAACTTTTTGAAACTTCTACAAAAAACTATAAAGAGAAATCAATAACTATTGCTGAGAGAACCTATCCTATCATAAAAGAGGTTTTTGAGAGAGAAACCAGATATGAAAATATAGCCATCCCCATTACTGATGGTATTAAATCAATGCAGGTTGTTGCCAATTTGCAGAAAGCCTATGAAGATAAAGGCCGCGAAGTCATTACTTCTATTGAGAAAGGGATTACCCTTGCCATTATTGATGATTCGTGGAAAGACCACCTGCGCGAAATGGACGAACTGAAACAAAGCGTACAGTCAGCCACTTACGAACAAAAAGATCCCTTACTTATTTATAAGTTCGAGTCGTTTGAGTTGTTTAAGAACCTGCTTCAAAAGACTAACCGTGAGATTATTTCATTTCTGATAAAAGGTAAACTGCCCTTGCAGGATGCTTCGAATGTACATGAAGCCAGAACGCCCAAAGGTATTGATAACCGCCAGTTAAAAACCGGGCGTACCGATATGCTTTCACAGGCTCACCGCACAAGCGAACAACAGGTTACACAACCAATCAGGGTTGAAAAGAAAATCGGCAGAAATGATCCCTGTCCCTGCGGCAGTGGTAAAAAGTATAAACAATGTCATGGCAGGGGAGCGTAGAGTTTTAATACAGGAAAGAAAATCCAGTTAGGATTTTAGCATATACCCATAAAAAAAGCCTTGAAATTCAAGGCTTTTTTGTTGTCCGACTAGGATTCGAACCTAGACAGGCAGAACCAAAATCTGCAGTGCTACCATTACACCATCGGACAGGATTAATCCGGGTCAAACTTTGGATATATTATAATAATAACCAAAGTAATTTTGAGGGTATTGCGATTTTAGAAATTTAACACCAGTATTCCTGACTTTTAGTTTCTAAATCGTTTACAATGCCTCAAATATGCTGTTAAAATTTAAAAGAACAAAAATGAGGGTGCAAAAGTATAAAATCTTTTAATACAAAACCCTAAGCCATTAATAAATTCAATCAATATATCAGCGCAATGCCTGATTTTACGCACTAAGTATCTCATGAAGCACTTCGGGAGTCTTAAGATCACCAAATTCCGGAAGATGCAGCCGGTAATAGTGTATCAGCCTGTTTAACAGCATCGCACGGGCAGAAGGTGGTATTGTAAATGATGGCTCGCACAAATTATCCATGCAAAGCAGATCATTCAGATAACCTGTAAATTCAGGGGCAATATATTCTCCGGAACCTGAGCGGCGATCTTCAAATATTCCTTCACGCAGGTTAAACCATGAGTTGTGGGTATAGTTTTTTCTGGGTTCGAACCCTAAGAATTTTGAAAATTTCAGCATAAACCGCAAATGAAAATCAGGAGTAAAAAAATCCGGATCATCAAGGTCGAGCACCATCTGGAACAGAAAATCAAAAAGAGCAGGATTACTTTCCTCTTCTTTTATTGCTTTGCTGATAACTTCGTTGATGAACAATGCCAGAGTGCTTTTCCTGATATCGGTATGCATGGTCGTGAAAAAATGAGCCGGATGCAGTTCCCTGATAGTTTGCAGGTTTTTTCTTTCGCGGTAATAAACCTCCATTTCAAGCAGGTTAAGACATTCAAACATTCCCAGTTTGATCTTAGCTCTTGACGAACCAACACCCTTTACAAGATATGATTGTAGCCCAAATTTATTGGTATATATCTTTGCTATGACGCTGGTATCAGAATAGCGCAAATGATGCAGAACAATGCCACGAACCTGATGAAGCATGATTTTAGTGCATAAATAAAATTTTGGCTACCATGGTTTCACTGCCATCATTATTGGAAATGAAAACAAGATAAACTCCCGATCTTGCTCTCTGCCCGTCAAGAGTTCTTCCATTCCAAATGGTTTGACCGCCGAAAACTCCGGTATCGCGCTGATAGGCTGAACTTGTAGCATCCTGTTTCCAAACAAGATTCCCTGCAATATCGGTTATCTTAATATCACTTCTGCCTGTTAAGCCTTTTATGGCAATAGGTCCGTTGTATTCAGGACGTACAGGGTTCGGAAAAACCACAACTTCAGTGAGTTCTGGAACAATTTCAGTGGCAGTAGAGCGGAAACTGATGATGCCACGGGTGGTGCCAAAATAAACTTCTCCATTTTCATCAATGGTAATGGAAGTGATGGAGTTTGAAAGTAAGGGGCTGTTATCTTCGTTGAAATTATATATCTGCTCCAAACCATCAGCCGACATAAGGAAAACACCCGACTTATCAGTTCCAAACCATTTTCGGTTTGCCCCATCAACGGCAATGGCTGTAATAGCTTCAGTGACAAGAAGATGTGCCCAATAACCATCTTGATTGATTAATGGCTGATAGGCGTCAAAATTACTTCCGGTGAACACATTTTCAGGATTTCTGATCACAGCAACCCCTTCGTTGGTGCCAATCCATAGTTCTCCATTAAGGTCAACTGCAATACTTTGTATTATTGAACCCGGGATGTTACCATTACCGGCAACACCTGTGAGCATTCTTTTCTGATCGTCGGCAATATTGTCAATAGTTCCATTATCATTAAAAACAAGCAATCCGTGCTGACGGAGCAACATCCATTTTTGGTTGCTGTGGTCAATCACAATATCTCCAAGCTCAATGGCTGAAGCTACGGGACTCAGATTAAATGAGCGCCATGTTCCATCGGCTTTTCTTACTGAAAGTAAATCTGTGGAATGGTTATTTGTAACCCACACATTACCCTGATTGTCAAAAGCAATGCCTCCTACACCTATCCAGTCGTTACGCAGGGTGTGGAATTTGAGGGAGCTGTTTGTTTCATCATATCGTGTAACTATTTGTTCATCAAGCATTTCAAACATCCCTTTTCCCCATGAACCAACAAATAAATGATTATGATTAAGAGGGTCAACTGCAATACTCAACAAGTCATTGAAATTTTCCATACCCGATGTGTTATAGGGATGTCTTGTTGTCCAGCTTTGGCCTTTGAATATTGAAAGTGAAGGTGGTTTCCATGTGTTATCCCACCAGCTTGTTCTGGCGCCCGGAACCATGTAAACATTTGATTTTGCTGCCTGCATTGCAAAAACCTCATGAGTGGCAGGTCCATTTGGCCTTATTGATTCAAAACGAAAATCGTTATCAGCCTGCCTCATTAATCCTGAACCCATATCGGCGATATAAGTCTTTCCATCGCCGGCAATAATGGCATCACGCGAGTTTACCGTACCTGATTTGTAATCAGATATCCTTACAAGCTCCGCCAGGCTTTGATCATAAATAAATACTTCGTTATTGCGTGTGATGAGCAGTTTGTTATTACCTGTCTTCAACCGTTTAACACTTCTGGTTTGGCTGTTATCAAAGTGTTTCCATGATGAACCGTCAAAAACAAACAATGTGTCATTATTCTGACTGTTACCGGGTTTGTTTGCAATGAGTTTGTTTTGAAAACTAATTATATGATTGAACGGGGCTGAATAACTTCCGGGAATATTTGCCGATTGCCAGTAAATAAAATGAGCCAGATTAGGACTGTTAATATTTGCATACAGAATACCCGATTCAGTAGTGGCATAAATACTTGAATCAGGCGGATAATAGGCAATATCGTATATATTGATACTTGTCCCGCTGGAGCCTATATAATATGTGTCAACGATTTCATGCCTTTTTATATCAAGCTTAACAATACCAAACCCACATGACAGGTAAGCATATTCACCGATAAAGGTAATATTGTTAATGGTTTTATTTCCCATAATGGGCTTGCGTTTTATATCACTTATATTGATGATATTGCCCTGCTGAAGCAAATCAATATTAGCATTTGAATAAGCAATAATAAGCGTAGTCTGATCAGGATTGGAAGCTATAACGCTGATATTCACATCCGACAATCCATTGACTTTACTTAGCCTCGATATGCTTGCATCTGAGCGGTTATAGTAAAACAGGCTGTATGGTGTTGCGGCATAAATCAGATCACCGAGTTCGGCTATAGAAATTACATTCTGATATGGCAAATGCTCTCTCCATTGCCCGATCCCAACTCCCTGAGAATTTGTGGTTTTGATCAAACACAACCACATAAGAAGAAAGACAGGGAGTGATTTTAATATCTTCATGCTAATATATTGTTTGTCAGTTAATTATTAAAAAAGAAACTAAGGTATGAACCCAAAGCGGTATTATTTTTATCGGATGTTAAAGACATCACTAATCTTTAAAAGTATTCCCGGTCTTAAATAAACTATCTGAATTTGTAAATATTGTTTAATCAAGCAGCTTGCAGTATATAAGGGTATTGGTGATCTATGCTTCATTATAAAATAAGACCCGGTTGTCTGGTAATTCTGAAAAATAACAGCTTATTTAATAATCTTCGCAACTATTGGATTATTATTTTCGAACTGTATGGCAAGGATATAAAAACCTTTTGGCAGATCGGATGTATCAATAATAATATTGCCATTATCAAGACTTGTGCTGATATTTATTTGTCTTCCCGCGGGGTCGAACAAATATGAAGCCGGAAGGGCTGTAATGGGTTCGGAAAATGAAATAAAACAATGATCAACTGCAGGAACCGGGTAAACTGTTATTCCAGTTATTTCGGTCAGTTCTTCCACTGCAGTTAATCCACCCCATATTGCCCATGCAAATTCCGGATAATCAATAAAAGGGTTACGGTTGCCCTGTATTTCATAAACTACATCATTGCGGTCTATTTCTTTCTGGCTGACCGGATCTTGTAAATGCCATGTTTTCAAAAGATTAAGCGCCCATGGTTTGAGCTGTGCACCATTATGCATGGGGCTGCCGGGCCAACTGCCATCCTGCCCGTAATATCTGACAGCCATATAAAAATAGGTTCGGGCAAAATCACCTTTGTACTCATCAACAGGTTCAAACACAATTCCTGAATATCCCGGAAATGTATTGCTCCCTAACTTGCTACCATTCGTTGAAGTCCATGTTGCAGAGCCGACCTCTCCGTACGGATAGTTGGCGCGCCGGTTGTTTACATATCCATCAGTAGGATACAGGTGAAAAAGATCGGTGTACATTGGTGTTATATTACCTCCGAACCAGCTTTTCGGAAAAGAATGCTCACGGTTATAGCAATCGCCTTCTTTTGAGTAGTTCCCACATTCATCACCGGCATTGTAATGATAAATATAAGCCGGTGTACCACCCGGAACATCGGAATACATATCCCAAACCACCATATTGGGTTTGCAGTCAGTTACCTGAAAATGACCATATAAAGAAGCATAGGACTGAACCTGATGATTTTTGATGATATTGTGCAATGCCTGTTGAAGCGCAATTCCTGTAAGACCTGTAGCACTGCTGTAATAATCAGCAGGTTGTGCAGCAACCTTAAATGAAAGGATAAAAACTGCTATACAAAAATTCAGAAATCTCATGTAAAACCAAATTAAAAGCCACAGCTTCCGCCGCCACAGCAGCAGCCTGGGGATGATACCGGTTCGTAGCTTTGAGATTTCTTTCCGGGATTGGGTTCACGGTATTCATCACTTTCTACATTGCAGTCGGGGCAGTATCCTACATATTTTGCACATGGTCCGTAGATCGGGCTGTGATATTCAATTCTTGTTCCTTCAGCTTCAAAAAGCTTTGAACATTCAGGACATTTAAATTTCATTTTTCAGGAAAATAATATTTGACAATTTTTTTCGGGTGCAAAATTAGTTCAAATTCATGAATTAAGCCGCCCGCTAAAACATGTGAATAAAGATCAGGGTTGTAACCGAAGTATAATGAGGCAGATACAATGAGGTGGTAAATTATAAATTTGGATTGATAACATGCTGGATTATAATGGTTTAAAATAGTGCTCAGAAACAGGTTCGATATTCTATAAGCAGAGATCAGGAAATTCAAGGCATTTTATGAAAATCAAAATGAATTTCAGATTGTTTCTAATTCTTGCAGCAATGGTGCAAAAGCCCGTAAACTTTGTGATACCAATGCATTGATCAAAATAAGTCCTTGTTACCAGGTGGGGGTTGTTCTCAGGATCCGGTAATATGTCTGTTTTATTATTTTAAAAGTTGTTGAATATTCAATTATTGTTAATAAAATGGTACTTTTGTAATTCAAGAAAAATTAACATGGAAAAAAGGTGGGTTGTAAAGAAGAGGGGTGATAAAGAGTTAGTTGAACATCTTCAGAGGGTGTTGGGAATTGACGAAGTTATTGCCAACTTACTGGTTCAAAGGGAAATTAATACCTTTGATGAAGCCAGATCTTTTTTCCGTCCTCAAATTGATCATTTGCATGACCCTTTCCTGATGAAGGATATGGACCGTGCTGTTGCACGTATAACGCAGGCTCTGAAAAACAATGAAAAGATTCTTGTTTACGGTGATTACGATGTTGACGGCACTTCGGCGGTGGCATTGGTATATTCGTTTTTAAGAGAGCGGTATGATCGCCTGGATTATTATATCCCCGACCGTTACATTGAAGGCTATGGAATTTCGGAAATAGGTATTGACTATGCATATGAAAATGGTTTTAGCCTTATCATTTCACTCGATTGCGGGATAAAGGCTGTTGATAAAGTGAATTACGCTAATGAACGCAATATTGATTTTATAATTTGTGATCATCATCGTCCGGGCGAAGAAATCCCTAAGGCTTATGCCGTGCTTGATCCCAAAAGAACGGATTGTAACTATCCTTATAAAGAATTATCCGGCTGTGGTATCGGGTTCAAACTTATCCAGGGATTAATGCAGTCATGGGGAAAGGAATCAAAAAAATCTCTTATCAAATATCTGGACCTCGTTGCTATAAGCATTGCAGCCGATATTGTTCCTATAACGGGTGAGAACCGTATTCTGACCTATCTGGGGCTTAATCTTTTAAATACAGAACCCCGCCCCGGAATTCTTGCCATTATGGAAGTATGCGGCATTATAAATACTGACACCATGGTTTTCACCAGAGAAATGAATATCAATGATCTGGTGTTTTACATAGGGCCACGTATCAATGCTGCAGGAAGAATGGAAAGCGGTAGAGAATCTGTTGCATTGTTGATTTCCGGCGATTTTGAGGTTGCATCAACGATGGCAACGCAAATTAACCAGTATAATACTTCGCGCCGCAACCTTGATATGCAAACCACACAGGAAGCTCTTGACATGATAAACGATAATGAAGAGCTTAAAAACAGCAAATCAACAATAGTTTATAATCCCGACTGGCATAAGGGAGTCATTGGTATAGTTGCTTCGCGTTTAACTGATTATTATTACCGTCCTACCATCGTATTTACCAGATCAAATGATATAATTACCGGTTCGGCACGCTCAGTAAAAGATTTTGATGTTTATGATGCCATTGATGCATGCAGTGAGTATCTTGAGCATTTCGGAGGACATAAATATGCCGCCGGGCTTTCAATAATGCCGGAGAAGTTTGATTCTTTCTGCAAGTGTTTTGAGAAGGTTGTTTCTGAAAATATTACTGAAAGCATGTTGATTCCTGAAGTTGAAATTGACCTTGCCATTAATCTCAATCAGATCAATTCCAAATTCATGAGAATTTTGAAGCAGTTTGCACCTTTTGGACCAGGAAATATGTCTCCGGTATTTCAGACCAGTGGATTGATTGATACCGGTAACGCAAGGGTTGTTGGAAAAAACCATTTAAAATTCGAAGTTGTACATCGTGAAACCAGAGGTTTTCCATTCTCGGCAATTGCATTTCAGCAAGGACAGCATATAAATAAGATATTATCCGGCGAACCCTTCAGCATTTGTTATCATGTTGAAGAAAATTTCTGGAATGGAAATGTCAATTTGCAGCTTAATGTTAAAGACATCAGTTTCGACAATAAAAACTTAGGATAATAAAAAGTTTGAAACTTAATTCAACGGAGTTTTTCCACAATTAAGGAAATCCCGTATCTATGTTTATTCAAAAATCAAAGAGATAAAGCCTTAATTTCTTTAAAATACCGGCATTGCTGATTTTAATTCATATCATTCCCGGATCAGGACTTGCGTTTATTAATTCTTTTCCTACTTTAGCAGCTTTCTTGTTTACTCTTATTTCCGGAAATGAAAATAATTACTTACAATGTCAACGGAATTCGCTCGGCTGTATCCAAAGGATTGACCGAGTGGATAAGGGTTGCCAACCCTGATGTGCTCTGCCTGCAGGAAACCAAAGCACAATTTGAACAGATACCGGTTCTTGAATTTGAAGCTCTTGGTTACAGATCATACTGGTATTCAGCTAAGAAAAAAGGATATAGCGGTGTGGGAGTCCTTATAAAAAAAACTCCTGATAACGTAATTTACGGAATGGGGATTTCCAAATATGATGATGAAGGGCGATTTCTCAGGGTTGACTTTGGCGATTTGAGCATTGTCAGCGTTTATCATCCTTCCGGCTCCAGCGGTGATGAACGACAGGCTTTTAAAATGGTCTGGCTCAGCGATTTTTATGATTATGTTCAGTCACTTCGTCAAAGTCGGCCAAAATTGATAATTTCCGGTGATTATAATATTTGTCATAAGCCTATTGATATCCACGATCCGGTTGGAAATGCAAAGAACTCAGGCTTCCTGCCTGAAGAACGAGAATGGATGACATATTTTCTTTCTTCAGGGTTTGTTGATACTTTCAGAGTGTTTAATCAGGAACCACATCAATATACCTGGTGGAGTTTCAGAGCGAACGCAAGAGCAAGAAATCTGGGCTGGCGCATTGATTATCATATGGTTACCGAAAATCTGACCGAAATTTTGCGGGGCGCACAAATACTTCCTCAGGCAAAACACTCCGATCATTGTCCTGTAGTACTTGACATTGAATACTGATAAATTCTAGTTGCGGACTTTCAAACATACCACCATATAGGATATAGATGTTGAGTCATTACAATATTTTAATTGATTCAACAGTTTCAAATTTAAGATAAAATCGTATCTTTATACTCAAAAAACTGCTGAGACTTTTTAGGCTATAATGTCAGAAAAAAAGCTTCATATCAGAACCTATGGCATAAGGACCAATGTGATCCTGGGCTTTACTTTTGCCTTTCTTACTGTAGTGGCGGCAGGATATTTTACCTATGAAAGTACTTCGAAATTGCTAAAGAGTGTTATTGAGCTTTCAAGACCCGGTAAAAAGCTTCCAAAACTCAGGGAAACATTTTCTGTTCTTACTGAAGCCGAAAACAATATGCGGATCTATATTCTCATGAAAGATGAGGAATATTTTGAGAACTATCTGTCGTATATTAAAAAAGCCAATAAAAACATTGATACCCTGAAACTGCTCACAGCCGAAAACTATGCGCAGTTTGGCAAGGTTAGTCAGATATCGGTATTGCTGAACACCAGGCTCAGAAATATTGATGAGTTTATGATATTCAAACGGGCTGCCGACTCGGTGAATTATTCAAAACTGGCACTTGAGAAAATACGTGAAACTACTCCTGATACCACCCGAACCCGGATTTATACACAAACATCAGTAACTGAGTCGCTTATTGATACTCTTTTGATTGAGCAACCTGAAGAGCCAAAAAAAGTAGAGCAGTCAAAAAGCTTTTTCTCCAGAATAGCCAGTCTTTTTTCAAGTAAAGAAGAAAAAACCGAAGAGATAATAAAACCCATTGAACAGGTTCTTCGTGAAACAAAAATTGTTAGAGATACCAGTATTCTGGTTCAAACCGATACCTTGCTTCTGTATCGCATCCAGAAAATACTGAATGAACTGAGAGTAGAGGAAACTCAGATACAGGCACAGCTTTTTGAAAAAGAACTGGAACTGCTTAAAAACAACTCTTTGATAATCAGCCAGATAATGGATATAATTGCTGAGCTTGAGGAGGAAGAAACGGCGCTGGTATCGCAGCAGATAACTGATGCGCGCGAAGTTGCCGGTAAATCGGTAATGCTTATAAGTTCAGTGATGCTTACAAGTTTGTTTGTAATTCTGATATTTCTGTTTTTTATTTTACGATCCATTTCAAGAAGTAATTTCTTTAGAAACCAGCTTTTCATCGCAAAACAAAAAGCCGAACAACTTGCAAAAGTAAAGGAGGATTTCCTTGCCACGATGAGCCATGAGATTAGGACCCCATTGAATTCAATAGTTGGGTTTTCAGAGCAACTAAGCAGGACAGCTCTTGACAAGGAACAAACTGATCAGTTGAATGCGGTAAAGATATCGTCAGATCATTTATTATCGCTGGTTAATGATATTCTGGATTTCAGCAAACTGGAACAAGGTAAGCTCAAACTCGAAAAGATTCCGTTTTCAGTGGAGGATGTAATGGCTGAAACCTACAGAACCTTCAGGATCAGAGCAAAAGAAAAAGGAATCGGGTTTGGATATCATATTGAGTTTGATAATAATGAGAAATTAATCGGCGACCCTTTGCGCCTGAAGCAAATACTTTTTAATCTGGTTGGGAATGCAATAAAGTTTACTGAAAGAGGAAAAGTCTTTGTTATCTGTCGTAAGACCAGCAGCACTTTTGTTCTGAAAAATCAGGTGAAAGTGAGGTTTGAAGTTCATGATACCGGTATTGGTATTCATCCTGAAAAGCTTAACACCATTTTTGAAGGTTTCACGCAGGCTGATTCTTCTCTGAGCCGTAAGTTTGGTGGTACAGGTTTGGGGCTTACTATCAGCAAAAGCCTTATAGAGATGCAGGATGGGCTTATTGGTGTTGCTTCTGAGGAAGGCAAAGGCTCTGTTTTTTATTTTGAGATACCCTATACGTTTGCAGATGCTGAAGATTTATTGCTTTCAATGGAAATGGAAAAAATAGAATCAGATGTATTGAAAGACAAATATATTTTGCTTGTTGATGACGATCCGTTTAATATAAAACTTACGACCATGATCCTCGAGCGCTGGAATGTCAGGGTTGATTTTGCTTCGAGCGGGAAAAAGGCACTGGAGATGATCATGCAAAACGAATACGATTTAATTCTTACCGATATTCATATGCCCGATATGAGCGGTATTGAGCTTACTCAAAAAATCAGGGCTATTGCAGATCTGGATAAAGCTTCAATGCCTGTTATAGCCATTACGGCAAATATCATGAAGGACGATCTGGATCATTATATGAAATCAGGGATGGACGATTATATACTTAAGCCTTATCGCGAAAGTGAGCTGTTTATGAAGCTTGCCGAACAATTTGGGTTTGATTATAAAACAAGCGTACAAACTGTTGCCGGGAAGCCAGATGAGCATACATCAGAAGATATGGAATTTGATCTCAGCGATGTTAAACGTTTTGCAGGAGGAAATAAAAAGGCAGTGGCTGTTATCATTAATTCGTTTCTGGATGAAAACACTAAAAACATTAAAACCCTTGAAGCAAATTTAAAGGATAACAATTACGAAGCTATTTCTGCTCTTGCACACAAAATGCTCACTTCTTATGCACATCTTGGTATGAAAGGCGTAACAGAAGATTTGCTCAAACTTGAGAAGATCAATGGTAATCCCCAGCATCGTGAAGTTAAAAACCTTATAGCCTCAATCAGGAAAAAGAGCGCTTCTGTTTTTCCTAAACTGAAGAAAAAAGTCAGGGAATACGAATAATTTGATTTTTAACCTTCGATACCGTATAACCTCATTTTATTATAAAGGGTTTTACGGTCAATGTTAAGCATTTGTGCTGCTTTGGTTTTATTATAATGAGCCTTTTCCAGAGTTTTTAAAATTAAATGACGTTCGTTGGCTTCCGATATGGCTTTCAGATCAGTAGTGTCTAATGAGGTTTTATTATTGTTTTCAGCGAGCTGCAATATTTCTGAAGGAAGCAGGTCAAGGGTTATTGTATTTTCCTGAGCCAGCAGAACAGCACGCTTTATTACATTCCGGAGTTCACGAATATTTCCCGGCCATGAATAAGTCATGAATTTTTTCATTACTCTTTCGTCAATGGAATCAATATTTTTCTCGAGTTCCTGATTTGCTTTTTTTAGAAAGTGCATAGCAAAAACCTCAATATCATCTTTACGATCTTTCAAAGCCGGCATTTCAATTTTAAACTCGTTGAGGCGATGATAAAGGTCTTCTCTGAAAGTTCCTTTCTTCACAGCCTTGTCCAGATCTTCGTTCGATGCCACAATAATCCTTACGTCTACCTTTATATCCTGTGTTCCGCCAATTCTCCGGATCTTCATTTCCTGAGTGGCACGTAACAGCTTCAACTGGATTTCATACGACAGGTTCCCGATTTCATCCAGGAATAAAGTGCCTCCGTTAGCGATCTGGAACTGCCCTTCCTTATCGGTATGTGCGTCGGTAAACGAACCTTTCATATGCCCGAACAATTCGCTGCCTGCAAGCTCTTTTGAGAGGGCTCCGCAGTCAACCGCCACAAAAGGTTTGTTTTTTCTTTTACTTTTCAGATGAATGGTTCGGGCAATATATTCTTTACCTGTTCCGCTTTCTCCATGGATTATTACCGATATATCAGTAGGTGCAACCAGACTGGCATATTGCATGATCCTTTGTGCTTCAGCGCTTTTACCCTCTATGAACTGAAAATCGGTAGATCTTATATTGAATCCCTGGCTTATTCTCTCGCGCTGTTTCTCAGTTTCTTCTTTCTTTTTTAAAGCATTCCGGATAGTGAGCAGAATCTCGTCAGGATTAACAGGTTTGGCTACATATTCAAAAGCACCGAGTTTAATAGCATTCACAGCCGTTCTGATATCAGCATACCTTGTCATGAGTATTACCGGTATTCCCGGTTTCAATGATTTGAATTCTTTAAGAAGTTCAATACCATCTTTGTCAGGAAGGCGATAATCAGTAAGGACAATGTCGAAGTCAAAATCGTGGAATGCTCTTGATCCGCTTACTGCGCTGAATACTACCTTAACCCCGAAATTATTCTGTTCAAGAAAAGTTTTCAGCATCATGCAGAAAGTAGGATCGTCATCAACTATTAAAACCTGGTGCATTAAGTAATTTTTGAAAATCTGTTTTTCTCCGTTTTGAAATTATTTTATAAAAAACTTCAGAAACTTTATTATGTGTTTAACATGATAAGTTCTGATTTGTTGTGAGCTGTGTTCACAAAAATAGATAAATTCAATCATTTATGTACTTTGCGGATAAATTCCTCAACTTCAGGAACTCCACCCTGATAAACAAGGTAGCCATTATATGGTTCACGCAATGTAATGTCGTCATTTACAGGGGTTAGCATGATTCTTTTTACTTCGTCAAGATCGCTTGTCTGACCCAAAGCCCAGCCCAGTTTTATATAAGCCACTTCGGGCAGCATATTCTCAGCAGGCACCACACCTTTTGCAATTAAATCGCGTCCTGTTTCATATACAAACATGTTTGCATAACCCCATAAGGTTTGAACCGTCATGTAAACGGCAATATTATTTTTAACGGCTTTTTCAATTGCAGGGTAAAGAGGTTTGTTAATGTGTCCCAGTCCGGTTCCGGCAATAATAATACCCTTGTAACCCCGCTCAATCATCATTTCGATAATATCGGGCTGCATATTGGGGTAATAATACACAAGTGCAACTTTTTCTTCAAAATACGGGAGTATCCTGATTTTCTTGTCTTTTCTCCTTATGTTATATTTTTCTTTCAAAGGTTTAACACCATCAAGAGTAACAGTTGCAAGGGGGTGGTCGCTAAGGGTTCGGAAAGTGGAACGACATGATGAATGCATTTTCCTCACCCTTGTTCCACGGTGTAAAAATCCATATTTATCAGAAGTAGGGCCAAACATACAAACCATAACTTCTGCAATATCGCCATGACCTGCGGCTGTGGTAGCATACATGAGATTCAGGGCTGCATCGGAGCTGGGACGGTCAGATGAGCGCTGCGAGCCTACAAGAACAATGGGGATTGGAGGGTTCTGAACCATAAATGTAAGAACCGCAGCAGTGTAATGCATAGTATCGGTGCCGTGAGCGATAACAATACCATCAATGCCCGATTCAATTTCTTTACCAATGGCTATTGCAAGCTTTTTATACTGATCAGGACCCATGTTTTCGCTGAAGATCGAAAATAATTTTTCTGTTGATAAATTGCAGATGGATGCTAATTCGGGTACTGAACCATATAGTTCACCAGGCGAAAATGCCGGAATTACAGCACCGGTACGATAATCGAGACGGGAAGCAATAGTGCCTCCGGTACCAAATAATTTTATATTTGGTAATTCAGGGGAATATGGAAATTCCTTTTCAGCAATTTTATATGATACCTTTTTATAGTCAGTTTCGGTCATCTCAATGATATTGGCAACATTGATACCCAAATTATAACCGCTTGGGATTTTTAAAACAATATGGTTGCTGTCGTCATTTTCGGCTCGTGGCAGTATAGTACCCTGGAAAACACCCCTTGTTGTGTTCACATGTACATGCCCCCAAACCCTGACCTGGTATTTTTTTAGCGTTTTGAGTGCCTTGCCTTTGTAACCCTGAAAAAAATCATCGCTCATTATTGTACTTTGTCGTTAAGAAATAATTATTAATCAATCAGTTGTTTCAGTTTTTTGTAAGATCCTGCCTGTAAACTGCCATTTTTATTGTAGCTGAATTATTATCAGTTTGCAAGCGACAGAAATATATTCCCGAAGCCAGATCAGAAGTGTTAAAGATGACCTGATGTGCGCCGGTTTCCTGCCATCCGTCATGCAACACTGCTATCAACCGGTTTGCAGCATCAAATATCTGTAAAGTAACTTTTTCGGGTTTTAATAATGAATATTTAATTGTTGTAAGACCCGAAGAAGGATTTGGAAAGTTCTGATAAAGCCTTGAACTGACAGATAATGCGGGAGCTATGCCACCAACATTAATTCCGGTACCGTTCTCATGCACCAGCATACCAAGTGATACTTTTGTTAATTCAGCAGCATAATATTTATTTGTATTTACTACCAAATCGCTTACAGAGTGATAGTATGGCGAAAATTCATGTTCATGAAGAAATACCGCACTGTATCCGTAATGATGAAAGGGCCAGCTATCAGTATTTGCAGAGGTGTGAACAAACTCTTCAACATTTAATGTTGTGAAGTTCAATGCAATATAATTGGCAAGTTCAGCCAGCCATTCCGCTTCATTATATTTATACAGCTTAAACCTCCATTCTTCTTCAGGTGCGGTATTATTACTGATCATATCATTGTTGATCATCATTTTTATATCCATATTTTCGTCAAAAGCCTTTGTAGCATAATTCCAGCTTCCTTTCAAACCCACTTCTTCGGCTGCAAAAGCTATGAACCTGATAGTTGCTTCGGGGTGATAATTATATTCTTTCATAACGCGTGCCACTTCAAGGGCAACGGCAACGCCACTTGCATTGTCGTCGGCGCCGGGTGATAATATAAACGGATTTCCTGGCGGCGATATAATATCATCATAATGTGCGCCAAGTATGTAAACTTCATCAGGACGGGTATGGCCGGTCAAAGAGCTTATAACATTGTATTGCCAGGTTTCATAGGTAACTCCCTGATAAGTGTTGATCATAAGAAAAGAATCCAGATAGGTGTCGGGATAGCCAAATGCTATGAATTTATTTTGTATCCACTCAGCTACTTCTTTTCTGTTTTCAGCAAGACAAAATCTGGTACCCATATTTTCCAGCTCCTGTATATAGTAAGCAATCTGATCAGGGTCAATTTTATCAGTATAATAAGCAATGACGCTGTCAGTTTCTGAATTATACGCATATCGCTGCTGAGCATGTAATGCCGGTGCTGCAAATAAAAATAATGCAGCTATGAAAATTATTTTTATGATTATCCGATTTCTCATTTTAAGTATTTGTTATTTAAGATGTTGTGCCAGTTCAGTTAAAGACATATTACCAATGGCAGCCTGCCTTAGCTGCCCCATTATCCAGTTATTTTCATCATTTGGGTTGCTATGGTTCCGTTTTGGAATGTATTTTTTCTTCAGAAAAGAAATATGATCTATGATATTCTTTTTCTTAACCGGTTTATAATTTATGTTGACCAGCACCGAATCAAATTCCATTTTTGGATATTGATAAACCACTGGCATCATTTTCTTTGCAAGTTCAAATTCCAGTCCTTTTTCTTTCAGAAATTTAAAAAGTCCGTAAATGGTCTTATAACTAAATGTAGAAGAAGGTTTATAACGTCCTTCTATATTTTTCATGGTATGTCCGAAGAAAGTACCGCAAAATTTTGGCGGTACATCCAACTCATTTACAATCCTTTCGACAAGAGGGAATAGATTTTTTTTGAAGATATATGTATAGGTATCTTCCGGCACATTCCATTTCTTCAGTTTATAGTATCTGTCAATAACATCTTCGGGCAATTGTGTTTTAATTTCTTCAATATGCTCATCTTTTAGTGGGATAGGCGGAGAATCAGTATCCGGATACATACGGTTGGCGCCCGGAAGCACTCTTTCAAAGATGGTTGTTCCATCCTTAAATGATTTACGGGTTTCTTTCGGCACACCCTGAAAAGCCAGAATACAGCGTTCTTCAATGGTTTCAAGAGCTGTAGGGATATCGCCGGACGGCCCCCAGATTATTACCTGAGCATCATTTTCCTTGGCTTGCAGCAATGATTCAATTTTCTTAATGGTTTCCGGTTCCAGAACTGAATTGATCATTTCTGAATGAACCATATTAGGTTTGTCAATACAAGCAATTACCTTTATTCTGTCGCTTATCTCATCGGCAAATATTTTCCCGGGCTGAGTAAAATAAGATAAAATACTTTTAAATCCCGGCAGATTAACAGCATAAACCGGTAATTTGTCGCGCTGAGCAAAAGCCAGTGGTTCGTATTTGAACTGGATATCTTTGCGTGATATTTTCTGTGAAGATATTTTCCAGTTTTTCCAGTCGGGATACGTTTCAAGCAGTCTAGCTCTGATATTTAACAATGCATACTGCCTGAATACCTCATTATGAGTAAGTTCAGGTATCCATTTGGTATGAGCCACACCTTTTATTTCCACACGTGCGCCACCTTTACAGCTAACGTTTACATCCTGCCTGGCGGCTCCCATTCCGGTACGAACCTTTCCTGTGCTGCGGTTCAAAAAACGGATATAATTGCAGACCTCCATGACCTCGTCGGGGTTAACCATATCAGGATAGGTTACGATCTCAATGAGTGGCATTCCCATGCGGTCAGTTCTGAACACTCTGACATGACCTTTGTCAGAAACCTCACGGCAGGTATCCTCTTCAATACATAGCTGAATAACCCTAATTTTTTTGTCTTTTAGCGGGATTTCGCCTTCAACGCCGACTATTGCAGTACGTTGAAATCCGGCAGGTATGCTTCCGTCAAGATAATGCTTTCGGGTAATATGTACTTCGCCGACAATGTTTAAACGGCACAACAGCGAAATTTCAATAGCCTGTGCCAGAGCTTCCTGGTTGATGAGAAATGGAGCTGCGTCGTCAATTTCGTATGTGCAGGCAGTAGAGCCTTTTACACGGTAAATAATTGTTTTTCTGGTTTTGAACTCCATTAGCGCCGTGCTGTCATGCTCGCCCAATTCACCAAGAGTGGGGCGCATATGGCGAATAATCTCGGCATCATAGTCATCGGACTCCTGGTATATCCCTGTCGGGCAGCGACAAAAAAGTTTCCGGGAGGTATTTAGTTGCTGATGTACTTCAAGTCCCGACATGAAACCCAAACGGTCGTAATCACTTTGGGTGGCATTACGTCGCGAAACATAACCAATGGCTTCTCTGGTGGCTTCATAGTTCAGGCGGGGATCAAATTTTGCCGGCATACAGTAAGTTATAGAATGTTTTCAAAGTCGTTACAAAATTAGGTATTTTATATTGTCAATGACCGAAACCAGCAAATCAAAGAAGATTAAAAGATTTTATACAAACACCCGACAAATGTGAATTATCACAAAGGATCCCCAGTGGTTTGCTGAATGCCATTACTTTCATTTACATATCAATCCCCAACCATTTTCCATTATCAATTTTCTATTATCCAATTTCAATTAACAATTCTCCATTCTCCATTGCTCTCTTCTACCTTTCAATTTTTATATTTTACGTTCAAAAAAGTTCTATCTTTACCTGCGTAAAAGATCATAAGCCCAGAAAAAGAAACGATACAGTATAATCAAACATTGAAATAACCAATGAAACCCCGAAGAGGTGATATGATTATAAAAAACACTATAACACACATAACCAAAACCCTGAAATGGTGACATGATTATAACATGGTAGGCTAAATTAGTTATTTCACCCTTTCAGGGTTAGAACCATGCGCAACCATTATAATAAAAGCTATAAAAATATCATCCCTTCGGGATTTAGCAATAAATGACAGAATTATAAAAAACATCAAACATTGAAATAACCAATAGAACCTCGTAGAGGTGATATGATTATAAAAGACGCAATAACACGCATAACCAAAACCCTGAAAGGGTGGCATGATTATAAAAGAATACAAAAACCAACATTACATAACCCCGAAGGGGTGAAATAAAATCTACAAGCTATGGCCGGAACATTTTCACAAATATATATTCACTACGTTTTTGCCGTGAAAGGCAGAGAGAATCTATTGCAAAAGCCCTGGCGCGATGAAATATTCAGATACATTGCCGGGATAATCAAATACAAACAACAAAAGCCGATAATTGTAAATGGTGTTTCAGATCATGTTCATG
>JBASHR010000062.1:0-121584 GCA_049654165.1 Bacteroidales bacterium
TTATCGGTCCACAGATAATTGCCTTTATGAAAGATAATTATCCGGACAATGCAGCTACATTATCATATTATATTGCGCTTGCTTTGCTGAGTTTAGGACTGATAAACTCATTGTTCCTGAAACAAAAGGCTGTAAATCAATAAGCCGACCCAATAACTCCGGATTCAAATTTGCCAATTTAAAACTACCGTACCGGTAAAATATCCGGACGAATCTTTATTGCTAAATTCATAACCCAAATAGCCAAAAGCAGGTTTAGAAGCATTGGTGATGTGGGGTCAGGTTAAAAGGAAGGTTGTATTAGTTGTAAACAATTCAGGGAAATTATTAGTTTCGCTCAATTCCCTATTGTATTAAACAATAACATTTATATTTGTAAAAAACATTGTCCAACTGATTCAGACCGCCTCACTTTTAACTTTAACCTTCCTCTTGCCCAAAAATACAACCATCCCGTTAAATAATAAAAACAAGGCACCCATACCTAAGAACAGCCACTTGTCGTCCGGAATTCGGCGTACGGATTCCAGATAAGTAGGCAAGCCGGCCAAAATGACTGCCACGCCCAGGCTTAATCCCGCTGCCGTGGCGGGTAGCGTTTTAAAAAAGTTTTGCATCAGCAGCACGGTAACCGGTAAAGCACTTTGTAACAAAGCCACTCCAATACAAAACAACCAGAAATTTCCTCTGTCTATGTTTAAAAACAAAATAGCCGCAAACATGCTGATAAGAATATAATTTTTCCAGTTAATTTTAAAACTCAGATAACCACCTGCCAGTTTTCCTATCCCAGCCGAAATACCTAAACCCAATATCCAGTAATAATCCTGCAAATGTATTAATTGCACCATATTCCACAATAGCGAACGGAAGGCAATGGCGGCCAGCAAAACAATCATAAAAAAGTCATGCTGCTCTGATATAAGCTGGTCAGTTTTAGTGGATTCTTTTTTGACTATCTCGTAGGAGGGAAAAGAAATTCGCTGCATCCAGATAAAAAGAGCTGCCAAAGGCAACAGCATCCTGAGAGAAACGAGGATGGTCTGACTAATCGCTCCCAGCACTGTGCCCAATACCAAACCAATTACGCCTGGCGATGCAAACATTCCCATTAAGGTGGCATCATCTTGTTTACTAAGATAGCAAACCGTGCCTCCGCATACATGTACAAAAGCAGATGCTATTCCACTCAAAATTATGGCCGCTAACAGATGAAAAGGGGCTAAAATGATAGCTCCTGCCATCGCCGCCACTCCAAAAAGGCTAAAGCTTTTTAATTTCTGAACTTTATCCAGCACTATGCCCACCGGAAGCTGTCCGCCAAATGCGATCAGACTATAGATTAAAAAGGCGTAGAAGATTACATATTTATTCTGGCCATGCCCGGCCAGATAAGACAGCAAATAGCCTCCAATAAAATCATTAATTCCGTGAGCAAACCCAAAACCTGCCGCTCTTTTGTAGTTCAAATTCATAGGATGATGTTATTGAAATAAATACCGATAGCGGCGGAAATAAAATTCTGGATAAAAGCAATCAGCAAGGCTTTCAAAAATTTTTGATCCAGGTAATAATAAATTATCCATGCCTCGACCAATACTGCCCCACTTTCTAAAATCAACAGATGGACAGAAGTTGTATAGAAAAGATAATTCAGTATAGGCCAGGTTAAACAATTAGCCATTACCAAAACCAAAACCGAATATCCTATCCTTTTTCTGTCAAACAAGAAATATACAGGCACTTCAATTAAGATGGTCAGTAACAAGAATTTTAAAATTCCCATTTAGTGTTTGTCTTTATTTCTTTTTCTCTTTCGATAAGCCATATAAACAAAAAATAAAATGGCGATAACTACGACTAGGATTAAAATCACCGCTATCACGGGTAATAATAAAAGCACAGGCGAAGCAGCGTCTGCTATCGTGGCTTGTATTTGGTTTATCATCATATTAAACGGTTTTTATTTATTGGCTTTTCTTTTCTTTAAAACAGCCATTATAACAAAGGCTACGATTATAACAACCACCAGTCCTATCCAAAGGATATAGTTAGAATTTAGAAATTCCGCAGTTTCTCTTATACCATCTTCATCATCATCGATAGGTATATCAGCCAAAGCGACATTGGTAAGCCACAAAAGAAGGGCAGTAAAGGATATTTTTTTCATAGGAACAATTATTATTTACAAGATATTATTTTTTTAACCGCTAAAAGTAAATATATTTATAATATTCAACAATAAAACAACAATTTTTTAAACATTTTGGGGATTAATCTACCTCACCAGCACAAAAGCAGCCCAGCTGTACAGCTCATCTTTTTATTTTGCTTTCATCTCTTTTTGAGTATGTTTAAAGCTTTGTCCAATAAAAAAATTTGTTTTTTAAGTAACCCATTTCAGAAGATCTCTGAGGTGAATATGTTTGATGCCTTTATAATAAGATGAAATGTTCATCTTATTTTTTATCAAACATAATTGAACTTCTTACCTAAAGAACAAAAAATCAATCGTAATTGTCAAAAACAATTTATCGAATAATTCTTAAAATACGATATACAACACGGAATCCTAATGTTAGCGTTGTTATCTTTGAGTTTCATAAACACAAGTTTGTGAAGCTATATCATCACACTTCTCAATTATTCTCCGCATTTTCAGTCTTTATTCCCGGTTAGTTTTTTTACTTATTCTTCTCCTGATGTTTTTAGTTTGCTCCCACTCATCTCCTCTTTCTGCTTCAATAATTTTAAAAGGCTATGGCAGCAAACTCAACCCTGTCATCAGATAAACAACTTCTACTCCACGGCATACTTCAGTTCATTCGCCTGCAAAACAAACTCTCCTGTCGGGTCGCCATCGCCAAAATCTGTGTAACGCGGTTTAGACGGTAGCTTTTGCACTTGTGTAAATAATTCATTTCCCAAAATCATATCTCCCTTATCCGCTACGCTTTTCAATGTTTGAATCAGACGGGCAGCAAAAGGCGAATGTCTTCCTTCATAACCATCAGGCACTTCATTAAGAGAACCGGAAGACAAAAATTTACGGGTTCGTTTATTAAGTTGTTCCGAGGTAAAGGCCCTCATATCCAAATCGTCATAGATAGTCCTGGAACGGCTTCGCATTGCTGTAAGCTGATTGTCAAAACTTCCACCAAAACAAACATCCAGGACAACCATCACTTGTTTTGCCGGGATTTTGTTTAACACTCTGGAAAGCATGGCATATTGAATATAGGTATTCCGTTTAGGGTCTTTTTCAGCCGATAAGGAATTGGCACATACCAAAAAACCATCATCAAAAAGAAGGGAATCGTAATCGCCATGACCGGCAACATAAAACAGGAATTGATCGTTTTCTTTGATAACACTGTGCAGTTTAAGCAAAACATCCAATACATTATCTTTGGAAGCATTGTATAATTCATGCACTTCGTACCCGAAATTATTTTTCAGCAACCTGGCTATTTCTTCTGCATCCTGAACCGGATTTCCCAAATCGCTCCAATAGGTCTTCTCGGCATAACGGTTATTGCCAATGATTAAAGCATATTTTTTACCGATTTCTTTATGAATGACCTGACGATTGGTACTGATGGTACTCGCCCCTCTCATTTTGGTAACATTGGAAGGCAGATAACTATTGATGTCTTCTGCAAAATCCTTCTCAGAGAAAATAGTAAAATAATCGGTTTTGAAAGAACCACACTCGAACTCCCGCTTTTTGAGATCATTAGTAACTTTATTTTTAATATCCTCATCATTACTGAACAACCCGAAAATGTTTAAATCCTTTGAAAGGTGAGTAACATAATAGTGGATGGGGCCTTCCTGAATTACTTTGGAATTACACCAAACCTGATTCCATCCATATCCATTGGGCACCATGATAAAGCGATTTTTAGTGGAAAAGGAACCGATATTATCGCTCATCTCCATCAGGGAATTCACGAATTCTTTTTGGAATTTATTGGTGTTGCCACTTTCTGTTATAAAGAGCTGGTTTTTGGCAGTAATAAATTGTAATAAGTCTCTTAATTGATGTAAGGGAATTCCTTTTTGGGTAATTTCCTTATCGTCCGTTATTTCTTCTAACCCATAAGGTACAAACCAGGTTTCCCCTTTTCCTGAACTATCTTCAACCAGTTGACAGTATCCTGAAAAATTAAAAACAAAATAATCATCGGTGTTCACCAAAAAACGATGCGCTTCATTTAAAGCAGCAATAATATTTTCCTTTGTAGCCTGGTCATTAATCAAAAGCTTCCTTTTCAGTTCAAATTTTTGCTCTTTATTTAATTGAGTAAACTGTTGCTCAAAAAAACGGCCGTATGATTGGGCATCTTTGGTGGTATTTTTAAAGGAAAGGTTCGATTGTGAAGAAGGGTAGTTTGAAATTCCAAGGGACAAAATGTAGGCATTGCCGGTTAAATGCAAGGCAGAAGGTTTGACTCCACCAGAAGGTTTGACTCCACCAAACACCTGCAAAAAAGAAAAAGAAAGAGCCAGTAAAATAAGTCTTTTTTTCATAAAGCAATGTTTTGTAAATAACAAAATTAAACAAATCTATTCCGCCTCCCAATTAAATTTCACACCTTATAATCCAATCATAATCCTGTTTTGATAACCATTTTCCTATAAAACTTTATCTAAACCTTAAATAATCATGCAAATTTTAAAACTAATTTGAGATTTGCATGATTAAAAATGGAAGAAGGTTTAAAAATATTTCTACCAAAGCTCCCGGTCATTTTCCCAATACCCAATAATTACAGCCAGGTTCTTACAAAAATATTTATATCCCTGTATCTACCTCACCAGCACAAACGCCGCCCAGCTATAAGGATTATTCGGATATCTGGTTTTCATTTGATTCTGAGCTTTGATATAACTGGATTCTATGTCTTGACTTTCAAAAAGCTCCTGGTAAAAAGCTTCCATAAACTCAGCGGTTTCTTTGTCAGGTACTTTCCAAAGACTCATTAACAGGTATTTTGCACCGGCAGCTTTGAATGCCCTTTGCAAGCCAAATACTCCTTCGCTTCCTTTGATTTCACCTAAACCTGTTTCACAAGCGGACAACACTACCAATTCAGTATTGGGTAAAAACACTTGCGATGCTTCATAAGCGGTTAGGATTCCATCTTCTGTACTTTCGGGAGTGGGTTCGCCTTTCCATGTGTGGTTTGCTCCTGCAAAGAGCAATCCTGCACGGTTGAGAGGGTTATCGCTTAGTTTGAAAACATTCTGTTCTTGTTGCATCAATTCCATTCTTTCTAATTCCTCTTTTTTCTTTTCAGGGTCGGGGAAGAAAAATCCGTGTGTAGCAATGTGTAAGATAGAAGGCGATGCATTGCCATTCAACGATTTAAAAGACTCTTCCAGAGCATTATTGCCGGAATAAAACTGAGTTTTGATTTTTGCCTTTTGTGCTAAAATATTGATGCTTTCTGTTTCCGTAAGTGTCCCCGCCAAATAAGACCAGATCTCACCTCCCCTTTGCAAATCGGGCGTTAGAGAACGTGAAACAAATTCTTTATTTTCATAGCTTTTGGATTCCTTTTTCCAATCTTTTTCGTTCAGGTCGTACTCAATTCCACCAAAGAGAGTAATACAGTTAAGACTTTGTTTTTCTTCTTTATCAAGAATTTTAGCTGTGGTACTAACTTGTTTTAGAATGTATTTATCAGATAAATAATTTCCTTCCGGGGTACGAATAGCAGAAAAGGCAATTTGATGTAAAGTGCCAGAGGGGGCGAAATAAATAGTTTGTCCTTCTTGAAGGTATTCTTCCAAAGGTTTCCAAAGTAAATTATAGAGTTGATTCAAGTCCGCTTGTCGGGTGGTGGAAGAGGCTACGGCACCGCGATAGAGGTTGTTAACTAAATCCATTTCACTTCCATTTGTTGTGGTAAGCTCATCTAATTGTTTTTGAGTAAAAAGAGGAACTAAAACAGGATGTTGATCTCCTTTTCGGATGATAAGAGCCACGTATTGAACGGTGTCGGAACCAAGCCATCCACTTCTGTATTCATAAGCAGAAAACTCAATGGCAACCTCATTTTCCTGTAATCCCTCACGAATATCTTTCCATGTTATTTTCCCAACAGAACCGGTTAAGTTTACTTTGCGGTTAATTTTTGATTCTAATGTTTCTGCTTCTTTTATCCATTGTTTTAATTCAGTGTTTCTTTTCTCAACAGGTTTGGAAAATTCCTGAGCAATATTGTGTTTGTACTCTTTATACTCTCCGAACCAATCTATGAGGTCTGCATCCTGTGTGTTTTGAATGCGTCTTGTTAAGTCAATATTTGAGTTTAGCACAATTCCTTTTGTTGCAAGCTCTATATTGTAGAAGTTGTCAGACACCTCCGGTGTTTCAGGATAAATGTGGGTGTAGAAATTTCTTTCATAAATAAAATTACTCCGGCTTTGAATGAAGTTTTCCTTTTCGCTTTCTGTCATCACCGCAAAAGAGTTATTGACATTAAACAGCCATTGAGAAAATACATCAGAAAAAGATTTGACAGCCAAGACATTCTGACGGGAGAATTTATAAAGAAGCGCCTGATTGCTTATCCGATTGGTATATTCAAAATTTTCTTTACCCAAAATTTCCTTTGTGATTTCAATGCTTTGAGTGTTTGTTTTAATGGCTTCGCTGTAATTCCCCATAGCACTGTAAATCATTGTAAGTATATCTAAGCTTTTCAGGTAGGCAACATGTTTTTTGCCCAAATTGGTCTCCCCCGTTTTGATGGCTTCACGAATGGCTTCAAGCGCTTTCTCATAGTCCCCTAACTGCTCGTATATAATAGCTTTTTTATTGTGTACTTCTATATACAGATTTATATACATAGAACTGTTATCCTTTTCTATGCTGTTACCAATGTCTATAATTTTAACAAGGTATGTGAGTGCCTCTTCGTATTTCTTTTGTGCAAAATAGAAACTCGCTATGTTGTTTAATAAGATGCCGTATTCAATCGAATTGCTATCTTCTTTATCAAATCTCAGGCTTGCGGTATCATACAATTCCTTTGCCTTTTCATATTGCCCTAAGCTAGTATACAAACCTGCCAGATTACTTAAAGTAGTAACATAATTCTGGCTTGCGGGGCTTAAAGTTCGTTTGACAAATTCATAAACTTCAAGAAACAGGGGGAGTGCTTTTTCATACGCTCCCATGGTTTTATACATTAATCCCAGATTATTGAGCGTAGCACCGTAAAAGGAATGGTAAACGGAAAGAGTGTCTTTGACATAGTTCAACGCTTCATTTCCTTTACTGACGGCTTCCTCATATAGCCCTACGTCTGACAACTCAGTCATTTGGGTATTCAATTCCTGCCATCTCACTTCTTCAGGTGCCGGGGTGATTAATGTTCTTCCTATTAAAGATCCGTCTTCTCTGAAAAAAGCAGACTCACCAACGAATGGATTGTCTTCGTAATTGACTACATAATGCTCAATGTTCCCGTTGGGATAAAAACGTTCTTCTATTCCTCTTCGTTCATCTTCTTTAAAAAAAATACGACTCTTGAGCGTCCCATCTTCATAGTAGTTTAATGCCTTTCCGTCTTTTTGGTCGTTTTTATAAAATCCAACAGTTTCAAGTGCTCCGGATTCATAATACCACTTCCATTCTCCTGTTTGCACATCCTCCTCATAATTTCCAATAACGTTAATTTTCCCATTCTCAAAATAGGTGGTTTCCAAACCATGCACTAAGCCGTTTTTAAAATTTATTTTCTTTAGCAAAGTCCCGTTTTCTCTGTACACGAGCCATTCTCCCTCTCTTTCATCATCTACAAGGGTTCCTTCCACATCTTTGGTTCCGTCTTCATAAAAAGATATAAATTTTCCCTGCGCCAATCCGTTCTCATAACTGAATTGGGCTTCTATATTCCCGTTTGGATACCAACTCATACAGGTTCCCTGCGCAACACCATCAATATAGTATTTTTTGCTGAGTGTATCTCCCGATTCATAAAACTCTATTTCATATCCTTGAATTTGCCCTTCTGTATCATAGAAAGCGTAATGGCTGATTGTACCATCTTCGAAATACCCGAAAGAGTTTCCAACAATATTGCCTGCAATGTAATTCTTTAACGTCTCAATTTGTCCGTTTTCGTAATACTTTACAAATTCACCCTCGAGTTCACCATCCTTATAAAAGGCTACAAGTTTTTTATTACCGTTTTCATAAAACATCTTGTGTTCTCCGTTCAAATACCCGCCAGAGAAATTTTTAATCTCCTCTATCTCTCCACTTTCATAGTAAGCGGTATAAACACCCTCTTCATTATTATCAATGTAATTGACCTTACTTTTGATTTGTCCATTTTCATAATATTCAATACTCCACCCGTTTAGAAGCCCTTTGTCATAAGTTTGTTTCTCGAACAACTTTCCACTCTCATAGTACCAGAAACATTCACCCTGATATTCATCGTTTACATAAAAGATTCTGGATGCCAAACGTCCGCTCTCATTGAAGTGTTCTTCAACACCTTCCTTTTTACCGTTTTGAAAGTTTGATTTCTTCTCCACCTTGCCATTCGGATGATAATAAATAAATAATCCGTCCTCATGGCCGTCTTTAAAATTACCTTTGAGTTCTGTCTTCCCGTTTTCGTAGAAGGTTTCTATTTTTCCCCATGGTACATCATTCTTAAATTCCTGCTTAACCTTCTTTTTACCATTGTTATAATACCAAACTTGGGTTCCGCTTATTTTGTCATGGATTGCATTTCCCGCCCAAAACTTTTGTCCTGATAGATAATAGAAAGTAAACTCACCCTCCATTCTCCCCTGTTTGTAAGTGCAAACCATATAATATTCCACACTATCCGAAATATCGGTTTCTTCTAATTCATCGGTAAACCAGGTTACCCATTTCCCTTCTCTTTGTCCATTAACAATTTGATTAGGCACTTGCGGATGGAGAGTTTGAGCATACCCCCATAAAGGAAGCAACAACAGGAGAAGAAATTTTAGTTTTTTTGTCATATAGGTTTTATTTTACTAGCACAAACGCCGCCCATTTATACGGTTCATTCGCATACTTTTCTCGCATGTATTTTTGGGTTTTTTGGTAACTTGTTTCAATGTTCTTACTTGTAAATAATTCTTTATAAAAATACTCCATAAACTCGGCTGTTTCCAGGTCTGGGACTTGCCATAAACTCATCATCAGATAATCTGCTCCAGCAGCTCTAAATGCTCGTTGAAGACCAAAGACACCTTCACTACCTTTGATGTCCCCAAGTCCGGTTTCACAAGCTGAAAGTACTACTAACTGTGTTTTTGGCAAGTAAATCTGTGATGCCTCGTAAGCAGTTAAGATACCATCATCATTATTTTCCCCTATTTGTTCGTTTCTCCATGCATGGTTTGCTCCTGCAAAAAGGAGTCCTGAACGATGAAGTGAATTTTCTTGAATTCGTTTCATTTTTATTGGCATATCTTCAGTAGCTACTTCATTAACAACTACTGTATCTGGGAAAAAGAACCCATGAGTTGCAATATGTATAATAGAAGGAGAATAATAAGTACTTATTTTTTTAAAAATATCTTCTGTAGCTTCATTCCCAAGGTAATTATTCACAATTATTTTATTCTTAAGCGCAATATTCTCTATTTTTTCAACTTCTTCTTTTGTACCTATTAGATAATCCCAACTTCCTCCCCTATTCGATGCTATTTCTTCTGTTTTAGTTAAATTGATTTCCGTCTTTTTTTTCAATTCTGCATCGTAATCTACCCCACCAAAAAGAGTGATATCTTCAATAGTTTTCATTTTCTTTTTTTCCAATATTCTTGCTGATGAATTTACTTGGATCAATCTATAGTTATCAATTAAACATAGATTGTCAGGTGATTTTATTGCTGCAAATGCAGTTTGATGCAGTGTGCCAGAAGGAGAAAAATAAATGGTTTGCTCTTTTTGAATATAAAATTCTAAAGGTTTCCAGATAAGGTTATAAAGCTTACCTAAGCTTTCTTCAGTCGATTTAAGATTAATAGCAGAACTTCCACGATAAAGTTGATCTATTCTGACTTGAATATTTCCTTGTTGAGAAATAATTTCATCTAATTGATTTTGATTAAAAAGAGGTATAAGCTTAGGTGATTTATCTGATTTTCTTAATAATAGTGCTATGTAATTTACTGTTTCTGTTGAGTCTTTAAAATTATAGTTACTTATTGGTAAAAACTCAATCGCTACTTCATTTTCTTTTAACGCTGCTTTTATGTCTTGCCATTTTACTTTACCCAACAATGAAGAAGTTGTAGAAGAACTGACTTTTTTACTAATTCTATTTTCAATTAAATCAGCAGCCAACTCTAAATCTAAAATGCGTTGACTATTTAATGGTACTTTACGATATTCATAAGCAATAGTATCTCTGTATTGTTTTAATTTATAAAAATCTCCTTGAACGATAGTATCATTTGATAAAGCTATCCGGTGATTCAAATCAATGCTAGAATTAAGAATTAATCCCTTAGTTAGTAGTTCTATATCATAAAGTTTTTCTGAAACTAACGGTCTATCTGAACTTGCTTGATACAAAAAATCTTTTGCAATTTCTATAAAATTTGATTTTTCATTAATAAATAATTCCTTGTCATGTTCAGACATTAACGGAAATGTATTTTTGATTTTATTTAGAAGATAAGCAATGTAGTCATCGCAAGTTAAAATAACATTATCCCAATCCTTAGTTATTCCATAGGCAGTTAGTAGCTTATTAAGTCCTTCTTCGTATTCAGTTGAATATATACCTGAATATTTTTTTACAATAGTTAATCCATCTTGAAGTATGGGTATTGCCTCTTTAAATTTACCTTTAGCAAAAAGCTGTACAGCTTTAGTATATAATAGTTTAGAATATGCGATGTCTATTCCTAGATTCAAGGTAGTATATACATTTTCGACAATTGTTATAAATTCTTCAGCATCCTCAAAATAGCCAGCTTTTTGAAATGCTGCAATAATATCTATAGCTGTATTAATAACTTTAGGATAATTATTTACTATTTCTTCTCCATAAATCAACAAGGCTTGACGTAATTTATCAACTCCCAGATAATAATTCTTTTCCTTGATAAAAGTACGCCCCAAACCTAACAAGGCATCTGCATGAGTGATAGTTTTATCAAAATGATTTTCTTCTGCAATTAAATCAGCCCCACCGAACAATATTTTCGCTTTTAAAATCTGATTCAAATCAAGATAAATATAACCTTGAAGAACCATAATATTTGCATAATCTTCACTTTTGTCTCCAGCTCTATTTAATATTATACTTTCTGCTTCTAATCCATAATTCATAGCAGACTCATAATCTCCAATATTTCGATTAATTTTTAATAAATTAATCAAAATTTGCTCATACTCTTCATTACTAAGAACTGTATTTACTTTATGTATATCTACTACTTCTTTGAAATAGTTTGCAGCCTTGTAATAATCCGACTCAAATAAATATAAATACTCAGCTAATTTTATAATTGCTAATGCATATTTTTCTTTATCATTTGTAAAGTTTTTTCTTACTACTTCAAGATGATCAAGTATTAATGGATAGGCTTTTTCATACTGTTTGTCATTTAATAGCTGTTGAATACTGTCATCAATTTCTCTCCATTCAAGAGATTCAATATCTTCGTTTTCTTCTTTTTCATCAAAACTACCATCTTCATTATACCAAAGCCATTCACCCATTTTTCTTCCATGCCAAAATTGTCCTGAACACTTTTTATTATGATTAGGATAATACATTTCGAAAGGACCATCTTTTTTATTGTTTTTATAAATTGCTTTTGATTCGATAAATCCGTCTTCAAAATATGATATTACATCTCCTTCCATTTTTCCATTTTCATAGTTACAGTCTTCGCTTATATTACCATTCTCATAATACCATTTTGCATTTCCTTCAATAATAATTGGATCTTCAGAGATAACTCTACCTTTAAATTGTATTTTACCACTTTTATAAAAACTACTAGTTATTCCAATAAGTTCATCATTTTGATAATCTGAAATACGATAATATACTACACTGTCTTGTATTTCAGTATTATGGAAGTTTGAATCCAACCAATACACCCATTTTCCTTCTTTTTTGCCATTTATAGTCCTATTAGGCTCTTGATCAGGAAGTTTTTGAGAGTATCCTATTATAGGAGGAATAAGAAAACAAGTCAGGAAAATGAGTGTTCTAAACTTCATAACAAGGAGACTTTAGGAATAGAAGCTTATTTCACAATTTCATAAATAAACTCTGTGCTATAACCTTCCAAAGCACCACTCGCAGTATTTCCTGCCGAACCGCGGGTTTGGTTATAAGTTCCTTGTAAGAATTTCTCTAATGGGTTATTGGCATTACCTGTACCTCGTGTGCTGACTGTGGATTGGAAATTCAATGGCTTATCAGATGCAAATCCTTTTAAGACCAATCGTTCATAAGGGGGGCCAAAGGAATAAGCACAGTTTCTGAATACCATAGTTTGTCCTGCTGATAATTTGCGTTCTTGATTTTGGAGCGGACAGCCGTCATTGGGAAAGAATGGAGCAACCTCCCCGGCAGTATTGATTTCCACTATGCTGATATATAATTCTCTGTTACTCTTGTTGGTGATTTCCAGCAATGCGTAGTCTTTTTCGGGTTTTACCTGAAAAATTCCGGATGGGTCAACATAGTCTGATTCAGGTAATAGTTCTCCGGGAGTTCCGGTATTATAGTCATAACTAACAGGAACAAGCTTAAATTCAAACTCATAAGCAGGGTTTTTTAAGCTCAGGTTTTTTAAATAAGTACCTTGGGCATAGTTGAAGATTTTAGCGTTGATTTCATCTGAGGCATTCCCTCTGGAAGCGGAATATTTATTGAACTCGCCTTCACCTTTAGTATAGCTTAATACGTATTCGTTCCCTTTTTTGTCCACGATAATATCGGAAGAGTTAATGTCGGTAACGATTTCCCCAAGATTGTTTTTAGCTAGAAAATCTTCAACTCCTTTTATAATATTTTTATCGGCAACCGACTTATCCAAAAATACTTTAACAGAAATATCGCTGTAAGACGGTTGGTCAATAAACACCCAGTATTTTTTCGCATTGTCATCCTCAAGAGCATTGTTAAGTTTGATAACGGCTTCGCCAAACTTTGACATAGTAACAGTGCCTGTGGATATGATTTTGTTTTTTTCGACTTTAGTTGAACCTGCCGGCAATACAAAAATTGTTGTGTTTTTGAAAATGCTGTTGACCTGTCCGCCATTGATATGGATAACAGAGTTGTCGCCGGCAACGGAAGTTACATCATAATACGGAGTTTGTTTCACGTATTCTCCTTTAAAGATTTTGTAGTCCACATTGCCTTCTATGGCCGGTTTTTGTTTGGGCGCAATTCCGCTCATGATAGCAGAAATTGAAGCAAATAGCTGCCTGTAAGTAAAGTCAGTTCCCAGTTCGTTCATTGCTTTTGAAAAAGCATAACTGAGCGATCCGACACCTTCATATTCGTAGTTTAATTCTTCTGCAGAAGCTCCTGAGATCATTACGAACGGAGCAGGAGAGTCTCCGAGTTTTGATTCCTGAAAAAGACCACTTCCTCTATTTACGGTATTCTGCTCAGGTGCTTTCCAATCGGGAGAAACAAGAGCCGGCATCCCTCCTCTAGTTTTCCCCCCTCTGGTGGCAGAGCCGGAATGACAGCTGTCAAGGATAAAGAGAAGCTGTCCATCTTTACCTAATTTGTTTCTGAATTTATTAATGATAATTTCCAGGTCGTCATCTGTAATATGATTCTGCCCATAGTAATTGCGACTCTTTGAGTAGAATGCATAAGCATTATAAGGAGCAATAGATTCATCCAGTCCGTCAGCTTCATCTCCGTTGTCATCCTGGACCTGTTGTCCGTGTCCCGAGTAATGGATAACAACAATATCTCCGGGTTTGCTTTTTTGGTACAACTCTTCTATCGCATTTAGTATCCCTTCTTTAGTTGCTTCTTCATTGCGGATGATGGTAATGTTATCTTCAAGAAACTTTTGATTCAATAAAGTGTTTTTAATAAGCGGAACATCGTTTTCCGAACTAATTGAGGGCCACCTTGTTTCTTTGTCGTAGTCTCCTACGGCAATAATTAATGCTCTTTTTTCCGCATGTGCAAATAGTGTGAGCAATAAGAAGATAGTTGCTAACACAATAGATTTTTTAGCTTTCATTGATTCAATATATTAATTTAACAAAACACTATAATAAATATAACAAGTATAAATCTGTCAACAAACCATTTGTTCCCCAGAGCAACGTAAAACCGGATCATTCATCTTGCGTGGATATCCAATCAAACATTGTTTATAGAAAAGCAGCATGAGTAATCAACAATCCTGGAAAGTTTTTATCTTCCCACAACCTCTTATGCAAGTAAAAGTTAATATATCTGTAACAAATATTGACCATAAAAGGTTTTAAACCACTTAATTTGCATTGGAATCAGTATTAATAATTCTAATATGAAACATAAAAATCGTTTTAGCGCTACAAGCTCAGATTTATCATTCATTAACTAATTGATTATCAATAATTACACTTTGAAAGCCTCAAAAAATCGGGCAAATGAACAAAAATCTCAACATGTTGTTGTATCTGTGCCCGTTTATTACGAATTAAAAAATTCCTTAAAGCGTAATCTGGGCATATTTGATTCTAAGAATGAGTAATCTTTAAAAATCAACCCAACTTTTTGTCTTTATGTGTAAGTTAAGTTACCTTGGCAGAGAATTAATTACGATTTTATTGCTAATTATATCTATCAACCTTTTTTCACAAAAGATAATTGAGAATCCACGAGTAGAACATGATAGCTCTGATGAAGCATCTGAAGTCAAAATTACTTCTATTGTTATAGCCCAGGAATATACTTTTATTGCATTTACATATGCTACAGCTTTATTTAAGCCTTCTATAATTGTAAATTCCAAATCATATCTAAAAACCAACCTATCAGGTTCTGAATATAAAATTTTAGAATGGGGAATGATTTCCAATGATGAAGATGACCCATTTGTTTCCCTGCAATTCAATGAGCAATATTTTACTAAACGAAGGATTCTATATAATTTTTATTTGGTATTTCCTCCAATCCCTGATAAAACAGCCTCTATTGATATTATTCTTCCAGCGCTACAAATTAAAGGTTCACCTGAAGGCATCTATTGGAGAGGCGTTTACATTAATGAAGGGGAGCGAAAAGACTATTTCAGGGATAAACCGGATTATCAGGAGAGTGAAAGGTTTGTGCCGGTTAGTTCCGGAAGCGGCTTTGCGATAAGCTACGATGGCTATATTGCAACTTGTCAGCATGTTATTGCTGATGCCAAACATATCAAAGTCAAAGGAGTAAACGGCAATTTTGAAACATTAATAGATGCCAGGGTCGTGGCTACTGATGAAGATAATGATTTGGCAATTTTAAAAATAGACTCACCTTCTTTATCTCAAATACCATATACTTTTGCCAATCAACCTTCAGATGTAGGAGAGAGCATATTTGTTCTGGGATATCCGGAAACACAGCATTTAGGTGAAGAACTGAAATTAACAACCGGAGTGATCTCTTCTAGCTCAGGTTATAGGGGAGATATTACAAAATATCAGGTTTCTGCTCAGGCATTACCGGGAAACAGTGGTTGCCCTCTGTTTGATAATGATGGAAGAATTATTGGCGTAATAAATGCAAAATACATTGAACCAAATGTATCTTATGCCGTTAAAGCAGATTATTTAAAATCTCTGATTAGAGATAATCAAATTAAATTAAGAGATCCACCAAAGAATGAAATATCAGGAAAATCATTAGCAGAGAAAGTCAAATCAGTAAGAAACTTCATTTACATAATTGAAATTGGAGAGTAAACAAAATGCTTTTATTAACTTTTAAAAACAAGAAAAAATGAAAAAAGTAACTTTATCATTAATCGTGGTATTAAGTGTGTTAGCAAATGTGCTATATGCACAAGAAAAAACTGAAGGAGTATCAGACAAAAAAGGTGAGGTCGTTGCACCTTCAACCTCTATGCAAACCTTTATGTTGGCAGGTCAATTAGCCAAATATGGCTATGAAAACAATTCAGCAAGTGCGCTTATCCAGGCAGCTGAACTCTATTTAAGCATCGGTATGACAGAACTAACACCTGAGTCCTATGCGCAGGGCAAAGGTACTGAAACAAAAAAAGATGATGTTGTATCTCATGACCCAAAGCAAATTTTATCAGATGCAAAGAAATTAGCAGCAGATGATAAAACCCTTTTAGCAATGATTGATAGATTAGAAAATGCTAAGAAATCTCGTGGTGCTGTGGGTGGTGCAAAATATGCAACACATAGAGTTGACGCAAGAAGTACAGATTCTTTCAAAATTAGATTCTACGGAAATGAAACTGCAACAGTAATCGTTTCCGGCGATGGAGATACCGATCTGGATTTGTATGTATACGATGAAAACGATAACTTGGTTGGTCAGGATAATGATTATTCCGATGACTGTGTTGTAACCTGGACACCAAGATGGACAGGTAGTTTTACCATAAAAGTTGTAAATAGGGGGTATGTATATAACCGTTATATAATTGCAACAAATTAAAAACTTTATGTTGAGCCTGTCTCAGAATAGAAAATAACGCTCTGAGAATTGAGTATTTAAAATGATTCTCTGACAGGAGTATAAATAGAAAGAGGGTGAAATCACATTATGATACACCCTCTTTTTCATTAGAACATAATATCGTTTTCAATATCTGTCATTTTTAAGAATAATAGAGTTGCTTTTAATTAAGCAGTTCTTAAAAACTATCTCTCCGGATTCAAATTTGCCAATTTAAAACTCCCGTGCCCCACCCCACCGGCACAAACATCGTCCAACTATAAGGGTTGTTAGGATATTTTGCTTTCATCTCTTTTTGAGTATGATTAAAGCTTTGTTCAATAAAAAAATGTTTTTTAAGTAATCCATTTCAGAAGATAACTGAGGTGAATATGCACTATACCTTACATGCAAAGAGAAAATGTTCATTTTACTTGTTTATCAAAAGCTGCATTTGCAACTTGAATCCAGCGAAACTATTACTTAAAAAACAATTGTAATTGACAAAAACATGAATTGAGTAATTCTTAAAACAGGACATAACCAGTTCAGATCTCGACTTAATTGTCATCCATGCAAATTTCAAAATGGATTTGAGATTTGCATGGTTGGAAATTTAAAAAAGTTTCAAAATATTTCTACCAAAGCTCCCGATCATTCTCCCAATACATGATAATTACAGTCAGGTTTATACAAAAATATTTATATCCATGCATTTATCTCACCAACACAAACGCCGCCCATTTATAAGGCTCTTCTCTGTATTTTTCTCTCATCTCTTTTTGGGTTTGTTTGAAGCTTTGTTCTATGTTTTTGGTGAATGTTGCTTAGATCAAATCTTAGGGTTTCAAAGCAAACGGAAAGTCACTCTGGTTCGATGGCTGATCAAAAGTCGGATGCTGTTTCCCGCCGGTGATTTCTTTCACTCTTCGTGCCAAATAAGCACTTAATGACAATGGAGTAATCACACCGTCGGAACCGGCTGCCGCACCGCTCAATCCTTCGACCAATGCTTTGGTAAAAGCACCGTTACCCCAATTTGAATCTTCCAGTGAATACTCTCTTCCTGTGGAAGAAGTAAAAACAAAAGCTCCGTTTTGGGCTTCAATAAACTCATTGATCAGACCATTCATATCCGGCAGACCTTTTCGCGTTTGAGTCCCTACCTGACCTGAATGACAAGCGTCCATAAAAACCACGGCTTTTCCTGCCAAATTTTGTACAGTGGACATGATATCACTTTTATTGACCCCTGTTCTTTTTAAACTGTTAAGGTCTCCGCCAATGGGTATATAATAAAAATTACCCACATTATCATCCACACCGTGCCCTGATAAAAAGATAATACCGATATCTCTTTGGTTGACCTCTCTTTCCAGCCATTCCAATCCGTCCAATATATTGTCTTTGGTAGCGGATTCATCGGTGAGCAGCCTTACTTCAACATCTTTATACAACAATCCTTTCTGCTTTTTCAGGATATTTGCAAAATCCCGGGCGTCTTTCACTGCCAGATTCAATTGGGTCAGGTTGGGATCCGAATATTTATCCACCCCGATGACCAGAGCATAAAGTGAAGGTTTCAAATGATCAGGAACTTCTTTGGGACTGCTGATGGGTTTGGAGCCCTTGGCGGCAGGAACTATTAATTTGATGGTTGAAGGCTCACTGAATCCATGCCGGTTCTGCGCCAAAATACTCACCTTGGAACTCTCCTCCAGATTAAGTTTTACTTCTGCTTCCCCCCTGCTGTTGAATGAAGGGGACTGGATATGCTGCACTGTACGCCCGTCCACCTGCACCTGAACCTGATTGACTGGTTCTCCGCCGGGTGATACCGCTTTATAGACCAATGTTACCCGGTTATCCTTAAGTGCAGTTCCGGTTTCGGGTGATAAAATTTGAACTATGGGAGGGAGTGTGTTTTTAATTCCTGTTTTGGCTGAAATACGGTTTCTTTCCTCATCGGCCAAGCGAAGTGCTTCACTTTCGTCATAGGTTTCCAAAATCCGGTCTATTACATCCGGGCGATAATAAGTGTTTCTGAATTTGGAAACCGGATAAAAATAAGCTTCTTTTGATAGCCCGTTGTTCAGGTGCCAGCCGATGAGATTTTCTCCTCCCGCACTCGCATCATAATAACCCGAAGGCGTCCACAATACCCAGTTTTTTGTTTCAGGATTGATATAAAGAGTTAACAACAGCTGACCGTCTGTCATCCGGTACCATCTGAGCGTACCGTCACCCATAGCGGCAATCACGACCTTATCGTTACCGCTGATATTGACTGCCCAAGTAGTAGCCTGGGTTGGGGTTTTCCACAATTTATTTCCTTCTTTATCCAGGCAGTAGATAGTCCAATTAGCTCCAAAAACAATTCTTTGACCTTTGGTGCCAATATCCACTGAGCGATTCCTTTCATATTGTTTCAGAAAGTTTATCGTTTTTCCATTGATTCCAGGCGAATAGCTGTCTTTCCAATCGGTCACACTGATTCCCGAATAATTATCAGTATATGACGGTAAAGAAGAAGACTTTTCTAAAAGTTTTCTCGTCTGCAAATCAAAAGTCATGGCATTATTTCCAAAAGGTTTAAAACCAATTTCAGAACCTGTATCATTGATTTTCAAATGCGACCTGTCCTTTGCTCCAAAAGAATAAATCTCAGCTATATTTATCCAATCCGTTTGTCCGGCCGTATTTAGAATTCCCATATCGGGGTTAGCACTACAAAAAGCAATTTTCCCATCAGGAAGTGTTTTTAAATCCATGATATTATCATCTGCAACCGGATAATCCACATAAGCTCCTTTACCGGCATTGTCCCATCTCCTTATCACATATTTCCATTCTCCATTTTGTTTTACTGAATAACTTCCTCCTGCAAAAAGGTATTTGCCATCTTTGGAAAAAAGGACCTTATCTAGTTTTTCATACTTATCAGTATTTGAGATGTCGGCTCTATATAAAACCTGAAGGTCTTTGGCATCCAATACCTCAATAGTAGGAGAATCATCATATCCCACCGCTATTTTGGTTCCATCCGGGCTAAAAGCCAAACTGAATGGGCTGCTGCCACCTTCCGTTTTTTGTTTTTTAATTAATCGAAACAGCGAATCATAAAGTCGAATATAGCCGTCATCACTAACCGTTGCCAAAAGTTTGTTATCAAAAGAGAAGGCAGTATTATAAACATTATCTTCATATCCTTTAAGTTCTGTAAAACCCCAAGTCCGGGTGTTATAAACCCTGACTCCCTGAGTCCCTCCCAAACCGGCGGAAAGATGCTTGCCATCCGGAGAGAATTCCAAATCGTGTATTACATTCCCTAATCCATCCAATCTTTTGAAAAGTTCACCGGTTTGCGTATGGAAAAGATAGATAGAGAAATTTCTGCTTCCTAGTTTTCCGGTAAAGCCTCCAACAGCCACCATTTGTCCGTCGGGAGAAATAGCACCGGCGTATAACATTCCTTCGTTTCCCTCACCGACAGGGACGCGATAAGTCCTAATCAGGCTGCCATCCCTTGTATCCCATAATTTAGCGGTTTTATCATCACTGACGGTCAGCAGGTATTTTCCTGAAGAATCTGTGGAGATTCGATTTATAAATGCCGTGTGCATGTCGCTGTTAAGTCTGAGTATGGGCTCACCCAACTGCGCCCGCAAAAAAGGAATTGTTCCAAGGAAAAACCATAAGACAAAGAAGTGTCTGAGTAAGGATTTATCGTTATAAGCAAAAAATGGCAGTTTCATAAGATGGCAGTTTTTCACAGCTAAAAGTAAAGAAATTTTTTGAAACGAAGGGATTATACTACCTCACCAATACAAACGCTGCCCACTTAAAGGGCTCGTCTTTGTATTTTTCTCTCATTTCCTTTTGGGTTTGTTTAAAGCTTTGCTCTATGTCTTGCGTTTGAAAAAGTTTCGAATAAAACAGCTCCATAAACTCTGCGGTTTCCTTGTCGGGTACTTGCCAAAGGCTCATCAGCAGATATTCTGCTCCGGCGCCTTTGAAGGCACGCTGCAGGCCGAATACACCTTCACTGCCTTTGATTTCTCCCAGGCCGGTTTCGCAGGCGGAGAGTACCACCAATTTGGTATTTGGCAGATAGATTTGTGAGGCTTCGTAAGCAGTCAGGATGCCGTCTTCCAGATTTGAACCAAGGTTTTCCTCTCCCTTCCAGCTTCGGTTGGCACCGGCAAAAAGCAGCCCGGCACGGTTCAGCGGATTGTCGCTGAGTTTATAGACATTGTGTTGCTCATCCTGCATCAGTCCCATTCGGTTGAGCTCTTCTTTTGTCTTTTGAGGATCAGGGAAGAAAAAGCCGTGGGTTGCGATGTGGAGTATGAAGGGTGAGGCCTGATTATTTAATGACTTAAAGTTTTCTTCCAGGGCATTGTTGCCGGTGAAGTATTGTACAGATACCTTGTTTTTCTCTGCCAGATTTTTAATGTTCTCTACTTCACTTAATGTTCCGGGTAGATAATTCCAGTTTTCACCTCTTTTCAAATCTTCGGTCAAAGAGCGGGAGGCGTACAAATCTTTAGTTTCGGTTTTTAGGTTTTGGGCCAGGGCCTTTTCATCGGCATCGTAATCTATTCCGCCAAAGAGAGCGATTTGTTGGATTTTCAGTTTATCATCTGTTTTAAGTAGTTCGGCAGTGGTGTTGAGCTGAACCAGATTGTAAATATCGGAAAGGTAATTGCCTTCCGGCGTTTTGATGGCGGCAAAAGCAATCTGATGCAGGCTTCCGGAAGGTGCAAAGTAGATATTGTCTCCTTCTTTGAGATAGGATTCCAAAGGTTGCCATAGCAATTGATACAAAGAGTTCTCATAACCTTTTGAAACACTTTGGGCTATTGCACCTCTATATAATTGATCAGGTTTAGAACCTTTTTCTTTAATTAAGGCATCTAATTCACTTTGTGTAAACAGCGGGATTAAAACAGGTTGTTTGTCTTCTTTTCTTAAAACCAATGCGGTGTACTGGATGGTGTCTGTCCATTCTTTGGCGTTATGATATTGGAAAGAAGAGAATTCTATGGCCACTTCATCGTTTCTAAGTTGGTTTTGTACATCTTTCCAAGTGACGTTTCCAACCTGCTGCATCTCACTGAGCAAATTGGTTTTTCTGTTGATTTCACCTTCTAATTTTTCAGCTTCTTTTTCAATTTCTTTTAAATCTTTTCTTCTTTCTGAAATGGGTTTACTTTCTTCTTTGGAAATGGCCTGTTTCAGCTCTGCAAATAAAGTAACTTTATTCAATAAATCCTCATCGTTGAGGTTTTGAATACGGGAGCGTAAATCTATATTGGAATTCAATATAAGCCCTTTGGACAGCAGTTCAATATCAAAAGCAGAACCGGCAACTGTATTTTTCTGAGGGAAATAATTTAAAAAGAAACTTTGCCAAACCTCAGTTTTATAGGAATTTGCTTTTAGATAGTCCTCTTTTCCTTTTTCAGTTAAAAAGCTAAAGCTTTGATTGATCTGAAGTTGATAATTTTCCAAAGCCTCCAAATAAAGCGGCAAAGCCTTGGAATATTCACCCATTTTTCTATATAATCCCGCCAGATTATTCAGACGAACTCCATAAGAAGAATGCTCCTTACCTAAGGATTTCTCCGTGTTTTCCAAAGCCTCCAAATAAAGCGGCAAGGCCTTGGAATATTCGCCCATTGACTCATATAATCCCGCCAGATTATTCAGACGAACTCCATATTCAGAATGCTCCTTACCTAAGGATTTCTCCGTGTTTTCCAATGCCTCCAAATAGAGCGGCAAGGCCTTGGAATATTCGCCCATTGACTCATATAATCCCGCCAGATTATTCAGACTTATACCATAGTTTTTATGTTCTGTACCCAATTCATTTTTTGCATATTCCAAAGCTTCCAACGCATAGGATATTGCTTTTTGATACTCGCCAGAATTATAGTATTCAATTACTTTCCGGTTTTTTGATAACCATATTTCTTCTTTTTCTTTCAAAGCATAGTCGGTTTCGGTATCAACCGTACCATCTTCTTTATACCATACCCACTTCCCGGTTCGTTCTCCGTTTTCATAAAATCCTAAGGCTTGTTTATTCCCATTCTCGTAAAAACTTTCCACTTTACCGTTTTCTTTGCCGTTGGAATAGGTAGTTTCTCTTTTAATCCTGCCATTTTCATAAAATGAGATAAATTTTCCATCCAATTTCCCATTTTTAAAATTTTGAATACTGCTTACTTGTCCATTTTCGTAGTACCATTTACATGCTCCGTCTTGAACATCTGGTTCATCGGAGAGTAGTTTCCCTTCCCATTGAAGTTTACCGGATTTATAAAAATCATTTACTATTCCCTCTGGAACTCCTTTTTTATAATTAATCTTTCGGTAAAACTGAACACTATCTTTTTGGTTCGTCTCCTCCCAATCTTTGTCAAACCAGATTACCCATTCACCTTCCTTTTTACCATCAATGGTTTGATTCGGTTTCATAGGAGGAATGTCTTGCCCGAATAAACAAACAGGCAAAATAAGCATAAAGGCTACTGTTTTTAAAAAGTGTTGAATACTCATGATATTTTGTTTTTAAATTATCTCACCAACACAAACGCTGCCCACTTAAAGGGCTCGTCTTTGTATTTTTCTCTCATCTCTTTTTGGGTTTGTTTAAAGCTTTGCTCTATGTCTTGCGTTTTAAAAAGTTTAGAATAAAACTGTTCCATAAATTCTGCCGTTTCTTTGTCCGGCACCTGCCAAAGGCTCATCAGCAGATATTCTGCTCCGGCGCCTTTGAAGGCACGCTGCAGGCCGAATACACCTTCACTGCCTTTGATTTCGCCCAGGCCCGTCTCGCAGGCGGAGAGGACGACCAGTTGGGTGTTGGGCAGATAGATTTGTGAGGCTTCATAAGCGGTAAGGATTCCGTCTTCCAGATTTGAACCAAGGTTTTCCTCTCCCTTCCAGCTTCGGTTGGCACCGGCAAAAAGAATAGCGGGGATAAGGGTGAAGAGCAGGGTTAGTCTATGAACAAATAACGAATTCATAAGTTGACTAAAAAAAGTTAATGCAAGTTATTATCCTTTTGGTTTTCACCTGCGGCTTTCCTGAATTTTCTCCTTCAGCCATACCTCGGCTTCAGCTTCCGTATCCAGCTCAGTATTTCGGTGTCTAACCCCGTTCAGGTTGATATAGCCGGTGGTAATCTCATCGTACACCTCTTCGTCATTAAATCCCAGATCATAGAGGTAGTTGACGATATCTTCAAAAAAGTAAATTTGCAGGAAGTTGTCTTCGTCAAAATGGATTATTTCGCCGGTTTGGGTGTTTTTTTGTATCAGGCGTACATTCTGCATAAGTATGGATGGATATTTTATCTCTGCTAAGTCAATATCGCGAAACAACTCACTGTGTGAGATTATGAGGCTGTCGTTATTGCCAATATAGCCATAGAGCTTTTCATCGCCGTGTTCAGGGATTGAAAACTCGAGATAGGTTGCAAAAACAGCCTCTGAGCTGAGATAGCCGGCATCGTGCAAAATGGTGTCGCTGCCAAAAATCAGCACAGGGTTGGTAATAAACTGAATGAAGTTGGTTTTTAACGGTTGTGAGGGTTTTCCTCTTGTACCGGTACAGCCTAAACAGACAGCCGGTTTTTTGGCATAATAATTTTTATCTTTGTTAGTACTTAAATCTCTTACGCGGATAAAGTCGAACCTGGTACTAAAATTAAACGACTCCGGGCTAAGCTGGCCGCTATAGCTTATTTGTGTTCCGATAGTTAAGGGAAGCTGATCGAATATGACAGTGCCTTTAACATCAATGATGCAGGCAGTTTTTTGTTGTCCCAACAGCTCTGTGCTGCCAGATAGCATAAAGCTAAAAATCAGAAAAAGTTGTAAAAGGCTGATTCTCATGGCTGTAATATGATTAAAATATTCATGTTGTAAAAATATAGCATTATTTGATTCTTTCCAACAAATTATCAGATGGTTTTTTAAGCAGCTTTACTGTTATATAGTCAATAAGCCCAATATAGCTTAAGAGGATAAATAGATGAATATAGAAATTAAAGACTAGCATAGAGAGTAGTGAAAGTAAAAGAATGATCAGGTAATTTAGATTTTTATAAACCATTTCAAATAGTTTTATTTTCCTTTCTTTGCCTCGCCTTAGTTCTTTAATTCTTTTTCTATAAAATGTGTGGTATGTAATAATTGAAAACATCACCAGCAACAAGACAAGATACCAGAAGTTGATTATATTTTTACCGCGCCTGAGCATCTCGATTGAGTTGAGTATGATCAATGGCCCGGAAACTTTATTAATTATTGAACCATGAGTATCCCTCAGCCCTTCCAGATCGCCAATAATTACTACTTGTCCATCCCCGATATTAAATTCATTAAAATAACCCAGGTGCACATAGCTCTCATCTTCAAACATGTCAGACGGTTTATAGAAAAAAGCCGGTATCACTGTATTTAAGCACCAGTGCCCATCAATGGCGTAATACGGTATACCAATAAATCTTTTTTTGTCCATCTTTTTTCCTTCACTCTGTTCGTAAGCAATAAGGGCTATATTTTTAGGTTTATCTTTTTTAATGTATGAGAGTTTTAAAAAGCTTATCTTTAGGAAAGAAGATTTGTATTGAGCCAGTCCTGCGGTTGCATCTATAAATGGTCCTACATATTCACCTTCTGTGTTATAATAGCATGCAAGAACAATTTTATTTTTCCTGTCCAGTTCTGTTATCACCTTTGACAGGGCTTCATCATTTATTCCATCTTCTTCCTCAAGAAAAATATCTGTAACAATATATTTGATTTTATCTGAGTTCTGATTTAAAATCTCTAACACTCTTGTAAGTTGCTGTCTATCAACTATTACCGAATTCAACAACTCACCTTGAGGCAACAATTGATGGTTTCTTGATGTATTGATTATCAGATAATCTTCTGTAACTTTTTCTGCTTGATTACTTTTTATAAAAGTATCAGATAACAGTTTTCTATAATCCATAATTTTACTCATAAAGGCAAAACCATCCATAAAATTAATATGAGTGAGCCAGATAATTGTAAAGATTATCATCCACACTGAATGAAGTCCGGTTAATATAGCTGACTTTATGTCAATGCCGGGATAGATATAATTGACAATTCTTTTCATGTATTTATTCATACTCTTGAGCTGTTTTACTGATTAAAGACTAAACATTAAATAGCCAAAATGCTTTCCCTCCCTAAATTCTTTCATATTTACCTGACACTTCCAATGCCATAGACAATAATATTGTAATAAATAGCATTGATTATGCATACCGGTGTCAAAATGATATAAAGGCAAACCCTGAATAAGAATCCCAGCCATCCAAAGTATTTATTTAATACCAGCTTTCCTTTTGTTTGTTTCTTAAACCACGCACGCCAGGGTTTTTGAAGGAAATATTGTAAATAATTCAGAGAAGAAAACATAATGAGGCAGTTGATTGTGCATCAAATATTTATCATTCTTTGTCAGATATAAATTACTTTCCTTCCTCCAATCCAGCCTTCATAAACTTTTTGACCCTGCACGTAAATTGTTCCTTCACCATTATCGTAGTTAAAATGAACTTCACCATCGCGGTCCGTGTATTGGTCGGTAGTGTGACCTCTGAAAAAGCCATGGAAGGCTACAGCAACTTTTTTGTAATAAGCCGGTTTGCCTGTACTTCTATCAATTACCTGTACTGTAAACATAATAAGTCAGATTAAAACATTTTTTATTTTATAATTATTATAATTCTGCCCGCTGCTAAATTAACGTAAATTTTACTCTTAATTGAGTTTAATTCTTTCAAAATAAAATGATCTATGCCTTTTGTGTAATATTTTTCACAAATATATCTGTTATTGCATTCACAAAGAAGAGCAGTAAGAAAGTTCTTAAGTTATATAATCGCATGAGAGCTCGCGAAATCCTTCTGCTAATCTTAGTGATCGTAACAGTCACTAGAAAAGAAGACTAAAACTTTAGGCTACCTTGCTTTGAATTTATTATTAAACGTACTTCTAAGGCTTATCATGACAATAAATTTAAATTAATAAAAATTTTTGGGGTTTTTCAAACCAGCACACAAAAATTATATAAATGTAATAAACTCAAACATTCAATTCGGAAATTAGTTGAAAATCAGAAGAATAGTCTTAATATTATAAAAAAGGAGGCTATTTGTGAATAAAAAGAATTGACTATTCATCATTAATTTTTCTTTTATCTTTGTAATTGAGTTAGCAGGTGTTTTGTGCTCATCAAATAAAATAAAAGTATGAACAGAATTATTTTTTTAACATTGTTTGCTCTTGTCTTAAACAGCAATTGGTTATACAGTCAAAAAAAATATCGTGTTGAATATGACTATTTGTCGAATCAAACGAGTTATCTGTTACTTGATAAAAACGATCATGTAATTGATACCATGACAAAGCCGATATTTAAGAAAAACAGAGCGATACAGGTAAGGCTAAAAAATGTTAATCCATTTGCCTTAAAGGTTGTTCCTGAATTTCAGGGTGAGAAAATTCATGATGTGTCCGGACCGAAGTTAAGATCAACGGGTGGAACAGGCGGAGTATTTGACTTTAGCTCACTGATGGGAAATCTTCAAGGACTGCTTAACAAGTTGAAAAATAGTAGTAGTTCGGGGACAGGATCAACATCGAGTAGAGGCGAAATTCAACAGAGTAATGACCTGGATAATCTGTATGATAAAACAATTACTATAGAAGTAGCATCACAAAAAGTTAATGTCAGAATCAAAGACCCAAACATAACCAAAGATTCACTTATTCTTGAATTTAATAGTTTAAGAAAAAATCTTGGGCAGGCAGATCCGGATCTGGTTCGTTCGGGGGCTGAGGATATGTATGTTTTCCTAAATAATTTAAGGCACTCCATAATGAACAGCGTTTCAAATATAAGTTACAGAATAGAGGAAATGAAAGAGAGTTCTCTTAATGAAATAAATCAAGGTAATGCCTCAAGGGGGATGGAATTTAAAAAAAGCTACGATACATTGACTTTTTCAAAGACCCGGGAAGAATTGGAACAATTGTCACAAACTGCACTGAAGCAAGTTGATATTTTGCGTTCAATATATAGCAATCTGGAGATGGAAAGCTTTGAACAAACATATGATGTACAGGTAGATGCAGATATTGCTTCGCTAAATTTCAAGTTCCTTGATCATAAATTATATGATAATGATGAGAATGAGCAGAAACTGGTACGTGAGAAGAATATAAAAGTATTCCTGAAAGGTGGAGTGAAAATTAATACTGGAGTGGGTCTTAGTTTTATAAGCTTTGGCAAAAAGTCTAAAGAATATTTTGTAGATAACAATGGAATTATCAATGAAGAAATTAACAAGTCTTTTAAACCCTCTACGTCAGCATTGATAAATTTTTATCCCGTATTATCAGAAAATTTCAATTTTGGTGGTATTTTCGGTTTGGCTATACCTGTTTCAGGTATGGGTAGTGGTGTAAACTATATTTTTGGACCTTCTTTATATTTTGGAAATAAAAACATGCTTTCCATTTCAGCCGGCATAGCATTAGGGACTGTTGACAGCCTGGGAAATGGTTATAATGTGGGTGATCCTTTCAAAGCCGGTAACCTTGGGCAATTTATAAAGAAAAGGTATGATACCGGGTATTTTATAGGTTTAACCTTTAACTTTATGGATTTAAATTAAATTAAGCCATGAGAACCTTTATCCTTCTTTTTGTTCTGTTGATTGGATTTAAAGTTTCCTATGCAGACAAGCATGCGCTTATAATTGCTATAGGCAACTATCCTGAAAGAACGAAATGGAGTACCATAAATTCTCTTAGTGATGTTACGTTAATTAAGAATGCGCTATTAAGGCAGCAATTTAATGAAAAAAACATTATTGTTCTTGAAGATGCAACTGCCACAAAAAAAGGCATTTTGAGAGCTTTTGATGAACTTTTTTCAAAAATAAAAAGTGGAGATATTGTTGTTATCCATTACTCGGGACACGGACAGCAAATTTTTGATGACAATGGGGATGAAGCTGATGGCCTGGATGAAGCCATAGTTCCATATGATGCTGTCAGATTTTCTACTATGTTTTATAATGGAGAAAATCATATACGGGATGACGAAATTGAAGTGTTGGTAAATAAAATAAGAAAAAAACTCGGTAAGAAAGGGCAACTTTTAATGACTTTTGATAGTTGTCATTCAGGTACAGCTACCAGAGGAAATACTATATACCGAGGAAGTACGGAATATTTTAAACCTTATGGGAAACCAAACTGGACTCCATTAAAAAATTCGAAAGATCAAACTCTTAGTATAATAGATTCGTCAACCGGGAAAGATAATTTTGCCCCATTTATTTTTATCTCTGGTGCAGAGGCAGATCAATTAAATTCGGAAGCTATTGTTGATGGGGAACATGTTGGTTCACTTAGTTATGCCTTTTCTGAAGTTCTCAATAATGTAAATGAGGATTTTACATACAGACAATTGTTTGCTGCCATACAATCAAAAATGTATACTTTGGTGCCCGGTCAAACTCCAACAATTGAGGGGGATGTTGATATTAAAGTTTTTGGAGATGAGTTCATTATTCCTGACCGGTCTTTCGCGGTTTTAAAAAAAATAAACAATGATACCTTACTTATAAGAGGTGGCAAGGCAGACATGCTTTATGAACATACAAGCATTATGTTAATGCCAGGTACATCTTTACAGGCTGATTCTGCACAGGCTATTAGTTTTGGAACAGTTGTTTCATCAGATTTTGCAAGTGCTACAGTTCAGCTTTCAAAACCATTAGAAAGTAATGATTATAATATAAAAAAATATAAGGTTTTTGTTGACCAGCCTTCTTATGCATCAATACAAATACGTGTATTCATTGATGAATCCATTGGTGATAGTAAGCTAAAAGAACAGATTAACAGTGCTTTGCGGGAAAGTTCAGTTGGAGAAGTTACAGAAAAACTTGATTTGGCAAATGTTATAGTTTATTCTTTGGGTAATGAAATAAGAATGATCTCAAATGGGGCAAAAGATGATTTCTATCAGGTTCACACAAGTGACTTTTCTGTAAGAAAACTTGTTGATGTTTTATTAAAATATGCACATGGAGATTACTTGAAACGTATTGTAATGAATGATCAGTCAATGGCCTTTTCTTTTGAACTTGTTCCGGTGAAACGTAAAGAATTACCTAATGGAAATATTGAGATCGAGACTATTGCCAATAAAGATGTCTTTTATAAAAACAATATCCTTCAGATAGTTCCCGATAAGGATACTGTTGTTTTGAAGATAAAGAATAATGGAGATAAAGCAATTTATATTTCAATTATTGAAATCAACTCAAAAGGAGAATGGGAGTCTTTTTTTCCTCATTCGGGTTGCAAAATAAATAATGATGAAAGGAAAATTGAGCCGGGTTCAGAAAGAGAAATAAGAAAATGTATCTATAAATTCAACCCACCCTATGAAAAACTGACACTCAAAGCCTTTGCTTCTGAAGAACCAATCTACCTGGATTTTTCAGATAATAGTAAAAGGGGAGGCAATATGAATCCTTTAGAGAGATTTGTAGCTAATCCATTGGAGTTTACAAGAAGCGGTTCTGCAACCACAACACAAAAAACTCTTAGAGGGTATACAAATGAAATTATCTACGAAATTATAAAAAAACGGCAAGAATAGTGTGACAAATACAAGTAATGCATTTCCTATGTGAGCCCTATTTGGAGGTATTGTTTACCAGTTTAAACAAACCTGTTTTTGGCCACTTTTGCCTCTGATATAGAATCAAATGGTTTTCTCTACTTTTTGCGTCAAAAAAATTAAAAACAGTAGCTTTCTATCCAGTGTTTTTTTAACTGCCTCTTTGTACACACCATTTACATCCCGTACATCTCAATTATTTCCTGTTTGCTTTTGCCAAGGATATTATATTTTTTTCCAACTTTAATGAAGGCTTCCAGGGCTTTTTCCAGGTGATGCATTTCATGTCCTGCAGATATCTGGGTTCGGATACGTGCCTGACTCTGAGGCACAACGGGGAAAAAGAATCCAATTGCATAAATTCCTTCAGCAAACAAGTCGCGGGAAAAATCCTGTGAAAGCTTGGCATTGAAAAGCATTACAGGGACAATCGGAGTATCGCCATCTTTCAGAACAAAACCGGCTTCTTCCAGACCCTTACGCCAAAATGCAGTATTCCGTTCCAGCTTATCGCGACGCTCAGTTGATGAAGATAATATATCCAACACCCTTAAAACACCTGCCACAACAACCGGTGCAATAGTGTTCGAGAAAAGATAGGGGCGTGCCTTCTGGCGACACATTTCAACCAACTCCTTTCTTCCTGAAACGCAACCGCCGGATGCTCCGCCCAACGCTTTGCCAAAAGTGGTGGTAATAATATCAATTTTACCCATTACGCCACAATGCTCGTGTGTGCCACGACCTGTTTTACCGATAAAACCTGTGGAATGGCTGTCGTCAACAAAAAGCATAGCATCATATTTTTCGCACAGGTCAACCATCTCAGCAAGTTTGGCGGTATCGCCGTCCATACTGAAAACGCCATCGGTAATAACCACTTTCAATCGTTTATCACTATGTAACTGGAGTTTTGATTCCAGATGATTCATGTCGCTGTGCTTGAAAGTATCATGCATAGCGCTGCAAAGGCGGATCCCATCAATTATACTGGCATGAACCAGACGGTCGCTTATCATCACATCATCTTTTGTAAGGATAGCCTCAAACACGCCAGCATTGGCATCCATACACGACGGGAATAAAATAGTGTCTTCAGTACCTAAAAATTCAGTTACCTTGCGTTCAAGTTCCTTGTGAATATCCTGAGTTCCGCAAATAAATCTAACTGACGACATGCCATATCCACGGCTGTCAAGACCTTCGTGAGCCGCCTTAATAACTTCAGGATGACTTGAAAGTCCAAGATAATTATTGGCGCACATATTAATCACCTTTTTCAGTGAGGCGCCTTCCGGAAATTCCACTTCAATATCAGCAGCCTGTGTTGAATGTATAAAACGTTCAACTTTGAACAAACCGGCATCTTTTAATTCGCCAAGGGTTTGCTGATAAATTTCTCTGACTTTATCGCTATATGCCATTTTCGAAAAATTTTTACTGAGTATTATCGGTTCAACTTAATATACTGTTGATCTAAGTCTTCAGAACCACAATTATCATGTCAACTATAGTTCTGTTAATTATGAACCTTATGTGAACCGCTTACTCAGATGGTTCTTATTTTAAAAATTCATTTACAAGGCTTACTATCTTGTTCACCGAGTCAAAAGCTTCGGGGGTTGCCTTGTCGTCAGGAATGGAGATCTTGTATTTGTTTTCAAGGAAACGTTTTAAAGAAACCATTGAAAATGAATCAACTATACCTCCGCTAATAAGCGGTGTATTGTATGTAATCTCTTCATCAGGATCTTCAAGATACTCGTCAATTACATACTGCAAAACAATGTCTTTCATTTCTTCCATATTTTTTCTTTTTAAAAGTTAATAATAGATTTTTATGTTAGGATTTTTATTATAAACTCATCGCTTCAATGATCTGCAATTAAATATCAATCATCTTCAAGAGTAGATGTATCACCAATTTCCTGACCCCATTCTTTAGCATGGAGTATTCGGCGCATGATCTTTCCACTTCTGGTTTTGGGAAGTTTATCAATAAATTCAATTTCCTGTGGCATAGCCAGAGGCGAAAGTTTTTTTCTGATAAAATTCATTATCTGAAGTTCAGTATCACTATTTGCATCAAATCCGGGTTTAAGAGTAACAAAAGCCTTAACGACCTCCATATTGATCTCATCAGGCTTGCTTACCACAGCCGATTCAGCAACTGCTTCATGTTCAAGCAAGGCTGATTCCACTTCGAACGGACTTACAAGATGCCCTCCGGTGTTTATCACATCATCGTCTCTTCCCACAAACCAGAAATACCCCTCTGAATCCAGTTTAGCCCTGTCGCCGGCTAAATACCACCCGTTTTTAAATTTATTTTTAAATGTTTCTTCATTATTCCAATAGGTTCGCATCAGGGCAGGCCAATCAGGCACAAATGCAATAAGACCTATTATTCCGGGCTCTGTGATCGGCTCATAGGTTTTAGAATTTACGATTGTAGCAGTGATACCCGGAAAAGGTTTGCCCATGCTTCCCGGTTTTAATTTCATTCCCGGATAATTACAAATCATCATAGAGCCGGTTTCTGTCTGCCAGAAGGTATCATAAAAAGGCTTTCCAAAAACGCGTTCTGACCAGATCACTGCTTCAGCATTCAAAGGCTCACCAACACTGGCAAGATGCCTCAGGCACGACAGATCAAATTTTTTAACCAGCTCATTTCCTGCCTTCATAAGCGAGCGTATTGCCGTTGGCGCCGAATACCACATGGTAATACGGTATTTCTCAATAAAGCTGTACCATGCTTCTGCCGAAAAACCTGCTTCAAGAACACATTGAGTCACCCCATTACTGAAAGGACCAATAATTCCGTACGATGTACCTGTTACCCAGCCCGGATCGGCAGTACACCAGTAAATATCATCTTCCTGAAGGTCAAGAACCCATTTTGAGGTCAGATACTGCGATATCAGTGAATAATGGACATGTTTTACTCCCTTTGGCTGACCAGTGGTTCCGGAAGTATAATGCAGTACCGAAGGCGTCTCAGCAGTTGACGGATATATCTCAAAATTCTCAACCGGAGTGGCTTCTTCGAGTGAGAATACCACTTCGCGCTCCTGCAATGCCTTTTTTCCGTCATGATCCACAATGATAATATGATTCAGATAAGGCATTCTTTCAAGAAGCTTTCTTACTTTGCCAACATGCTTGCGTTGTGTGATGATGGCTTTGGTTTCAGCATTGTTAAGTCGCACAAACAAAGATTCTTCTCCAAAAGCAGAAAACAATGGCTGGGCTATAGCTCCTATTTTAAGAATTCCAAGAAATCCCAGATACAGTTCAGGAATACGGTCAAGGAAAATACAAACCCTATCGCCTGCATCTATTCCTAACCCACGAAGAAAATTCCCGATAGTATTGGAAGCCAGCCTTACATCATTGTATGTATATTTCTTTTCTACCCCCATGGCATTTTCCCAGAGCAATGCCATCTTATCGGCTTTGCCCATATTACAGATCCGGTCAGAACAATACCAACCGATATTGATAATGTTGCCTGGTTTATAATCCAGTTCGTCTTCTGAAATCTTCCAACTGAAGTTTTTAACACGTTCTTCGTATGAGCGGATGTTAGTCATGAGATAAGTTTTACTGATTTAATTACAGAACTATTATTTATTTCATTTTCAAATAAATCTCAATCCACTTAACTGAATTTCAGCTACTTACAATCAAATCCAACAGATCACTTTTCAACAATTACGATCGCATTTACAACATCTTTGATATGTGTAAGCGAAACCTGTATGTTGGTAATATTGATCTGAGCAACAAAATCTTTGGTCTTCCCTGAAAGCACTATCATTGGCTTTCCCATTTTATCATTTGTCACTTCTATTTCATTGAATTGCAATCCATCACGCCAGCCCGTTCCAATAGCTTTAAGAAAAGCCTCCTTTGCAGCAAACCGTGCTGCATAATGCTGAGCTTTATTTTTTTTGTTTTCGCAATAAGCTATTTCGTGCGGGGTAAATAACTTCTCTTTCAGTCCTGAATTTTTTTCAAGCTGCTTTTCAATACGTTCAACTTCAATGATATCTGTGCCTATTCCAAAAACCAAGTGTCAGAGATTTAAGGGCGCAAGATATAAAAAAGTCTGATTTCAAGACTAAATTGCGCCAAATTTCTTTCCTACCTTGATGAATTTTTCAAGTGCGAACTCTATATTTTCTTCTGAATGTGCTGCACTTATCTGAACCCTTATCCTTGAATTGCCTCTGGGAACCACCGGATAATAAAATCCGATAACATAAATTCCTTCGAGCAAAAGTTCATTGGCGAAATCCTGGGATAGCTTTGCATCATTTGGCAAATGACCAAGCATGACCGGTACAATGGGGTGGGTACCCGGAATTATTCTGAAACCTGCTTTTTCCATTCCTTCACGGAACATTTTGGTGTTCTTGTTCAACTTGTCGCGTAAATCAGTTGTTTCCGTCAGAAGATTGACTACTTCAAGTGTTGCACCGGTAATTGCAGGAGCTAATGAATTTGAGAAAAGATATGGTCTTGAGCGCTGGCGCAGTAGATCAATAATCTCCTTATGACCCGAAACGCATCCTCCTGAAGCTCCGCCCAATGCCTTACCAAAAGTGGTAGTAATAATGTCAACACGACCCATGGCATTGCAATATTCGTGAGTGCCGCGCCCTTTCTCGCCAATAAATCCGGTAGCGTGAGAATCGTCAACCATTACAAGAGCTTCATATTTATCGGCAAGGTCACATATTTTATCTACCTGAGCAATTATTCCATCCATTGAAAAAACGCCATCGGTCACAATGATTTTAAATTTTGAATCCGAAGCTTCCTTTAGTTTTGCCTCCAGGTCTTCAAGATCATTGTTTTTATACCGAAATCTTTTTGCCTTGCAAAGCCTTACACCATCAATAATTGAAGCATGGTTCAGCTCATCACTGATAATGGCACTGTTTTCGTCGAGCAAAGGTTCAAACACACCTCCATTAGCATCAAATGCCGAAGAGTATAAAATGGTATCTTCAGTTCCAAGGAACTCGCTGAGTTTTTCTTCTAACTGTTTATGAACCAGTTGTGTTCCACAAATAAAACGCACAGATGCCATTCCGAAACCCCATCTGAAAAATGCGTAATTTGCTGCAGCCATCACACGGGGGTCATTACACAAACCCAGATAATTATTGGCGCAAAAATTCAATACTTCAAGACCACGTTTTGTCTTGATATTAACGCCCTGTGGTGTTACCAATATGCGTTCTTCCTTGTAAAGCCCGTCTTGCCTAATCTTTTCAAGCTCTTCCTGCAGGTATTCTTTAAATTTTCCGTACATTTTTAAATATTTTTCCGTTTGCAAAGGTAGTTATTGTATGAATGTTATCATACATCGGGGAATTAAGTATTTACTCTTTTTGGTAAATAACTGCTAATCAATAGTTTTTCTTACAAAAATTATACTCCCAACATCAAATAAAAGATCATCGGTTAATTCTGTAATCTCAAAACCAAACCTGATTACTATTTTCCTGAAATCATCAGCCCATACGTAATGCCTCAGGCTGCCACAGATGAATAATCGTTTATTAAGAATTCCGCATGTTCCTCCCAGAAATCCATGCTTAAATCCCTGAAGATAAATATGCTGAGGTGAAAAATAGGTGCAATCCAGCCCGTTCTGCTTCAACGATCTTTGAATACCCTGATCAGAAGTGATAAAATGCTCTTCATCAAGCGATATGAGATTACAGCGTGTATAGCCCTGCTCTGTATGTATGCAGGTTTTGCCGGATGCCATATCTCTGATGACTGGGTCAGTATGCTCAAGATTATGAATGAGAAATTTTCTGCCCAAAACTGCATTATAACTAACAGTAAAAGGATAAACATTTCCTGGTTTCTTCTTACCAGTTACGAACTCTATCTTATTTGATTTCAGAATATTAATGTATTCATCGGGAAGACCGGGCGCTACGACCAAACCTTTCTCAGCTTGACAGAAAAAAATATCAGGATGCCCGGATATTGACGGATAAACAATGCCGGAAGTTTGCAGTTCCAGCAGTTCCCCGTACAAACCAAGTTTTTGCTTAGCCTCTTCAGGCATTTTCTTATCAACGATGATCAACATAAAATTCCCGTTCAACTAAATTTTGATCAGCTTTAAATTTAACATCCCTAAACCTTTGCTGAAGCAATTTTTTGTTATTGCCCTTATGTCCTATTGCAGAATTTAATTGCCCGGGACTAACAAAAACAGTGATCGCAGCAGATTGATCTTCAGGTATCTTCAACAAAACATCTTTCCATAAAGCTGTATGAACCAACTCACCAAAAGCAACATGAAAAGGTCCGGCAATGATATCGTTCCCATGTATCATTCCTTCACCGGGGTGTAATCCTATTCTAAGGATTTTTACTTTGGCTTCCTCAAACAAAGGTACTATCGAACTGCACCATTCAACCGCTTCATTCAGTGTAAGAGGCTGGTAATCACCATTCTTGTAAATAGTTTCCAGATCTGTGTTGCGCACAACCAATGTTGGATATATTCTTGTGCAATCAGCACCTGACGAAATAATGCCTTTTGCAGTATTAATAGATTTTTGAAGTGTATCGCCGGGCAATCCAAGCATCATTTGCAGACCAAGAGAAAACCCGGATTTTTTTATCAATTCGGCTGCCTGCCTGACTTGTTCTGAAGTATGTCTTCGTCCGGCTAACTGCAATACTTCATTGTCAAGACTTTGCGCACCAAGCTCAATCGTGATCACACCAAAATCCTTAAGTATCTGCAAAATTTCATCATTAATATAATCCGGCCGTGTTGATATACGTATACCGCTGATAATTCCGCTTTTAAGCCAGGGCTGAACCAGGCTCAGATAATGTTTTTGCCGCTCAATTGTTAGTCCGGTAAAACTTCCTCCGAAAAAACCGATCTCAATCTTACTATTAAGTCTGGGTATTGTTTCCAGATGTTTTTCTATTCTGTTAATTATTCCAATATCATCAGGAGCCACATTGCCCGAAGTTATCTTTCGCTGATCGCAAAACACACAGGCATGCGGACACCCTTGCATAGGGATGAAAACAGGGATAGTAAAGTGACGGATCTCAGAAGCCATGTTCCATTATTAATTCAAAAGTAAAATTACCAAATTTTTATTATTCCTGATCATTTAAGGCTTTACAAAAAGCTTAAAGATCTTCATAAATCCGCCATTTTGTCTGTTAAATAAATCATATGTATGTCATATTTGCAGGATTGATAAGATTTTTCATAAACAGTTTTTATCACATAAATTGCTATCCGGTTCCGAAAATCATATTTAAATAACAATATATCAATACCTTATAGGATTAATTTAACATTATGAACAAGAAAATGATTCATTTCAAAAAATTGGCGGCATAAAAATTGACTCTTAACTATGCAAATAAAATTAATAAAATAAAAACTAAAACTAAGGAGGACCAAATTATGTTACCAGTATTAAGAAGAGGAACTACTTTCCCAAGTTTTATGGATGATTTTCTCGGAAGAGATTTTTTCTCAAATTTCTTCGATAATCAGACCGGCATGAGCATACCATCAGTAAATATTATTGAAGGTAAGGAAGATTACAGAATTGAAGTTGCAGTACCCGGACTGGACAAGAAGGATTTCAAAATTGACCTGAACAACAATGTGCTGGTTATCTCGTCAGAGAAAGAAGTTAAAAACGAGCAAAGCGATGAAAAATACATGCGCAGAGAGTTCAGTTACAGCTCGTTCCAGCGTTCTTTCACGCTGCCCAACACTGTAGATGCTGAGAAGATCAGTGCTGTTTACAAAGATGGGGTTCTTAACGTAATCATCCCCAAAAAGGAAGATGCAAAAGAAAAACCCGCACGTACCATAAAGATTGCGTAAAAGCAGTTTCATAAATTGAGATGTTGAAAGCCGGAACCAAAATTCCGGCTTTCTTTGTTTATATACCGTAATAAATCATGCCAGGGCTTATTAAGTACGTAACTATCCGGAATTATTACTTTTGCCGGTAAATACCTGTTTTCTGCTTTTAGAATGTATGCTGTTATTGACATAGAAACCACAGGAGGAAGTGCGCGGCGCGACAGAATTATTGAGGTGGCTGTATTTATTTACGACGGATCAGACATAACAGACTCTTTTGTTACCCTTGTGAATCCTGAGCGTTCAATACCTTATTTTATTACGCGGCTTACCGGAATCACTGATCAAATGGTAGCACATGCCCCCCGATTTTGTGAAATCGCCCGCAAGATCCTGGAGATCACAGAAAACATGACATTTGTGGCTCACAATGTTAGCTTCGATTATAATTTCATCCGACAGGAATTCTTGCGTCTCGGATATGATTACCGCCGCCCAAAGCTCTGCACTGTGCAACTGAGCCGGAAATATCTCCCCGGTTACCGGTCATACAGCCTCGGAAATATTTGTAAGGAATTGGGTATTGAAATTGATTACCGGCACAGGGCTGCCGGCGATGCGCTTGCAACTATAAAACTTCTGGAACATATTCTCGAAATAAAAGAATCCGGGGATTTTGATGAGATATCAGAAAAGATAGTCTCGCCAGAATATGAAATGATCAGGGATTTGCCGGAAACAACAGGGGTCTATTACTTCTTCAACGATAAAAATGAAATTATCTATATCGGTAAAAGCCTGAATATAAGGGAGCGTGTAAAAACTCATCTGCTGCAGTGCAATACGCGAAGAGCAGTGGAAATGAAAAATGCCATTGCTGGTGTTGGCTATGAAGAAACTGGTTCGGAGCTTGTTGCATTACTTTTTGAATCGCATGAGATTAAAAGGGTCAAACCATTGTATAACCGGTCTCAGCGCCGGGCTCTCGCTCAGTATGGTTTGTATTATGCCTATGAAGATAATGGTTATATGAACCTGATAATTGATAAAACAAGCCGAAACGAAGTTCCGGTTTCAGTTTATTCAAGCAAAATGGCATCGCGGGAGCATCTTTTCGCAATAACAAATAAATTTGGTTTATGCCAGAAATTATGTGGTTTATATCAAACCCAAAATTCCTGCTTCCAATATTCTATAGGGCAATGCAAAGGTGCCTGTGTGGGCAGGGAAAAACCTGAAGAATACAATAAAAGGGTAAAGATGGCTATTGACAGCCTTGCCATTGGCAGCGAGAACATTTTCATTATCGGTAATGGACGCCACGATGAAGAAAGATCGGTGATAAAAATTGAACAGGGGAAATATATAGGTTTTGGATATTTTGATCCAGCAGCTTTGAATGGGAATCCGGAAATACTCGACGATTGTATCAGGAATTTTGATGATAACCGCGATACCCGGCAGATCATACGCTCGTACCTGCGACAGAATGATAAGGATTTGCGTTGCGAAACCAGACTAAAAGCCGATAACACAATGGTTTATATATATCTGGAAAATGATTGTTATTTTTAACCGGAGATTTTCTCCAGTGCTTTCTCAGCAGCCTGCTGTTCAGCAGCTTTTATTGAATAATCCTGCCCGCGCCCAAAAACAACCTGATCAATTAGCAATTCAACGATATATTGCTTGTGATATCCCGAACCAACCTCATCAATAACCTTGAATTCAAGGGCTTTCTTTTCACGTTGAGTCCATTCAAGCAATCTGCTTTTGAAGTTGGTATCCATAGTAACCATCTCATCCATATCAACATGCAGCCGTATTATACGATCAATGATGATACGCCTGGTAATTCTGTAACCTTTATCAAGATATAAAGCCCCTATGAAAGCTTCAAAAGCATCGCCCTTCATTGATTTATGATGTGGGATGGTTTCCTGTGAACACTGGATCAACTTGTCAATGCCAAGTTTTGATGAAAGTTTGTTAAGATGGTTCCTGCTTACAATTTTTGATTTCATTTGGGTCAGAAAACCCTCGTCTTTATACGGAAACAATTTGAACAGATGATCTGCAATTATTGTATCCAGAACAGCATCACCCAGAAACTCAAGACGTTCGTTTGAAATCCTTGTTCCGTTAAAGTGTCGTAAAGCGCGTGATTTATGCCTGAAAGCCAACTGATAAATAGAAATATTGTTGGGGCAGAACCCAAAAATATTTTTTAATTTAAAATATAATTCTCTGTCGGGCGAGAAGATTGCCTTAAAGTAACCAAAACAGAACATGTGGGCAATGATTTGTTTGCCTTTATTTGAGTATAGGGCAGAAAGCTGTCAATAGTTCGTGTAAAATATTGTAAAGCAATCTGGTATGTCAAACGGTTTTAACTGTTATATTTTTTAAAAACCATGCTGACGTTGTGACCGCCAAATCCAAAAGTATTGGAAATGGCAGCATTGATATTACGTTTCTTTGCTGTGTGAAAAGTAAAATCCAGTTTATTGTCAATTTCCGGATCATCAGTAAAGTGGTTGATAGTAGGCGGAACTATGCCATTCACAATTGACAGCACAGTAGCTACAGCTTCAACAGCACCGGCTGCTCCAAGCAAATGCCCGGTCATTGATTTTGTTGAGTTAATACTGATGTTATAGGCATTTTCACCAAAAAGCTTAACAATAGCTTTTGGTTCGGCTATATCACCAAGAGGCGTGCTCGTACCATGAGTGTTAATATGGTCAATTTCATTTAATTGTAATCCTGCCTCTGTAATTGCGTATTTCATTGATTTATATGCACCTTCGCCGTCAGGATGAGGAGAAGTAATATGATAAGCATCAGCCGAAAGTCCGGCACCGGCTAACTCGGCATATATTTTAGCACCACGTTTCAAAGCATGTTCCAGTTCTTCAAGAACCAAAGCACCGGCTCCTTCAGCCATTACAAAACCATCTCTGTCTTTGTCAAACGGACGTGAAGCAGTTTTTGGGTCATCATTTCTGGTTGAAATGGCATGCATAGCATTGAAACCTCCCACACCGGCAATGCTCAAACTTGCTTCGCTGCCACCGCACACCATGATATCTGCCTTACCTATTGCAATAAGATAAAAAGCATCAACAATAGCATTAGCGGAAGAAGCACATGCTGAAACAGTTGCAAAGTTCGGACCCATGAAGCCATGCTTTATTGAAATATGTCCGGCTGCAATATCAGCGATCATTTTAGGTATGAAAAACGGATTGAACCGCGGAGTTCCATCACCATGAGCAAAACTTATCATTTCTTCGGCAAAAGTGTCAATACCACCAATGCCGCTTGACCATATCACACCAATTCTGTCATGATCAATGTCGGGAGAAATACCTGCATCTTTAATTGCCTCATCGCTGCAAACAATGCCGTACTGAGAATACCTGTCGTGCTTGCGGGCTTCTTTACGATCAAAATGATCAGTAGCATTAAAATCCTTTAACTCACAGGCAAACTGTGTTTTACATTTTGAGGCATCAAAACGCGTAATAGCAGCAGCGCCACTGACTCCATTAACCAAACCATTCCAATATTCACGGGTGTTATTGCCTATTGGAGTCAGTGCGCCTAAGCCAGTAACTACAACTCGCTTTAGCATAATTAAATAAGAAATTACTTAAGTATGTTCTCAATATAAGCGATTGCTTCACCGACAGTTCCGATCTTTTCGGCTTGTTCGTCGGGAATGGCCATGTTGAATTCTTTTTCGAATTCCATGATAAGTTCAACAGTGTCGAGAGAGTCTGCACCAAGATCATTGGTGAAACTTGCTTCAGGTGTAACTTCACTTTCGTCAACACCGAGCTTATCAACAATAATAGCTTTTACTTTTGCTGCAATTTCTGACATTTTTTCTCCTTTATTTATTGGTTTGAGCCTGCAAAGAAAATCATAAAATCGCTTATAACAAAAATTTGATATGATATTTTTTCATTCCTGAATAATATAACATTGATTTTCAAAGCGTTATAAACAGAGAGGATTGTGAGCTTTTAAAATAGTTTTCTAAAAAAATGCTTATTTATAAAATGATAGGATTTTTTGTTGAACTTTGTATTCAGAGAATAAACAGGAATTATGGCTCATAACATAATAATTTTTGCTTCGGGAAATGGTTCCAATGCCCAGGCTATTGCAGAATATTTGCAAAAGCATGATGTTGCAGGTATTTCGCTTATCATGAGCAACCGATGTGATGCCTATGTTCTTGAAAGAGCTAAATCGCTAAATATCCCATCATTGTATTTCTCACGAACTGATTTATATGATAATGATTTGGTTTTGAACCGATTAATTGCAGAAAACCCCTCATTAATCGTATTAGCAGGCTTTTTATGGCTGTTGCCGGTGAATATTATCTCAAAATTCCCTGATCGCATAGTAAATATTCATCCTGCCTTACTGCCGGCTTTTGGCGGAAAAGGAATGTATGGCAGCAAAGTGCATGAGGCTGTTATTGCTTCGGGCTGTAAGATAAGCGGAATAACAATCCATTATGTGAACGAAAAATACGACGAAGGTGATATTATTTTTCAAGCCCGCTGCGAGGTTTTTGATGCCGATACACCTGAATCGCTGGCCCAAAGAATTCATCAGCTTGAACATTTCTGGTATCCCAGGATAATAGAAAAGCTTTTAACCGGAACTAAGATCACCGATAAGGATAGCACCGCATAAACAGACTACTGTTATGATATACTCTAATTCAGAGGTTTACAAACATTCGCTGGTTTAAATAAAATATTGCAATTTCTCACTATTCTCCTGATAACCAGGAATTTTGATCATTTTATTAAAATAAAAGTAAAAAGATTATTCTCATGTTGTGATTTCAGCTTTTAAATATTGTATATTTGGCTCGAAATCAGACATTACACACCAACTTATAAAACTTATTAAAAAAACAAGAGCCATGAAGTATATTGCGGGAATAACAATAGTTTTTTTGTTGATGAACTTATCCTCATGCGATAAATTATACTACGGCTACAAGTATAATAAGGGCAGCCTCCCTGATACACCGGTTAATTTAACTGATTTTAATACAGAGTTTGATGACTTTAATGTCGGGCCTCCAAGCTTAGGAAGATTAATCCCATTGTGCTTTTCAACAAACAGAAATAATGAAGGGAATGAATTTGATATTATTTATCTACCAATGAATATTAACTTTGATAGAAATTCAGGTGTTTTAAAAGTTACAAGTGATTATTCCGACTGGAAACTTATGAGAAGGATTTTGAAAACATAAAAACAGGTTTGAATAAAATAAAAACTGCAGGCAATGAATTCGGACCCAACCTAATAGAAGAAACAATACATAGCAAATTGAAATTTACTTTGTTGTATTCTACTGATATTACAGGAAACTCTCAAATTAATTTTATTTCGAACAGAACTGTTGAGAATTATTCAGACCCACAAGAAGTCACTTTTTTAAACTCTGAATTTGAGGATTTGTATCCAACTTTTAATCAGGACAATTCCAGGATATATTTCTGCTCAAACAGAAACGGAAAGAATTTTAATATCTATTATGTTAATGTGGATCCAAATATGGACATTGAATCATTGTTGTCAGACACTTCAGATTACGAAGTATTTTTAGACGAGACATTGTCAAGCAATGCAGATGATAAATGTCCTTTTATTTTTGAGAATAAAATGGTTTTTGCGTCTAACAGAACCGGTGGATATGGCGGATATGACTTATATTACAGTATCTTTAAAAACGGAAAATGGAGTGAGCCAACTAATTTTGAATCTAAGATTAATACCGAATTTGATGAATTCAGACCTGCTTTAATTGATGAGTGGGTGTCATCAACTCAAACAATGATGATGTTCTCTTCGAACAGACCCGGAGGCTTAGGGGGGGTTGACTTATATTTTGTAGGGATTAAAAATGAATAAAAACCTATAGCCGTATCAACAACATAGTTTTAATCCTGATTCTAGTCCTACCTTTTTTTGAAATTCTCTTATAGCTCTGAACAATTAACTGCTAAGGCATATAACTATTATCTTCTTCAAATAAAACACTCAAAGTAAGGAGCTTATTGAAAGTGTAAAAAATGTAACGGCTGATAATTTGGTGTTTAGAAATAGAAAAGGGAAATATGTTTAAATGAACAGTCCTAATACAAAACAACACCTTAACCGAAATTTGATACTTTTGTGATCAAAAAACAGAATAACTTATGCAGATACCGCTAAACCAATTTGAGCAATATATAGACGAAACCATATTGAAACGTGGTTTGAGATATTTTAAAAACGGACATGTACATGAACCCGAAGAAATAAGTTCAGGCGAATATGAAGCAATCGTGGAAGGCACAGAAGATTACACCGTGCAACTTACTCTTAAAAATGGGGTTGTAACAGATTATGATTGTGATTGCCCCTACGATATGGGGCCAGTTTGCAAACATGTTGCTGCCGTACTTTTTTACCTGCAGCAAGATGAGTTGGAGCTGAGCAAAAAAACTAAAAGAGTAAAAACAGAGCAATCTCTTAAACCAACAAAACGTAAAACTATTGCCCAACAAGTTGAAGAACTACTCGAAATAATCACCCATGATGAGCTTAAACAATTTGTTCATGAAAAAGCATTAAAGAATGAACTGTTCAGGAGCTTATTCCTGTCGTCATTTGCCCAATACAACGCCGATGAATCGAAAGAGGTTTATATAAAACAGATAAAATCAATTCTTAAAATAGCATCCGACAGACATGGTTTTATTGATTGGTCATCCATAATACTCGTTTGCAGTGAGGTTTATAACCTTCTTGAATCGGCTCAAAAACAAATTGAAAACCAAAACTATAAAAGTGCTGTGTTTATTTGTACTGCAGTAATGGAACAACTAACCGACTCCCTGCAATATTCAGATGACAGCAATGGTGATATAAGCGGGTGTATTACTAGCGCTTTTGAAATACTTCAAACCATTGCACAAACACAAATACCCGAAGAAATCAGAAAACAAATAATTGAATATTGTATCGCCTCTTTTGATGCACAAATTTACTCGGGCTGGGATTGGCATATTGAGGTTTTGCAACTTGCTGCTTTTCTAATAAAAACAGAAGAAGAAACTGAGTGGCTTTTTAAACAAATAGATAAAGCACAACTTTCGAATTACGAAAAAGAAGAAGCTCAAACTATTAAGTACGATATATTATTAAGAATCAAAGGTGAAAATGTTGCAGAAAAATATCTTGAGCAGAATATTACGAATTCTAACCTAAGGCGAATAGCTATTCAAAAGGCAATGAAAAATGCAGATTATGAGAAAGCTATTTTGTTAGCTAAAGAAGGAATTAGTTATGATTTGAAAGAAAAACCCGGACTGGCAAAAGAATGGTACGACTGGTTATTAAAAATAGCACAAGCTCAAAACGATACTGAAAAAATAATTGAATATGCACGATTTTTATTGATTGACAATTTCAGACATGAACAGGATTACTACCAGATACTGAAACTTCATGTAAAGCCTGAAAAGTGGAACACCTTTATTAAAGCTGTTATTCAGGAGCTTACAACTAAAAAACGATGGCTTGATACAGACTTAATTGCTAATATTTTTATAAAAGAGGAATGGTGGGACAAACTTTTAGAATTAGTTAAGGAATCACCTGATTTTAACACAATTGATTATTACGAAAAATATCTTTCTAAGCGGTATACGGATGAAATCGTTAATTTATATGCAAATGGTATTTTAAAATATCTGAGGAATAAAATGGGGAGAGACCACTACCAGACTGCGTGCAGATATATCAGAAAGATTATTAAACTTGGAGCAAAAGACAAAGCAAATGAAATTGTTTCTCATTTGAGAACTGAATATCCTAAAAGGAAAGCATTACTGGAAGAATTAAACAAGATATAAGCTATACCTGCACTTTTACAAGTTGTTTTTGCTATCTGCAGCACAGGATGGCAAAAAGCTGTTTTTTCCCAAGCATTATTGGCGACTTCATCAAAAACATAGTTTTAATCCTGATTTCAAATCTACCTTTTTTTGAAATCTTCAACACCTTTGATCAATTAACCGCATAAGCAGACTACTGTTATGATATACTCTACTTCAGAGGTTTACTAACATTCGCTGGTTTAAATAAAAGATTACAGCTACTTCCCATTCTACTGATAATTAGGAAATTTGATTATTATATTAGAATAAAAGTAAAAACACCATGCTCATATTATGCTTTTTGCTTAAAAATGTTGTATATTTGGGTCGTAAATAAGACATTATTGCTAATGCTAAAAAACAGACACCAAAAACACAGAGAAATGAAAACAACAATTTTACTTTCAATTCTATTACTTCCCTCAATTCTTTTGGGTCAAGTAATTAATCATTTTAACAACTTAGATTCAAAATGGAATGTTGCAAGAACATATCCTGCTGCAAACCAACAAAATCCAAGCTTTGTGGCGACAACGACAACAGTTTACGGCTTTCAAGGCGACACGTTAATAAATAGCAACCAATGGTTTAAGCTCTATTCAACGAGTGACTCATTGTTTCAAAGTAATCTTTTATATTGTGGTTTACTTAGAGAAGAAAATAACAAAGTATTCTATCTTGACACATTAAACCAGCTTGATACCTTATATAACTTCTCTTTGAATGTTGGCGACAGCGTTCTGTTTGACATATATGGAATGTTTCCTGAATGGCTTCAAGTGGTTAATGTTGACAGCGTTCAAATAAGCGGAGACTATTACAGACGACTAAAATTTGCTGAACCAACAATACAAGCCTTTGATGAACTGAACGAAATATGGATAGAAGGAATAGGAAGTATTCACGGCCCCCTCTTCCCAAAATTTCCTATAAAGTCTAGCAATGAAATGTCAGATTCAATAATGCTTATTTGCTCATTTTCGAATAATCAACTAGTTTGGCAACACCAAAATTACCCAAGCTGCTATGTAAACATTGTTCTAAGTGTTGACCAGTGTGAGCTTTCTGACTTCAAAATTTATCCCAATCCATTTACGGACAGAATTCACATTGAAAACTTTGGGTTACAACAATATGAATTAACTCTATTGAATAGCTTAGGACAGACGGTTAAACGAACGCAGGTCAATGATGGCAATCAAATAATTGACTTAACAGAATTGAAAGCCGGAATCTATTTTTTAAATATTAAAAACAGATTGAACGCAAAAACAATAAGAATAATAAAGAAGCACTAAGCCATAACAGGCGTTTGGCTCAATTTAAAAATGTTGTATATTTGGCTCGTAAACAAGACGTTAAGTATAATCATAAAAAAACACCTATGAAAAAGATTTGTGCAATTATTTTAGCAATGACAGTAAGTATTATTACTTACGGACAAGTATCGAAAACTCTTGTTGACGATAATAAACTCTGGAGTAATCTATTTCAAAATTCTAAGGCCGGACCTCCACCTCACGTAATGATCACTACTTATATAAAGTTTTCGGCCGACACATTAATTGATGATAAGATCTATAAGAAAGTTTTAGAATCAAAAGATGAGTATCAGACTGATTATGCTGTTATAGGCTACATTAGGGAAGACACATTAAAAAGGGTTTATTACAGAGACAAAAATGATATGGAGAAACTCCTGTTTGATTTTGGAGCTGAAGTCGGTGATAGCATAACGATTGGTGTTGTTAGTGATGGCATCTTTCTTATGACTAATACTTTAGTGGTAGAAGAAATTGACTATGTATTGATTAACAACGAAATCCTGAAAAGAATGAGGGTGCATCCTGAAGGATTCGGTGGAGGGTCTGGGGAACAATGGGAGGAGCAGTGGATAGAAGGAATTGGTAGCTTATGTGGGATCTTGTCAGGCGGAACATTTGAGTTTACTGGCGCAAAGTATGATCTCTTATGCTTTTTTGAGAATGATGCATTGATATATTCAAATCCGGAATATGAAGACTGCTTTTATAATACTGTAGGAATTGGAGAGATAGAAACTAACAGATTTGGAGTTGAAATAATACCAAACCCTGTTGCTAGTTCGTCAATTATGAAAATTCACGGTGAATTCAATAATGATATATTGATAGAAATCTTCACCCTTGATGGTGTTAAAATAAGAACAATACACCCGGGCAAATCAAGTATTGTGTTAAGAAATGAAGATTACGTACCGGGAATTTATATTTTCAAAGTTACAAAAAGGGGTGCTGAATATACTGCAGGAAAGTTTGTGGTGAAATAACACAACTATGCGTAAAATGGTATAGCCAACAAAAGCGTGACCAGAACGTAGTTTGGTGATTATTATAACGTATTGTTTTTCACGGCAATGAACAGTGGAGCAGTTTGCAAATCTGCTATTGCAATTTTTTAAGGAAAGGTGATTAAAAATCCAAACGTGCCGCACTAAACCCGAAAATCCTGCGAAGCAAGAACATTCCTTATTATATCAATTGACACATCGGAAAGGTGTAAAGCCATCACAGCAGCCAAAACCGCATCAACAACATGGTTTTCAGCAGAAAGAAGTACCGGGATCTTTTCGGCTGACAAAACAACTGCTTCCTGTCCTTTATCGTATATGGTTATCAAACCATTTTCAAATAAAATACCCGTTCCGTTATTTGAAATATGCTTTACAAAACCGGCATTACTGGCGTTCTTACTAAACAGAGCTATATTCGACCAGACCCGATCGCGCAAATCCATAATCAGCTTTTCATCTGCATTAAGAATCGCATGACCATTATCATAAACCTGCTCGGCAACAACCATTTTGGCATAGGCAATATCTTCAATATCCCTGATATGATCATAGGTATAGTATTCCTGTTTCAGATCCAAAATATTAAGAATAATCCCAAACTGAGCATACTCATATCCCAGGCCGGCAGATAAAATTGATTCCACAGGTGTTTCAATTACAAGGCTTTCGATGGTTGGATCCTTTAATGCAACCGCCGTATTCTTTGATTCGGTGGCATCTCCCTGAATTAAACAGAAATCATTAATATACAGTCCATTCCGGCTTATTAGTCCGGTCTTCTTCCCGCAACTGCTTAGGCACAAATTAATTATTGAAGCACACAGGGCTTTACCGGCTGATCCGGTTATAGAATACAGCGGTATATTACTTTGAGAACCGGCGGGGAAAAGCATTGTTACAAAATCTCTCTGAACATAACGCCTCACACCAAAAGTAGGGCTAAAATGCATTCTGAAATCAGGCGCTGCATTTACTTCTATCACTTTCCCGGAATTTTCATATAAAGGCAATGAAATATTCTCTGAAATGATGTCAACACCGGCAACGTTGAGGTTTAATATTTTTGCAGCACGACACGCCAGGAACTTATTATAGGGATGCACTTCATCAGTTACATCAGTTGCAGAAGCTCCAAGACTCATGTTCCCGGAGTTTTTCAGGAAAATAATCTCCCCTTCAGGCAGTACGGAATCCAGATCATAACCTCTGAACTCAATTATCTTCAATGTTTCTTCATCTGTGTCAACTTTTGACAATATGCCCTTGTCTCCAAACTCACGCTCCGGTTCACTATTAAGTTTTTCAATTAGTTCTGTAATAGTATCCTTTCCATTGCCAGTTATATTGGGTGGAGTCAGTTGCACGGCAGCAACCATCTGAAAATCAACAACCAAAAGACGAAATGTGCCTCCGGGAACATCCTCCTGAGCAATAACTTCCTCGTCAAATTCTTTTACCCAGTTGAAAGCTTTTTCAATATTTTCCTTTGTATCAAGACCTATGCTGACTCTTTTTCCTCTGTAGCCCTGAGAAGGTTTCAACGCTATCTGGCGGTTCAGGGAAATATGAAAATTTAAAATATCCTCCAGGTCTTTTGTAATTATCTGCAATGGAACCGGAATACCCGCCTCATCGAGAATAACATTTGTGAGATATTTATCGTCAGTAGTTTCAACTGCAAGAACGCTGGTGTCTTCAGTAATAGTTGCCCTGATTATTTTTTTATAGCATCCGGTACCCAATTGCACCTGATTATATTTATCAAGGCGAATAACCGGAATATTACGTCTGACAGCTTCATCAACAATAGCCTGAGTGCTCGGACCAAGTAATCGTTTTTCGCGAATGATAACCAGATTCCTTACTACCTCAGCTACTCCAAAAGGTTTTGAAAGAAGTATTGTATTGATGAGGTTAAGAGCAGCTTTTCCTGCATAAATCCCGGCAATTTCGTCGAAATAGCGGAATACTATGTTATACACTCCTTTTTGTTTGGCGCCGCGTGTTTTTCCAAAACCCACATTCATTCCGGCCATATTTTGAAGCTCAATAGCTATATGCTCCATTACATGTCCCAGAAGTGTGCCTTCTTTCATGCGTTCAAAAAAACCACCCGCCCTGCCTACCGAGCAATGATGATTATAAAGTGTAGGAATGTGTTCTTTCAGACTTTCAAAAAAACCCGGTATCCTGTTTGTAAAGACTTCATCGTACTCTCCCAGATTTATCCGGAATCTTATGACCGGGCCTCCACTAAAATAATTAGCGCCGTACAATACATTAATATCTTCAACTGACACCGGACCTGGTGCAACTGCGTAATTAATAAAGCTATATAACTCCATTATATTAATATCAGAAATAAACGGAAGAAAACATGCAAATCTATCCTTATTAGCGATAGGATTTACATTTGGGGGCAGATCTTTATTAACAGTTACTGAACTTTATATGGTTCTGACAAGGATTTTAATTCATGATCATTTCTTAATTCTCATATGATCCTTTACGAACCATTTTGAATTCTTTCATCATAAATTGTCCCATAGCAATCATTGTATGAAGCCTTAAATCAGCATCAAACAAAAGAACGTCTGCATCCTTTCCTACTTCAATATTTCCTTTTTGTTTTAGTTTCAGAGCTGTTGCCGGATTTGATGTAATTACCTTCAGTGCTATTTCAAAGGGTATTTGCTCTTCCTTAACCGCATCAACTATCTCTCTGAGATTCGCATCCGGAAGTCCCATTTCCAGTTGACGCAATTCACCGGTAACCGGATCAAAATCGGGTAATGAACCGCATGCATCGGATGTGAAAGTAATATGCTCAACGGGAACTCCTGCATCCATCAGCAATTTTAAAGCCTTTGATGGTTTTATCTCATATTGCGGGAAATAAGGGTATGAACTCGTAGTAATATCAACCCAGCCTTTTTTACCATATTCTTTGGCATCCTCAAAAATATAATCATTTCTGTTACAATGTGTTGGATAGAATTGTTTATAATTCAATTCGCTTTTTGCAACAGCATCATGAATAGGCTGAAAAGGATTCTGAGCATCTCCCATATGCATATTAATGATACCGGCTTTGCCTCCAAGCATTCCGCCAACCCTTGCATGTTCAGTAATTCTGATAAGCTCGTCGGTAGTAGGGCATGATGAACGATGATCGGAAATAGCTACTTCACCAACACCAATAACTTCGTCAATCATAGCTATATCTTTACCAACTTCGCCGGTAATTGTTGGGGTAGGAACCTGATATGAACCGGTATAGATCCATGCTGAAACACCTTCATCCCTAAGACTTTTGGCTTTCATAAGCACACTTTCCACACTACGGGTCATACCATCAGTGCCAAGACAACCTATAACTGTGGTAACTCCGGCTTTTATCAGCATGCTGAGCTGAAGTTCAGGTGTCCGGGTTGCGGGGCCACCTTCGCCGCCGGCTCCTGCTATGTGCACATGCGCATCAATAAAGCCGGGAGTTAATTTAAGTCCGGTAGCATCAATTATCTCACATTTCACTGATGCCGGCATTTCAATTTCTTTTTCGATGGCTACAATTTTCTTTCCGGCCAGCAAAACATCTCTTTTGCCAATATAGTCAGGTGTGTAAACCTCTGCATTTTTTATGAGAATCATCATCTTTATTTTAAATGTTTAATTGAAAAGTAAATAAAAACCAATAGCCGGCGGAGTCATCAATTTCCTATGAATACGGATATCAGTAATAATTAAAACCAATAACCATTACAGCACAATAAATGACTCCTCCGGCTTCATGAATATAGATAATTATTCGTATTTCTCCAGAATTTCCTTTAAAAATGGCTTCAGCGCATTCATGATTGCGTCATCAATTTCTTTTTCATCCAAAATCTCTGTGCTTTGTATCTGCTCGCCGGCTTTTTTTACTGTCATAATCAAAGGAGCTGCTGTTTCAGCGTTTTCATCAGTTTGATTTTCATTATTCAGGATTTCGATCAGAATTCCATCGGGAAACAAGTCACGCTCAAGAATACGTTCAGCCTCATTGGGTCTGTCGAGAATGGCGACATCGTGATTTAAATGATAAATTCCGTAATCATAGATGCTTTCACTGTCGTGGTCAATTACCGCAATGTCGAGTTTTGGGTTCCTGAAAAGGATCTTACAGTTTTCGTCATGATAATTATTAGTGAAAAATCTGCCATTGAAATAAACGCCATTGGTTTTAACACTTCCAAATTCAATATCCGGCTTTATCTCTTTCAATGCATTATGAATATTGTCAATAAGAGGTGTGGTGAGATAATTACCTGTAATTATCGGGATTCTTGATTTCAGCGGATCTTTTCCATAAAAATTCTCCATAATAGCGCCAGGCACATCAATAGAACCACCAAAGGCAGGTGCAAGATGCATGAAAACTCCGGGACCGGCATTTATCTCAATAATCCCGAAATTACCTTCATCCCATGGTTTGCTGATATCCTGTGCAAGCACGTCAATTCCGATAGCAGTAACACACAGGAATTTGGCAATATTCTCAGCCATTTCAATATTCTTTGGATGCATATCGGCTGTAACATTGAACGATACGCCACCTGCTGAAATATTTGCTACACGGCGCAATACTACCTTTTCGCCATCCTGAGGAATATCGTCAGGAGTTAGTCCGCGTAAATGCAGGAAATCCAGCATATCTTCATCGAGTTTGATCTTTGCAAGCGGCGAACGGGCTGTATCAGCTCTTATTTCAAGTTCGTTATCCTTATCAATCAGTTCTTTTATTGTGTTCTTACCATTACCAATGACAAAAGCAGGCTCACGTTTTAAGCAGGCAACAAATTTTCCGCCAATAGTCAGTATTCTGTGATCGTAGCCATAAATCTGCTGCTGAACCAGTGCTCCTTCAAAAGCTGCACCGGCTTCCTGAGCTGCTTTTACAATATTGTTAAATGCTTTTTTAGCTTCAGGAACTGATTCAATACCAGTGGTAACGCCCTGACCTTTATGCCCGGCAACAGGTTTAATTACCACAGGCCAGCCAATTTTTTCAGCTTCTTCTAATATCTCATCCTCGGTAAAGCAATTCTTTCCCTTTGGGGTCGGAAATCCACAAAGCTCAAGAAAATCACCAACCATATCCTTATACGAGGTAAACTCAGTGTCTTTAATTCCATCAGTATGGAAGACCGTTGAGCGTCCTCTTCTTTGCTTTTTGCCATAACCCCACTGAAACTGGTTTTCTTCATATAAATAATGAACCGGAATACCACGTTTCACACCACCCTCGATAAGCGAATAAATTGTAGGCCCGCCAAACAGGGTTTTATCAAACTTGTTTTGCAGAGCAGTAAATTCATCATGGAAATCAAAGGAGTCATCGTTATCGTTAATTGCATTAAACCAGTCACTTACCATGTAAATACAGTCTTCAGTAAGCTTTGAATCAAGATAGGCAACGGCGATTATCCATTCATCGCCATCAGGCATAACTGAGTAGCTGTTCACAAACAAATCAAGATCCATTCTTACAACCTTAAGCAGTACTTCAGCAAAGACGTTAGCTACTCTTGAAGGATAGTTTTCTTCAAGCGAGGGAAATACTTCCAGTACTTTTTCTTTGTAAAAATCCACATCAGGACCGTCAGGATTAAGAGCAAGATTAAAAACAACCGCTGGCTTGTCAAGATAAAAGCTTGGACCCGAATATGTCTGAATATTGCGGATCAAAAAATCACTCTGTCTCATAGGTTAACGATTTTAATTAATAATTCGGAAATATGTTAAATGAAAATAATTTCTGATTCTTTTCAGCTACTGTTTTCAGAACCGACCACCGTTTGAGGCTGAACAATGTTCCGGGAGCCAAAAAGCCGAGCTGAATACCATTAACTGTATAAACATCTCTGTCAGAAATCTGATGATAGTTTGATTCTTTAATGTTCTCAGCATTAAATATGGACACCATGCCCGAACCAAAAACCTCAAAATTCATATCAGGATAAATTATAACAGCAGTATCCTCATCAATACCAATCCCTTGTTTACAAGTACCCGCAACAAGCGATTGCACCATACGCGGAATTCGTTCGCGGGCAAGAAAATGAGTATCAATGATCAGATTATCAATAAATCCAAAAGCGGGTGTGGATGTAACAGCATTTTTGTTAAAGCCCTGATAATCGCCATCATAAATGGTTATATGTCCGGCAGCAGCAGCACCGGCGCTTGTGCCGGCTATGTGCAGGTCCCCTGATTGAAATTCTTTTTTGATTTTCTTTAATAGCTCAGAATTATATAAAGTCCTGATAAGTTTTGTCTGATCGCCACCGGTAAAATAAACCAGGTCAGCATTATTCAGTTTCTGATGATATTCTTCATTATCAGCCTCATCTTCGTAACGGATATCAAATGTTTCAATGTTTTCAACACCAAGACTGCTGAAAGCACTAATATAGGACTCATAAACTTCGCGGGAATAATAGGATGCCGTTGGTATGATAATTATGTTTTTTGCATTGGTTCTTTCCAGCATACTCTTAAGCACTATCCTGTCATCTCTTTTGTCTTCAGCTCCCCCTATCAAGATAAGTAAACCCTGCTTTTTAATTTCTTCCATACCCTTTAAACTCTTTTTCGAACCTGTTATTATAAAATACTTTTCTCCTGTTCAATCTTAAAACACACTTAAATCATTATAAATCAATTATCACCCTCAGCCTCATGATTATCCAACGCAAATAAAAACAAGTTGAAATTTCTGTGATCGAAGGTATGATTATGTTAATAAATTTTACAGGTTTTGTTTAAAATTTTGAGTTTGCAAAAATAATGATTTTTAACGATTAAGCTATTTTTTAAAAACCATACACTGTTCAGGTTATACGAATTGTATTTACAAAGTAGTCCAAACTCTTTAATAAATTTTGAGTGCCCTGTATCAATTACCGTTAGCAGTATCAAAGGTTTTAAAAAGTTAATAATTTTGCAAAATATTATTTTATCTGGTTGTGAGCACAATAATGTGCCGGATCGGATAAATAATAATTAACTCAAAAACAAGTTTGTAAGTCTTTCAAACGTCAATGATCTTTATCAAAAATTAAACATCAATAAAGCTATTAATTATGAAGCGAATCCACAATTTCCTGGTTTTACTGGCTTTGGCAGCCATAGTTAGTTCCTGCGCACCAATCTATAAATGCGGTGACCCTGTTCCTTTGAAACAACGGGGAGGAAAAAGAATGAAGGCTTTAATTACCGAACGCGATGAACTTTGCACTGATCTTTCACAAAAAGTAAAAGAAAACGAGTCGCTAAAACTGGACATTCAAACCCTTAATCAGGAAAAAAACAATCTGAACCGAAATCTTAATGATTTGAATAAAGATTACAGCGACCTGCAATTGAGGTATAAGAACCTTAGCGATGAAAGTCTTTCGCAAGCTGATCAGTTCAGCCGTACTTTGCAGATGAAATCAGAAGAACTGGAAAATAAAGAAAAACTTCTTCTTGAAAGAGAACGTACATTAAGAGAATTGCAGCAGGTTATTGCACGCCAGGATTCTATCACTAAGAGATTAAATTCCGTTTTGCGTAATGCCTTGCTTGGGTTTAATGCCGACGATCTTTCAGTAGAAATAAAAAATGGAAAGGTTTATGTGTCAATGTCAGACCGTCTGCTGTTTAAATCGGGCAGTGCCTTGGTAGAAGCCAAAGGAAAGGAAGCTATTCAGCTTCTTGCCGATGTACTTAACAATAATCCTGATATTGAAATTCTGGTGGAAGGACACACTGATAATATTCCTATTAAAACTGCTGTATTCAAGGACAACTGGGATTTAAGCGTAGTAAGGGCAACATCCATTGTAAGAATATTAACCGAGGATTATAAGATAACTCCAACACGGGTTACAGCTTCAGGAAAAGGGGAGTTTTTTCCAAAAGCATCAAACGATACTCCCGAAGGAAGAGCTCTTAACCGCAGAACAGAAATTATTCTTTCGCCAAAACTTGACGAAATAATGCAGTTGCTCAATGTGAATCAAAATTAGGTATCTAAGCCTCAAATGCTGACTCTGAGAAAATTAAGACTATTTTTGTAAAAATTAAACCGGCTTACATCTGTTTTTCAGAAATAGCTTTTTAATTTCAGATTTAATTTTTTTAAAACTCATTAGAATCAGATAACGTATAACTTCATACCAGATATTTCAAACTCAGCTATTTACAAAGAAACTGATCAGCTCTGGCAATAGTTTATAAAGTATATAACAGCATAAAATGCAACATCAGGTAACATTATTCAATACCCTTAGCCGAAAGAAAGAGATTTTCGAGCCGCTGCACCCGCCATTTGTGGGAATGTATGTATGCGGGCCAACTGTTTACGGCGATGCACATCTTGGTCATGCCCGTCCTGCTATTACTTTCGATATGATATTCAGGTATTTCAGACATATCGGATTTAAAGTCAGGTACGTGCGTAATATTACTGATGTAGGTCATCTTGAAAATGATGCCGACGAAGGCGAAGACAAAATAGCCAAAAAGGCACGTCTTGAGCAGCTTGAGCCTATGGAAGTGGTGCAGTATTTTACTGACAGTTATCATAAAAACATGGATCAGCTAAATGTACTTCGTCCTTCAATTGAGCCAAGAGCTTCAGGACATATTATTGAGCAGATTGAGATGATCAAAAAGATAATTGATGCCGGTTTTGCATATGAAACCAATGGTTCAATTTATTTTGACATTGAAAAATACAATAAATCATATAATTACGGGAAACTTTCAGGTCGTGTTCTGGAAGATCTGCTTTCAAATACCCGTGTGCTTGAAGGACAGGATGAAAAACAAAATCCTTTTGACTTTGCGCTTTGGAAAAAAGCAGAACCTGAACATATAATGCGCTGGCCCTCACCATGGAGCGATGGCTTTCCGGGATGGCATATGGAATGTTCTGCCATGGGGACCAAATATCTGGGTGAAACATTTGACATTCATGGTGGTGGTATGGACCTGCTGTTCCCTCATCATGAAGCTGAAATAGCACAGTCGAATGCTGCACTTGGCCATGAAAGTGTCCGATACTGGCTTCACAATAATATGATTACCATAAACGGGCAAAAGATGGGGAAATCATTGAATAACTTCATCACTCTGAATGAATTCTTCAACGGCTCTCATCCCCTTCTTGAAAAAGCCTACAGCCCCATGGCTATCAGGTTTTTTATTCTGCAGGCGCATTATCGTAGTACACTAGACTTCTCTAATGAAGCTCTTCAGGCAGCCGAAAAAGGTTTGAAACGATTATTTGCTTCCGTACAAACTCTGAAAAGCCTAAAACCGGGAAAAACATCGGATTCGGATGTCAAAATGCTGCGCCAGTCGTGCTATGATGCTATGAACGATGATTTTAACAGCCCTGTGGTAATTGCTCAGCTTTTTGAAGGTGTGAGAATTATAAATTCAGTTCATGATGGACACGAAAGTTTAACAGCCAACGATCTGGAGCTTCTTACCCTTACCTTCAATGAATTTATAACTGATATCCTTGGTCTTTTACCTGAAGAAACCGGAAAAGATGATATAGTTGACAATCTGGTTCGTACCATTATAACCTTACGTCAACAGGCTCGTGAAAACAAAGATTTTAAAACTTCAGACCTTATAAGGGATGAACTCAAAAAAATCGGAATAGGCTTGAAAGACAGCAAGGAAGGCACAAGCTGGGAAATGCTGTAAAATCATCTTATATTTTTTGTGTGAAAAAATATTTTATTGCCATATTTTTGCCAATGTTAAAAACCAATAGAACAGGGTTGTTAAAAATCCTGATCTGTTTTCACCTGATCATTAAAATTACACAGATATGAAAACAACTTACACGTTAACAACTATTGTATTTTTAATTACAGTATTACTAACTTCTTGTCAATCAGAAACAGAAAAGATGGAAACTAAACTCAGGAATTTTATTACAGACTATGAATTACGGGCTAAACCCCTGTACAAAGAAACCAATCTGGCCTACTGGAATGCTTCAATTTCAGGAAAGGCTGAAGACTGGAGCCATGCTGAGGAATCACAACTTAAACTCACTGAATTACATGCCAGCAAAGATGATTTTGCTGTTCTGAAAGAAATCAAAGACTCTGATGCAGTGCAGGACAAATTGTTGATACGCCAACTGAATGCACTATATAACAGTTACTTATATAATCAGGCAGATATCAGTAAATTGAAGGAAAAAATAAAACTTGAAACTGAAATTGAACAGAAATATTCAAACTTTCGTGCTGAGGTAGGTGGAAAGCTGATCCCTGACAATGAAGTTGAAAATATTCTAAAAACATCAACTAATTCTTCACTTTTGAAGGAAGCCTGGCTGGCTCATAAAAAAATTGGTCCGATAGTTAGCGAGGATGTTAAAAAACTGGCACGTCTCAGAAATGAAATCGCTAAAGAATTAGGATTTGGCAACTATCATGAGATGAGCCTGAAATTAAGCGATCAGGAGCCGGAAGATATCAATCGTCTCTTTAATGAACTTGATTCACTAACCCGCGATGCCTTTGCTGCATTAAAAAATGATATTGATGAGCATCTTTCAAAGCGCTATAAAATTGCCAAAGAGGATTTGATGCCGTGGCATTATCAGAATCGCTTCTTTCAGGAAGCACCATTGATCTATGAAGTAGATCTTGATAAATATTATTCGAACCAGAATATTGAGAAACTGACCCGTGATTTTTATCATGGAATAGGACTGGATATTGATGATATGCTTGCTAACAGCGACATGTATGAGAAACCCGGAAAGAATCAACATGCTTTTTGCACCCATATTGATGGCGAAGGTGATGTGAGGGTTTTATGTAATATCCGACCTAACTACAACTGGATGAACACATGTTTGCATGAATTTGGACATGCTGTTTATGATAAGTATTTAGACCCGTCGCTTCCTTTTGTGTTAAGAGAACCAGCGCATACTTTTACAACTGAAGCGATTGCTATGATCTTTGGCCGGTTTGCAAGCAACCCGTTATGGATGCGCGATATGGGTATTATTTCAGATAATGAAATTGAGAAAATAGCCGAAGAAAGTTTCAACAATCTCAGATTGGAACAATTGGTATTCAGCCGCTGGTCGCAGGTAATGTACCGGTTTGAGAAATCTTTTTACGAAAATCCTGAACAGGATTTAAATGCGCTTTGGTGGAACCTTGCAGAAACATATCAGCTACTGCGCAAACCCGAAGGTCGTAATGAACCTGACTGGGCTACAAAAATTCATATTGCTTCTTATCCATGTTATTATCACAACTATCATCTTGGCGAGCTCCTTGCTTCACAATTATTTTATTATATAACTGCCAATGTAATTGGTTCACAGGATTTTAAGAATCAAAGCTTTGTAAACAATCCTCAGATAGGTCAGTACCTTAAAGAAAAGGTTTTTATGCCCGGCAGCCGCTGGTACTGGAATGAGATGATTGAAAAAGCTACCGGCGAAAAGCTTACGGCAAAATATTATTCAAAGCAGTTTGTGGAATAAAAAACAAAAGACTACTTATGTTGTGCAAGGTCTTCAACATAAGTAGTCTTAATAAAAAAACAGAGAAGATTTTCTTAAATTCAAATGTTTAGGATCAGTCAGCTATCAGATCCATTTCATCAAGCAGGTTCATTGTTGCTTTAACCTCGTTAGCTGAATTTTGCAACAACTTCATTTCTTCCTTATTGAGTTTCAACTCAATAATTTCTTCAATTCCTCCGGCACCCAGAACAACGGGAACACCGATATAAACATCTTTCATTCCGTATTCGCCTTTTAAAAGTGCCGAAACAGGGAAAATCCTATGCTGATCGTCAACAATAGTTTCAACCATTTGTGCTGCAGCAGCTCCGGGAGCATACCAGGCAGATGTTCCCATCAGGTTAACCAATTCACCGCCACCTTTACGTGTTCTTTCCACGATTTTATCAATCTCTTCCTTGTTCAATAATTCGGTAACAGGAATTCCTGAAATACTTGTATAACGTGGCAACGGAACCATTGCATCACCATGACCACCAAGCAGCATTGAGTGTATATCTTTGGGTGAAACATGCAAGGCATCAGCAATAAAAGCTTTATATCGCCCTGTATCCAGAATACCTGCCATTCCAAAAACCTTTCTGCTGTCTTTGCGGGCGGTTTTGTAGGCAGCGTAAGTCATCACGTCGAGTGGGTTAGTAACCACAATTATAATAGCTTCGGGTGAATAACGAATTACTTTTTCGACTGCATTAATAACAATCGAAGCATTCATTTTAATCAGATCGTCGCGGCTCATACCTGGTTTACGTGGCATGCCTGATGTTATTACAACAATACCCGAACCTTTGGTTCTAAGATAATCATTGGTAACTCCAGTAACACGGGTATTGAAATGATTAATTGAAGAAGTCTGCCATATATCAAGGGCTTTACCTTCAGCAACTCCTTCTTTTATATCGAGAAGTACAACCTCACGACAAAGATCTTTTTGTGCTATCATATTGGCACAGGTTGCGCCAACATTTCCGGCACCTATTACTGTAATTTTTCTCATGATTAAATTATTTAGTTTATAATCAAAACGCAAAAATAGTAAAATATGTACATATGTACAGATGTTAGAAAAAAATAAGCGGTTATCCTCTTTTTTGAATGATAACCGCTCCAAAACTTTAAAAACAGGACTTGTTATTTCTTCTGCGCATCAATCACGGCAATAGCAACCATATTTACTATTTCAGAAACCGAGCTTCCCAATTGTAAAATATGTACTGACTTGTTAAGCCCCATCAAGATAGGACCTATTGCTTCAAAGCCTGCCATTTCCTGAATCAGTTTGTAAGCAACGTTTCCGGCAGTAAGATATGGGAAGATCAATGTATTTGCCGGTCCGTCAACAAGTTTGCTGAACGGGAAGTTTTCTTTCAGCATTTCATTATTCAAAGCAAAATTCCCCTGAATGTCACCATCAACGATCAGATCAGGATAGTTTTTATGAAGCTTTGCCACGGTATTTCTTACCAACATTGGTATTCTTCCTTCATTTGAACCAAAATTTGAATAGCTGAGCAGGGCAATACGGGGTGTAATATTGAATTCTTTAACCTTTTCGGCTGCCTGCAGTGTAATTTCAACCAGGGTATCTTCATCGGGGTTCATATTTACAGTTGTATCAGCAAAAAAGAAAGGACCTTTTTTTGTTAGTATCATATACATTCCTGATATCACACGGGTATCCTCACGTTTACCAATAATCTGAAGTGCCGGTTTAATAGTATCGGGATAATTACGTGTAAGACCCGAAATAACAGCATCAGCATAGCCGGTTTCAACCAGCATAGGTCCGAAATAGTTACGATGCATCATCATGTCATTTGCTGAAGTCATGGTAACTCCACGGCGTTTGCGTTTATCATACAATAATTCAGCAAATTCCAATCTGCGTTTATCTTCTTCTGATGATTTGGGATCAATGATCTCTACATTTTCAAGCTCAAGTTCATATTGTTTTATCAAATTTGTAATCGTTTCCTTATTTCCCAAAAGGATAGGGATTGCCATTCCTTCATCTTTAACAAGTTCAGCAGCTTTAAGTATTTTGTAATTTTCAGCTTCGGCAAATACAACTCTCTTGGGATCAGCCTTGGCTTTGCCTCTTATATATCGTTTTATCGGATCGCCAAGGCCCATCCTTCTGCGTAACTCATCCTTATATGCATCCCAATTGGTAATTGGCTTACGGGCAACTCCGCTGTCCATAGCTGCTTTTGCAACCGCCGGGGCTACATATTCAATAAGTCTTGCATCCATTGGTTTTGGAATAATATAATCACGGCCAAACCTCAGATTACTGGTTTTATATGCCAGATTAACTTCATCGGGTACAGGCAGTTTGGCTAATTCTGCCAATGCATAAGCAGCAGCAAGTTTCATTTCATCATTGATCTTGGTAGAACGCACGTCCATAGCACCACGGAATATAAAAGGAAATCCAAGCACATTATTTATCTGATTAGGATAATCAGAACGCCCGGTAGCCATGATCAGGTCATCCCGCACTGACCAGGCATCTTCAGGCATAATTTCAGGAACAGGATTAGCCAGTGAGAAAATTATAGGATTTGGATTCATTTTATGAAGCCATTCTTTCTTTAATGCGCCTGCAACGGATAGCCCAAGGAACATATCAGCGCCATCAAGAGCTTCTTCAAGTGTGCGACATTTGGTATCAACCACAAATTGCTGTTTTACAGGATTCAAATCTGTTCTCCCTTTATGTAAAACCCCTTTACTGTCGAGCATAATAATGTTTTCGGGCTTTGCTCCCATAGCTATATACAGTTTAGTACAAGAAATGGCTGAAGCACCGGCACCACTGACAACTATCTTTACATCCTCTATCTTTTTTCCATTGATAAGCAAGGCGTTAAGTAATCCGGCAGAGGTAATAATGGCAGTGCCATGCTGGTCGTCGTGCATTACAGGAATATCAAGAGCTTCCTGAACCTTGGTCTCAATTTCAAAACATTCAGGGGCTTTAATATCTTCAAGGTTTATACCACCAAAGGTTGGGGCAATGGCAATGATGGTGTCAATAAGCTTTTGTGGGTCTTTAATATCTATTTCAATATCAAATACATCCACATCGGCAAATACTTTAAATAGCAATCCTTTTCCCTCCATTACAGGTTTACCTGCCATTGCACCAATATCGCCAAGTCCAAGAACTGCTGTCCCATTTGAAATAACTGCCACAAGATTACCTTTCGCAGTATATTTATAAACATCATCAAGATTTTTTTCTATTTCAAGACAAGGGGTAGCAACACCCGGCGTATAAGCCAGAGATAAATCACGTTGGGTGTAATAAGGTTTTGTTGGGATAACTTCAATTTTTCCGGGCCTCCCCTCTGAATGGTAGGCCATAGCTTCTTTTTGCAATGCTGTTTTCGTCGTCATGGTTAAAATTTTTGGTATTAAAAAAATGAAATACTATTAGAAAATAAAGCCACTAAATTAAAGCATTTTTAATTCATGAAAAATTAAATTCAATGTTTTTTTATTTTTTATTTCACCAAATAATCTTCTCTGATCCTCAGAGACATGATGACTTTGACTTTAATTCCCGGTAAATATCTGATTTGCTTGCATATGTATTGCCTTTTGTATCAAATTTATAATTTTGCCGCCTTTACCCCGTTTATAAATAAATTCAGAAAACAATATTCATGTATTCTTTCATTGAGGGACAATTGATTGAAAAAAAACCAACTTATGCTGTTTTGAACTGCATGGGAATTGGATATTTACTTAATATTTCATTGTACACCTTTGGTTTATTGCCCGATATTACTGACAACGAGCCAGTTAACTGCAAGCTTTATACCCATTTAATGGTAAAAGAAGATGCAATGCAGCTTTATGGATTTGCCAATGAGGATGAACGAACTTTATTCAGGCAATTGATAACTGTTTCAGGTATAGGAGCAGGAACTGCCAGGCTGATTTTTTCTTCGCTTTCTCCAGCCGAGGTTCATTCAGCCATTGTAAGAGGTGATGGGATGTTACTTCAATCGGTTAAAGGAATAGGAAGTAAAACTGCCCAGCGCATTATTATAGATTTGAAAGATAAATTGGGAAAGGCAAGTATTGCAGGAGAATTTTTAGAATCGTCATACAATACCAAAAAAGATGAAGCGTTATCTGGGTTAATTATGCTTGGCTTTAATAAAGCTGCTGCTGAAAAAACAATTGATAAGATCATTAAGAACGAAGGAAGCGGATTGAGTATTGAGGAGTTGATTAAACATGCTTTGAAAGTACTTTAATCCAAAATTGTCATTAATAAAGGGCTTGAAAACTACCAATACAGCAACAAACTTGAGGCATTTTATAATATATGCGCTGAAAACTGCGCTCATCATTTTTCTTTTTTCCACAATGTGGGGCAAAACAACAAATATAAGCCCCATAAGCTATCCTGTTACATCCCCTGATACCATTGAAAAACCTGATACAACATCAGCTTTACCCTATCCGCTGACGCCTTATCCTGACGTACCTTTACCCGGAACTCAGCCTTCCGGATCAATTGATTTTAAGGATCCGCCAAATATTACTGAAGAAGTTATTTATGATCCCACTTCTAATCAATACGTCATTTACAAAAAAATTGGGGGTTTTAATTACCGCACACCAAGGTCAATGACTTTTGAAGAGTATAAGGATTACCGTCTTGAAAACTCATTGCAAAACTACTGGCGTGAACGATCAGCTACAACCGGACGCAGAAGGGACCAAAGTCAGCATGAAGGTATCATTCCGCAAATACATATTGGAGGGCAGCTATTTGAACGCATTTTTGGAGCCAGCACAATTGATATCCGCCCTCAGGGTTCAGCCGAGCTTATTTTTGGAGTGCTTTCAAATTTCAGGGACGACCCTGCAATAGACGTAAGAAGACGCCGTACCACAAACTTTGATTTTCAACAGAAAATACAAATGAACGTAATGGCTAAGATTGGTGATAAAATAGAGTTTAACACCAACTATAATACTGAAGCCACTTTTGACTTTGAGAATAAACTTAAGCTGAAATTCGAGGGCAAGGAAGATGATATTGTCAAGCTTATAGAAGCCGGAGATGTTACTTTGCCATTAAGCAGCAGGCTTATAACAGGCAGTCAGAGTCTTTTTGGTTTAAAAACGCAGTTACAGTTTGGGCGGACTACTGTTACTTCAGTATTTTCTCAACAAAAAAGCGAGACAAAAAGTATTACAGTGCAGGGTGGGGCACAAACAACTGAATTTGAAATCAAAGCCCTCGATTACGAAGACAACCGACATTTTTTCCTGGCACATTATTTCAGGGATCGTTATGAAAGAGCTCTTGAGAACCTTCCAATTGTCAGCAGCAATATAAATATCACCAAAATTGAGGTATGGGTTACTAACCGGGGACCGGCTGTTACTGAAAACCGAAACCTGGTTGCTTTGATGGACCTTGGCGAGTATAATCCATACAAAGTCCAGCTTACTCCATCACCAGATTATATATCTCCTGACAACAGAAGTAATAATTTGTTCGAACATCTTTCGGATACAGCAAGTCTGAGAGACATCAATGCTGCTACTAATTATCTGAACACTCACCCGCTTGAGCTGGTTTCAGGTCGCGATTTCGAAAAAGTAGAAAATGCCCGAAAACTCAACAGCAACGAGTTTACCCTGAACAGCAAACTTGGCTTTATCTCACTGAACTATCAGCTAAACCCTGATCAGGTTCTGGCAGTAGCTTATCAATATACTATTGTTGGTCAGGACAACAAGGTGTATAAAGTAGGTGAATTTTCTGATGATGGTATTACTGCACCCAAAGCCCTAATGGTAAAGCTGCTCAGAAGTACTGCAATAGATACCCGGATTCCGATGTGGCATCTGATGATGAAAAACGTGTACAACCTGAATTCATACAGGATAAACAGGCAGGATTTCTATCTGAATATTTTATACAGCGGTAGTGTAAACAGCGTTCCTACAGGTTATTTGCTTGAAGGACCTGAAGATGTAAAAGGAGTTCCTCTTATTCGTGTAATGGGGTTTGACCGTTTGGGTCAGCAATTAAATCCACCACCTGATGGTATGTTTGACTTTATTGACGGAGCTGCATCGAACGGAGGTACCATACAGTCTTCAACAGGAAGAATATATTTCCCTGTTCTTGAACCTTTTGGAAGCCATTTGAGAAACAAACTGGTGACAAAAGAACTTGGTGATAAATATGCCTTTGACTCTCTGTATATGCTAACCAAAACAGGGGCAGAACAATATCCGGATAAAAACAAATTTATCATTGAAGGGATGTATAAATCAGAAAGTGGGTCGGAAATATCGTTAAATGCAATAAATGTTCCCCAGGGTTCGGTAAAAGTTACTGCCGGAGGCTCACCACTGATTGAAAATGTTCATTATACGGTTGATTATTCCTTAGGCAGAGTACGTATTATTGATGAAGGTATTCTTAATTCAGGCACTCCTATTAATATTTCACTTGAAAGCACCAATATGTTCAATCTTCAGACCAAAACACTTTTTGGAACACGTATTGAACATGAATTCAATAAAAACTTCTATATTGGAGGCACATTTCTAAATCTTCACGAACGACCACTAACCCAGAAAGTTAGTTATGGTAACGACCCTATTAGCAATACTATCTGGGGAGTAGATTTTGGATATCAAACCGATGCAGATTTCATCACCCGATTAATTGACAAACTTCCTTTTTACAGCACAACCGCACCTTCGCGCATAACTATTGATGGTGAATTTGCACATTTTATTCCGGGTCACTCAAGAGCAGTGGGTAAAACCGGAACTACCTATATTGATGATTTTGAAGGCAGTAAGTCAACCATAGATCTGAAAACCGTTGGTCATTGGTTTCTTGCCAGTACTCCTCAATATCAGACACAATCGTATATGTTTCCCGAAGCCGCTCCGGGAACAGGACTTAAATACGGATTTAACCGTGCAAGGCTGGCATGGTATATAATTGACCCGTTATTTTATGAAAAAACCAGCACACTGCGTCCGCGGAATATTGACAAAGAAGAGCTTTCAAGGCATTCAGTGAGACCTGTACGCGAAACAGAAGTATTTCCAAATATTGACCCGCCAACCGGACAACCGATGTATATGCCTGTTTTCAACATGGCATTTTATCCTTCTTTGCGTGGGCCTTATAACTATGATGTACGCCCCACTTCAGTATCGCATGGTATTAATCCTGACGGTTCGTTACGCGAACCTCAAACCCGTTGGGGTGGTATGATGAGAGCGTTGGACAATACCGACTTTGAAGCCACAAATATTGAGTATATCGAATTCTGGCTTATGGATCCTTTTGCAGAAGATTCGTTACACAGTGGCGGTTATCTGTATTTTAACCTTGGTGATATTTCTGAAGACCTTTTACGCGACGGACGAAAATCTTTTGAAAACGGATTACCTGCCGGACCCGAAGTCATTAATGTTGACACTACAATTTGGGGAAGGGTTCCTACAATCCAGGCACTGGTTAATGCATTTGACAACGATCCGAATTCGCGCCGTTATCAGGATGTGGGATATGATGGACTTACTGATGACGATGAAAGATCTTTCTTTCAGACTTACCTTGAATCCATTGCTGAAGTTTACGGACAGAACTCAGAGGCTTACCAGCAGGCATTTGAAGACCCCTCAAGTGATAACTTCCAGTATTTCAGAGGAAGAGATCTGGATGATGACGAACGTTACAGCAGTATTTCCAGACGTTATCAATTTTTCAGCAATCCTGATAAAAACTCTCCTGTTGCTCAGCAATCGCCGGAATCATATCCTACACAAGCCACTAACCTGCCAAATACTGAGGATATTAATAACGACAACACCCTGAATGAGGCTGAAAGGTATTACCAGTATAAAATTGAACTGCGTCCGGATAAAATGCAAATAGGCAGCAATTATATTGCCGACATTCATCATGCACAAAACATACCCCTCGAAAATGGTACAAGAGGAAATGTAAAATGGTATCAATTCAAGGTGCCTGTCCGCAGCCCCGACGAAGTTATAGGAAACATTCAGGATTTTCGTTCAATCCGGTTTTTAAGAACATATCTGAAAGGCTGGGATCAGGAGGTTATTCTGAGGTTTGCCACACTTGAGCTTGTACGTAGCGAGTGGAGACGATATTATAATGAATTGTTCGAGCCGGGCGATTTATTGCCGGTTCAGACAGATACCCGTTTTGAGATAAGTACGGTTAACATAGAAGCCAATGGTTATCGTTCGCCGGTACCTTATGTTTTACCTCCCGGTATTGAACGCGAAATAAACCTTGGAACCATAAACCTGCAGCAGAAAAATGAGCAGTCAATGTCAATAAAGATTTGCGACCTTGCTGACGGAGATGCACGTGGGGTTTATAAAACCACCGATTTTGACTTTAGAATGTTCAGCAAACTGAAAATGTTTGTACATGCTGAGAAAAGCATCGAACAAGATGAACTTAAAACCGGGGATCTAACAGCTTTTATTCGCATAGGTTCAGATTTTACACAAAACTACTACGAATTTGAAATCCCTCTTGAGTTTACCCCCTGGCACACATCTTCAGAAAACGACAGGGCAATTTGGCCTTTGAACAATGAATTTGATATTGATCTTGAAAAACTGGTAGAGGCAAAACGTAAACGCAATGAGGCAATGAACACTCAGGGATCGCTCATTACAATTAACACACCATTTTATATTAAAGAAAGTGATAAAGACTGGAAATGGCGTATTACTGTAATGGGGAATCCAAGTTTAAGCGAGGTTAAAGCGCTGATGTTGGGAGTAAGGAACCCGAAAAAACGTAGCTTTGAAGATGATGACGATGGTTTGCCCAAATGTGCTGAAATTTGGTTTAACGAGCTGCGATTGACTGATTTTAACGACAAAAGCGGATGGGCTGCCACTGCAAGAGTTAACACCATGCTTGCCGATATCGGAAACATTATGTTTTCAGGTTCGCACAGTACACCGGGTTTTGGAGCTCTTGAAAGAAGAGTTTCTGAAAGACAGGTAGAGGCTATTTCTCAATTTGACTTTGCAACAAATATACAATTAGGAAAATTCTTCCCTGAAAATTTTGGTCTTCGCATACCCCTGCATTTTGATTATTCTGAAATGCTTTCCACACCTGAGTACAATCCTCTTGATCCTGATATTCTTTACAGAGATGAACTCAGAGATCTGACCAGTGATGAAAAACAGGAATTCAAAAAACGAACCCAGGATCATACACAGAGAAAGAATTTCAATCTGATGAATGTTCGCAAGGAAAGAGGTCCCGGAAAAACCAATTTCTATCCGTGGGATATTGAAAATTTTGACGTTTCATATGCTTATAGCGAAATAAACCGCAGCAATATTGATATTGAGTTTGATAAAAAGCTTATCTATCGCGGCGGCATAGGTTATATGTATGCACTAAACCCAAAGAATATAAAGCCCTTTGCGAACCTCACCAAAATAAAGCTTATCAAAGATTTCAATTTTTATATAATGCCCCGTTCCTTGTCTTTCCGAACCGATATGTTACGGGAATATAATGCACGACTGCTTCGTAACAAAAGCAATGCCTTGATAAAAATTGATACCAATTACGTAAAAAAATGGGATTGGAGCAGGCTTTATGATCTGAAATACGATATAACCCAAACATTGAGAATGGAATTCAATGCTGCTGCCAATGCCTTTATTGATGAGCCGCCTGGTGCTGTTGACCGCCATATGCCTAATTATCCTTCGATAAAGGATTCAATAATGAAGGAGATTTATGCTTTGGGAACTCTCACCAATTACACCCAGAATATGAGTGTGAATTACACATTGCCTATTAACAAAATTGCTTTCCTTGACTGGATAAATGTTACCGGGCGTTATACCAGCATGTTCAGATGGCAGGCATCGCCGCGGAGTGTTCAGGAATCGCTTGGAAACACAATTGAAAACAACGGGAATTTGCAATTTAACGGAAATTTACGATTCAGTAATCTGTATAATAAATTTGGTTTCCTGAAAAAACTTAATCAGCCGCCAAAACGAATTACCGGTCGTGATGCTGCACCAAAGAAAGGCAGTAAAGATGATGAAAAAGAAAAAGCCAAAGATACTATAACTGTGGCTCAGAAAATAGGCAAAGTCATGAAAGCCACCGGCAACACTGCGGTAAGGCTGATGATTGGTTTAAAAGATGCTTCTCTCACTTATACCGATAATCGCGGAACGCTTCTACCAGGATTTATGCCTGAACCCACACTATTGGGGAATCGTCTGAGCGACAAAGCACCCGGCTGGGGATTTGTTTTTGGCGATCAGACTGATATACGACCTAAGGCAGTTCAGAACAACTGGATTTCAACTGACACACTGCTTAACAGCGCCTATATACAGCGAATTTCAAAACATTTATCAGGAAGGGCTAATCTTGAACCATTGCCATTCTTACGAATTGAGGTTACAGCAGACCGTACCGAAGCAATTAATCTTCAGGAATATTTTAAGGCTGGTGCGGATGGCAACTTTGCATCTTTTGCACCTCAGCAGGGAGGTAATTTCAGTATGTCGTACCTGATGTGGAATACGGCATTTACAGGCGATCGTAAAGACCATACCAGTCCTGTTTTTGAAACTTTTAAAGAAAACCGGATAATAGTAGCACGAAATCTTGCCAAGAGAGATGGACGCTCACAAGGTGTTGATTCTATCGGATTTCCAGACGGTTACGGAGCTACTTCATCTGAAGTGCTTTTGTTCACCTTCCTCTCAACATACTCAGGTAGGGATCCAGCCAAGATCAGCCTGAATCCTTTCCCCGCCATTCCATTGCCAAACTGGAGAATAACATACAATGGACTATCAGAAATGCCATTGATGAAAAAATATTTCAGAACTTTTACTATTTCACATGCGTATCGTTCAGTATATAATGTTGGTTCGTATCTGACAAATATTGAATACAATCCCAATGAGTCGAACAGAGATGCAGCCGGAAACTTTATTGTTGAAAAACGAATTGACAATATAACAATTTCTGAACAATTCAGTCCGCTTTTCAATATTGATGCAACCTGGACCAATAGTCTGCTGACTCGTTTTGAATTAAGGCATACAAGAAATCTATCGCTGAGCTTTGTAAATAATCAGCTCACTGAAGTGAAAAGCAAGGAATATGTTCTGGGATTAGGCTATAGAATAAAGGATCTGAAATTCATAGTAGTAAATATTGGTGGTAGTGGAAGCCGGCAACGTATGAACAGCGAATTAAACCTGAAACTTGATATTTCAATGCGTAACAATAAAACAGTGCTGCGCCGTATTGACGAGGATGTTGATCAGGTATCAGTAGGGCAGAGAATTATGTCAATTAATTTCTCAGCCGACTATATGGTTAGTCAGAATCTGACTGCAAGGGCATTTTTTGAACGTTCGGCAACAAATCCGTTCATATCAAATCAATACCCAAATTCTACTACCTTTGCAGGCTTAAGTCTGAAATTTACACTTTTGCAATAAATTTATCCCTGATTTTTCGTCTTATCAAAAGATTTAATATTTTTGGACTTTATTTAAGAAACTAAAACATCATACACTATGAAAATTCCCGACAATTTAAAGTATTCAAAAGACCACGAATGGGTCAGAGTTGAAAACGATGTAGCCTGGATTGGCATTACTGATTACGCTCAACGCGAGCTTGGTGATATTGTATTTGTTGAAGTAGAAACAGTTGGTGAAACACTTGATGCTGGGGAAATTTTTGGCACAGTTGAAGCTGTTAAAACGGTCTCCGACCTTTTTATGCCCGTTTCAAGCGAAGTACTTGAGTTTAATGAAAGTCTCAACGATAATCCTGAGATGGTAAACAAAGATCCTTACGGAGATGGTTGGATAATAAAAGTCAAAATAAACAACCCTGATGATCTCAGCAATTTATTGTCGGCTGCTGAATATGAGCAATTAATAAGCTCAAATTGATTAGCTGATATATAAAGTGTGCTGTTGGCTTTATGCCCGCATGGCTTAAAAATTTTGGCGCTTTTGCAGTATGGAGTTTTATCATACTGATACTTTTTTTGATACCCGGCAGGTTTATACCTCCCATTCCTGACTTTTATCATCTTTTTAAACCCGACAAGATCGTTCATCTTGTTTTGTTTGGGGTTTATACATATTTGCTTATGCAAAGCCTCAGAAAACAATATGGAACAGGCTTTTTACGTTATATTGGTACGATAATTGCGTTATTAGCAGGTATATTTTACGGAGCCATTACAGAAGTTCTTCAATATGTTCTTGCAATTAATCGTAGCGGCAATTTTTACGATTTTATTGCAAACTCGGTTGGTAGTTTGATTGGGATTGGAATTTTTTTGATAGTTTTGGCAAAAAATAATGCTAAAACTAACACTGATTGAAAAAATGTTAATAATTTAGCCCAGTTTTTTAGCAACAGAAATAAAACGCCTAAAAATTATAATAATGAACACAAAGAAAACACCGAAAGCTGATCTTGAGAACAAAAGGGTGTTATTTATCCAGCTCGGGATGATTTTTACCCTTGCCATTGTTTTACTGGCTTTTGAATGGAAAACTTATGATCGTGTTCTTACCGATCTTGGAACCCGTGAAGTGGTTGACATTCCTGAAGAAATGATTGAAATTACAAGGCAGGATCAGCCTCCTCCACCAGTTGCTCCTCCTCCACAAACCACTCAGTTTAAAATTGTTGAAGACGACGTTGATATTAAGGATGATTTTATAATTGACGTTGATGTGGATCAAAAAACTGAAATCGAAGCATACGTGCCACCAGTTGCTGTAGCAGAGGAAGAAGAAGTTGCTGAACAGGAGATTTTTATTGTTGTTGAAGATGCGCCGCAATATCCTGGAGGTGATGAAGCCCGTATTCGTTTTCTTAATGACAATATACGTTATCCTCAAATGGCAAGAGAAAGTGGTATTCAGGGAACCGTGTTTATCACGTTCGTAGTTGAGCGCGACGGTTCAATAACTGACGTAAGGATTCTTAGAGGAATTGGCGGTGGATGTGATGAAGAAGCCATACGCGTAATTAAAGCTATGCCCAAATGGACTCCCGGAAAACAAAGAGGACGTCCGGTTCGTGTTCAGTTTAACATGCCTATCAGATTTACACTGCAATAAGCATTAATTAACTCTCACAAAAAACTGCCCCCAAAAAGGGCAGTTTTTTTATGTCTGCTCTTGTATTCTTAAAAATACTTCTTCAAGGGAACCTTATACAAAAGGAAAGTTTTTACAGAAATCAGGTTTATGGCATTTCTGTTCATCCACTAAAGAATTTGGGTTATAAGCAGACAAATTCTAATATCATTCCAATTTCTATAACTACAGAACTCCTGATCTCACGCAGGTGACAATGTCGCGGTTTTGTAGATTAACTTGAGTTTTGTACCTGGAAAAATTGCTTCATAATCGTTTATGGTTTGACAAATTTCTCGTACTGCTAAATTGTCCCTTGGAGTTGCCAGACTATTCAATCTAACTGTAAGAGTATTTGTCTGATAATTCGGATACAAGTCAGCCTTTGCAAAAATAATACTCTTTACCAATGCCCTTATTTCATCTGAACTTTTTCGATAATAGCAAGATAGTAGGTTGGCTATTGCCGTTTCAGCTCTATAACAGATGATCTTAATGATGTTTTGCAAGTGCTTGCTTTCTGTTTTTAGCTTATTATATCTGATATTTTCGGGCATTTCTCCTATGCTGATTTTGTAAGGGTGTTGTGCTCTTTGGGATATAATATCTTTTTCTTTTGCTTCAAGTAATTCTATTTCTTTGCTCAAGAGTAATTGTTTCTGAATATTCTTTCCGGTTTGTTCCATTTCATCTGAAATATTTTTTTCCAATAACACATAGAGCTTTGCTTGGCGCCGAGCTATTTTCTCTCTCAATTTTCCAAGTCTATATGTAAGATTACTATATTCCCGATTAACTACCATAATGGATTTATCTAACTCATTAACACCGTATTGTATTATTCTATCTATATCGTATTCTTGCCTCATATATCTGAAAAAGTTTTCCTGCGCCCAACGTGAAAACATGTATAAGGCAATAAGAGCTGTTGACATCTTATAATTGGTCGTAATAACACTGGTTTGATGACCGGTATCAGTAAGCCTGCGTACTTCACGTAATTCAACGCCATTGAGTTCTACCTGTTTTTCACATAAGACCATGGTGGATTTTACATCGGTATGAATATCATGTACATTAAATTCTTCTTCTTCCCATTGATCTTTTATATTCTTTCTATAGGTGATCACTGCTATGCGGAAGTTTTCCCATAAGTGTTTAAAAAATACCGGACTGTATGCTTCCCTGTCAAATACAAGGGTGAACCTGGGAAGCCTATGGTCTGCATCAAGATCTTTTTGGCTTACTCTGCCATAAGTTAGCTCAAGCAGCCGGGGAACTAATTCGGTGGTAAGCATTTCCTGAAGCTTTTCATTCACCTGTCCAGTCACATAAAAATAAGGCAACCCATCGGCATTATTTACCCAGAACTCAACCATTCCCGGCAGACAAAGTTTCTGACGGCTAACGTGTTTCTTACCCAGATTGGCTATATGTCCATGATATACCTGTACATGACCGTCGATATAGTATATGCACGTATCTTCTTGGTTTATCCATTGCTCTGAAAGGTAAGCATTCCACTGCGATGCTTTTTCCTGAACGGTTATTTCTTTAATGATTCCTCTCATACAACGAGCCTCTGGAATTCTGTCCAGACCCAGCAGTTTTCCTAGTTCACCAGGACTAAAGTGTTTGAGTTGTTCAATGCTTTTGATGCGGCACAGGTACATAAAGGCAAGGGTTAGTATCACATTGTCAAAATCATAGTACCCCGAAAGCCTCTCTGAATAATAATTCTTGTAGCTCAACAATCCATTGGCAATAAGGAAAGGAAGCAATAATAAGACTCCTCCATATTCAACACTTTCACATGGCTCAAAAAAAATCTCTGCCTTACGTATGCCAAGGGCAGCAAATACACGATCCTCAATACGAGTAGCTCCCACTCCTATCATTTCTGAAGCCAGAAAATCAGCAATATCTCGTTCACAGGGTGTGGTAGCAGCTACTGGAGTGTAAGTAGTTACTTTTTTTTTAAACTATTTGCCTTAAGATGATAACGGATTGCACTCTCACTTACACCTACAATTTTTGCTGTTCGATATTGGGAATATCCCTGATCTAAAAGATGCTGCGCCTGATTCATCTTTTCCGTAGTAAACTTGTAACATTGACCACGAGTTTCTTTTCGATTAAAAAAGTGAGACATACCCTTTTCACGCAAATCCTTTGCATAACGCTCTATATTTTTCCTGTTTACACCTAAAGCATTGCTCAACTCTTTGATACTGCAAAAATTATGATTAACAAGAGTAGCTAATACATAACGATAACCGTTCTTGTCATTTAACTGATGGCAATAAACAGGCATTCCATTTACAAAATAATGGACAAAGTCATCCATTGATTTGAATCCTACCTGATAATTAACCATCTTTATGTCTTGGGGGAATATAGGAAGTATCTGTTGCATATCTTTTTTTGCAAATTTACGACATTTATTGTCTGCGATAAGTGAAAGGTAACCTACTGATTATCAAAGATGGGGTCAGGAGTTCTGATATTATAATTTCAATTAGATACTATTAACTCTGAAAAAAGTCATAATTAATTCATTAAATCATATCATTAAATAATAATCACAAAATCAATATGTTATGAAAATCACAAAAGAAAGTATTATAGGAGAACTGGTTGCGCTGGACTACAGGACTGCCTCAGTGTTCAAAAACAACAAAATTGACTTTTGCTGTAACGGCAACCGAACTATTGAAGACGCCTGTAATCAGAAACAGATTGAATACAGCACTCTTCTACAGCAACTAGATCAGATTGTATCAGGGAATAAAGAATCAGGAGTTGATTATAACTCCTGGCCTCTTGATTTACTTGCTGATTATATTGAGAAAAAACACCATCGTTATGTGGATACAAAAATTCAGGAGATAAAGCCATACCTGGAAAAAGTGATAAAGGTTCATAGCGGACATCACCCTGAACTAATTGAGATTGGCAAGCTTTTCGAAGAATCGGCTGATGAGCTTACAAAACATATGAAAAAGGAAGAGTTGATGCTATTTCCGCATATTCGTAAAATGGTTCAGGCTGAACATTCGGGAAGCAAAGTTCAGGCTCCTTTTGGAACAGTACAGAATCCTATTAAAATGATGATGCTGGAGCATGACAATGAAGGTGAGCGTTTTCGAAAGATCTCTTCATTATCTGATAATTACACTCCTCCTGCTGATGCATGCAATACTTATAGAGTAACCTATTCATTATTAAAGGAATTTGAAGATGATCTGCATCTGCATATTCATCTTGAGAATAACATCTTATTCCCAAAGGCAATTATCCTTGAAGAGTCATTGGTTAATGACTAAACGGCGATATGCCTGCCTTCTTACAATAGTGCTATTTTTTCTGTGTATAGCAGTAACATTTTCTTTGTAATTAGTTTTCACCACTGAGGGCACCGAGAAGCACAGAGGTTTTTATCTGTATTTCTCTGTGTTCCTCTGTGTTTTCTAGGGTTAATTTCTTTACTACGGAGGGCATGAAGAAACATAGAGGTTTTAGCAAACACAGGAACCATAATTACAACTCCTGTATATTAATATGATTTGAAGCTATTTTTAATTACGCTGCCCTTTCAAAGATATGAAGCAAAGATCAATAAACCAATGCTTTTAACAATCAATGAAGGAATGCGAACGGCAGAAACTCTCGTTACAGATGGCATCCGAGTTCCCACAGCTTAAAAAAGTATGATAAAAATTCGCTGAATCCGAAATACCCGTTACTCGCACCAGGATGGTTTCCGTTCCAGTTGTTCAATATCTTTCAATACTTCCCTAATATATCGAAATAGCTTACCTCCGTGAAAACCATCAGCAGCACGATGGTCAATAGCGGTTCCAAGCCATAATATACGCCTTGGAACGACCTTTCCGTCCACTACCCAGGGCCTTGTATCCACACCACCCAATATCATTACAAACGAAACATTTGAAACCGGAAATAATGCAGGAAATCCGGCTTCAAGTCCAAGGCTGCCAATATTTGATATTACGAAGGATCCAAAGCTGCTGGATGAAAGTCCCAGACTTGGAATTGAAAAACCAAGATCAATGGTAAGCATTTTAAAAAATCTGAATATCCACCCGCGAAAAGGCCATGGAATCGAACCAAGCAAGCCTTTCATCTTCATAGTTTTATTCTCCGAACCTTTTCGTGATTCTTTTATTCCCTGAAAAAGGAAATCAGCGAGTTCTTTAAGTGTCATTTTATCAGCGTCAGGAACTTTAACCGAGCTAAGCTGATTATCGCGGAGCAATACGCTTACGCTGGCTTCAATTGAAGAACGGGGAATGACCTTGCCACGTACAACAGATACATTTAGTTCAGGGACATCTTCTTTCAGAGCCCTGGCAATAATCAAAGTAAAAATATGAGTGAGTGTAATTCTAAGACCTTCCTTACGCTTTTTATTGATATACTCCTCAATATCAGTGACATCAATTTCAACCGAGCCAAGAATTTTAGCGTCAGTAGGTTTTTTATAAACTGCTGCTGCTACTTTTCGCCAGTTAGTATTCAGATTATCATTATTGCTCATAACAAACAATTGGAATTCCTATAATTAAATCATGTAATTCAGAGTTTTTAGCAGTTCTAACAGCCTATACTGTAAATGAAACTACCTCTTCCAGCTCCCTCATTACTCTTTTTTGCTTTCTATAATCAAGTCCCATCTGATCCAAAATACCGGGTCGTTGTATCAGTTGAGTGCAAAGCAAGACACCTGACTCAATTAATTGTGTTTTTTGTTTTCGGTTTAGGTCAGTAAGCACTGTAACAGGCAAGAACCTGTATTTTTCAATAATTTCCCGCAGGCTACCTTTTGCAGGATAATCCCACCCCATCAGTTTCAATCCTGCACAATTACCGTATTGCAATGCATCACCTGAAAACCTTGTATTTGTAACAACCCAGCCTTCGAAATATTTATTTTTATTTTCCTCAATTGTATTCCAAAGATTTTCGATGTCGTTAAAGCGCGATCGTATATAAAGGGGAACCTGAACATTACAAAGCCTTCCGGGGGTATTATGAAACTTACATTCCACCATTACAAGGCGATTATCTTTGCCGGCAACCACATCTATTTCATGTTCAACACATAAACCCCTGACAGTCTTGCCAACTTCAACAGAATAACCTAGCTTTTTAAAAATCTCTCCTACAAGGCTTTCAAAAGGAAAACCGGTAGGACCCAGCTCCATAATTGCTTTTTTAATATTAAAACGAGCAGCGGACGATGACTTTAGTTTTCTAAGTAAACGAAATGCAATCCTGTGTATTTCAGCGGTTGTCATATTAGGGCGAAGTTGTTTCAGAACCTCGTTTACCACAATATCCTCCATTTCGTCAGTTGCTTCTGCCCTACGTAATGAATTACGAAGCTTTTCTTCAGAAAACACCTCAGCATCACCTGAAGCCTTGATTATTTGTACGTCTCTGGCCATACTGTGTTCAAACCCTGTCAGGGTAATTATGTAAAGACCCCGGCAGATCCAATAAAATTCCGCCGGGTTATATTCATGCAGTTTAGTATTTGGGCGTAATACCAAAGTTTTTGAAAACAAAAGCCCAAATATCGCTTTGCTCATCAATAATTTTTGCAGTCGGTTTTCCGGCTCCATGCCCAGCACTTGTCTCAATTCTGATAAGTACCGGATTTTTCCCTTTATGGGCTTCCTGTAGCCTTGCTGCAAACTTGAATGAATGTGCGGGTACTACACGATCATCATGATCGGCAGTTGTTATAAGAGTAGCAGGATATTCAACACCGTCCTTAAGAGTATGCAACGGTGAGTATCCGAGCAGATAATGGAATTCTTCTTCATTCTCGCTTGAGCCGTAGTCACCTACCCATGCCCATCCGATAGTGAATTTATGAAAACGCAACATATCCATCACTCCTACTGCCGGCAATGCCACTTTAAACAGATCCGGACGTTGTATCATACAGGCGCCAATAAGTAAACCACCATTAGAACCACCCTGAATGGCAAGTTTCTGAGGGTTAGTATATTTCTGGTCAATCAGATACTCAGCGGCAGCTATAAAATCGTCAAAAACATTTTGTTTCTGAAGTTTTGTGCCTGCTTTATGCCATTCTTCACCGTATTCACCACCACCACGAATATTGGCAAGTGCGTAAATCCCACCATTTTCAAGCAAAATCAAACGGCTAACACTAAACGATGGAGTCATTGAAGCATTGAACCCACCATATCCATAAAGCAAAGTCGGATTATTGCCATTCATCACAAGTCCTTTTTTGTGTGTGATAAACATTGGGATCTGAGTTCCGTCTTTACTGGTGTAAAACACCTGTTTGGTTTCATAGGCATCGGCATCAAAATCAATCTCAGCAGCGCGATAAACCGTTGATTCATTGGCAGCTACATCAAATTTAAAGATCGTTGACGGATAAGTAAATGAGGTGAATGAGTAAAAAGCAATATTGTCTTCTTTTTTACCTGAGAAACCTGATAACGAACCTATTCCCGGCAAATTGACTTCGCTAATATAATTTCCGTCATAATCGTAGATATGGGCACGGCTTGTGGCATCCTTCATATACTGAACAATAATACGTCCTCCAACAAGGCTTGCACCACCAAGAACTTCGTCTTTTTCAGGAATAACTGTTTTCCAGTTTTCTGGCTTGGGTTTATCGGGGTTTATAAGAACCAGTTGCTGGCGTGGCGCACCATAATTTGTTAATACAAGCAGCTCATTACCAATATTATCGAGTACCGAATAGTCTTTCTCAAAATTATCAACTATCTGAATAAAACCGGCATTCTTCTTACTCAGATCTTTTACATACATAGCTTCGCCACTGGTAGTTTCCGATTCGTAAATAATGAGAAAACGTTCATCATCAGTAACACTGGCGCGATAGTTACGTAAAGGATAATTGCGGTTCTGATAGATAAGTTCATCTTCACTTTGAGGAGTTCCAAGTTTATGATAATACACCTTATGAAATTCATTTTTACCTGATAATGCTTCACCAGCTTTGGGAGCATCATAGCGGCTGTAATAAAAACCATCGCCACACCATGAGATCCCTGAAAACTTAACCCACTCGATCAGATCGGGCAGTTCTTCACGAGTTTCAATATCTATGACCTTTATTTCATTCCAGTCAGAGCCGGCACGTGAAATACTATAGCCAAACCAACGGTCATTATTTGAAATACTCAAACCTGAAAGTGCTACAGTACCATCTTCTGAAAAAGTATTTGGATCAAGAAATACACTTGCTTCACCATCAAGTCCTTCCTGAATGTAGAGGACGCTTTGGTTCTGCATACCATCATTTTTAAAATAAAAATAATATTTGCCTGCACGGAAAGGAGAACCATAACGGGGATAATCCCACATTTTATTAAGCCGGTCACGAATCTTATTTCTGAATGGAATATTTTCCAGATAGCTGAAGGTCAGCTCATTCTGGGCTTTAACCCATTCAGCAGTTTCTTCTGAATTATCATCCTCGAGCCAACGATAAGGGTCAGAAACTTCTACACCAAAATACACATCCTTTTGATCAACCTTGCGTGTTTCAGGATATTTTAACTGAGGCTGGTCTTTGCAACTATACATCATAATTACACTTCCTACTGTTAATAAAATTAGTAAGTTTTTCATTTTAATAGTTTTAAGTTAATAATTATTAATAAACCGCAAATTTACCGAAATTAATTTTAGTGCAATACTTAAGACCGTTAAGTTTGATTAGTTTTGCACCGCAATCCTAAATTTTCAAATTCTTTATGGCTCAGAAAAAACGTATCTCAATTTACAGAAAAGACCTAAAACCGGGAAACACCAATGATAATCAGCAGGAATTCTGGCTATACAGCCTAAGCGAATATGATTCAAAAGGAAATATTACCGAGCAAATAATTTATGACAATAATGAAACGATAATTGAACGGGTTGTCAGAAAATACGATAACAATGGATTACTGATACATGAGCAGTTTTTTGTTGATAATAATGAGCCATCGGACGAAAAAACCTACGAACGCGACGAAAATGGATTATTAACCGCTGAGATAAAGCATTATCTGGATGGTTCGTATGATAAAACAACCTATCATTACGATTCTCAGAACCGAATAATAAAAACCGTTACCACTGATGATGAAGGTGAAACAGAGCAGGAAATGATAAATGAATATAGTGGTGAGTTTCTTGTTAAATCACTGACTACTGACCCGGATGGTGATGTTATTTATCTGGATGAATTTATTTATAACGAAGCTGAAAACACAGTAGAGCATAAAAAAATAAATAATGAAAACGGCGAAGAATCTCATATTCTGACCCATTACAACAGCAGTAGTCGTAAGATTTCAGAAACATTTTTTGATGAAGACGGAGATGTTATAAGTAAGGTATATTACGAAGAAGATGAAAAAGGCAATGTGGTAAAAGTTTGGGAAGACGGAGATAATAATCATGTTACCGAAATAAAATATGACGAAAAAGGAAATGCTGTTTTGCAGGAAGAAATGGATGAGGAGGGGAATATTATCAATTCGGTAAAACGGGAATTTGATGAAGATGGGAATATTATCTTCAGCAATGTATTCATTGATGGGCAAGGCATAAGATTACCACAACATTATGAAATGAAGTTTGAATATACAGTTGAAGACGAAAATGAATAAAAACTGCTGACGCACGAAACAAGCTTTCGCACATCAGCAGTCTCATCAGGCTCAAAATTATCCCCTAATTTACCATTTGTATTAATGATTTTTTTTATTCTTCCTGCATGAACGGATAACGGAAATCAGTAGGAGGAATCAAAGTTTCCTTAATTGTACGCGGGCTTAACCATCGCAGCAGGTTCAGATAGCTTCCTGCCTTATCATTGGTACCCGACTGACGTGCTCCACCAAAAGGCTGCTGTCCTACAACTGCACCTGTTGGTTTATCATTGTAATAAAGATTACCTGCTGAATACCGCAACGCCCGACAAGCTTTAACAAGTTCATTTCTGTCCTGTGCAAAGATTGATCCCGTCAATCCATAAGGCGAGGTATTGTCAACCAGTTCAAGAGTTTCATCAAAATCCTTATCTTTATATACAAACACACTTAAAACAGGTCCAAATATTTCCTCTTCCATTGTAACAAAATGAGGATCAGTAACCTGTATAACAGTTGGTTCGATAAAATAGCCAACTGATTTATCTCCATTTCCTCCGTGAAGGATTTTTGCATCTGTTGAAGCTTTGGCTTTATTTATATATCCCATGATACTGTTAAAAGCACTCTCATCAATTACTGCATTCATAAAGTTTGAAAACTGCTTAACATCTCCAACAGTTATATGCGAAAGTTTTTCCATCATTCTTTCCTTGATCGCAGGCCACAGTGATTCAGGAATATAGGCACGTGAGGCTGCTGAGCATTTCTGACCCTGAAATTCAAAAGCACCACGAACCAGCGCCGTAGCCACCTCATCAACTCCTGCTGAATTATGAACAAGAACAAAATCCTTTCCGCCCGTTTCTCCAACGATCTTTGGGTAAGTACGATAATTGGGCAAATTGGCTGAACTTGCCTGCCATAATTGATTAAATGTGCGGTTTGAACCGGTGAAATGCAATCCTGCAAAATTAGGGTCACTCATCACGATATTACCTATTAAGGAACCCTGACCCGGAATAAAATTGATAACGCCATCAGGCAAACCAGCTTCCATAAATATCTTCATCAGGTAATAATTCGATAAAATGGCAGTAGTTGCAGGTTTCCAGACAAGAGTATTTCCCATAACCGCAGGCGACATGTTCAGGTTTGATGCAATAGAGGTAAAATTGAACGGAGAAATTGCAAAAATAAAGCCTTCGATAGGGCGATATTCAATACGGTTTAGGATGCCAGGCTCTGAATGTGGCTGATTTTCATAAATTCTTGAAACGTAATGTGCATTAAAATTCAGAAAATCAATGGTTTCACAAGCTGCATCAATTTCTGCCTGCATAACATTCTTGCTTTGACCAAGCATACTGGCAGCATTAATAAGCGCACGGTATTTATTTCTCAATAACTCAGCAACCTTTAAAGTTATTGAAATCCTTTCGATCCATGAAATCTCAGCCCATGCCTTATGTGCCTTCATAGCAGCTTCTATAGCCATTTTTATTTCCTTTTCGCCAGCTTTGTGAAATACTGCAAGCTTATGCTGGTGGTTATGAGGCATTACAACATCGCCTGTATCACCAGTGCGAATTTCCTTGCCTCCGATAATTAACGGAATATCAATAACCTCCGAACTAATCCTGTCAAGCTCAGCTAAAATAGTTTTACGCTCGGGTGTACCGGGTGCATACGATTTAACCGGCTCATTTGCAGGGTTGTCAAAATGAAAAATAGCATTGTTCATAATATTATGTTTAATTTATTAATTGATTTACTTATTGATACAAACAAGCATACTTATTGTTTTGTTTGTAAAACCGCTAATATAGTCATTCTGAATATATTGAGAGGATACAACCTGTTCCAGGAGATATAGACCTATCTACAATAGAGAACATAAAACCAAAAGTATGGTTTTATAATTCAATATTTGAGAATTTAAGGTAAAATCTGATAAAAGCTGTAATTGAGACTTCTTACATCAGATGCTCTTTTCTCAACAGGTCGTTAATAACTTTTACAGGATTAAAAGTAATAATTGGTGTTTCAACAAAAATTGTAATCCAGTCAGCCATAGCTCCATTCCATAATCCGGGGAGTTCCTGTGCTTTTAATTTTCGGCCATCTTTTGATTTTTCAGCAATAAAACCGGTGTAAGGATCAACAAAATCGGGTAAATTAAAATTGTGCCCCCTATAATTCTTTAGTCCGCAAACCAGATCAACGGGATTAAAATGAGTGGAAGCCTGCATTATTTTCAGTTGCGATTCGCCAGCAAGGTTAATCTGAGACGACTCCACTATTTGCAATGAAATATTTCCTTCGGCATCTTGTACCCAGAAAGGTCCTCCGCCGGGCTCTCCCTCATTTTTTACCATTCCACAGATGCGTATAGGACGATTCAAAACTTTTCTCAAAATTTCAATCTGTTCTCCGTCCTTTAATTGCTTGAAATTATCCGGCAGCCTGATATTTAACATTTCATTGCAGAACACTGAAAAGTCATATATCCTTTCCTTTCTGATATCAGGATTTTCAAGAGCCTGAAGCATACCAAACACTTCGGTCTGTAGTTCTACAAGCATCGAAGCAATGGCTTTTTTATAAAGATAGGTTGTTTCTTTAAGACGGTCAGGTACAATATTGTCAATGTTTTTTATGAACACAATATCCGCATTTAAGTCGTTCAGATTTTCAATCAAAGCACCATGACCTCCAGGTCTGAATAACAAACTTCCATCATTTTCCCTAAACGGATTATTGTTTAAATCAACAGCAATTGTATCAGTAGAAGGTTTCTGAATTGAATATTCAATTTCATAACGTACTCCAAACCGTTCTTCATAAACAGACTGAACCTTATCAACAAGTTTTTTAAAGCCATCAACATGTTCGGGCGAAACAGTGAAATGAACGCTTGCCATACCCTGGTCAGTACAGGCATAATTAGCAGCTTCTACAAGGTGTTCTTCAAGAGCTGTGCGCCCCGGCTCATCACTGTAACGGTGAAACATGAGCAAAGCTTTGGGAAGATTGGCATAGTTCAATCCATCACTATCAAGTAGTTTTTTTAATACTTTTAAAAATTTACCTGACTGAACCAATTCATCAAGCTGAAGCCCATCTTTTTCCAATGCTTCCTTAAGTTCTTCATAAAATGCAAACTCCTTAATATTTTCAAAAAAATAAGCCGGTGAGTTAAAGCCTTTGTCTTTCAGCAAATCAACACCCTCAGAAGAGGATGAAATCTTATCAATAAATTCAAAAAGAGATTTAAACATACGGCTTGCAGCACCTGAGGCTGGAACAAATTTCAGCACTTCCCTCCCTTTAATAATATTTTCATAATTCTGAGAATATGTATTCACCTCATCCTCAGTCAACCGGCGTATCCCATGCTGAATTGTGGCAGGAGCCAAAAGCTGCATAAACGGGAATCCATTTTTGAAATTTTCTATCTGTTTATCAACAACTGAAGGATCTATACCCTTCGACTTAATTAAAGCAATGTCATTGGTACTGAACATATTATTAGGATTTAAATTTTTATTCTGAATAGTTGCCAAAATTATTAAAATAATCCCAACTTCATGAATCAGAGCAGTAAATTTGGATTAGCCCCGGCTCTTTCCCCTTATAATTCATAGTATTGAACACAAAATTCCGGGTTTATCCGAAATAAAAAACCCAAACAAAAAAAATCCTTATCACAGATATTGCAATATTGTAAAAAAGAGTATTTTTGCAACCCCAAACTCAAATACGGGATTTGTTCTTTAACAAACATTAATAAATGCATCTGCCCAGGTGGTGAAATTGGTAGACACGCCAGCTTGAGGGGCTGGTATCCGTACGGATGTGCAAGTTCGAGTCTTGTCCTGGGCACTGATGTTGAAACACAAAAAATCAACAATTAAAATAAGTTGTTGATTTTTTTCTTTCATGCCCGGATGGCGGAATTGGTAGACGCGCTAGTTTCAGGGACTAGTATTCGCAAGGATGTGCAGGTTCAAGTCCTGTTCCGGGCACAAGTAAAAAGATCATTCCTGATTTGCTGACCTCAGCAAACTTTTCTCAACCTCTCACTTCCCATCAAAAATTTTACAATAGCTTCTTTTACAGATTCAATCCGGAACACCTGTTATAACCAGGATTATAGTTCAGCCATTAATTCATCGCTGATTTCAAGGTTATGAAATACATTCTGAACATCGTCGTCATCCTCGAAAAGATCAATTAGCTTCATAACTTTTCGTGCCGATTCCAGATCAAGTGTAACGGTTTCTTTAGGAATACGCTGAAGTGAAGCATTTTCGGGTTCAACACCTAACTCTTCAAGCTTTTTCATCATTGAACCAAAATCTTCCATAGCAGTGGTGACTGTAAAGAACCCTTCTTCAAGTTCAATTTCTTCAGCACCTGCATCAATAAGCTCCATTTCAAAAGTATCCTGGTCAATATCAGCTTTAGGAACAGTGAAAACACCTTTGCGATCGAAAAGAAAACTCAATGAACCGTTAGTGCCAAGGTTTCCGCCAAATTTATTAAAATACGATCTGACATTTGCGACTGTTCGTTGAAGATTATCAGTTGTGCACTCAACATAAACAGCTATACCATTAGGCGCATAACCTTCGTAAGTGGTTTCAACAAAGCTTTCAGAGTCTTTATCAGAAGCTTTATTAATAGCCCTGCTGATATTATCTTTAGGCATGTTAACTCCTTTAGCATTGGCAATTGCCAACCGGAGTCGTGGATTGCTATCCGGATCAGGGCCACTTTCTTTAACGGCAATATTTATTTCCTTAATAATTTTTGAAAACATCTTTGAGCGTTTGGCATCCAAAGCTCCTTTCTTCCTTTTAATTGTTGACCATTTACTGTGACCTGACATAAAATAAAATTTTTAAAAATTCGGGTTGTAAAATTACAAAAATACTTTGAACCGAAACAAAAAAGGCTGCTAAAAATGGCAGCCTTAATTAAAAATCTTTAAACCTATTAAAACGATAAAACTGTGATCCCAACTGAAAACGGGTATAACTCCGGTCCTCTGTTTTCACGGAAAAGTGGCAGCAACGAATAATTACCATATAAATTGAGTTTTCCCCATCCAACTCTTAGCATAACATCAAGGCTCAGAGGATTGAGATAAAAGTCATCTCTTTGTTTTTCCTTACGTCGCCCCCCATTCTCATATACATTTTTTGAATGTGAGCCTATTCTTACACCACCCATAACGCCAGCAGAGATATGAAAACTATTAATGTTGTTTTTTGAATTTGTCTGATACTCAAAAAATAATGGGACATTCAGGTGCTGAACGGTAAGTTTGCTTTTGGTTGATTTTATGCCTTCCAGTGGTATATTGGAAATCTTATCCTTTGATATGTCAAGTTTTACATCATTGTCGAACCTGTAATTATTCCATTCCAAACCCAAACCTGTAACCAGCCCGAATTTATTACCGACAAGTGCAAAATTTTGCTCAAACACATTGACATGCAAATTGATTGCTTTTTCGTAACGCAAATCGAGGAAAGAATATTCATTTGGCACACTAAGCTTGCCTCCGGGTGTAAGATAACCATTGATTCCAATATCAAAGCCAGCCCAGTGTCCATTGAATTTTGATTTCTTTTCTTCCTTTTTGAACGAAACTTTTCCTGAATCATCAACTTCGAGCTGAGCATTACCAATTCTTACCCGTGTATTATCTCCATCGTAAACCTCAACCTCCAGGTTACCTATTCTTACATGAACCGAGTCTCTGGACTCTGACGAGTGTACATCAATATAGTCAAGAGAATCAATATTGATATCTTCGTCAATATATATGCTGTATTTTCCGGTCTTTCCGGTACTCACAACAGATTTCCCGTTGAAATACTCAAGTCTGGCAGCTCCGCTCAGATCGCAATCAATCTTATCAGTTGCAGTAACTTTTGCTTTGGCAGCACCACTCACCTTTGCTTTTGTAACCGAAGTCAGGAGGTTAACAGCATTAAGTCCTGATGCGCCACTCACTTCAGTATTGTGCAAATTAGCCTTACCTTTAATTTTAACAGTGGAAGCACCCGAAACATAAGAATCAAGCTGCTCAACATCAAACTCGGCATTGGCTTGTGCTGCACCTGAAACAGAGAGTGAGAACTGATCGGTTACAATGGGGCCTGAACTTTTTAGAGTAGCGGCACCGCTAATATCAGCCGAAACAAGACCTGTATAAAAAACATATGCATTAAGTGCACTGGGATTTGAGATTCCTTTCGAACCAATTATAAGTGTTCCATTTTCAACCACAACGGTAATCTGATTTTGTAAGTTTTCGTCTGTTTCAATTTTGACAAGCGGAGAATCTGTTTTCTCAACAATGACATTAAATGCAGAGCCAACCTTGATAGCTGAAAAATCATTTACCTCATGGTCAACTTTAATAACATTTTTGTTGCCTTTGCCAGACTTCGGCGCACTGGCTGCAGTTGTAAAAACTAGTCCGGGAAGTAAAAACAAGAAAAAAGCGGTTTGTTTAAAAAATGTTTTCATGATCAAAAATTTTAAATAAGTTTCTTTTAACATCATTATGACGGAAACACTCAATCTTTTGTTACAGGAAGTTTTCAATGAAAATGTTAAAAATAAATGCTGAAGGGAGTATTATTTATTTTTATTCAGATTCTGGTTGATCTGAAACGACTGGCTTTCAAAAGCGTAGGATATGATATTGCCATTTTCATCCTTTTCTTTGCGAAATTCTATATCAGCACCTGTTAACCATGCAAATCCCTGAATTCCAATGTCAGCAATCTTCAATAATTCATTCCTGCCGGGTATGAGATTGCGTTCTTTTTCTTCGGGTTTGAACACTTCATTAATAAATGCTGAACCCCGAGCCAAAAGACGACCGGCATTAAATTCTTTTTCCGGAGCATCGGCATGGCGCATTTGCTGAGCCATGGCTAAATCATAAAAATTATCAGAAAAATAATGACTGTGATTTGCAACCATTCTATTGCTCTCTATATTGATTATTGCTGACAATGTATTCATGGTGCCAATATTTTCCACTTTTACAGGAAGCTGTGCGTCAGCCAGGGATTCAGAAAGAGGTTCACCCTCACTTTTTTCTGCTTTTTCAGCTTCAGCAAGTAAAGTCTTTTTATCGGAAATATGAAGTTTTTCAGTTTTTATTTCAGGTTCCTGAATAAGAGGGATTTCCTTCGGAATTTCTATAACTTCATTTTCAACAGGGTTTTCAGTAAACAAATTATTCTCTTTATCCGGAGTTGAATGAATAAAAATAAATTTCAAGGCTATAAGCAGCAGGAGTATTGCTGCAGCGGCAACTCCATAATAAAACAACCTTGATGCAAATGGTACTATCAGAGTTTTCTTTAAACCATCCTTATCTGGATATATAATACTGGTATCAGGCGATAAACGGCTTTTCCCGACAAGGTTGAATTCTCTTCTCAGAGTCGGGTTTTTATCCAGAAACTGGTTAAGTTCAAGGTTTTGTATTTCAGACAGATCATTCTCAAAAGCAGCTACAAAAACTTCCTCATAATTTTGCTCATTTATGTTGCCTACAGATATTACAGGCTGCTTTTTAAGCATTTCTTTTCCTTTAAAACTTATTGATTCATCAGGTATAAGCCTCACCAATTCCAGGCTTTCGAACTCATCTTTTAATTCAGGATGTGAATCAACAAACGCTTTGAGTTTATCAATCTGTCGTTGACTTAGCCTTCCTTCAAGATAATCGAGGAAAAAAACTTCGTAATTATTATAATTGATTTCTGTCATTTTCAAATTACATTTTGCAAACTACCAATATAATTCTTTAAAAACACTCTTGCCCTGTAAATATAAACCTTGACCTGCGATTCGTTCAAACCCGTTATCTGCCCGATCTCTTCATAGCTGTATCCTTCGTAATCCCTTAACATCACAACTGATTTTTGTATTTCAGGAAGCTTATCAACGGCTTCATTCAATACAGCTTTGAGATCAATCTCAGAAGATTCAAAAATCATGTCTGACGTATGATAATCTTCAAGTCGGGTTTGCCTTTTTTCTTTTCTTATTGTATCAATCATTGTGTGGTAGGCTGTTGTAAACAGGTACGATTTCGCTTTTTCATTCTTTACATCCTTATGCCTCTCCCACAACCGTGTAAACGATTCCTGAACAACATCGCGGGCAAGTTCCTCATCACCAAGGCTTTTGAGGATGAAACGATATACTCCGTCTGCAAAACTATCAACACATGAATTGTACTCTGATATTGTCATTTGCGCAATATGTCTTCTTATTTTTTATGTATGACGTATTTTAATGATAAAAGTTACTTTGTCAAAAAATTATTTCAGAATTGCAGGCCAAAAAGTGCCAATAAATGAGTAGTTCATAGTTTCGCTGAAGTTGCAATTAATTCTGAAAAGCTTAACCATTGGTTCTAAAAAGAAATATTCCCGCCCGGAAGGTGTAAAGGTACAATTAAAAACCTGTTTTATTGCTTTATTACGATAAAAATCGTTATCGTCCGTTAGTTATTCATAACCGCACAGGTTTTTTTAAAAAAACTCAGGTTGATAAATGGTATCCGATATGGCAATAAATTATTCTTTTTTAGTAAGTTATAAACAAATCAATTAAATTTCTGTTTATTTTCCATTACAAAGACATTTACATTACTTTTGCAGCCATTTTTATAATTTCCCCGAATGACAGAGAAGCGCATTTTTGACCTGTTCGAAAGGTTCAAAGCAAACCCCGAAACAATTGGTAAATTCAGAATTGGATATAAGCAATCCGGCAAATGGGTTGAATATTCAGTAGACGAGTATATAGATATTGCCAATAATATCAGTTATGGATTATTATCGCTGGGGATAAGGAAAGGCGATAAAATAGCAACTATAACAAATAATCGCCCGGAATGGAACTTCATGAATATGGGCATGGCTCAGATTGGTGCTGTTCATGTGCCTATACATTCAACACTAACCACTGAAGAGCTATTGTATATTCTTAATCACTCTGACACCAAAATAATTGTAGTTTCTGACAAATCGCTGTATAAAAGGCTGAGTGAGGTCAGGGATCAATTACCTTTGGTTCAGGACATATATACATTCAATAATGTAGAAGAGGCAAAAAACTGGTCGGAGATAGCAGAACTTGGGAAATTGAATTCAACAGAGCTAAGCGAGAAACTCGAAAAAATAAAAGCAGGCATCTCAGAAGAAGCTCTGTTATCAATTATTTACACATCAGGTACTACTGACAATCCTAAAGGCGTGATGCTCAGCCACAAAAACCTTATGAGCAATGCCATTGCCTCCTCGAAACTGAATCACCTTAACTACAATCATAAAGTAGTTAGTTTTTTGCCGTTATCCCATGTTTTTGAACATATGGTGAACTATCAGTACCATTATCTGGGAGTCAGCATTTTTTACGCTGAAAGTCTGAGTACTATAGCAGCAGATATAAAAGACTTGCAGGTTGATGGTTTTATTACTGTACCACGTTTGCTGGAATCAGTTTACGAAAAAATAGTTTCGAAGGCAAAGACTTTAAGTCCTGCAAAACGGGCAATTTTTGCATGGGCACTAAACATAGCAGGCAAATATACTCCTTACGGAAAGCATAATATTTTGTACAAAGCTCAATTAGCAGTTGCCGATAAATTAGTGTTCAGCAAATGGAGAGATGCTTTAAGTCCTAATATAACTTTCATTGGTTGTGGTGGTGCTGCTCTTCAACCACGGCTGACGCGTATTTTCTGGGCTGCACGTTTACCTGTTTATGAAGGCTATGGTTTAACCGAAACATCGCCTATTCTCAGTGTGAATTATTCACAACCAGGGCAGGTCATGGTTGGAACTGTCGGTCCGATCCTTGAAGGAGTAGAAATAAAAATAGATACTGATGGTGAGATACTTGCCAAAGGACCTAATATTATGAAAGGATATTACAAGGATCCGGTTCAAACCAGTGAAGTAATTGATGAAGATGGCTGGTTCCACACAGGTGATATCGGTGAGATTGTTAACGGAAGATTTTTAAAAATCACTGACCGTAAAAAAGAAATATTTAAACTGTCGAATGGAAAATATATAGCGCCACAACAAATTGAGAACAAACTGAAAAAAAGCTATTATATACAGCAAACAATGGTTGTGGGCGAAAACCAAAAATATGTCGGTGCCCTGATCATTCCCAATTTCAATAACTTAATTGAATGGGCAAAAAAACAAAAAATCAATTTCCAGAATCAGTCTGATCTGATCAAGAATTCTGAAACTATCAGGCATTTTGAAGCAGAGATAAAATCATTAAATAAAAAGCTTAGCAGCAACGAACAAATCAAAAAAATTGCCTTGCTTGCAGATGAATGGTCGCAAAATACAGGAGAATTAACGTCAACACTAAAATTGCGCAGAAAAAAGATCGTCGAGAAATATAATGATGTCATTGCTTCGCTTTTTAAAACCGTTATTGCATTACAACCTGAAACTGTTAAAGTAAAACCTAAAAAACATTTAAAACGTAGGATTTAAGCCCTATTTCGGGCATTTTTAATTAAAGCTACATCAGAAGCCATTTTTATAATGGCTTTTTTTATATTTTTGCTGAAATAATTAAATTATTCCTGTTGTATTAAAATGAGTCAGAAACCTATAAAAATTCTTGTTGCTGAGGATGATCCTAATCTCAGCCTGCTTTTATGTGATTATCTTAAACTACTTGGGTATGATACTGTACATGCAGGCGATGGTAAAGAAGGCTGGATAACATTTTTGCAAGGCAATATTGATATGTGCATTCTGGATGTAATGATGCCCCAAATGGATGGTTTTACGCTTGCTGAAAACATCAGAAAGAAAAACCCTTCAATCCCTATTATTTTTCTTACTGCCCGCGAACTGAATGAAGACAGAATAAAAGGATTCAAGGCCGGATGCGACGATTATGTTACAAAACCTTTCAACAGCGAGGAACTTGGACTTCGTATTGAAGCCATTTTAAAAAGATGTGGGCTGACAAAAGATGAAGAAATCTATAATATTGGAATTTATACATTTGATGCTATCAATATGAAGTTGATATCACCTGATGGTCAGCAAACCCTCACACCCAAAGAAAACCATATACTGCGCTTGCTCTGCCAAAATCAGAATCATCTTCTAAGCCGCGAAAAAGCACTAAAAGAAATATGGGGTGACGAAAACTACTTTGTACGTAGAAGTATGGATGTATTCATTGCCCGCCTTCGCAAATATCTAAAAGACGATCCAAAAGTTTCAATTGTTACCGTTCACGGAACAGGATTTCAGCTTGAAGTGGCTGAATAGCCGCAAAGTCATGTCTTTTAACGGTACAATACGCTGAGATTGAATTTGCAAATAACTATTTCAGCAACATTACATATAAGCCACTAATTCTCAAACCATTATCATATTACCATGCTAACAATAACAGGAGCGCAACAATTGGTGGATAAATGGATAAACACCACCGGAGTAAGATATTTCAACGAGCTTACCAATACTGTTTTACTGATGGAAGAAGTGGGTGAAGTTGCACGTATTATAGCCCGAAAATTCGGAGAACAATCCTTTAAGGCAGGTGAGAGCGATATTAATCTTGCTGATGAATTTGCCGATGTGCTTTTTGTTTTAATATGCCTTGCAAATCAAACAGGCGTAAATCTTGAAGAAGCCATTATCAGAAATCTTGAAAAGAAAAACACCCGCGATGCCAACAGACACAGAAATAATGAAAAGCTTACTGAGGTGTAAAAGAGCCACTTTGTTTCGGATCATTCAATTAATTATGGTGCGAACATAAATAGCCATAACTGATTTTAACTGAGATACGGTTCATACTACAGTTTTAACAAAAGATGGTATGGTAATCACTTGATAATGAGCACGAAAAGATTAAAAAATCATTTGCGCCGGTTTTTAAAATCCCAAAGTAAAATATCAGTAGCTATAATTGCAGCCTGTTATACTTTACTGTCAGCAACTGTTTATTCCCAACCTTTTACGATCTCAGGGCAGGTCTTTGATTCAGAAACCAGACAGGCTCTCGCTTTTGTAAACATAGTTATCAATCAAAGCAATATTGGCGGTGTAAGCGATATTGACGGACGTTTTAGTCTAAGCTCAAAAGAACCTGTTAAATTTCTGAGATTCAGTTACGTGGGCTATTCCCAACAAATTTATTATGTGGAAGATCCTGAGTTTGAGCCGAAAATCATGATGAAAAGGATAGCTGTAAACCTTCCTGAAATAATAGTGGTAGCCGGAGAGAATCCTGCTCACCGGATCATTAACAATACAGTAAACAACCGCGATATCAATAATTATGAGAAATTGCCATCATTTTCTTATACTTCTTACGATAAAATGATCTTCACTGTTGATGCTGACAGCCTGATGAAGGCTGACACGATAACAGCCGATTCTTCGCTTATTCGTTTAAAAAACATTCTTGATGAACAACACCTGTTCATCATGGAAACAGTAGCTCAACGCAAGTTCTTGTATCCGGGTCGTAATCATCAGAAAATAATAGCAAACCGGGTTTCAGGATTAAAAGACCCATTTTTCATTTTTCTTCTTTCACACATTCAGTCTACATCGTTTTATGATGATGTCATAAGCATCTCTGATAAAAATTATCTGAACCCCATAAGCAAAGGCAGCATTTCCAGGTACTCTTTCATAATTGAAGACACTCTACTAATGAGCGGTTCGTATGATACGACCTTCATTATATCATACAAGCCAAAACCAAATCTGAATTTCGACGGGCTAAAGGGTTTGCTCTATATTAATTCGAACCGCTGGGCTATCCAGAATGTTATTGCTGAACCGGCTTTACAGGAAAAAGGAATGTCAGTGAAGATACAACAGATGTACCAGTTGATTGACGGTATGTATTGGTTTCCTGTTCAACTGAATACCGATATAATTTTTAAAACTGCCAAAGTCAATACTTTTTATCCGCTTGGTCAGGGCAGAAGCTATATAACTGATATAGAGCTTAATCCGAATATTGTAAAAAAGATGTTTGACGAGGTCAGTATAGAGCTTGACAATAAAGCAACTCACCGAAGTACGGAGGAATGGGATATGCTGAGGTCTAAAGGTCTTACTGAAAAAGATCTTCGAACTTATCTTGTTCTCGATAGTTTGGGGCAGGCTCATAATTTTGATCGTATTGCCCTTATAACCGAAACTTTGATAAATGGAAATATCCCGATAGGGAAATTCAATATTCCAATACATCGTTTGATGCGGCTGAACAGATATGAAAAATTTTATCTGGGCTTTGGACTGTCAAGCAGTCAACAGATTAGTAAAGTCTTTAGCGCCGGTGCTTATGCCGGATATGGTTTTGGGGATGACAAATTCAAATATGGTGGCGATATTAGCCTGACTTTCAATCACCTCAAGGATTCCAGATGGTTTCTGCGCTACGAAAACGATCTGAATGAAGCAGGTAAAATTGAATCTTTCATCCAAAGCTCAGGTCTTATACATCAGAACGCATACAGAAACTGGCTGGTAAACCAGATGGACAATACAAAAACAGTTGTTACCGGAATTCAGCACAGATTTCTATCCTACTTGCTCTCCACTCTTGAATTTCAGAGGGTTAACAACATGCCACAATATGACTACACATATTTTAAACAGGAAGGAGAGCCATTTTCAGAACCATTTATTTTCACTGAGCTGAGAGCCAGGTTTCGTTTTCAGTGGCGCGAAAAATTTGTTCAGACCACACGTTCACGGCTATCGCTTGGAAGTGATTATCCGATAGTCTTTTTTCAATACACTAAGGGATTAAAAGGCATGCCTGACAGCGATTTTCCTTACAACAGATATGAACTTAAAATTGAACACACATTTTATAAAAAACTGATAGGCAAAACTTCGGTTCAGATAAATGCAGGCCTGAATGACAGCAATGTGCCTTATCAGAAACTGTTTTCAGGTTTCAGCAGCTACAGCCTTATTGCGATCCATTCTCCCGGAAGTTTTGCCACCATGCGTCTTAATGAATTCAGTGCCGACAGATATCTCAATATTTTTCTAACACATAATTTTGGTAAATTACTTGTAAGAATCAGAAAATTTGAACCTGAATTTCAAATTGCCACCCATGCAGGTTTTGGCAAATTACAAAAGCAAGATCAACAACAGCATAGCATTGTTCTGAATGACTACAGAAAAGGATTTATAGAATCGGGTTTATTTGTCAACAATCTGCTAAATATGCAGTTTTACAACATCGGAGCAGGAATATTTTACCGTTATGGCTATTATTCTCTCAAAAGTTTCAAAGAAAATATCACTTTGCAGTTTAACCTGAATTTTCCTTTCTAGGTAGTTGGAAAATCATGGATACTTAAATACAAAATAAAGTGACGCACTGGATTACAGACAGATACATCTATAAAGATTATTCGGCTGAGTTGTTTTTAATATCAGAGGTATCAGCCTTTTTTTCAATGATCACATAAACATCCTCATCATCTTTTTTCATCAGATATTCTTCGCGGGCAAAACGGATCAGTGTAGCAGTATCTGACGACAGTATATGCATGGTAACACTGTCTTTTTCAATCTCGCTGATATAGAAATCCCTGACCTCCTCTAGTTCGGCAATGGTTTTATTATACTTTTTCTTCTGCATCAGGCTATTGCGATCGAAAAAGAACATCCATACCACAAATAATAATGATGCTATCAGATATTTATTTTTCAGGAATGCCGGTATTTTGTTCCACATGACTGAAATAGGTTTGTTGTATGTTTTCTAATGGTTTTCTTATAAAAACAATATTTAAAGATGTTTATTATTTCACTCTATAATCCAATGTCCTCAGCTATGTCAACCATAGCTTTTAGTGCAACTTCAACAAAATCAGGAAGTGGCATCCCTATCTTTTCGCATTCCATAATGGTATCTCTGTTCACCGAAGCTGCAAAAGCCTTTTCTTTCATTCGTTTTACAACTGATTTAGGTTTTACCGAAGCCACTTTCTTATCAGGATAAACCAATGCAGTAGCAGTTATTAGTCCGGTAATGGTTTCGCCTGCAGCAAGCGCATGGTGAAATGCAGTTGTTCGTTCTCCGCTGCCATTCATTTCGTTATGGCGGGCAATGGTATCCAGTAAATCTGCATCAAGATCATAGTCAGCAAGAATGCGAACTGTTTCCAATCCGTGCCTTTCCATATTTTCCTGGGTATGCTCCACATCCAGATCATGAAGTAATCCGGCTAAAGCCCATTTCTCTTCATCTTCTCCAAGATATCTTGCAACAGCCCCAAGTACTGCTTCTGATGCCAGACAATGAGCAATAGTCCGAGGATTTTTAATGTGTTCATGCAATAATTCAAGCGCTTTTTCTCTTTTCATAATTCAGTTCGCCATATATAAGAGTTAATATCTGACTTTCAAATAATTATAAAGCTTTAAACCTATATTCCATTGCTTCACTTTTTCTATGACCCCAGACTCTAATGGATATCAAGACTATGAATCATATATATCAAATGTCTGAGATTCTTAAAAATCTCACCGGTATATTCATCCACAGCTTTTACGCTTCCCGGCATATTGAAAATAAGGGTTTTGCCCATTAATCCAGCAACTGCTCTACTAAGCAAAGCTCCCGGTTTTGCCTGTCCGAATTTTAGTCTTATATGCTCCATAATCCCGGGTATTTCCTTATCGAGCAACGACAATGTTACTTCAGGAGTTATGTCCCTGGGGCCAATTCCGGTGCCCCCTGTAGTAAAAACAACATCATAATCATTGTCACGACACTCTATAAGTTTCTGACGTAATTGTTCCTTATCATCCGGAATTATATCCTTTGTAATTTCACAACCATACCCCAGACTCTTAAAATACTCTTCTGTTAAAGCAGCAGCCCGAGGTCCGCTACGATCCTGATACTCACCCTGATAAGCCCTATCGCTAATTGTAAGTATAAATATCTTCATTATCCTTGGATAATAATTCACTTTATCGTCTGGACGGATCACACCTTTTTTGACAGTACGGCAAAAAATCCCTTCTTTTGGCATCACACATTTTCCAACTTCACGATATATAGCGCAGCCATCGCCATGACAACTTTTCCCTATCTGAGTTACTTCCATCTCCACCTCCCCTATTACAAACCTGTCGAGAGGGCGGGCATCATACAAAGTAAATCCCTCAGTAGTGATGTTTTCAGCAAATTCTCCAGGTTTAAATTCCCTTCCCGAATCCTTTGAGAATTTTTCAATACTCTCCATTCCAAGCAAACTTATTTGCCTGTTCCAGTTGCCTGCATGAGCATCGCCAATAATTCCCCTATCAGAAATCTCAATGAATTCAACAGGTTTTTTAATAGTTCCCTTTTCTGCTGAAATATTTACCGAAACAACTTTAATATCCATTTCACTCACTCTATTTTGTTCTAAAACAATGCCTTAATTAAAGTTTCACAATGAAATCAGAATGCAAAGATACCAATCTTAAAAGAAAATATTTGCGAAAGCAGATATATGATTAATTTTCATTACCATTCCCGAAAAACATATGCAAAATTTATCGAAGGGCTACATGAATGTTTTCCGGTTAATCGCAAAAAACATCAACAATACACCTTTGAATATCAATGCATTATGTTTAAAACAGTTTTCAAGTTTGGGTTTGGAGTAACAAAATGCGCGTTTATGCTATATATTTGCAAAAAACTCTCTTTAAATTAAATATTTGACACCAACACAAGTATGAGAGATTTTATACTAAACAATCTATCGAATAAGTTTCTTTCACGATGGGTTGTGCTTACCTACGATATATTAATAACAAGCATAGCCTATGTGTTTGCGGTATTCATCCGTCATGAATTCGAATACCTGACAATTAATCCAGAACTAATTGCCAGCCAGTTCATTATTGTCTTTTTAATTTATGTTTTCTTTTATCTTCGAACGAAATCATACACTGGAGTTATAAGGCAAACAGGCTTAACTGATGCAATGCATATACTCAGAGCATGTTCATATGCTTTTCTGATTTTAGTGGTCATGAACACACTTAATCGTTTTGGAATCATAAGCAGCAAATTTATTCCTCCTCTGTCAGTAATCATGATACATTTCATGTTACTTTCATTTTTGCTAATAGGTAATCGACTGCTTATCAAAGCAATATATTCCGAGATAATCAGCAAGAAAGACAGACAAAGGATGCGCGTATTGATCTATGGTGCAGGTTCAACCGGGCTGCTTACTTTAAACGCTTTGAGACATGATCAGGTTTTCCAGTATACAATAGTAGCATTTGTTGATGATAATCCAAGTATTGTAAATAAAATGCTTGACGGAGTACTTGTTGTGGCCCCCGAAAAAGCATTGAATGCTGATTATATTCGAAAAAATAGTATTTCGGATATAATTATTGCAATTCCAAATCTTGACACTAATCATAAAAGAGAGATCATAGAAAAAGGGCTTGAATACAATTTACAGGTAAAAGTTGTACCGCCTATTGATAATTGGATAAATGGAGAGCTAAGCAGTACTCAGTTGCGCGAAGTGCATATTGAAGAATTACTTGGCAGGGAACCAATAAAGCTTGATAATAAAAACATTGCTGACGATGTCAGAAACAATATAATCATGGTAACCGGTGCTGCTGGTTCAATTGGAAGCGAAATAGTAAGACAGTTACTGTATTACAATCCGGCTCAGGTAATACTCGTTGATCAGGCAGAATCGGCAATTTTTGATTTACAGTTCGAAATCAATAATACTCCGGATTACAAAGATATTACCGACAGAGTGATTTATCAGGTTGCCAATATTAAGGACCAGTTCAGGATGGAAGGGCTTTTCAGGGAATATCAGCCCCAGATCATATATCATGCTGCCGCATATAAGCATGTGCCTTTAATGGAAGAAAATCCTTATGAAGCCTTGATGGTTAATGTGTTCGGAACTAAGATAATTGCAGATCTGGCAATAAAATATCAAACCAAAAAGGTTGTAATCGTTTCAACCGATAAAGCTGTAAACCCCACAAATGTTATGGGTGCCAGTAAACGAATTGCTGAGATTTATACACAGTCTATTGCCGATGGTACCACCCGGTTTATAACTACACGATTTGGTAATGTACTGGGTTCTAATGGTTCAGTAATTCCAATATTCCGAAAGCAAATTGAAAGCGGTGGTCCTGTTACTGTAACTCACAAAGAAATAACCCGTTATTTCATGACCATTCCTGAAGCATGTAATCTAGTTATGGAAGCCGGTGCAATGGGAAAGGGCGGTGAGATATTTGTTTTCGATATGGGCAAATCGGTTAAAATTTATGAATTAGCCCGCCGGATGATACAGCTTTCAGGTCTTGTGCCGGATAAGGACATCAAAATCGTAGAAATAGGCTTGCGCCCCGGTGAGAAATTATATGAAGAACTTCTTCAGCTCGGCGAAAATCTACTGCCCACACATCATCCTAAGATCATGAAAGCAAAGGTTAGAGCCTATACACGAGAAGAAGTAGAAACATATCTTAATCAGCTTTCAGAAATAATTGTTGAAAACGACATTTATGCTCTGGTAAAAAAGATGAAGGAAATAGTACCCGAATATCTTAGCAACAATTCGGTGTTTTCGACTCTAGATCAGCAAAAAGAAGAATCAAAGAACAGTTGATCTTTATAAATTACAAAGAGCAAATTGGCAACTATTAACAAGTAGGCTTTTATTTATTCTATCTACCTTTGCAGATATTCTTAAGCTCATGACACGTATTAAAACTATTATACAAACTCTTCTTTTTCTTTGTTTTCCGTTATTTACAAATGCGCAGAGTACCGGGGTTATTTTTGGAGGTACTGCGGAAAAGTTTTTTCAGCGATACACTATTAAAGCAGGTAAAACTGCTGACAGGCACTTTTCTACAGATTCCAGACCTTATGAGCGTTCAGACATAGGTCAGATAAACAAAATGCTTGACACACTGGACATTAATCTATCTTTTGTTGATAAATTCAATCTGGAGTATCTTAAATCCGATAATTTGCCTTTCAGCAATCAGAATATGTATGACAGTAAAAAACCTATTTTACGATATTTTTACAGAAGCAAGGCAAATTTTCTTCAGGTAAACGAAAAAGATTTCAATCTGTTTATAAATCCCGGATTATACCTGAGTAGCGGGTATTCAGATTATGAAAAAGAATCTTTGTACACCAACACACGCACTGTTGAAATAATAGGTGATATTGATGGGAAAATCGGATTTTATACATTCATAGGTGAGAACCAGATGAAACCACCTCACCATGAAAGAGAATTTACCAATAAATACGGATCTTATCCGGGTGCTCATCTTACAAAAAAATTTAAAACTTCAGGCATTGATTTTTTTCATGCCAGAGGGTATATAACATTCAGCCCCATAAGACAAATCAATGTGAAGTTCGGGCAGGACAGGAATTTCATCGGGCACGGAATACGATCGCTACTTCTGTCAGATTTCGCAACTGATTATTTATTTCTGAAAATTACAACCAAAGTATGGCGATTCAATTATACAAATCTATACACCCGTTTTACCGATCGTTATGGATTTAAAACAGGAACGAACAAATCAAGCCCCTATCCTGACAAATATATGGCTATGCATTATCTGAGCACACAATTGTTTGATAATCTTGATATCGGATTATACGAATCTGTGATCTTCCATGATAATGAAGGAACAGGACGAGGATTTGATTTGCATTATCTTAATCCTGTAATATTTTACCGTTCAGTTGAGCACCAGCTCGGTGACCCTGATAAAATGCTTGTAGGCATCAATGCAGGCTTTATTCCGTTTAAAGATATTAAACTATATGGACAATTCATGCTTAATGAATTCAGAATCAATGACCTAAGAGCAGGAAACGGACATGCTGCCAACAAGTTTGGCTATCAGGCGGGAATAAAATACATTGATGTTGCCAATATTTCGAACCTTGACATTCAGGTAGAATATAACAGGGTGAGACCTTATTCCTATACTCACTATACAATTAACGGCACCTATCCCGTAAACTCATACTCACATTACAATCAGGCTCTCGCACATCCTCTGGGTGCAAATTTCAGCGAACTGATAATAAATATTGATGCCCAGCCATTTCCAAGAATAACTACAGGATTATATATGGTAAGTGCGTTTTATGGTGCCGATACCAACAACAGCAACTGGGGCAGTAATATATTCCTGGATTACAACACTTACGAAAGAGAGCTTGGAAACAAGGTGGGGCAAGGTGTCAGGACTGATTTATTCATTGCAGAAGCCTGGGCAAGCTATCAGCTTCGGCACAATCTTTTTATTGACCTGGATGTCAGGTATCGTATAAAAAGCAATGACATTATTTCTGAAGAAAAGGATATATTTTTTGGTGCTGCAATAAGACTTAACCTACCGAGAAGAAACTGGTTGTTTTAATAAGTCACAAAAACAAGCAAAAAAAAACGGGCTCCTGGCCCGTTCTTTTGTTTTCTAAAAAATATTCTTACCCTTTCAAACCTACAAATGAGATTTTCAGTGAAATTTCGTCATGAATAAAATTGTCTTTCAGGTTATCAAAAAATTTCCTTGAACCATATTTAACATTCCATTCTGAACGGTCAATAATAAAATTATCAGTAACAGCTTTTACAACCCCATCCCTGATTTCGATATTTGCCGGAAAGGCAACGTTACGGGTTGCATCTTTCATTGTCAGATTGCCGGAAACAATATGGGTAAAAGCATTTTCACCAGTTTGTGCTCCCTCGTTTTCAGAAACCGATGTAAATTCAAAACGGGCTTCGGGATAATTCTCAACGTCAAAGAAATCAGGAGAAAGCAAATGGCCAACTAATTTAGCTTTTGTTTCAGGGTCAGTGAGGTCATGATTAACAATTGAACTCATATCAATTATCATTTCACCACCGGTTATTTTACCATTCTCTACTGATACATAACCCTTTGCAAGGCTGATAACACCATTATGTTGTCCGGTAGGTTTGGTACCAATCCATTCAATCATACTATTATCAACATCGGCCAGATATAAATCGCCTTTGGCTTCCATTGCCGCCTTCTCATCGCTTGTAACAGCTTTTTCGCCCTGAGGGCCACCACATGACACAACAAAAAGTGTTGCTAAAAACATTACAGATAATGCAAGTTTCCTTTTCATAAATTCTCAAAATTGTTTAATTAATAATTATTTGAACCAAATATCTTTTTTTTTTGACAATATGCCAATAACAACCTTCATATTGGTAATGTTCAATTATGAGTTTACACTCTTGACAATTTTGCTCTCAGATAATGATCACATAAAACGAGTGCAGTCATAGCTTCCACAATTGGCACAGCACGGGGAACAACACAAACATCATGTCTGCCCCTGCTTTTCAGAATTATTGGTTGGCCGGTATTATCAATTGTTTGCTGATCTCTCATTAAAGTAGAAACAGGTTTAAAGGCAACTCTGAAATAAATATCCTGCCCGTTTGTAATACCGCCTTGTATTCCGCCGGAATAATTTGTCCTGGTTTTCAGAAAAGTATTACCTGCCTCATTGGTATAAACACCTTCAGGAATATCATTATGTTCAGAACCTTTCATAGCAGAGGCGGAAAACCCACTACCATATTCAAAACCCTTTACTGCATTTATGCTAAGCATTGCTTTGGCAAGGTCGGCCTGTAATTTATCAAACACAGGTTCGCCCAGACCGGCAGGTACATTTTTAATAATGCAGTTAATTATTCCACCGGCAGTATCTCCACTTGCTTTCAATTCTTCAAGATATTCGATCATTTGCATGGCAGCATAGGGGTCAGGACAGCGCACTTCATTTGAGTAAATTTCGGATGGCGAAATATCAGTGAGTGATTTGCTGAAACTGACAGAACCAATGGAGGAAACCCATGCAGTTATTTCCATCCCTACAGATTTAAGGACATGCATGGCAATAGCTCCTGCAGCAACTCTTGTCGCAGTTTCACGTGCTGATGATCTTCCACCTCCCCTGTAATCGCGGATCCCGTATTTAATATTCCATGAGAAATCTGCATGAGAGGGTCTGAAAGCATTTTTCAGATGCTCATAATCTTCAGGTCTCTGATCTTTGTTTTTAATTAAAAAGGCAATAGGAGCTCCGGTTGTTTTATTTTCAAAAATTCCGGAAATAATTTCTATCAAATCTGATTCCTGTCTTCGTGAGGCTGTCCCAGATTGCCCTGGCTTACGCCGGTCAAGAAAATCCTGAATAAATTCAGTGCTGACAACAATGCCTGCAGGGCATCCGTCAATAACACCACCAATTGCAGTACCATGAGACTCGCCAAAAGTAGTCAGACGAAACACAGTACCAAAGGTATTACCTGCCATACTATTACATTTCTTTCAGATAGCGCAGCTTAGCTTCCATAAGCGCTAATTCCTGCTTAGCCTGATCAATCTTTTTCTGGAATTCTTCCTTTACAATATTAGCGTTCTTGGATACAGCCAGAAAACCGATATTATTTTCCCATAACTTAATGTCTTCCTGCAATTTAGTGATCTTCAGCTGCAGGGCATTTCTTTCACGGTAAAGCATTCTTCCTGCATCAGGCATATCTTTTATGGATTCAATACGGTTCTTATAATTCAAAGCCGTGATCTCCGATGCATCAATCTTCAGTTTATCAAAACACTTGTTTATAACAGTGCGGAATTTGTTCTGCAGCTTATCTTTTTCCTTTATGGGAACATGTCCTACTTCAAGCCATTCGCGCTGGAAGTTCTTCAAGGCTTCAAGGTTTTCAGCCCTATTTGAAGTAAAGGTGAATTCTTCCAAACGTTTAATGATGTCTTCCTTTTTCTTCTTATTTTCTTCCTCAACATGAGATATGTTAGAGAAGAAATCAGTTTTACGCTGGAAAAACTCATCGCATGCCGAACGGAAACGCTTCCATATCTTTTCAGAATGTTTGCGGGGGACAGCGCCAATTGTTTTCCACTCCTGCTGAAGCTGTATCAGTTCCTGAGTAGTTTTACGCCAATCGCTGCTGTTTTTAAGCGCTTCAGCCTGAGCACATAAATCAAGTTTGAGATTATAATTATTTAGCTGTTGTTCCTTTAACTTTTCAAGATATTCCTTATAGCTGGTAAAATGAGTATCGAGGCTTGTCTTAAAACGATTCCAAATTTCATTGTTCTGTTTTTTCGGAGCCGGACCAATGGTCTTCCAAATATTCATCAGCTCGTTTATTTCGTTCGTGCGCTTTTGCCACTGCCTGAGCGTAGCAGGATTATTGGAAATAAGCTTTTCAGCTTTTTCACATAATGCTGTTTTTGCAAGAAGATTATTTTCAAGCTCATTTTGTTTTTCACTGTAATATTCCCTGCGGCGCTCATTAATCTGATCCGAAGCTGTTTTGAAACGTTCCCAGATCTCATCTTTCTTATCCTGAGGCACAGGACCTACCTCTTTCCACTCCTCATGATACTGCTGAAGCTGTTTGAAAGATTTAATTATTGACGTTTCAAGAAGTAACTCCTCAGCTTTTTCACAGATCTCAATTTTCCGTTCAAGGTTTTTCTTCAGATCCAGATCTTTGAGTTCCTTGTTTATCTTTACCTTATCAAAGAATTTCTCAACAAGGAAATGATAGTTTTGCCATAGCTGGTTGATTTCATTCTTGGGAACCATGCCAATCTGCTTCCATTGTTCCTGAAGGGCTTTAAACTCATCGTAAGTTTTTTTCAGGGTTTCTTCCGAGCTTATAAGTGCTTTAAGTTCCTCAAGAATTTTTTTCTTTTCCTCAAGATTTACAAGTTTTTGCTTTTCAAGCTCTTCGTTATAGCGCTGGCGTTTTTCACGATATATACTGTTGGCATTATAAAAGCGTTCGCTAAGCTCATCCTGTTCGGGCGCATAATCTTCGGGCATGCCTCCTTCCTCCAGAAAGCTATCGTATTTTGCCTGCAATTCTTCCTTTTCTTTTTGCAGATATATTACTTTTATAAGTGCTAATTTCGATTTAATTGAAAGGATATCCGGCTCCTGTACCAATGCCTCAAGTTGCTCAACCAGCTCAGCTCTCGACAAATTCCGGTATTGTTCCTCACTTATTTCCTCTTCTTCGTCTTCTTCATCAGAATCATCAAGATCGTCATCAGAATCTTCTTCTTTTTCTGAAATCTTTTTTGCTTCATCGGGCAACGCAGCAGCTGCATCCTGTTTTTCAGGGCTTTCTGCCGGCTTATCAGCAATATCATCTTTATCTATCTCTGCGCTGACTTCCACTTTTTCAGTTTTCGTTTCCTCAAGTTCAGCAGGTGTTTGAACCTCCGTTTCTGATTCCTTTTCTGGAATTAAAGTTTCAAATGGTTCTTTTTCCATTAAAGGTGTTTCCTTAACATCCGGTAAATCTTCAGTTTTCTCAGCTTCAGCTTCAATAATGGGTTCAGACTGTTCAACAACTGAACTCGTTTCATCAACCAGCGTCTGAGCCTCCGTCATTAATGGCTCTTCGCTGATATGCCCGGTTTCAGTTTCAGGAGTTGTTGCTGATAATTCCTTGTCGCCAGCTGATTCAACAGCTTCAGGTTCTGATAATTCCGGAGTTTCCGGGGTTACGCTTACAGAAGTTGCAGTGCTCTCTTCCTTTTCAGGAGTCTGATTAGATAGATCTTTGGTTTCCATACTATTGATTTTAATGATTTTCCGGTATGGCTTTCAGTTATAATGCTTTAGTAAAACAGTATTTCTTAAAAGCCTTTCCGAGGAGAGATTAATAAAATAATTAAATGTAGATAAAAGTAATTTGATTTTGATTTTAAAAAAGGATTGCAAAAATAACAATATTTCTTAATGCCGATAATTCAGGTTTTAAAAGGTGCAAGAATAACTTGTCAAAATTGAGCTTTTATTCGGTTTTTAGCATCATTATTAAAAATACTACAAGCACATAACATTGAAATACAAAGTCTTTGGCAACGATTCATTTAATCCAGCACTCTTTTATTAAAAATAATATATCCCAGGTTGAACAGCAGATTTACAGGATCTTCATTTTTATTAAAATAATCAACAGTAAAACTTATAGGTCCTATTGGGCTATGCAGAATTATACCTGCCGATGCAGCAAAATTGAATACTGAATATTTATCACCATATCCGGCTGTATAATCATCTTTCCTTATTATTGGTCTATAGGGCATAAACGTATAACCTTCGAGCCTTATATCAAGATTGCGACGAACAATGAAGATATTCTTTAACCCTGCTGCAGCATAACTGTGTGCCCTATAATCAGGTGAAAACCATGTTTTACTGATAGGAACCGGGTAAAATGACGATGCATTTAAAACAGTAGCTGTATAGTTATTGGACATTTTTTGGTTTGAAAGCACCATTTCAGTTAACACACCCAGGCGATAAGGTTTTGATACGGAAAATATTTTCTCATATGACATTTTTAATTGCCACCATTTCTGAATCTTCTCAGTGCTTATTAAACGTCGGGAGGTAGAACCCGGAATATGAGTTTCCTTACCATAAAATGCACGTGCCGTAAAATTAAAGAAACTACCGCTATTCGCAAACTGCTTATGGTTCAGTGTGTTCTTTTCATAATAAATGTAAGGATTAAGCCCTTTGAACGAGGTTTGGTCTGCTGTATCGGCTCTAGTAAAATAATTGGTCTGATAATAATCGTTTCTAAGCCTGAATGATGAAAATCCTCCAACCACTTTGCTATTGCTGCCAACAGGAAATCCCAGATTAAACAACCAGCTTATCTCATTTTGTTTTAAAAAAGAAGGTACAAGGTCTTCAACAAAATATTTTTTTGAAGTAAAATAATCCCATTGACTAAGTGTAATTACCGGTTCGAAATAAAACGGGATTACTGATGAAAAATCAAAACGGGCTGCTCCCTGTACTGAGCTGTAAAATCTACCGATATATGAATTCAATGAAATTGCAAGTGCATGAGTACCAAGCATATTATATCTCACACCTACAAAAGCTGAATTAATTGACGAAGAGGATACATTTCCTCCGATATCCACTACGATATCATTTTTTCTGCTTACATCAAGATACAGATCAAAAAAACCGGTGGCTTTATTATATTGCAGACGGGGGAATATATGATCTATCTTACCATCAACAATGAGTTTAAAATATTCGGGTTTGATTTTTTCAAGAGGCAGGGTTTCTTCTCCTAATCTTAGTATTCGGTTTATATAAGTGCTTTTTCTTTCGTCCAAACCCTGTATATAGATTTTATTTACAATCAACGGGGGATTCTTTTCAAGGAACTTCTGCCTTCTTTTGTCAACTACCTCTTTTGGAACGGTATCATAAACGAAAGAACGGATTTCGGGGATCATTCTTCTTGCAGCAACATATCCGCTATCAATAAATGCACGGCTGTATTTAAAATCAACGAGATTCACATTTCTCAACTTAGGCTGGATAAGAACGCCATTATCGCACGGCACTTCGTAATCGGTGGTAGTGGTAAGCATTGCAGCAAGTTGCGAACCGAGATTATCTTCACTTAGAATATCAAATTCACCTGCTACCCGGCTTCCAATGATAATTTCAGGAAAAAACTCATCGTACATTACATCAACAGGGAAATTATTATACATACCACCATCAAACAGCAAACGATCGTTAATAGTTATGGGTTTGAAATAAAACGGGAAAGTCATAGATGCCCGGATGGCATGACCAAGATCACCCTCTTTTAATGCTATAGCCCTATTTTCAAGCACATCAGCAGCCATGCAGCGAAAAGGCACAAACAGGCTATCAAAATTATAACCGGCGGCTGCAGCTGCTGAAGAATAAATCTCCATAATAACATAATCCATGACCACCGGAGAAATAAGGTTCACCGGCATTTTATAACGTAATACCGAATCGAGGCTGAAATTAAAACTAACCCATGAGGCATCGGGTTCAGGCATCTTAAAATAAAACTTATATTCATCGTCAATTTCTCCATCAACCCAATGTTTAAACTCTTCTGACAGTATTACTTTTTCCATTTGACCGGTAGTCCATCCTATGGCGTATAATCCTCCAATTATTGCACCTATCGAAGTTCCTGCAATATAATCAATTGGAATACCTTCTTCTTCCAGAGCCTTTATCACGCCAATATGCGCAGCTCCTTTTGCTCCCCCGCCACTTAATACCAGACCTACTTTCTGACCATAAGAAAAATAAGGCAGCATGAAAGCAAGTACAAATAACAAAACCCTGCTTTTATCTAACAATCTTCTTACTGATATCAGCCAAAGTCCTTTCATGAATTATTATTGTTTTACAACCTATTATTCAATATATTATCATTCCGGCTCCATTCCTTTTATCAAAAAAGCGGAAAAATACCTTTTGTGCAAAGTTAAGAAATGAAAAGAGTAAAAATAAATAATTGACACATTTACTGTTTAAACCATAGCCAAGGCCTGATCAAGATCGCTGATCAGATCCTCAACATCCTCAATACCAACTGCATAACGAACCAGGCCATCAGTAATTCCGGCTTTAAGTTTAGCTTCGGCCGAAACTTTTGAGTGGGTCATTGAAGCCGGATGCTGGATCAATGTTTCAACGCCGCCCAGCGAAACAGCCAGTAAAGCAACTTTTACATTATCCATGAGACGTTTGCCAGCTTCAAGTCCTCCTTTGAGTTCAAACGAAAGCATACTCCCCGGACCTGACATTTGCGATCTGGCTAATTCATACTGAGGATGCGATTTAAGGCCAGGATATTTTATCCACTCAATCTTGGGGTGTTTCTCAAGATATTCTGCGATTTTCATAGCATTTTGCTGAGCCCTTTCAATTCTGATACCCAGAGTCTTCAAACCCCTGATTACCATATATGCCTGATGAGGATCCATATTACAGCCAAGATTTGTCATGGTTGACCTAAGCTTTTTATATAATCCCTCTTCTTTTGCAATCACCATTCCGGCAACTATATCGGCATGGCCATTCAGAAATTTTGTCATTGAATGAAATACTATATCGGCACCCAGATCAAGAGGTTTCTGCAAGTAAGGGCTACAAAATGTATTGTCAACCACCAGATAAAGGTTATTCTCCCTTGCAATTTTTGCACAAGCTTTGAGATCAGTTATATCCATTGTGGGATTTGCGGGAGTTTCAATAAAGATCATGCGTGTATTTGGCTTCAAAGCTTTTAATATAGCCCCGGTATCAGCAGTATTTACATAAGTTGACTCTACCCCAAAACGTGAATAATGCTGTTCCATAACCACCCTCGAAGGACCATAAACAGCCGCCGAGCTTACAATATGATCGCCCTGATTCAGCAATCCGAAATAAATTGTATTAACAGCAGCCATACCCGAACCAACTGCAATACCACCATAACCATTTTCCAGTTCGGCTACCAGATTTTCAAGAGCGCCAATAGTAGGATTCCCTATGCGTGTGTATATATAACCTGCCTCTTCGCCCGAGAAGCAAGCAGCACCATGATCGGCATTCTTAAATGCAAAAGTTGAAGTTTGATAAATAGGAACAGTAGCGCTTCCAAGTGGATCTTCATAGCCACCGCCATGAATGAGTTTAGAGTTAAATCCAAGATTTTTACTTTTCATTTTTGATATATTTTGTAGTTTGATAAAATTAGTCGGTTAGAGTAACGGCAAAATTAATGTTTTCATAATTAATCAGCATGAATATTTGAGTTTAAATTAAATGGGGGTTGAAAATACTTTTTTTTGCGACAGGTCTGCCTTGCTTTTATATTTTCGGTTTCGTGCCGTAAAATATTTCAGCACAAAACGCTCATTGCATAATATAAAAGTACTAATTTGGCAGCTCTGGTGAAATTAGCAGATTAAGCCCTCTATTTTTTAAATAGGGTGTTAAAATCAGAAAGTTCTGTTTTAATGAATTGAAATTTTAATAAAATATCGGACAATGAATATTGCAGATAAAAATCAGGAGCTCAGTATTGAACTTGATCGCATAGCTGAAGTAGCGGGATTTCTGTGGCAACGTAACTGGGCAGAAGCTAACGGAGGTAATATTTCAGTAAATCTCACAGAAAAGTTTAATACAGAAATCTTTACAAAATCTGAGAGAGTGTTTACTATTGAAATACCTGAAGATATTTCAGCAATTGATGACAATATTTTTTTTGTAACGGGTGCAGGAAAGCGAATGCGCGATGTTGCAAGATCGCCCTTGGATAATGGACTGATTATCAAAGTTTCGAATAAAAAACAACAAATAGAAATAATCGGCGGAAAAGCGTTAACACCAACTTCTGAACTCCCTTCACATCTGATTATTCAAAATTTTCTGAAAAGGAATAGTGTTTATAACGGAGTTGTACTCCACACCCATCCTACTGAGCTTATTGCCTTTTCGCACTGCGACACCTTTCTTGACTCATCACATCTCACACATACGCTTTGGTCAATGATCCCCGAAGCCCGTGTTCTGGTTCCTAAAGGTATAGGCATTGTGCCTTATGCCCTTACGGGAACAGATATTTTGGCACAGGTTACACTTAAAGAGCTGGAAAAGCATGATGTGCTGATATGGGAAAAGCACGGAGTTCTTTCTGTTGGCAAAGATATTATGGAATGTTTTGACATTATAGATGTACTAAGCAAGGCAGCACAGATCTATATTTTTGCACGTTCTTTAGGTTGTGAACCAAAAGGATTGAGCAAAGAACAGCTTCAGGAACTGGCTGCAGCATTTAAATTACCGGATACTACATAATTAGTTCAGGTTCAGAGCCTGATGATATAATATACCCGACTGTAAGCTTTTTAGCCTTTGTTTTTCCATGCATTGGCTTACCTTTGCAAGCACATTTTTATTCCAATAAACGATGAACATAGTATCGGTTGAGAACCTTACTAAATCTTTCGGAGAAAAATTATTGTTCGAAAACATTAGCTTTGGGATTGAAGCCGGACAGAAAATTGCGCTGATATCAAGAAATGGTGCCGGAAAAAGTAGTCTGATCAAAATAATAACCGGCGAAGAAGCTCCGGATTCCGGTAAGGTAACCATAGGAAATAATGTAAGGATTTCATATTTGCCTCAAAATCCGGTAATGGATCATAACTCCACCATACTCGACTATCTTTTTGATGCCGATGACGAGTTAACAAAACTGGTTCGTGAATATGAACATTATGCTGGTTCATCACAATCAAACAAAACTGTTCCGGTTGACATAATCAGCCGTATGGACGAGTTGCAAGCCTGGAGTTTTGAAGCATCAATAAGAGAGATTCTGGGCAAATTCGATATCAACGATCTGGATCAGACTATTGGCACCCTTTCGGGCGGAATGAGGAAAAAGGTAGCTCTTGCAAAGGCTTTGATTGGTGAGGCAAACCTTATTATACTTGATGAGCCTACTAACCATCTTGATATTTCCATGATCGAATGGCTTGAAAACTTTCTTGACCGTCAGAATCTTAGCATTTTCATTGTAACCCATGACAGGTATTTTCTTGATAAAGTCTGTAATATCATTCTTGAACTTGATAATCAGACAATTTATAGATACAGAGGCAATTATGCCCATTTTCTTGAGAAAAAAGCTGAGATGGCAGAAATAGAAAAAACCGAATTGGAAAAAGCCAGATCGCTTTATCTTTCAGAACTTGAATGGATGAAACGTCAGCCTCAGGCGCGTGCTACCAAAGCAAAAGCCCGTGAACAGGCATTCTATTCACTTGAAGAAAAAGTAAAAGGAAAACGTACAGATGACAAACCCCGTGAGTTCAGTGTGCAAATGCAAAGACTGGGTGGAAAGATCCTGGAATTAAATTATATATCAAAACAATACGATGATAATAAGCTTATTGAGGATTTCACCTACACATTTAAACGTGGTGACAGGATTGGTGTGGTGGGGAAAAACGGAACAGGTAAATCAACGCTGTTAAAAATCATTATTGGTGAGGTAAAGCCTGACCGCGGAAAAATCGTAAAAGGACAAACGCTGGAAGTTGGTTATTTTCAACAGGATGGCATGCCTATTACCGGCGACAAACGTATTATTGACATCGTTAAGGAAATTGCCGAACAAATTGTAATAAGAAAAGGCAGCATGTCGCCAACACAGTTTCTGAGTTATTTTAATTTTCACACCGATATACATTTTAATTACTTTTCGAGCCTTAGCGGTGGCGAAAAACGCAAACTATATCTTTTAACTGTTTTATTGCGAAACCCAAATTTTCTCATTCTTGATGAACCTACAAACGATCTCGATATAGAAACACTGAACAAACTTGAGGAATTTCTCCAAAACTACGAAGGCTGCCTTATGATAGTTTCGCACGATCGTTATTTCATGGATCGAATGGTTGATCACATCTTTGCTTTTGAAGGAAACGGGAAAGTAAAAGACTATTACGGGAACTATTCGGAGTATTACCAAACAAAACAAAAACAGGAAAAGGCATTAAAAGCCAAACGTGCTTTAGCGGAAAAACCAATCAATAAGGTAAAAAAAGAATCAAACAAGCCAACTTACAGGCAAATAAAAGAATATGAAACACTAACCACAGAAATTGAGTTGCTTGAAAAACAAAAGGATGATATCTTTGGCAAGCTCAATAGTGGTACCGGCACAGTTGAGGAATTGCAGGAATGGTCATCCGCAGTTAGTGAGATAATGAAAAAGATTGACGAATTAACTGACCTCTGGCTGGAGCTGAGTGAAATAATCGAAGGAAGCTAAGCAGCTAAGATTCTATGATTCAAGTATAAGGAAGAAGGTTCTGGCTATGCTGATTTTCATTCCGGCAAGTTAGCGCTATTTTATGATTTCCCACAAGCTTGCATATACAACAATAAATACGCTGTCATAAGAGTAGCATACCAGAAATATTAAAACAGGCTGAAGAACTTTGTCAACAGCCTGTTTACTTTAACATTCAAGACAAACTATTATTTTTTCAGTAAGTCTCTGATCTCCATCAGAAGTTCCTGATCTTTAGTAGGACCGGCAGGAGGCTCCGGTGCAGGTTCTTCTTTCTTCTTTGCTGAATTGATAGCTTTGATCATCATGAAAATTGCAAATGCAATGATCAAAAAGTCAATAATGTTCTGTACAAACATCCCATAGTTAATTGTAACAGGAGCAACATCACCCGCGCCTTCCTTAATGGTTAGCATAAGGTCTTTAAAATCCATACCTCCTAACAATAAACCCAGCGGAGGCATAAGAATATCATTTACAAAAGAGGCTACAATTTTACCAAATGCACCTCCAATGATCACTGCAACAGCAAGATCCACAACATTGCCACGCATGGCAAAGTCTTTGAATTCTTTCATTAAACTCATAATAATAAGATTTTGGTTTTAAAAAGGTTAAAAAAACAGTAATTAAATTAAAAGCAAATAATTATCCTGATGAGATATTAATAGTACTCAGTTAAACTATTGCCATATATAATAATTTATTGTTATTAAATCTTATAAGAAAGTCCGACTCCAAGGATTTGTTTAAACTGAACTTTAGAAACTCCTTCACCATCGTCTTTAAATACTGTAATAATATCTGCATCATTGATCAGATGTGTTGAAAAACTGACAGTTATGAGCTTTCCAAGCTTAACAAGAAGAAGTGTTTCCCAGCTTACATCAATATTCTGTGGTTTGTTAAGATAATTTGAGAAAAAGTCTGCCTTTGTTTGAAAAGCGATGTTGCTTGTAATATCAGTCTTATAGGCAGCACGGATATAACCACCAAATTCGCTTAGAGTTTTCTTTCCCTCCTTTACTCCATAAGCACCCAGAGCAGATAATCTTTCGTCATTAACCACAGTTATCTTTCCGGTAACAGGAGCAATGAAAACTGATAATTTCTCACCTGGTTTGTAATCCATACCCAAAGCGCCAAGTATATACCCCGGAGCCATGAATTTTGAAATTGCTACAGAATCATTAGGATAATTATAGCCATCAGTCATTTGAGTTTTCAAACTAAGCAATCCCGAATAAAACCAGTTTTTTGAAGCCTGTCGTCCGGCTTTAGAAACAAAGTCAAGCTTATCATCAGTTTTAATAACATTATCCTTTCCCTGTTTCATCAAACCATAACCCAAGTCCAGGCTATTGTTCCATATAAAAGTTTTCTTTTTATAATCTGCAAACAGACTGACCATTCCTGCGCCTGAGAGCGAATTCTGTCCTCCGGCTGCCCAGTTGGTAAGAGAAACCTGAGTAAAACTCACAGAAAACAACCCGCCCGTTCCCCAGCCATCAGGTATATCACTTTTTAATTTCTTAACTGATTCTTCAGCTTCAGTAGTTTGAGAGAATGCTGCAAAAACTCCAAAAAGCATTAATACAAGCAAAACAAATGATTTTTTCATACTCTAATAGTTTTAATTAGTCCATAAATAAGTTTTTAAGTTGGCGTGCTAAATTACAATAATTTAAATTATCAGTATAATACTCACAATAATACAAAAAACATGATTAATTGTTCAATATAATAATTGTTTGAAAATTCACCAAAATCTCCTTGCTTTATCATTTTACAAATAATGTATATACCAGAAATAATTAACACCAAAAATTATTAGCACAAATTAAATTAGAAAGGGCACGATCTCACATTTATTAGAAACCGTGCCCTTGATTAAACCACAATCAAGCTTTATTGTTTGATGATTCTTTCAAAACCTGAAGCTTCGGTAGTAAATACTCTGATAATATATACTCCTCTGGCCTGTTTAGTCAGATTGAATTCATATTTCTTAGCTCCCGATAATTGTTTTGTTATTATTCTATCGCCAAGTAAATCATAAACTTCAACTGTAATTGCATCATCATAATCTATCATATCCAGAGTAAAATTACTCAATGTTGGATTAGGATACACTCTAAACAGCAGATTATCTTCAATTAATCCGGTTATGGTTTCAGGCAAGGTTGATTCGCTGTCTTTAGCTATTACAAGAGGCGTCGGGTTAGCACAATAAGTATCATTGATATAAGCATGGAGATATCCTCCTTCTTCAACCTTGAAGCCAGGCAGTAGTTTAACTGACTCGCCTGCTATCAATGTCAGATTTCCGCCATCCTTCACAACTACATCGGATACTGTAAGAACCTCTGTTGCGCCAAAGCACATTACATCATCAATTTCAACAGTTATATCCTCAAGCGTAAGAGTTGTCGGTACTTCACTACCATTATAATGTACTTCACATTCTACAAAATTACCGCAGGAATTTTCAATCCTGAAAGTATAGTAGAAGTTCCAGACAACAACAATACCTTGTTCAGATTGATGATCTTTTTCTGTACGGATATGGGTTGCAGTAATTTCACCGCCGCACATATCTTTATACAGTGCTGCTACATCATCTTCAAGTGCAAGCGGATCAAATTGTTCAGCAAAGCCCACTGTCCAGGTTAACCCTAGCTGATCAAGACTTGAGCAATCAACAAGTTCATCTTCAAGAACAGGAGCTGTAGTTGGCAGTATTTCATAACGGAATGCCCAGGTAAATACAAGGCTCGGATTGCATGGATCGTAATACTTAAATGTGTACCTGCGGAAACCTCCACCACAATAATCTCCTCCGTGATATCCACTGGTAGTAATATTAACAGGCGGTGTATAATTCAAGACATTTCCGCAAGCATCAACCACAACAGGTAATTGCTCAGGCCATACGGCATCTTCAAGACAAGCTACTGTCTTGGTTGTAGGAACAGGTCCGCCAATCTGATGAGGAATTGTACGCTGAACAGTATAAATATATTTCCAATCACTATATAAGCCACATTCATCAGTAAATCTGTATGTATAGATTACACTGCCTTCACAGGTAAATGCCGGTGGTATCTCCTGGACGCTTAACATGGAATATGTAAGTGTATCACCACAAGCAGCTGTTACTACAGGTAAAACAGTTGGTTCAACAACCTGTGATTTACAATTTACTACTACATTAACTGCTTCAGGTACAATCGGAGGTGTTTGATTGCCGCCTGAGTATGTGATACTAATCTGATCAGCTGCATTGCCACACTCATCAGTGATATCATATACATAGGTTACTGACCAGTTGCAATTGTCACCTGTTGGAGTACCCGATTTTACAACTGTGACGTCACTACAGTTATCAGTGTATAGCGCTCTAATAACATCTACTCCCGGTCCTTTGGGAATATCGTTAAAGCAAAGGTTCATACCTGTTGCACCTTGTGGCAGAGGTCCAACAAGAACAGGTGCTTCTGTATCACCGCCAGAATAGAATACCTGACAACTGACTGATTCACCTACTCTGCCTTTTATATCAAATGTATAAATAGCCAGCCAGTTACAATCATCTCCACTTATGTCAGAATCTACAAGGGTAGCTGTTACGGGCTCGCCAAAATATGTATAAAGCGATGCGACATCAGGTTCAAGCGTAGTAGCATCAAAAGCTTCTATATAAGCAAAACACTGATTGACATTTTGCTGACTCAGGCTTGAGCAGTCTTCCAGAGGATCAATGAGTGTAGGTCCTCCAACAAAACCACCCGAATACATAACCTGACAAATCTGGAAATTATCACATCTGTCAAATATCTTATAAGTATAGATACCTGTCCAGCTTAAATCATTACCAGTATATGTAGTATTTATCAGGTTTGCGTCCACATCGCCACAACTTGCTGTATATAGTGCTGCAACAGAAGCTTCAAGTGAAGCAGGATCAAACAATTGGGCATCAGCTAAAGAAATCTGTATTCCATCCTGATTTAATGTATTGCAACCTACTAACGGATCAATGAGTTCCGGACCGGTTTGAGGCAATATAGTGTACATGAACACCCAGCTCATTTCAATAGAAGGATTACAGGGATCCTTATATTTAAAAGTATAGCGCTTATAACCTCCATTACACATTACTCCGTTATGATATCCCATTGTAGTGATATTTACAGGAGGTGTATAATCAAGAACATTACCACATGCATCAACAACTACTGGCATCTGTGTTGGCCATACTGCATCCTCAAGGCAAGCTACTGTTGCACTCTTAGGAGCCGGTACCTGAACATGCGGTGGAGTGTAACGACTGATTGTGTAAGTAAATACCCAGTAAGAAGTATTACCGGCACAATCCGTGAACTCATATTTATATGTTCTTGTTCCACTGCAAACAATGTTTTGTGGTTCAGTCACAATTTCAACCAGCTCAGGAGTAAGAACATTTCCACAGGCGTCTGTTATTTCAGGTATTTGTGGTGGTATGGCATCACTGATACAATTCACTGTTGCATGTCCGTCAGCCGGTACCTCCGGACTGGATGTCAATTCAATATAATAGGTAAACTGCCAGTTAGAACTGTTACCGGCACAGTCAGTAAACTTATATGAATATATTCTTGAACCTTCACATGCATACATATCAGGATCATCATTCACACTTATTAACTCGGCAGTAAGCATATTTCCGCAATGATCATATACTTCAGGAAGTATAGGTTCTGAAGCATCAGCAAAACAGTTAACAGTTGCGTCACCATTAGCAGGTACAACTGGGGCAGTTTTCAGATCCATAATGTAAATGTAATTCCAGACTAATTCTAATCCTGCACAGTCTTTAAACGTATATGTGTAAGTAACCGTACCTTCACAGTCATCATAATTACTCACAACTTCTGGTGAACTATCTGTAGGACTAAGAAGATTGCCACATGCATCAACAACTGTCGGCAACTCAGGTTCTGTAATATCTTCATAACATTCCACTATTGAAGAAACCGGTGCAGGTTTACTTATTACTGGACCAGTCGAATGTTCAATCGTAAAGGTATATGTCCAGATAAATGCTAAATCAGCACAATCCTTATAAGTATATGTATATACTACTGTGCCTTCACAGCCATCATAGGTTCCGGAAATTACAGGTGAGCTGTCAACCGGACTTAGCACATTACCACAAACATCTATAACAACTGGAAGTTCAGGAGGAACAATACTGCTATAACATTCAACAACTGATGACGTAGGCACAGCAGAACCGGCAGCAATTACCGGTGGAGTACTGCGTTCAACATTATATGTATATGTCCATGTAAATGTATTTTGTGCACAATCTTCATAAGTAAAGATATATACCCTGGAACCTTCACACACAAGAGGATCTGGATCGTCAAAAAATACATATGTATAACTAACCAAACCACCGCATACAACATCATCAACTTCAGGAGCTACAGGTGGTATTGCATGACTCAGACATTCCACTACAGTTGAATCTGGTGGGATGGGAACAAGTACTATAATCGTAACAATAGCTTCACTACAATTATCAGGACAGAGATTTTCACAAATCCTGTATTTAATTGTATATATTCCCGGAGTAGTAGCAATATCAACAGTTACCTGCCCTGTATTGACATCCAGGTTAACACCGGTTGAAGAAGCAGGCTCAACTACTGTTAATGTAACATTAGTCAAGTCAACAACTGCAAGACCATCAAGCAGATCATTTGTCAGAACATTTAATACTGCTATTCCACCTGTATATCCATTAACCGGTGTTCCCACATCATCAACTGCCTGAATATCAGCCGGTGCCTGGATTGTCAGTATCATTGTGCTGATAGCAACCGGGCAATGAACCGAACCATAAGCCTTGAGTTTTAATTGAACACTTCCATTAATAATATCTGTTTGTGATGGTGTATAAACAGGGTTCAATATTGTAACATCGCTAAACGAACCTGTGCCACTGGTGCTCCATTCAAGAGTATGATATCCTGAAGCCGTTGCATCAATAATTGCGTAAGAATAATTCTGGCAAATAACTGTGTCAACGCCGGCAAAGGCAACAGGTGGTTCGTAAACTGTTACACTTACAAAATCACAAATAGTATCGCAGGCAGGGCCATTGAAATTAGCATATTTGAAAGTATAAACACCAGGCTCAAGTCCAGTTATAAGGGTCTGGTAATTATCAGGTGTCTGAATTATTGCAGCTGATGGTCCATTGACCTGTGACCACAATATATCACCGACCAGAGGCAGGGTTCCGGTTAATGTAACTTCATCATCATCGCATATAATCAGGTCAGAGCCAGCACTAATACAGCAAACCGGGGGTTGCCAGTTGGTAATTACAACTTCATCAGTTGAGACACAACTACCGAGTGTCACTGTATAACTAAAAGTATATGTGCCATTTATGATTCCAAATACCAAAGCATTATTGGTATTTGAATTAAATAAAAATGCCTGGTTAGGACCACCAACCTGACTCCAATGCACTATGGCATCAGGAACAAAATTACCGGTCAATAATGCATAACTTTCACCACACAGGTCAGTGTCCACGCCGGCATTGGCTTCAGGCGATGGAGCTACTGTAATGGTCATAACATCTGTTACTGAACCGCAGGTACCATAACCTTCAACCGTCAATTCAAGCGTAACAATTCCTGTTTCGCCAGATGCAGACTGATACACAGGAGTTAATGTATTTGAACCCGAAATTGTACCTAAGCCATTATGTGTCCATGACAATCCGGTATAATGATCCGCAGATGCTGTAACTATCTGATAAGAATCACCCGAGCAAATGACTGCATCTATTCCAGCATTGGCAACTGGTGGCGGGAATATTGTCAGAACCATCTGATCATTTACTGTTGAACATGGGCCTGTAGCAGTTAAAGTAAGAGTGATCTGAACATCAAGGATATCACCATAGCTTGGAGTATAAACAGGATTAAGTATATTTGGATTATCGAATGAACCTGTACCACTTGTACTCCATTCAAAAGTTATTGCATTGGTCACACTACCATTTAACTGGTAGGACTGACCAGCACATATTCCCATATCAGAACCGGCATCAACGGTTACGGGCACTTCAAGAACCTCTACCTCCTGCAGACAGAATGAAGCATTGCCGTACTCGTCTTCTACCCTCCACTCTACCTGACTGATACCCAAACCGAAGGTATAGGTATTGGAGGCGCTGCCATACCATGAACTCAGACTGTGATCAGGATTGAAGACACGATAGCTGATGATTGGACTGGATGTGCAGTTGTCACTTACTGTCGGAAGTATAAGTGCAATGCTGGCTGTGCACTCATCAGGATCGGTTTCCTGTGAAATGGCTTCAGGACAGATATCTATCACTGGGGCTTCTTCATCAACTACTGTAACTGTGAAGCTGCAACTCCAGGATTGACCACTGGAGGTCTCAGTTATGGTGTAAGTTACTGTACTGGTACCTATGTTAAAGACTACTCCGCTGGCATCATTGGCGCCGCTTGCTGTGGTTGCTCCTGTTATAACATATGATACTGTGGCTGGACAGTTGCTGTTTGCAA
>JBASHR010000063.1:0-1540 GCA_049654165.1 Bacteroidales bacterium
ATATCGGTGTTGTCCCAGTTCGGCGCGCCCACCACGAGCGTATTGCCGCTGAGGGCCAGCGCCGCCCCAAAGCTGCCACTCACGGAGTCTGGGAGGTAAGTATCGCCCGCGCGAACGCCCCCGCCCCCAAACGCGGGGTTGCCCGGCACACCGACGACAAACGCATTCGGGCCGAGCTGCTCGACCGCGTAACCGGCGTGGTCCTGCATCGTCGAGCCCTGGACGGTCTGCGTGACGACCCACTGTCCGTTGTCGGGATTCCATGGCTCAGTGGTGCGGAAACGGTAGGCGACCCCGCTGAAATCCGAAGACATCGTCTCGTCCGGGGCGCCGACCAGGATGTCGGGAACCGGGTTGCCCGACAGGTGACTGATAGCGACCGCCGAGCCAAAGTGCTCGCCGCCCATGTACCACCCACTGGCGCTCAGCGTGGTGGACAACGTCCATGCGCCGGACAAAGGATGGTATCGCCACAGGTACACGATGCCATTATCTTCAGCCGCGCCATCTTCATACGGCGCGCCGGTAACGAGATAGTCGTTGTAGAGCGCGAGCGCCGCGCCGAATTGCTGGTCGGTCTGACCCGCTGTGGGCGAGAGGACGCCGCCCGGCTGCACGGTGAACGAGACGGTCGTCCCTTCGGCCAACGGACTGGGCTGCGCCGCATCCGGCAGCGCCACACTGGGGTGACCCGGGGACTGCGAGGCCGCGTTGCCAGCGTAGAACGGGGAAAGGCGCAGCAGCGCCGGCGCGGGCTGCGCTTTGACGCCAGCCAGCGACGCTGCCGGCGCCAGCGCAATCGCTGCCGCGTTGCCCGGCGTGGTATAGGCGCTCATGAGCTGCGGGCTGGTCGGGTCAGCGATGTTGATGACGCGCACACCGCCTGCGCCATCGGCCAGATAAGCGTAATTGCCCTGCACGATGACGTCGGTAGCCGTGCCCGGCGTGTCCAGGCGGCCCGGTGTGGCAGACGGGTTCGACAGGTCAATCACTGTCAATCCCAGGTTGCCGTCGGCGATGTAAGCCCGATTGCCGACCACGACAACCCCGCGCCCGTCGCCGGCCGCGTTGTAGGAGCTCAAAACGCTGGGGAGCGCCGGGTTGGAGAGACTCACGCGCCACAGCGCGCCAGAAGGCACATACGCCTGATTGTCCACGATGGCAAAATTGCTGGCGACCGAGCGAGCCGTCCAGGCTCCGACTTCGGACAGGCCATAGACGGTCGCCATCGTGCAGTCGGCGGTCAAACGATACACCTTGTGGGCCAGGCTCGACTGGCCCACCGTCGCCAGATACCATGGCGACTGGAAGTAGTCCGTCTTGCTGATCACACCCGCGCCGCACGGCGAGGAGAAGCCATTTCGCCACAAGTTGAAGTCTTCGGCGACGGTCGTGTAGCGATACTTGCCGCCGCCGACCGTGAGGGTGAGGGCCACGCGCGGCGCCAGTGTGTCCAGATTGCCGCTCCACGTCTGGGCGGCCAGATCCGCCGCGCTCACGTGCCCGGCGGTGTCGGTGCCACGCAAGTCGAGCGCAAAGG
>JBASHR010000064.1:0-32153 GCA_049654165.1 Bacteroidales bacterium
TTTACTTTTAAACTCAACTCGTTTTTTTCTTCATATTTATGAGCTGTAAAAAGTCCGAAGGACTTAAATATGAATAACTCTGTGTGAAACGCAGAGGAAATAAAAGCATATAATGCCCAAACCCCGAAAGGGGTTTAACAATTCTACTCCATGTACTTATCATCATACTCCACTCCGTGTTCTTGTAGTAACTCAATCAATTCTTCTTTAAATGTTCTTTTCTTATGATGAGCCTCCTGATTTTTAACATACTCAATCAGGTTATTTTTTGCTTCAATTGAATAAGTGAAAGCCGCATAACCACCCTGCCAACCATTGAAATACTCAAATAAATTTCTCTCTTTAATAAAACTCGTACAACCTAACTTGATATCCTTTACTAAAGCTGCCAACGCAATTGAAGGGTGAATACTCGTTATAATGTGCAAATGGTCATCAACGCCTCCAATTTGATAAAGATGGCATTTTTTGTTTTTCAAAACACCCCAGATGTATTTGAATAACTCCGGACGATTTTCTTTGGTTAATGTTCTCTCACGGTATTTTGTGCTGAAAACAATTTGATAGAGTATCTGTGTGTATGTACTCATCTTTTCTATTCTTTAGTTCAACCACTTCGTGGTTGTTTTTATCTTTTCTTTCGTTTCCCCAGACTTCGTATGGGGTTATTCAAATTTAACCACTTCGTGGTTGTTATTTTTTCTCTTTTCGTTTCCTCAAACTTCGGTTGGGGTTACTCAAATTCAACCACTTCGTGGTTGTGTTTATCATTTCTTTCGTTTCCCCAAACTTCGTATGGGGTTAATCAAATTTAACCACTTCGTGGTTTTACTTCCGCTTCTTTTCTTTTCCCCCATATTATTATGGGGTTACTAATATTTAACCATTTCGTGGTTGTTCATTTTTAAAGCGGTTTGCAATAAAAGCATTATCTGCTCTTATCCGGAGGTTGTGGTATAGCTGGTAGAGCTTTGTAATTCTTGAGTTCTTCAAGTATGACTTCAATGGCTTTGTTCAACTGATCGTCAATCCCCATGTATTCACGCGCCGGATCATTATCAAGCCAGATATCGGGTTTAACTCCTTCGCCTTCAATTATCCATTCGCTTTCATCAGCCGAATAGCTTGCAAATTCGGGTTTACGCAGGTCGGCACCATCAACGAAAGGCAGAGAACCGCGGATCCCGACTACTCCGCCCCAGGTGGTTACACCAATGATCTTACCCAGATCATATTTTCTCCATCCGTAGGGGAACAGGTCGCCGTCAGAAGCTGAATACTGATTGATAAGCAATACTTTAGGTCCAAGCATCATCTGTGAGGGAGTATGTCCAGGACGTTGAACATTACGCGCTACATTTGAGCGCTGTACTTCACGTTGAAGGCGCTCAAGTATCATTGGCGAAACATTACCTCCCCCATTTCCGCGATCGTCAATTATCAAAGCTTTTTTGGCAAGCTGAGGATAAAAATATTTTGCAAATTCATTCAGGCCGGCAGGTCCCATGTCAGGGATATGAATATAGCCAACTTCTCCATTGGTTGCTTCGTTTACTTTCCTGATATTATCCTGAACCCAGTTATAATAGTACAACTCTGATTCATCTTTGATCGGTACCACAATTACATTTCTTGCTCCATCCGGCGATGGGGTATTATTCACGCTAAGCTCCACCTGTTTTCCGGCAGTTCCGGCAAGTGTCCTGAAAATATCGGTCATCTCGTTGGTTGGTTTACCGTTTATGGCAATGATATAATCACCTTCTGTAACACCAACACCAATTTCTGTGAGCGGAGAGCGAAGGCTCTTACTCCAGTTGGCGCCTTCAAGTATCTTTTCCACTTTAAAATAACCTGAGCTATGCTTACTGAATTTTGCACCCAGCAGCCCCATATCAATTCTTTTGGGCATTTTCACGTCACCGCCATTGATGTAGGCATGACCAACATTAAGCTCGCCAATCATCTCTCCTATCAGATAGTTCAGATCGTGGCGGTTCTTAACAAAAGGAAGCATAACGCTGTATTTATCGCGTATTGCCTGCCAGTCAACGCCATGCATGTTCTCAACATAGAAGAAATCGCGCATCTGACGCCATGCTTCCACATAAATCTGTTCCCATTCCTCGGCATAGTCAATATTTACCTGAACTTCCGATAAGTCAATACTCTTATCAAGGTTTAATTTTGAAACCGGAAGGTCAGTAATATAAAACTGTCTGTCTTTTCGAACCAGCATTTTTTTACCATTTGCTGACACTTCAAAACTGGCCTTACTTGTGAATTCACTTTCCTTTTTGGCTTTGAGGTCATACATTTTCAATTTGCTTTCCCACGACGACGAAGAATTCTCAGTATAGTAAACCACATCTTTTCCTGCCCATAAATCCCAATAATTTGAAGGCGAAACCGGCAGAGCTACAATTCTGTCTTTTATGCCGTCAAGGTCAACTTTCACCTTTACTGTTTCATTTTTAGTTTCAGGTTTCTGAGCCGGAGCTTTTGATGTTTTGCCAGGCTTTACATCTTTATTACTGTCGTCAGGCTTATTTTCGTCCGAACCTAATTTAACCTCATCATTTTCAGGTGCAAAAGGCGATGGAGTATCTTTGGCAAGGGTTACCAGATAAATCCTGTTCATATCGCGGTAAACATGATTCCATTCGGTTTGACCATAGATAGGGTTAAAATCGCGGGCTGAAGTAAAAAACAAATATTTGCCATCAGAGCTGAATGTTGGCTGATTTGATGCATACCATCCGTCAGTTACCTCTGTTTTAGTTTTGGATTGAGTATCAAACAAAATAATATTGCTCATGCTGTACGGCAAGGTGTTGGTATAGGCTATCCAGCGGCTGTCGGACGACCAGTCGGCACTGCTGTATTCCCATAATTCTGACTGGTCAACCAGTACAACTTCACGCGTGTCAATATCAATATATTGCAGTCGCATTTTTCTGTCGTTCCAGATTATTTTTTTACTGTCGGGCGACCATTTAATATTGAATTTATAGGTGTCGGCTCCGGTGGTTAGCTGAATCCTTGGCTCGCTTCCATCCTGTTTCTGAATATAAATCTCATATTCTCCGTTCAGGTCAGAAAGAAAAGCTATCCATTTACCATCGGGCGACCATGCCGGCGAGCGATCATGAGCATAGCTTGACTGAGTGAGATTACGTGTAATACCCGTTTTGGCAGGAACTGTAAAAATATCGCCACGGGTTGAAAGCAGCAAACGATTCCCGTCAGGTGACAATGATGATGAACCTATAAATTCTTTTGCACTTTTGACTTCATTGCGTGCCCATGCATAATCATCAGTTATCTCAACTCTTATCTGACGATGAGTTTCAGTAATCGGGTCAAAAACATGGATATAGCCACCATTTTCATAAATAATCTTTCCATCGCCAAGCGAGGGGAATTTAATGTCATAATCTTTATAATCAGTAAGTTTACGTGTCTGGTTGGTATTAAGATCATAAACAAACAGGTTCATGATGCGATCACGATTCGAAGTAAAATAGATTTTATTGTTCAGCCACATAGGGAAAATATCCTGAGCAGGATTCTCAAACAGTCGTTTACTTTCTTTGGTCTGATAATCATAAATCCAGATATCATCAGCCATGCCACCTTTATAATATTTCCAGGTTCTGAACTCTCTGAACACCCTGTTAAATGCCAGCTTATTGCCATCGGGCGAAAAGCTGCAAAAACCTCCCGTCGAAAGAGGCAGCTCCTCAGAAAGACCACCTTCAACCGGAACTTTGAAAAGATGCCCCACAAAATCGTTAAATGTCTGTTTTCTTGAGCGATATATGATATATTTACTATCGGGCGTCCATGTCATTACAATATTGTTTGGACCCATACGATCGCTGATATCATCGCGTCCGAGGGTGGCGGTATATGTAAGCCTTTTAGGTTCTCCACCCTGAGCAGGGATCACAAATACCTCAGTATTACCATCATACTGGCCAGTGAATGCAATCCATTTACCATCAGGCGAGAAACGCGGAAACATTTCATAACCCACGTCGGAAGTCAGTTTACGTGCCATGCCGCCATTAGCATTAACAGTATAAAGATCGCCTGCATAGGTGAAAACAACCTGGTCTCCGTGTATGGCCGGGAATCTTAGTAAACGGGCTTCCTGTTGTGAATATAACAGCAAACCGCTAATTACGAACGCAAATAGAAAAGCAAATTTTTTCATTTTTCAATAAATTAGGTTAAAAATAGTTGTTAGAGGTTTCAAAAGTAATAAAAACTTAATAAATATGTATTTTTGCCATCAAATCTTAAAATTGCTATTCATATGGATTTCAGCTTCTTAACAGGTGATTCGTGGGTTTATTCATGGGTAGTTTTACCTTTACTCATTATTTTAGCACGTATTGCAGACCAGACTATTGGCACTTTACGACTAATATTTCTCTCAAAAGGGTTTAGGATAATTGCTCCTGTGCTTGGTTTTTTTGAAGTTATCATCTGGCTTCTTGCTGTAAGTCAGATATTTCAGCATCTGGATAACTGGTTCACATATGTTGCTTACGGTCTTGGGTTCGCAATAGGTAATTATATAGGCATAGCCGTAGAACAGAAAATATCGCTTGGCAATGTCATAATCCGCATAATTCCTAAACTTCACAGCCCTGAACTTATTAACTATCTGAAAGAAAACAATTATGGCATCACTATAATTCCCGCCGAAGGGAGCAGAGGACCTGTGAAAGTCATTTTTTCGATAATAAAAAGACGTGATGTCAATGATTTTGTCGGGATCATTAAAAGGTTCAACCCTACTGCATTCTATACCATTGAAGATGTAAGAGCAGTGCACGAGGGAATTATGAACCGCACCTCTTCACGCTCGGTTTTTCAAACTTTTGGGTTTCACACCAAAAAAATGAAATAACTCTGATTTAAAGTAAAAATCTGATTTTACCAGCCCGAGGCAAGAACATCAATAAGGTGTATTGTTTTTATGGGTAATTGATGTTTCTTAATGTACCCATCGAGGTGCATAAGGCAGGAAGCATCAGTGGAAACAATATATTCAGCACCTGTATTCATTGCATTTTCAACTTTTTGCTCAGCCATAGCTATTGAAACAGGCTCATGCTTTACTGAAAAAACACCTCCAAATCCGCAACATTCATCATTATGCTCCATCTCTCTGATCTCTATGCCTTTAACCTGTCTCAATAAAAGCCGTGGTTCATCCTTGATCTTGTATTCCCGTAGTGCAGCACATGAATCATGGTAAGTAACAACATGATTGAAAACAGCGCCAAGGTCAACAGCCTTCAGCACATTCACAACAAAATCGCTGAATTCAAAAATATTTCTCTTCAACTGCTTGCATTCATTATGCATGGCAGTGTTAAAAAACAGGGTGTCGTAATAATTCCTTACCATGCCCGCACACGACGCCGAAGGACCAACAATATAACGTTTGTTTGAAAAATCTTTAATGAATTTCTCACCTATAGCTTTTGCCTCATCCCAAAAACCGCTGTTAAATGCAATCTGACCGCAACAAGTCTGATTTTTATTATAGAACACATCAACATCCAGTTTCTCAAGGATTTTGATCATATTGAGACCGGTTTCGGGATAAAACTGATCAATAAAACAAGGAATAAAAATATCAACTTCCATTTTAGCAGGCTGTTATCAATCCGCAAAAATATTACAATTTGATTATTTACAAACAATACTGCTACATATTACATTATCTTCACTGAATTCCGCTTTCAATGTCCTGAAATAGGTTCAAAAACCAAGACTCTCCTGTAGCATTTTGGTTTTTATATTGCTAAGCGGATTGTTTTTTCCTTCCCTGAACCAATTTCACAATTCTGCCTACCATATTTCGCGGAACAAATCTTACTGAGGTAACCATGAGCAAATTCTGTTTCCCGTGTATTGCAACGGTTTTACCTTTTATCATAGCCTTGTAGCCATATTCAGCAACTTGCGCAGAGGTGGGCAAGCCTTTATGTTCAAATAGTTTCACGCCTTTAATTGAAGCTGCTTCCTGAAATCCGCTTAAAGTCGGACCCGGACATAAAGCCGTTACACTTACTCCTGTTTTATCCAGCTCGATTTTAAGTGCTTCAGAGAAACTAAGAACAAAAGCCTTGGTGGCGTAGTAAACAGCCATTAAAGGACCTGGAAGGAAGCCTGCCACGGAAGCAACATTCATGATTCTGCCATATCCGCGTTCAATCATACCCGGTAAAAACAGTTTGGTAAGATGGGTTAAAGCTGTGATATTTAGTTCTATCATTTGTTTTTCCTTTTCCCAGTGATTATTGACAAACTCACCATAATGCCCAAACCCTGCATTATTAATCAGATAATCAATTTTTACCGATCCGGATTCCAGTTCATTGAAAATCTCGGAAGTTGCATTTTCTGCTACCAGATCTTTTGCAATGATTCGAACTGATACATTATGTTTTTTCAGGATTTCATTTTTAAGCTCCACTAGTTTATCCTGGCTTCGGGCAATCAAAATCAGATTATCTCCGTGGCGTGCATGAATACGTGCAAGCTCCAGCCCTATTCCACCGGAAGCCCCGGTAATCAATACATTTTTGTTCATATAGTAATAGTTGTAATGAGTTAGTTTATTAGCAAATGTCTCTGGTGCTTATAACAAACAAATATTGTAAAATGTTATATTCTTAAGATTTTATAATATTTATGGCCAAAATTGTTATACCTTCGCGCCGCGAATTTTCATCAAAAATCTTTCTAAAGATTCCAACTTAATATTTCGAAAATTTCATTTTAAACAACTTACATTCAATCAATTACAAATTTATGAACAAAAGAATTTTTATTTTTAGCCTTGTTATAGGGTTAGTAGCATTGTTTGGTTCATGCAACAGTGAACATAAAGGTTTTAAGAAAACAAAATCAGGTATTTACTACAAAAAACATATTGAGAATAAAGACGGCAGGACTGCGGATACAGGCGATATTCTTACAATGGACATGATCTATCGTTTGAAGGATACCTTGTTGTTTGATTCCAGAATGAATAGCCAGCCAATGATGCTGACACTGGTAAACAAACAATATGACGGAGATATTTACGAAGCTTTGTCCCTCCTGAATGTTGGCGACAGCGCAACATTTATAATAAAGGCAGATCAGTTCTTTCTGAATACGGCAGGAATGAGAGAGCTTCCGGATTTTGTGAAGAAAGGCGATGATATGTTCTTTCATGTAAAACTCAATAATGCACAGACAGAAGCTGAATTACGTAAGGCACATGATGAACTGGTAGAAAAAAGAAAAGACCTTGAACCTCAGGAATTAGCTCAATATCTGGAGGATAACAATATCACTACTGCTCCTCTGGCTTCGGGGCTTTATTTCATTGAAAAAGAAAAAGGTGTAGGTCCCTTAGCTAAAGAGGGAGACAGATTAAAAGTGCATTTTATAATTTCCACCATTGATGGTTCGAAATTATTCTCTACTTACGATCAGGACAGACCTATGGATATAGAAGCAGGTAAGAAATTTGATACTGACGGAGTTACCGAAGCTTTGTCAATGATGCGCAAGGGAGGAAAAGCAACTGCCATTGTACCGTCTGAAATTGCTTTTGGTGCTGAAGGCAGAGGCGAAATGGTACCTCCTTATACCACAGTAGTTTATGAAATTGAAATTGCTGATTTGGTAACTAAGGAAGAATATCAGAAACAACAGGAAAAACTTCAAAAAGAACAAAAAGAAATGGAAGAACAGAACAGACTAAGAGAAAAGGCAAATATTCTGAAATATTTGCAGGAGAACAATTATAAAGCTTCTCCAACCCCCAGCGGATTGTATTATATAGAACAGGTAAAAGGTGATGGGGCAAAACCTACAGCAGGTCAGAAAGTTAAAGTACACTATACCGGTAAATTACTTGACGGGAAAAAGTTTGACTCTTCGGTTGACCGCGGGCAGCCTTTTGAATTCCAGTTAGGTGTAGGACAGGTTATTCGTGGCTGGGACGAAGGAATTGCATTAATGAATGTAGGAAGCAAAGGTTTACTTATCATTCCTTCAGAGCTTGGTTATGGCAAACAGGGAGCCGGCGAACATATTCCGGGCAACAGTACGCTTGTATTTGAAGTAGAACTTTTGGGAATAGAGTAAGTAACTGAATCAAAATAAATTACGGCGACATTACAATTAATTATCTGTAGTGTCGCCGTTATTTTTTACAACCATTTGGGAAATTATCTCTACCCGGCAGCCTGAATTTCAGAGTCTTTACTTGTATTCAAGATATTCAAACCTATCTCCTGTTTCCTCAATGAGTTTTCGTAGCCACCATTCAGGGTATCCCGGATGTTCGGGTGTTGCCGGATAACCATACGGATTTCGTAAAAATTTCCCGTTTTCCTCGGGTTTTAGATTTCCATCCATATATTTTACCAGCAGAAAGTCAGCTAATTCAAGCCATCTGTTAACCACCTGATTGCCAATATTTACTGAATAGTCAGTAAGAAACTCGCGGGCTATAGCAGGGTCAGATTCGTAAAGTTCAGTCACGGCTTTATCAATTGCAGGAGTATATGCCAGAAAACGATTTTCAAATTCCTGCTGAACCTTTTTAACATCCTTACTTATAAGATCATAGCGCAGATAAGCAAAATTGGAAACACGGTTAAAAGCCCAAAAAGCTGAGTTTGGCGAATATGTTAGCATATCACCGTTACCTTCGGCAAAGGTCTCCGGTACCCGTGTTATACTGCTATACATAGGAGCGTAAACAGTGAAAGCAGCATCGTCAACTCCAAACCAGAAAATACCACCAATGGAATTTGGCAGCCAGTTTCTTGACTGCGCTATGTAGGAAAATCCTGTTTGCTGTGTTACCGTTGATCTTTCATGAAAATATGTTTTTCCGTCAAGCTCAAAAGTCAGAGGTCTCCAGCGGTAAGGCATATGGTGAGGTCCGGCACCAAAATCGTTTTGAAGGTCAAGTTCAGTACCTGTCAAATGGTCACGCATAAACCCCATCATGTCTTTCACACTGAGTTTCCGATTAGGTTTTATATACAAAGGCATACGATTCTTTGGTTCATAGCCTTTGGCATAGCCAAAATACTGATCCATATCATCATTAATATCCTTGAAAAATGACCAGACGCGCATTTCACAAAATCGCAAAGCACCAAAATCAATAGGTGCATAAACATCGCTGAAACTGAAATCAGCATCCTTGCCATTGTAATATCCTTGTTTTCGTGCGAACTCAATAACATCATGAGCATAAACTACTTCAACATCCGGATTGTTGATCTTGTCAAGCTGTTTGCTGCTTATCGAGTTTCTGCCATTAGCTGCAGGAAATGTTGTAATTCTTGCATGGTTCGCATGAGCACTCACATAACCATCAGGAATTCTGATTGCTACCCATACAGCACCTTTGTTTCGGTTACGCTGAACCCCGTTTTCGTCATTATAAAGGTCAGTACCTTTACCAACTATTTCCATTATCCATGCTTCGTTTGCATCGGAAATTGAAAACGACTCCCCACTACTGTAATACCCGTGTTCCTCAACCAGGCGAGCTATCCATGCAATAGCTTCGCGTGCAGTTTTACTGCGCTGCATGCTCAGAAACATCAAACTTCCGTAATCTACTATTCCGGTTTTATCAACCAGTTCCGGGCGCCCTCCAAAGGTAGTTTCTCCAATTGCTACCTGATATTCATTCATAAAACCTATAACATTATAAGTTTCAGGTACCTGAGGGATTTCACCCAGAAATTTTGCTGTACTTCTGTCGTATAGTTTTACTGTGGCACCTTCAGGATGCTGCCCTGCAGGCCTGTGATATAATTCACCATAACGTATGTGAGAATCAGCAGCATAGGTTATCATTACCGAACCATCAACAGATGCGCCACGGGTTATTATCATATTGGTACAGGCAAAAATCATAGTTTGCCAGAAAAGAAACAGGGAAAAGAGAGTTAGCTTTTTAGTCATGGTAAAGTGAATATTAAATTATCAAAACTGCAAAATTCTTTAATTAACGGTAATAATCGGCTTTACGTATAGAAAAACTATTATTCATGGTTTAATCCTAATCTGCAATAACGTGATTATAATTACAGGGTAATGAATTTTTTTGTATTGAAATAATAATAAATCAAAGTAGTATGTATTAATTTTGGATAATGTTGTTTAATTTTATGCTTTGTTTGATTATTTGCACAGTAATTTGTATTTAGCTGATTATCATATATATAGCAAATCTTTTAAACCAATATATTATGTCAAAAATTGTAGTTGAATGTGTTCAGGGAAATATCACCCGTCAGGAAGGAATTGACGTGGTTGTAAATGCTGCCAATGCTGAATTAAGGCGTGGCGGAGGTGTTGCAGGTGCAATCCATAAAGCAGCAGGACCTGAGCTTTATCAAGAGTGCAAACCCCTGGCACCCATCAAAACAGGAGAAGCTGTGATCACAAAAGCTTATGGACTACCTAATAAATATGTAGTACATTGTCTTGGACCTGTTTATGGTGTTGATAAGCCTGAGAGTAAACTACTTGCTGATTGTTACATCAATGCTTTAAAGATTGCTGATGAGAATGGTGCTACTTCAATAGCATTTCCTGCAATTTCGACCGGTATTTTTGGATATCCGGTACAGGCAGCAGCAAAAGTTGCATTTGCAGCCATCAAATCACAACTGAATAATCTTAGGAATATTAAGCTTATCAGGATGGTCTTATGGGATCGCAGCAATTTTAACTATCATGAAGATGCTTTGATCGAGGCTAATATCACCTGATACTATAAAATGGTTTTAACCATGGTATAGCAAAAACACCGCAGGCACTTTGTTTAGGTCGGGAAGGCTTTTTTTCCATTCAGCAACCGATTGAGATTTAATAATTTCAGTTGTTAAAGTAAGATCAGAAGCAATACAAAGTCTGGTATTATCTTTACAAGTTTGTAACAGGTCGTTTAATAGCTGCATATTCCTGTAAGGTGCTTCAATAAAAATCTGAGTCTGATCCCTTCGGTGTGATTCTGCTTCAATTTCTCTGATTTTTTGAATACGAGCATTTTTTTTCACCGGAAGATAGCCATGAAACATAAAATTCTGCCCGTTAAATCCCGAAGCCATCAGGGCAAGAAGAACTGAAGACGGACCAACCATTGGTTTAACATTGATATTCAGTGAATGTGCTGAACTCACAATTAAAGCTCCCGGATCTGCCACACAAGGTGCACCTGCCTGCGACATCAATCCTGTGTCAATTCCGTTAAGGATTTGTTCCAGCATACCCGGGATCTCTTCCGGCAAAGTATGTTCATTCAGAACATGAAATATTATTTCGCTGTAATCGCCCGTATAACCAGCAGCTCTCAGAAATCTTCGTGCGGATCTAATGTCTTCAACAATGAAAACTTTTAGTAACGAAGCTGTTCTGAGTGTATAGTCAGGCAACGTTTCAACCGATTCGCCCAAAGGAACAGGGATTAGATAAAGAGTTCCGTATTTCTGATTTTCCATAGTGATTCAACAGGTTATTTCATCCATGGTATTTTTTGCAAATCAATATTTCCGCCACTGAGTATTATGCCAACATTTTTACCTTTTACATCAATCTTACCGTTCAGGATTGCTGCAAAAGTTACTGCAGACGAAGGTTCAACAATTATTTTCATGCGTTCCCAAATCAACTTCATTGCTGAAATGATTTCCTCATCATTTACGGTAACAATATCATTAACATATTGCTTTATAACAGGAAACGTAAGGCTCCCAAGAGAAGTAAGCAAACCATCGGCAATAGTTGAAGGTTTCTCTGGTGCAGGAATGATATAACCAGCTTTGAAAGACAAAAAAGCGTCGTTTGAGTTTTCAGGCTCTGCAGCAATGACTTTAGTACCGGGAGAAAAATAATTTGTTGCCAGTGCAGTTCCGCTAAGGAGACCTCCCCCTCCCACAGGAGCTATGATAATATCAAGTTTTTGCCCCACATCCTCTATCATTTCCAGTGCTGCTGTTGCCTGACCTGCAATGATACTGTAGTTGTTATACGGATGAATCTCAATGGCATTTGTTTCTGAGATCACTTCTTTCAGAGTTTTTTCTCTTGAAGCCAGACTAGGTTCGCAAAATCTTATTATTCCTCCATAGTTTTGAACTGCAGCCACTTTGGGTCTTGCTGAAGTATGAGGCATTACAATATATGCAGGGATTTTTCGAAGCCGGGCAGCATAAGAAAGTGCCTGAGCATGATTGCCTGACGAATGAGTGGCTACTCCATTAAGTAGCTGATCTTCAGAAAGGAAAAAAACAGTATTAACTGCTCCGCGGATCTTAAAAGAACCTGTTTTTTGAAAATTCTCACATTTAAAAAACAAGGAACCACCAGTTAATTGGTTCAGATTCTGAGATTTAAGAACAGGAGTTCTGTGAATAAAATTATTAACCCTGCTAAAGGCTTCTGAAATTTTATTCTTATCAGGAAAAAGCTCCATATTCTGAATACAGGCTATCTCAATGATTCAGCCAGGCGTTCACAAGCCTGTTGCATTAGAGTAACAGCATACTCATAATCCTCAAGATCGCCGTAATAAGGGTCGGGTATAATTTGATTTTTTCCGGGGTTCAGGACATTCATTAAATAATCCACCTTCTTTTTATCTTCTTCACTTTCTGCAAGAAAAAGAACATCCCTTAAATTTCGCTGATCCATTACATAGATGAAGTCGAAATTCTTGAAGTCTTCTTTGCGAAACAAACGCATTTTATGCTCTTCCAGATCAATACCATATTTCTTGGCAATGATCAAAGCCCGTTCATCAGGCCCTTCACCAATATTATAGGGTTCGAAACCGGCAGATTCAACAATAGCTTCAATGTTCTTTTCACGAAGGATTTTCTTTAGAATTCCTCCGGCAAGCGGCGAGCGGCAAGTGTTTCCCAGACAAACCATTAATATCTTTTTCATAATGTGGCTTTTTTATTCGTTAGTAAAAAATCTCAAATAAATTTTTAAACCGGTACAACAAAATTAACAACATTTTTTCTTTTACAAGTGTCATGGGAGCAAGTTTTATATTTTCAATCTTGCGTCAATTTCTTCCACATACCCCCTGAATTTCTTATCTGTTTCAATCAGGTTAGTTATTGTTCTACAGGCATAAAGAACGGTAGCATGATCCTTGTTTCCGCAACGCAGGCCAATATTTGACAATGATGCTCTTGTATGTTTTTTTGCAAAAAACATTGTAAGCTGCCTTGCCTGAACGATTTCACGTTTGCGGGTTTTGGAATTTATTACATCCTGTGGGATATTAAAAAATTCACATACTATTTTTTGAATGGTTTCAATTGATATCTCCTTGGTTGTACTTTTTATGAAATTAGCTATAACCTGTTTTGCAAGGTCAATGGTTATATCTTTTTTATTCAGCGACGATTGGGCTATCAGGGAGATTAAGGCACCTTCAAGTTCACGTATATTTGAAGTTACACTTTTCGCTATATAATTAATAACCTCCTGGGGCATAGTTATACCATCGTTATGCAGGCGCTTTTGTAAAATAGCAATGCGGGTTTCATAATTGGGCACCTGCAAATCAGCCGTAAGCCCCCATTTAAACCGGCTTAGTAATCTGGTTTCCAAATCCTTAAGTTCAACAGGTGGTTTATCGGAAGTTATCACAATTTGTTTTGATTTCTGATGCAGGTAATTAAATATATGAAAGAAAATATCCTGAGTCTTGGTTTTACCGGCGAGGAACTGAATATCGTCGAGGATAAGAACATCCATCATCTGATAAAAATGAACAAAATCATTCTGGTTACCATTCATTGTAGCATCAATGAATTGCTGAACAAACTGCTCAGTTGAAAGGTAAAGCACGGTTTTATCAGGAAAATTATTTTTCACCTGAATACCTATTGCATGTGCGAGATGTGTTTTTCCCAGCCCTACATTACTATATATAAAGATTGGATTAAAAGAGGTTTTTCCCGGGTTGGCAGCAACAGCATAACCGGCAGCACGGGCAAGACGATTGCAATCGCCTTCAACAAAATTATCAAATGACAATGAATCTACAAGTTGAGAATGTACTTTTACCTTACGAAGTCCCGGGATTACAAACGGGTTTGGTATTTCTTTGGCATTCCCCCGGTTAATATCCACAGGCATTGGAATAGGCTCATTTTGAACAGCCTGTTTCTGGCTTGATGGTACATTTATGGTGTAAGCAGGAGAACTACCGGGGCTGTTTTCCATAACAATACTGTATTCAAGCCTGCCTCTTACGCCTAATTCTTTTCTAATGGTTTTTTTCAGAAGAGTAATATAATTTTCTTCAAGCCATTCGTAAAAAAACTGGCTGGGAACTTCTATTGTAAGAACACTATCTTCAAGCCTGACGGGTTTTATAGGAAGAAACCATGTTTTAAAACTTTGATGACTGATATTATCTCTTATTACTTTAAGGCAAGCTTCCCAGACTGAAATGTGATCGGAATTCATACTACAATTAAAGCTAATGTATTAATTATTAATAATTTAGGTTTAAATAGAATTGGCTTGAAAAAATCAACCTGTATTTAAGGATAAAACAGTAGCCATCTTTTGAAATTTTCAACAAAGATTTTAAATTAGTTGTTAACAAAAAAAAATATTTTCTATTGACTTTTATTATTATTTGTTGTATATGGCCGCGAAACCAATATTTTTACTTACAGCCATTATTCTGTTCTTAAATAATTGATATTAACATTATTAATTGATGCGATCTGCTTTGAAGCAGTTTCAGCATTATTTTTACGAATTGAAAAAAGTATACGACATTTTTCAGAATACTCACTTTTTATGATTTTCAGATCATTTTCTTTTATAGCTCTCATCACCTCGTTTGTTTCAGGATAATCAAATAACACCTCATATACCTCATTTACTGTTTTTGTAAGGATCACAGCCGATGCAAGTGCCTCACGGGCAGCAGTTTTATAGGCTGTTATCAAACCACTGACACCCAGTTTTACACCACCAAAATAGCGCACAACCACTATTACTATATTGGTAAGATCGAAACTAAGTATTTGTCCGAAGATAGGACGCCCTGCAGTACCCGAAGGTTCTCCATCATCATTCATGCGTTGCGATTCACGCGAGGGACCAATAGCCCATGCAAAACAATGATGGCGTGCATCATGAAACTGCTCTCTGTATTTATTCACAATATTCATTGCATCAGCCTGATCAAAAGCGGGTTCGGCAAAAGCAAGAAATTTACTCCCCTTCTCTTTATAAATGCTGCTTACAGGCGCCTCAATTACTTTATATGTATCGTCAAAAAGCATTTCTATGCAATAAAGGTTTTGAGTGATGTAACAATTTCTGAAATTTCCTTTTTGCTTAATTTGCGTCTTAAAGAATTATCAATCAATTCTTTTTTACTCTCCTGAAGCCTGGAATACCAATCTCCCGGCTGTTCAAGATCTCCGGTTTTTCGGGGAATAATATGCAGATGAACATGATAAATACTTTGTCCCGCTGCCTCTGATTCCTGTAATGACCAATCAAAACCTTCTGCTTTAAAAAAAGATACTAACAGTTTAGTTACTTTTCGGGCGAACCGGAATAACAGGTCAAGTTCATTATCACTTAAATCGTTAACAGATTCCACGTGCCGGCGGGGTATCACCATAGAATGACCGGGAAGAATCGGTGAAATATTGTAAACAGCTAACATATCAGTCGTTTCCATAAAAACATGGTCTTCAATTGATGGTGAACAAAATGGACAATCGTGGTTCATATTATTTAATGAATAATAGCAGTTTATGTATAACTCTAGTGTTTGAACAGTAATTCGTAATCCTTTTTTCTACCTTTCTCATACCATGACTCAGGAATCACATTCCATTGAACTTCAGTTATTTCTGATGGTATTGGATTTGCGCTTAACCATTTTGAGATCATCGAACGCAGATCCTTACCCGAAGTCCATACAGTACGGTTATAAAGTTCGTCAGGTGCAATTCCGGAACCTTCAGTAAGATGCCCTCCCCCGCCGCTTCCCCGGTATGAATTCACTGCAACTGTATACGGGGATTCAAGGTTGAACGGTTCTCCATTTGCCATTGAACGAATAGTTATTCTGCTTCCTGCAGGTTTTGAAACATCAACGGTATAGAAAATTCCTGCTGCAGATTCAAAATTATAAAAAGGAGTAACTGTTTCAGGCTGTCCGAACGAATTGGCTTTTATCTCTCCTTTGTCGTTTTTCCTGAAATTCAATAAATGATCGCTGCTATCCATCATTTGGTTCATCCAGTTACTATAACTGTATTCAAGCGCATCAAGAATTTCCTTTCCACTCAATTTCATTGTATACAACTGGTTTTCAAAGCGATAAAGCTTAAACATATCAGCTATATTAATTTCTCCTGAAGGTAGCATGGCATTAAAGGTAAGCGGGGCACAAAAAGAAACATCAGCACCGGTAATTTTAAGCTGAATATGATGTATAAGGTTTACGAACTCTGCACTTCCAAACAGGCAATCCCTGCTGAATAAAGTATCTTTAAGGACAGTAACCGGTTCTTTAAGATAATTTTTAACCGGTTCTAAAAAATGAGAAAAATTCCCTGTAAAATCCGTATCTGCCAGAAGTTTTGTAACACTCCTTATATTACCTATTACGTTTTTACTTATTATTTGGTTTTCAGTATCAGTAATTATTAGCATTTCAGCTACAGCCACATTATGGGAATTACTCCCGCTACCGAGAATATAAACAGCTTTTCCGGATGGGCTGGTTACAGGAACATTCCATATTCTATGGTCATGACCGCTAAATACAACATCAAATCCACTTACTTTTTGAGCAATCAGCCTTGAAGCATCTTCGAGCATTGGTAGCTCAGCTTCGGTAAAGCTACGTTCCGGAGCCCCTGAATGAAACAAACCAATTAAAATATCAGGTTCTTCAGTGCTTTCAATATAATCAACCCATTTGCGGGCTGATAACAGCATGTCTTCAAAAATCATATCACTCCATAAATCTTTTGGAAGCCATTTCGGAACACTCGGCGTGCATAAACCCAAAACAGCAATTTTCAGATTGCTTCGGCTAATAATTGTATATGGTTTGAAATAAGGCTCCCCTGAAGACTCATTAATAATATTGGCAGCCATCCATGGGAAAGAAAACTGTTGAACAAGTTTGTCATAAACAGGATGCCCGGCTTCAATATCATGATTGCCAACGGTTGCGGCATCATATTTCATGAAATTCATCATTTGGGCAAGCGGATGTAAGCCTGCAGTATCAATATAGTTGTAATAATATATTAATGGATCACCCTGAAGCAAATCACCATTATCAAGTAAAATAACTTCCTGTCCCGGCTCTGATCGTTCATTTCTCACATAGGAATATACCTGAGCAAGCGAATTGGAACGGGCACGATTCTCAAACAGATCATAAGGTAAAAAATGACCATGTATGTCACTGGTAACTAATACCTTTAGCCTTATGGTATCCTGTGCTATGAGCTCCGAACCCAAACAGGCTATTATGCTGTATGCCAATAATATAAAGGATTTCCAGATTTTCATTCAGGTATGATTTTTGCCTCAAAGATAAAAAACCTGTTTAAATCCGGCAGGGTTATAAGCTATTCTTTTACTCCTAAAAAGCAATAAAAATTTTTCAGTTTGCTTAAAACATTGTAACTTTGAAACTTATCCGAACACTAATTTATCTTTTTATTTTTAGTTCTTTAAAAATAATTTTCCAGAAAATATAATAAACTCATTTAACTATTATGGATATTAGAACAGCTATAGTAACAGGAGCTTATGGAGCAATTGGAAAGGCAATAGCCCTGGGGATTGCTGAAGCAGGACACCAGGTAATTATGTCAGGGCGTAATTCCGGCTTGTTGAAACAGGCGGCAGACGAGGTTCGTAAGAAAACCGAAAATAATAATATCATTGAAGCAATAACAGACCTGTCATTAAAGGAAAACATTGCTGAATTTGCGCAAGAAGTCAGATCTCCGGTTCACATACTGATAAACAATGCCTGCACTGCACCGCGACAACGGACGGAGAACAAAAACGGAATTGAGATGCAATGGGCTGTAAATGTTATGGCGTATTTTCATATGATGAATGAATTTTTCCCTCATTTATCAGAAGCCAATGGGAGCAGAATTATTAATGTAGCAAGTTACTGGGCGGGAGGTCTTGATTTAAAGGATCCTGAGTTCAGGATCAGAAGATATAATAATGATGCAGCCTATCGCCAAAGCAAACAAGCTGACAGAATGCTTACTGCATATTTTTCTGAGAAATATCAGAAGTATAATATTACTGCCAACACTTGTCATCCGGGTGATGTAAACTCAAAACTCAGCAACAGCCTTGGTTTTGGAGGGAGTGAGACTCCTGCACAAGGTGCTGATACACCTGTTTGGCTTGCCCTGTCAGCAGAAGTAAAAGGAATAACCGGAAAATATTTTGAACACCGACAGCCGACATATTGCAGCTTTATGAAAAACAAAGACGAGGTAAACCGGCTTGTTGAACTATGTTCAAAGTATTAATGTAATCCTATGGTTTATAAAAATACGTAGATACCAGATCAGGAGCTTCTTCAAGTGCAAAAGCCCTGTAACCTTTCTCAACGGCTTTTTCAATCAATGGCTCTGGTACAAAACCAGTAACAAATTTCAGTATTCCACCTGAATTCATCTTATTAAGCCTGTCAAACACTTCATCCACCGGGTGACGACCGGCAGCCAGCATTGGACGTGCATCAAGAGTATCTTTTATGTTATTTTCATGAAACCAGTTGTGATCTGCTTTTATTTTATCAACGCTCAAAGTACTTGCTAAACCAGCTTCAGATAGCCCTGCCTTTTTTCTCAACTGATTGATCAGCATTCCAAGGTCCACCTTACCAATGATTGCCGCTTGCTGAAGAGTTGTAATTCGGGCAACAGTATTCCTTAACACAGGATTTTTCAACTTTCCAAATTCGGGAACAATCTCAACCAGGGTTTCTTCAAGTACGGGATAGGCATCAATTAACTCTCTTATCTTTGTTGTAGGTATAATATCTGGTCTTTCCGACATATATTTACATATTAACAATTGGGGTTTATCATTAAAAAAATTCAAAACCCCAATTTAATTCAACTTACATTTATTTATAACTCAGCAAGCGTCGTTCTCCCTGCAAGCTACGTTTTTCCGATAGTTCCTGGCTAACTTCAAGGGTTCCAAGATATTCACCATCAGCATTACGAACAGCAAAGTATTCGATATGAATAAACATGCCTCCTTTCTGGATCCAGAATGCAGCACTGCTTTGCCTGCCGCTTTTAAAATCACTGAGAATCTGTTCCACAGTGTGAACGCTTCCGGGAGGATGACACATTCTTACATCACGCTGAAGAATAGCACGATTACGGTGAAATATCCTTTCTGAACTCTGAGAAAAATACGCAACTTTATCATTTTTATCCACAAAGGTCATGTCAACAGGCAATGAATTAAGTACTGCTGTTAACTCTTCAATAGTAAAGCTTCCGGAAGGAAGCACTACCTTATTACTATCAACCTGAGAAGTTTGAGTTTCAGTACTTACACTCTCCGGTTTCCACACAGTAACTGGATCATACAGACAAAAACCAATTTCAGGGGTCTGCCTGTAGATTTCGTACCACTCACTTTCATTCAAAGTTTCAAGACTCATAGGAAAAAGAATTTCCTCTTCTTTCATTATCATATCTGTTACAGCAGTAGAAGCTGGTTTAAGCAACATATCAATTATTGCAATCAGTTCATCCTTACCCATGCCAGTTTCACGCAATGCCTCGTTTGCGGCTTTAAGCATCTCACGGGCTTCATCATGTTTACCCCACATCACCTTTGGCGGTCCGGTGATCTCATATTTTTCTAAAAACGGAAATAAAAGATTTTCTTTTCTGATATAATGCTTATCAACGTCCATAAGCTGGTTGAAGCCTTCGCGCAGCTTGTTTATGAAATCCGCAAGCTCTTCATCATTAATATCTTTAACTTTCTCATAATCAGCATTTAGTGATTCCACAACTTCTTTCAAAGCCTGATTTTCTTTCCTGAAAGTATCAACAGGATGTCCTTCGGGAATTTCGGGTTGCCCTGAGGTATCAATACTTCCTTCAAGAACATAAGTGTGTATGTCACATAATTTCAGGACTTCTTCAACAGGTAATCCCTCATTTATAAGCTCCTGTTCCACTTCAACAACATCGTTGTAAGGAACATTTTTCAAGATCTGGATCAGTCTTTCCTTTACCAGATCCGGTGCTTCACCTTCATGAAGCTGAAGTATCATATGCTTTAATAACGCCTTGCGTTCAGCATTGCTAATTTGTTCATTCATAACAGATTAATTATATGTTTTTTTATTAAAGAATTATTTTGCTTATCCTTAAAGAATAAATACTCCTTATTATGATGTACTTAAACGGGCACCATGATAATTTGTTTTATCCGGAATGAATTTAAATAAGCCAATCTGAATTAGGGGGATACACAATGCTTAAATTTGACCAGAAGTATTAGCGCATGATTGTAACATTTTGTATATCAATAACATAATAATTTATTTTTATACTGAGTCAATAAACATTTCTTTTGAAAACAAGCGTTTGATAATCCATTTTATCTGAGCTAAATATTACTAATTGTCAAAAACCTTAAATTTGTCAGATAATTTTAACCTTTTTATCATGAAACAAATAGTATTAAAGATTTCAAAGTTATTCATTGTGAGTCTGTTAATAGTTCTCATTTTCCAAAATGCACATGCTTTTACTCCCGAAAAAGAGCCTATTACTGCTGAAAAAATGTGGTCAATGAAACGAGTTGGAAATCCGGTAGTATCCCCGGATGGCAAATATTCAGTTTTTACAGTCAGTGAAACAGATATTGATGAGAATAAAGGTTCAACCAATATTTTCATGATGAATAATGACGATGGAAGCCTTAATCAGCTTACTTTTTCAGGTAAGGACAGTTCACCTGTGATCAGCCCCGACGGGAAACAAATAGCATTTCTGTCAAGAAGGGATGATAGTCCTGCCCAGCTTTATCTGTTGAATCTTTCAGGCGGCGAGGCTCAGAAGATCACCGATCTTCCTGTAGCTTTATATGCTCCGAAATGGTTTCCTGACAATAAGCGCATAGCTTTCGCAGCTAATATTTTACCTGAATATAATGGTGACTGGGAGAAACTAAGGAAGTTACAGGATGAAAAAAAGAACAATAAAGTTACTGCCCGGGTTACTGAGAATACCATGTATCGGTTCTGGGATCGCTGGCTTACTGATGGATATTATCCGCGTTTATTTTCCATTGAGCTTGATTCAAAAAAAGTAACTGATTTAATGCCAAATACTTCAAATTATTTTGATATGATGGGTGGGGTTTCCTTTGATATTTCACCTGATGGCAGCCAGATAGCAGTAAGCTGCAATGTTACATCACCACCATACCAGACTACCAATAATGATATTTTCCTGCTTAAAACTGACGGAAGTGGCTCAATGACAAATATTACCCCCAGTAATCCCGCCGATGACGTAAACCCTGTGTTTAGCAATAATGGGAAGAGTTTGGTTTACGGGGCTCAAAAAATATTTCATTTTTATGCCGATAAAGTTGTAATGACAGTTTACGACCTGCAAACCAAATCCAGCACCAGGATTACTGACAATATTGATCTTAGCTGCGAACAATGGTTTTGGTCAGAAGATGATAAAACGATTTATTTTCTTGCTGAAGACAAGGCAAGAAATGCTATTTTCAGCATTCCTGCCGGCGGAGGTAAGCACAAACGCTTATTTAGCGAAGGGACAAATAATGGAGCAAGTCTTGCGGGTGCTCAATATCTGATTTTCAACCATCATAATTTAAATTCTCCTCCGGAGATTTACAAACTTGATCTTCGAATTCTGAAACCTCAAAAGATGACCTCCTTTAATGATGCTATTTTGTCAACACTAAATCTGGGCAAAGTAGAAGATGTATATTATAAAGGTTATGGCAACGAAAACGTTCAGATGTTCATCGTTTATCCGCCTGATTATGATGAATCAAAGAAATATCCTCTGGTGATGATGATACATGGTGGTCCTCATGGTACTTTCGGCGATTATTTTCATTTCAGGTGGAATGCTCACCTATTTGCTGCTCCGGGTTATATTGTCGCATTGCCTAACTTTCATGGCAGTACCAGTTTTGGACAGGATTTTGCTATAAGCATTCATGGCGAGAATTCCACAAAACCATTTGAGGACGTAATGAAAGCTGCTGATTATCTGATAGCACGTAACCTTGTGGATGAAAATAAAATGGCTGCTGCCGGCGGGAGTTACGGTGGATATCTTGTTAGCTGGATTGCCGGTCATACCGATCGTTTTGCCTGCCTTTTAAATCATGCCGGAGTTTATGATCTTCATTTACAGTATGCTACTGATTATACCGGTTACAGAAATTATCAGTATGGCGGTACTCCGTGGGATGGATTTGATAAACTTAATCTCCACAATCCTTCTCAGTTTGCACATAATTTCTCAACCCCAATGATGGTTATTCATGGTGAGCGCGACTACCGGGTACCTGTGGCTCACGGGCTACTTGTTTACGGTATTTATAAAAGTAAGGGATTAGAAGCCCGCCTTGTTTATTACCCTGATGAGAATCACTGGGTTCTGAGCGCACAAAATTCAATATTTTGGTATAAAGAAGTGCATAACTGGTTTGAAAGATTTTTGAAATAAACCTGAAAATAATATTTACAGAGCTTTTCTCAGGCTCAATATTTTTCTATTTTTGTAAATTATCTTTTCTATTTATACTGAATTATTCTGTAAGAAATGAAATATACTGCCGGCTCACTTTCAGCACTTGTAATTCTCAGAATAACAATAGGATGGCACTTCTTATATGAAGGATTAGTTAAGGCTACAGATCCTTCGTGGTCCTCCAGATCATATCTTATGGACTCAGGAGGTTTTTTAAAAGGTTTTTTTGAACGGATAGCAGAAAACAACACTGCACTTACTATTGCTGACAGTCTTAATGCCTGGGGACTGACCCTGATAGGCATTGCTCTTGTTGTTGGTATTTTCACACGTTACGCTGCTTATGCAGGTATAGTTTTACTTGGATTATATTATCTTTCGCATCCTGCATTTCCGGGAATAACCTACTTGTTTCCGGTAGATGGCAGTTATTTCATCATTAACAAAACCCTGATAGAACTAGCTGCCTTGTGGGTAATAATAAGCTTCCCCACTTCGGATATTATCGGACTTGAAAGGCTTTTCAAAAAAAATGCAATAAAGACCATCGGGAAATAACCCTAAGAATTTAAATTGTTCAATGAAAATGAAAACTAAAAATACAAACCCGGATCAGAAAGACAAAGAAAAAAACACAATCAGCAGGCGTGATCTTCTGGCCGGGCTGGCTTCACTTCCTGTTCTTGGGTTGCTCGGATATGGCTTATTTAATCACAAAGCTGAAACAGCAAGAAAAAGTTCCAGTTTGCTTGGCGATATTGATGTAATTATTCCAAAAGGCATACCTCCACTGATTGACGGACCTCCCCAAAGGCTGGGCATAGTCGGTTGCGGAAGTCGTGGTCGTTATCTGATGAAAGCTCTTGGTTTTCTTCACCCCGACAAAATTGATGAATATAAGCAATATGCACGCGAAAGCAAATTCTGGAAAGAGTATCTTGAGCAGTTCATGTTGCAGGAAAACCTGAATATTGAAATTACCGGTATTTGTGATGTCTTTGACAAGCACGCGAAGCAAGGAGTTGAAACAGGGGCAAATCTTTATCGTAACGGGACAGACGGTAAAATGGCAGAATTACCGAAGCGATACCGAACCTATAAAGAGTTGCTTGCTGCCGATGATGTGGACGCCGTTATAATTGCCACTCCTGATCACCTTCATATACCTGTGGCACTGGAAGCTGCAAGGCATGGAATGCATATATACTGCGAAAAACCATTATCATGGACAGTTCCGGAAACTTTTGACATCAGAAAAGCTGTTAAGGAATCGGGAGTAGTTTTTCAGTTGGGGCATCAGGGCAGGCAGACAGAGAGTTATCTGGTAGCCCGTTCTCTCATAAAGCAGAATGTAACCGGTAAGATCTCATTAATTGAAGTATGTACTAATCGTAATGACCCGAATGGCGCCTGGGTTTATGATATTGACCCTGAAGCCAATGAGCTGACTATTGACTGGAAACAGTTTATTGGTCCAGCGCCATGGCATGAATTCAGTGCTGAGCGGTTTTTCAGATGGCGTTGCTGGTGGGATTATGGCACAGGGCTTAGCGGTGATCTCTTTACTCATGAATATGATGCTTTGAACCAGATACTTGATCTTGGAATACCAAAATCGGCAGTGGCTTCAGGAGGAATATATTTTTACAAGGATGGCAGAACTGTACCCGATGTTCTTAACATGGCCTTTGAATTTCCCGCCAGGGATCTTACATTATTATACAGTGCTACTCTGGCTAATGAAAAAAACCGTGGTAAAGTCATTATGGGGCACGATGCATGGATCGAGCTTGACGAATCATTACTGGTAGTTGCTGATCCTAAATCAACCCAATATCGTGAAAGGATTGAAAAAGGTATTATAGAACCTCACAAACCAATTTTCTCTTATGTACCGGGGCAGGAAAGTATTGACGCCATCACCACCCCTACTGAAAAATATTTTGCCAGCCGTGGACTACTTTATACATATCGTGGAGGCAAACCTATTGATACCACGCATCTTCACCTTCGTGAATGGATAAACTGCATACGCCGGAAAGATGGTTCACAGCCAAGTTGTAATATTGATCAGGCATTTGAAGAAGCAATAACCGCCCACATGGGAACTATTGCATATCAGGAAAAGCGACAAACTTTCTGGGATGATGTAAATGAGGTAATTTATTAAATGAATCAAACTATGAAAACAAGACGGGATTTTCTACGCTCAGTGGCTTTAGCAGGTGCTTACATTTTTACAAAGCCGAATTTGGCTGAAGCCCTCGATTTTGAAACAAATCCGGTAAAAGAAATAGGGATACAATTATGGGGGCTGAGGGATCTAATAAAGGATGAACTTGTGCCAACATTAAAAGCTGTTAGTACTATTGGTTATACGGGAATAGAAGCTTTTGATTTTAATGGTAACTTTTATGGACATGCTCCAAAGGACTTTAAGCAGATTTGTGCTGATCTGAATGTAAAGATTTATAGTTCTCACACTCCCATTACCGATAAAAATGCAAACCTGTTTGCTGAAAAAGCCAGTGAAGCAGGTTTGGAATATCTTTTTTTGCCTTCATTTGTTGGAAGACCTGCAAATACAATTGATGATTTTAAAAGAACTGCCGAAGAATTAAACCGAATTGGTCAGATATGCCGGCAGTTTAACATTCAGTTTGGTTATCATAATCATGAATTTGAATTTAAACCCATTGGAGATCAGTTACCTTATGATATCCTACTAAATGAGACCGATCCTGAACTTGTTAGTTTTCAGCTTGATATTTACTGGATAATCAAAGCAGGTTATAAACCATCAGACTATTTTACTGAACACCGGGGACGTTTTCATACATGGCATGTAAAAGACATAGGGCATAATGGCGAAACACTTATTGTTGGCAATGGAATCATTGATTTCAAATCGCTTATGAAATTTTCAGCTGATGCAGGATTAAAGCTAATGATTGTAGAACAGGATACTTTTACCGAAGGGTCGCCACTTTATTGTTCAGAACAGAGTTTACGTTATATACACTCAAATTTATTTTAAACATACCTTATTAATTATGGAAGCAAACAAAAACACAAGTCAGGGAATTGACCGCCGGGCATTTTTGCGTAATTCAGCGCTTGCCACGGCAGGATTTATGATCATGCCAAGTCATGTGATATCAGGACTTGGGCATCGTGCTCCCAGCGATAAGCTCAACATTGCCGGAGTTGGGGTTGGAGGTCGCGGCGGTGGAGTTATTCGCGCTGTGAGTAGTGAAAATATCGTTGCTTTATGTGATGTGGACTGGAAATATGCATCAAAGATCTTTAATGAGTTCCCAAATGCCAGAAAATTTTACGACTGGCGGGAAATGTTCGATAAGATGAAGGATTCCATTGATGCTGTGGTTGTCGGAACGCCCGATCATACACATGCTATCATCAGCATAAATGCAATGAAAATGGGAAAACATGTTTACTGCGAAAAACCTCTTACCCATTCAGTTTGGGAATCACGTGAAATGACCCGCATTGCTAAAGAATACAAAGTAGCCACACAAATGGGTAATCAGGGTAATTCAGGTGAAGGTATAAGACAGGTTTGCGAATGGATATGGGACGGTGCCATTGGCGAAATCAGAGAAGCACATGCCTGGACAAACCGCCCTATCTGGCCACAAGGTCTGGAAAGACCAACTGAAGTTGTTGCAGTGCCTGATACATTGAAATGGGATTTATTTTTAGGTCCTGCACGAGAACGTCCTTACAATCCAATTTATACCCCCTGGAACTGGCGTGGCTGGTGGGATTTCGGAACCGGAGCCCTTGGTGATATGGCTTGTCATATCATGGATCCTATTTTTAAGGCTCTACGTCTTAAATATCCTATCAAAGTTCAGGGTAGCTCTACTTTGTTCAATACTGAATCTCCCCCATTGGCGGAAGTTGTAAAATATGTATTTCCGGAAAGGCCAAAAGACAAAAAGATCAATATGCCGGAAGTTACTGTTACTTGGTGGGATGGCGGTTTGCTGCCTCCACGTCCAGAAGAACTTCCAGTCGGTGAAGTTATGGGACGCGATAGCAATGGAGGCTGCTTGTTTATAGGTTCGAAAGGTAAGATCATGACCGGATGCTATGGAAGAAATCCTTTTCTGCTACCTTTGGATTATGATAAGAACTATGAGCGCCCGAAGCCTGAGCTCCGAAGAGTGGAAGTAAGTCATGAAATGGATTGGGTTCGTGCCTGTAAAGAAAGTCCTGAATACAGAACCGAAGCCAGCTCATATTTCGGATACTCCGGTCCAATGAACGAAATGGTAGTAATGGGTGTGGTTGCAGTAAGATTACAGGATTTAAAACGCGAACTCGAATGGGACGGAGAAAATATGCAATTTAAAAACATATCAGATAATGACGAAATAAGAGTGGTGCTGAGCGATAAATTTGAGATCATTGACGGGCATCCGCACTTCGAAACTAAACATGAAACAATTAATGCCAAACAGGCTGCTGAGGAATATATCAGGCATACTTATCGTAAAGGATGGAGCATGTAAAACAGCGGTTTGGATTTGATGTAAAACATGAAGTATAAATCTCGACTCACATAATGAATTAAAAACGAAACACTTATATTATAAATAAAAATTTAGAGAAATGAAAAAACTATTTTATTTTAGTATGATCGCGCTTTTTATCACTGCCTGTGGCGAAGCTGGTAAAAAGCCCACTGAAGAAGCAAAAGAAAATGAATCTGAAGGTTGGATCTCCATGTTTGACGGTGAAACTCCCGGAAAATGGCGCGGATACAATAAAGATTATTTCCCTTCTGGTTGGGAAATAACTGACGGAACTTTGAGGTGCATAGCTTCAGGACGCGGAGAAGCAGGCTCCCTCGAAGGTGGTGATATCATTTATGATGAGAAATTCTCGAATTTTGAGCTTTCTCTTGAATGGAAAATATCAAAAGGTGGGAACAGCGGAATTTTCTATCTTGCTCAGGAATTACCAGATAAAACCATTTGGCAATCAGCCCCTGAAATGCAGGTTCTTGATAACACCACTCATCCTGACGGGCGCGAAGGAAAGCATAGCGCCGGAGCTTTATATGACATGATCGGCGTTGATCAGGATAAGGTTAAGCCTGTGGGTGAATGGAATGAAGTGAAGATTCTTGTTTACAAAGGATTGGTTGAACACTGGCTAAATGGAGAAAAAGTTGTAAGCTACCATCTTTGGACTCCCGAATGGAATGAAATGGTTGCCAACAGCAAGTTCCCGCAATATAACCCCGATTGGGCTAACGTGGCTCAGGAAGGTTATATAGGCTTGCAGGATCATGGTGACGATGTCTGGTACAGAAATATAAAAATTCGAAAACTATAACTTGCTGAGTTTTAATAACAGGCAGCTTTTTACTTTATTCTGATTTCTCAAAACACTATTGGCAATGAGAGAGTTATCATTGTGAAATAGTGTAGTTCTGACTTGTTGTACTATTCAAAATCTCAGAAATTATTCACAGATATCCTGAGAGTAATTTGAATGGTTTAAATTTGCCGATTTATTATGAACAAGTCAGTAAGCAAAAATATAGCCGCCTATATTGGTTTATCACTGATGACTCTTATCACGGGTTTATCATTTATCTTTGTGAAAATAGGTTTGAGATATACAGACCCATATAGTTTGCTGGCTCACAGATTTACTATCGCCTTCATTGGCATTGTTGCTTTAAAGCTGGCAGGACTAATCAAAATTCAGGAGATTAAACCCGGCGATCGGATTGCTATCCTTGGAATTGCATTGTTTTATCCTATCCTGTTTTTTGGATTCCAGGTTTTGGGTTTGCAATATTCCACAGCTTCTGAGGGTGGAATTATTCTGGCTTTTCTACCTGTATTCATGTTGATTGCAGGCTGGCTATTCCTGAAAGAACGAACGACCTTATGGCAGAAACTCGGTGTGGGATTATCAGTCCTGGGACTTATCTTTATTTTCTGGTATAAAAACGAAGCCCAAAGCCAAAGTATCCGTGGTATAATCCTTCTGTTACTTTCTGTTATTTCGATGATAGGATATTTTGTTATTGGGAAACGTATCATGCAGCGCTATAATTCACTGGTTCTCACTGCAATAATGATCACAATCGGTTTTATTGCATTTAACATAATAAGCGTTGGCAAACATATGACAGAAGGTAATATTGATCAGTTTTTCAAACCTTTTCTGAATTTACCTTTTACCTGGTCAGTAATTTATCTTGGTATTTTGTCTTCGGTAATTTCTTCGTATTTGTCAAACTTTGCCCTTATTTATATTCCAACTTCCAAGATAAGTATCTTTAGTAATCTGAACCCTATTATTGCCATAATTGGTGGAGTATTATTTCTGGGTGAACGACTGTTTTGGTATGACATCACCGGTGCCGTTGCTGTTATGTTTGGAGTGATCCTGGTTTTAGCTTTTAAACCCGATAATCGCGGAATTTGATTTTACAATCCCGCTTCGGGTTGAAAGTTATAAGGCTTGTAGTATTTTTGTATTTAAAACAAGTAATAATGATTATAAAAACTCAATTTATGTTTAAATAATTATTGAAAAAACACTAAAAACATTTCTTAAATCCCTGAACCTTATTTTATATATAAACAACTGAAACTATGATTATTATAACCGGAGCCGCGGGTTTTATTGGTAGCGTACTTACTGGCAGACTTAACGAAGACAAAATTTTTAATCTTGCACTGGTTGATGATTTCAGCAGAAATGACAAAGCCATAAATCTTGAAAACAAATCATTTCGTTGTAAAGTCCATCGCAATGAATTTTTCTCCTGGCTGAAAGATCATCAGATAGATATTGACTTTATTTTTCATATAGGAGCACGAACTGATACCACCGAGTTTAATCAGGTAGTTTTTGATGAACTAAATCTGAACTATTCCAAAAAATTATTCTCATTTTGTGCAAAAGCAGGTATACCGCTAATTTATGCCTCTTCAGCCGCCACTTATGGTTTGGGAGAATATGGATATTCTGATGATCATTCAATAATACCGGATCTAAAACCTTTAAATCCCTATGGCAAGTCAAAAAATGATTTCGATATATGGGTTTTGGAACAAAAAGAAACCCCTCCGTTCTGGGCTGGAATGAAGTTTTTCAATGTGTACGGTCCTAATGAATATCATAAAGGAAGGATGGCATCAGTGATCTTTCATGCTTATAATCAAATGATATCACAGGGGCATGTTAAGCTTTTCCGTTCCCACAACCCCAATTATGCCGATGGAGGCCAGCTCAGGGATTTTATCTATGTAAAAGATGTAGTTGATGTTTTGGTATTTTTAATGCAAACCAAGCCAGATTCCGGAATTTACAATTTAGGAACAGGCGTGGCGAGGAGTTTTTACGACCTCGCCAAAGCTACCTTTAACGCTGCAAATATTCCTGAGAAAATTGAATTCATTGATACTCCTGTTGATATACGTGATAAGTATCAATACTTTACACAGGCAGAAATGAACAAACTTACTCAAGCAGGTTACACAAAAAGTTTTTATAACCTTGAAGATGGCATTCATGATTATGTTTCAAACTATCTAATGAAAAACACTGTGCTCTGAACCATTGTTAAATAATATTCAGAAGTCTGTTTGATAAGTAGTGAGCTTAAATACATTAATTGCTAATTTTGAAAATTCTTTTCAGTCAAAACCAGTTATAACCAAATACATATATATCTGACATGGCACGAAAAAAACGGAGAACAGGGCTCGGAAGATTGTTTCGAATAAAAAAAAAGGATACCGATATCAAGAAAATTGATCCGTCAGTATTACGCAAAGGCGCTGATGCCGATAGATTTGCATTATCAATTGATGAAAGCCGCAAATTATCAAAGCAGAGGCGGCCTTTTCTAGCACGCCTTATCAGATCGTTCAGAAGAAAACCTGCAAAATCAACAACACCGCTAATACTTACCCCAATAGAACCTGAGCCGGTTCGTAAAAAGTATAAACTTAGCAACAGGCAGTATTTAATCATAAACTCTACTATCAAGTATCTTGTTGCCTACATATTAATTTATCTGATTTATCAGCTTACAGTTGTTATTGTTGCAAATTTGTATGGTCTTTCAGGGGTATTGTATTTTCACAAAGTATTCTGGCCTATTGGCGACAACTCAAGGTTGTGGTTTCCATACTATAAGATCATTGTTATAATGGGTTCAGGACCTTTTATTTCACTGTTATTAGGTTTATTGTTCCTTAGAATAGCTCAAACCAGAACAATGGATCAGGGCACAAAACTCTTTTTTCTATGGCTGGCTCTTCATGGATTAAATATGTTTTTTGGAGCTTTTGTTGCAGGTGTTACCACTAACGAAGGATTTGGCTATGTTGCTCTTTGGCTTTACATGAGTTTGATGTTAAGAATAGTGTTTTCATTTATCTTTTTATTTGCATTAGCTGCAATTGGTTATTATTCCACTGGTTTATTCTATGAAACAGCTCAGTCACAAGCGTATCTTAAATCAGAAAACAAGCGGCTTTTCATTTTATATCAAACTCTACTCCCATCTATTTTAGGAGCGATAATAATGTTGATCATACGCATCCCCGAGAATCCTCCATATCAGGTTCTTCTGCTATTTACACTTCTTTTTGCAACATTTGCAGCGTATTTTAACAAAAAGGCAAAGCCAAAACGAATCAGAAACTTTCCGAAACATAACGGGCGAAGAATTGAATGGGGTTATATCATTGTTTTAGTAGCTTTGCTTTTAATCTTCCGTTGGCTTTTATACTACGGACTCCACATCATTCTTAGGTTTTCCGTTTCACTGAATTTATTTGGTGCACCATAAAACAGATTAAGAAAAAAAATTTATTTTTTAAACAGGGCAGTTATTTTATTGACTTTACCCTCAATTAGTATTACCTTTGCAGTAACCTTAAAAACAATCGATACTATCCCAAAAAGTGTGTGAAGTGCACTTTTTCTATATCTGAGTTTGTAAAATTTGAAAAATTTAGATTATGAATCACACAATATATTTTTCTATCAGCCTAAGAAAAAAATACTACTAAACAACCATCGAACTTAATAATATACTATCTTTGGAAAGTTGATTCAGACTATGTCGTTATCGTGGCTAAATTGAGGTGGTCTAATCCATTTGGACAATATTTTATACAAATATAATTGATATTGTTTATACGAGGGGGGTCTGGGGGGAGACTAATAACTTTCTTAAATTGTTGATAACTCATGCAGCCCTCCTGT
>JBASHR010000065.1:0-161756 GCA_049654165.1 Bacteroidales bacterium
TTGTTTGAAATTGATACAGAAACGTTGATGGAAAAACTATTCTCTGATAATCAAAGTTTTACAAAATTGTTAAATTACAAAGCCCTATTGCAGGCAGGGTAAACAGAGCTTGCGAAAGTTAAATAATATGCTATAGCAGAATCAGTCGCAAATGTTTGAGAATGTGTTTCGGAAATATTAAAAACTATAATAAGTGAAAATATCACACTGTAAATTCTGAAACTAGTTTTCATTTTATGTTGGTTATTAATTCGTATTTCAAAAGTGAATCATCGTAATATTATACTGGTTGTACCAATTAAATCCAATAAATCAATGCTTGCATCAAAGTTCAGGTCAGCATTTTCAAAACAAAAAGGTTCAGGGTTCAAACCAATAATGTGATTTGCAATGGTAATAATGTCAAGTATGTTAACTATTCCGTCGCAATCCGCATCTCCGGGGATTACACCCGGAAATGGACCATAATATTCATAAGCTCCCATATCAATAATACCGTGATTGATCCTGGGCATCATTGCAAAGTCGAACTCCGGGAGCAACAATCCGGTAGTATCAGGTGTACCGGTATTTATACACGGGCTGTCCATGGTCAGTTTAAAATCATTAATCGCAGGATCACTGAAAAGCGGGTCAGCATCTATATTATTTTCATAAACTCCAATAAAGGTGCTACCACCAAATTGTTCAGTTCCATACTGGACATCACAATTATAGAATCCCGGAGTTGAAATTATATCCCAGATCCACACCTGAGATCCAAGTAAGCCACCAGCGCTTCCACTACTATTCCCCCAGATAATACTGTTATAAATATCAGGTGTTGCACCAGTGTTACAATAATAACCACCTCCCATTGAAGACTGATTATTTACAATTGTGAGATTGTTAAATTTCGGGTTCGAACCACTAACTGCTATACCTCCTCCAAAAAATTCAGAAACATTATTATAGATCAGCAAATTAGCTATTGTCCTTTCGGTAACGGATCGTAAAAAGCCAATGGCTCCACCAAGTCCACTGTAATTTTCGGTAAAAACACAATTAAGTATTTCCGGGTTCGAATAATCAAACACTAATCCCCCACCAAATCCTGTAGAAGAATTGTTTCTGAAAGTGCAAAATTTAATTGTCGGATTTGATGCATAATAACTTATCCCGCCACCATATCCAAACACGTCCGGAGTGTCATTTCCGGCAAAGTTATCTTCAAATACCGAATGTTCAACAACGAGATTGGACTTGTAAGCATGAATGGCGCCCCCGCGTAAATATGCATAGTTGTTGACAAACGATGAATTACTTATTCTTACACCATGATATCTAACCATTCTGATTGCACCACCAAAGCAATTTGTTGAATCGCCTGTAGCCTTTCCATATTCAAACCGGCAATATGAAAATAATGAACTGTCGTTTTGTGCAGGTGTATCTTCAAATCTGATTCCATTCCAGCCTCCGGCTCCAATGTTTATATTTGAAAAACCCAGGGTATCAGCAATAGTAAAAACAATACTATCAGTTGGGGTTCCAGCTGCGATGATCTTGCCTGAAACATTGATGGAGAAATAACCTGTAAACATCATTACAGTACCAGGGGGGATAATTAAGGAATCTCTGTTGTCAATATTAATATCACCATTAATGTATATGGTATCATATTGTTTTCTGTGTTTCAGGTCCGGATTCAAAGAGTAAGCTTCAGAAAATGATAAAATCTGAATTACTGTAATTAACAAAACCACATTTAAGTAATTGATAAAGCGTTGCATAGGAGTAATTTAATAAGTTTTCAAAAATTTTATATATTCCGTTTTATTTTTTAACAGTTCAATTGAAGTCAGTATGATCTCGTTATTTGCAGGAAGCTCAAAATAAGGTTCGGATTTATGATCATCAACGGCAGAAATTGCATCTTTAATAGCAAGCCATACTGAAAAGGCCAGCATAAGAGGAGGTTCACCAACAGCCTTGCTTTTTTTAATTGCAATGGGATTGGGTGAATCTTTCAGCAGATCAACATTAAATATTTCCGGAACATTACCAATGCCGGGGATCTTGTAAGTATCAGGAGAGTGATTGAGCAGATGTCCGGTTTTATCCCATTTAACAACTTCAGTAGTGCACCAGCCAAGTCCCTGAATAAAGCCGCCGGTAATCTGACCCAGGTCAATATTTACGTTTATTGAATCACCGACATCATGCAGAATATCAGTACGTAATAGTTTCACAGCACCTGTAAGTACATCAACCTGCACCTCTGAAACTGCCATTCCATAAGCAAAATAATAAAATGGTGAACCTTTGAACTTGCTACGGTCAAAATAGATATCGGGAGTGCGGTAAAACCCTGTAGCACTGAGGCTAATCTGCTCAATATAAGCCCTCTCTATTAATTCCTTAAAATCAAGAGTGCTGTGAGGGTTATCACGGTCATAAATTTTACCATAATTAAAGGCCAGATTTTTAGGATCAATGCTGTATTTCTCCTTTAGCAGCTTTGAAGCTACAGGTGATAAACGTTCTTTAAGTTTATCAATAGCATTTTTAACAGCCATTCCGTTCAGGTCGGTTCCGCTTGATGCAGCAGTCGGAGAAGTATTTGGTACTCTGGAAGTATTTGTTGCGTTTATCTGTACCTTGTCAAAAGGCAAACCAAATTCAGAAGCAGCAATTTGCCAAATCTTAGTATGCAGACCCTGCCCCATTTCAGTTCCACCATGACTAACAAGCACTGAGCCATCCTTATATATATGTACCAATGCACCAGCCTGATTCAGAAAAGTGGTGGTAAACGATATCCCAAATTTCACAGGAGTAATTGCAAGTCCTCTTTTCAGATGTATATTCCGCTTGTTAAAATCATTGATTTCATTCCGTCTTTCATAATAGTCAGAAGTTTGCATTAACCGATCCCATATTTTATACAGCCGGTTATGCTCTACTTTTTGTCCATAAGGAGTCAGATTGCGGTCTTGAATCCCATAAAAATTCCTGAATCTGATTTCAGCGGGATCTTTCTTTAAAAATCTGGCTATTCGGTCAATAGCATTTTCAATTACAGCAATGCCCTGAGGACCTCCAAAACCACGAAAAGCAGTATTTGAAGGAAGGTTAGTTTTCCACATTGTACCTGTTAAACGGGCATTGGGAATATAATAGGCATTTTCGGCATGAAAAAGAGCACGTTCAAGAATCGCCATTGAGAGGTCAGTAGCAATTCCGGCATCACTGTGCATATCAACAATATAGCCTGAGATCATGCCTTCATCGTCGAAGCCAATTTTATAGTTACTCTGAAAACGATGCCGTTTACCTGTGATCTTTTGATCATCAGTTCGTGAAAGCACCATTTTCACCGGTTGTTGTGTGGCATCGGCAAGCAAAGCAGTCCATGCTGCAATATGATTGCCTTGTGTCTCCTTGCCACCAAAACCGCCACCCATACGTTTTACTTCACAAACAACCTTATTAGCTTGCAAACCAAGTACTCCTGCAACCACAAGCTGAGTTTCAGTGGGATTCTGACTGGAAGCATAAACTGTCATATCCCTGTTCTCACCCGGCACACAAACCGCAGCCTGAGTTTCCAGATACCAGTGTTCCTGAGCACCTGTTTTCAGGGAACCCTCTAAAACATGTCTGGCTTCAGCCATTGCCCTGTCAGGATCACCAGTTTCAATTTTCATTTCCGGAGCCAGCTTTGAATTTGCCGCTTTTGCCTCGTCAATTGTCAGAATTGCCGGAAGCTGACGATAATTTATCTTTATCTTCCTTTCAGCTTGTACTGCAGCCATCTCATTTTCAGCAGCGATTAAGAACACAACCTGCCCTATACAATCAACCTTGCCTGCAGCCAAACATGGTTCATCATTCGCCAAATGATTCAACTGATTAGTTCCAGGTATTTTTGTATGATCCAAAATGCATTTCACACCATGCACCTTTAGTGCCTCGCTAATATCATAGTCAAGTATTTCAGCATGAGCGTACGGGCTATATACCACTCTGCCAATAAGCATTTCTTCGCCCTGAAACATATCACATATATAAACAGCTTTGCCGGTAACATGCTGAATAGCACTTTCGTGAGGAATTCTGTTTGTTTCGCTTTTCATGGTTTCAATGCTATTGATTTGACAATAACTTTATCAGCAGATTTTTTGCTGCTATAATCCGGTATGAAGCACTTGCACGGGCATCAGTTATCGGTGTGAAATCATTTTCAATAAAAAGTGTGGCCTGCTCAATAACAGATTCACTCAGTATTTTTCCTTCCAGAAATTTTTCAGTTCTACCAGCACGCTTAGGTCTGTCAGCCAAACCGCCATAAGCCAGAATAATTTCCTCAATCCGGTTTTCAGGATCTTTCTTTAATCTCAAAGCCAAACTCAATGTTGAAATATCCAGATGACGGCGGGTAGATATTTTTTCGGCTTTAATAATAATATCGTTATCAGGTTTTGGAATAAAAACTCCTTTAAGTAACTCACCTGGCATCAGGCAGTTTTTACGATAACCGATGATAAAATCTTCAATATCAACCCAACGGCTTCTTTCAGCATCAATTAATTCCAACTTTGCCCTGAGTGCTATAAATAAAGGTATAAGATCGCCAATTGGCGAAGATGTTGCCAGATTACCTCCTATAGTGGCAACATTTCGAATTTGCCATGACGCAAACATTTCTAGAAGTTCGGATACCTGAGGTAATTGTTCTTCAATAAGCTTTTTGAAAGATTCAAGACTTACTCCTGCTCCGGCATAAATGCCATTATTTTCAATCCTGATTTCCTTTAATTCCCGAATACAAGAAAGATCAATGATCTCAGGAAGAAACTCATAATTTTTATTTTGACGTATTGCCGTATCAGTGGCGCCATTCACAATATATGCCTGTGGATAAGTCCTGTAAAAATGCAAAGCATCCCCCGTATCTGACGGAAGAAAATAGCGCTGCTGAGGAGTGTGGATTTCTACACTTTTTGTTTCTTCTTTGATTTCCAGCAACATCCTTTTTATTTCCGGCTCTTTATCATCAAAATGATCTGGCTGCCGATTGTTACATGTCTGAATAACAGCCTTGCTGATAGGTTCGTAACCTGTGCATCGGCACAAATTTCCTGCAAGACATTGTATAATATTCTTTTTTGAAATCCCGATATCGGATTTATACAGAGCAAAAATTGTCATTATTACACCAGGCGTGCAAAAACCACACTGACTTCCATAATTTTCAATTATCGCCTGTTGAACCGGATGTAATTTTATTTCTTTTCCATTCTGCTGAGCAAGATTTTCTACAGTTATAACCTGTTTACCATGGATTGCAGTAAGGAATAACAGGCACGAATTCACAGCCTTATACTCAATTCTGCCATTTTCAAGTTCGCCAAGTACTATTGTGCATGCACCGCAATCGCCTTCTCCGCAACCTTCCTTTGCGCCTCTGTGACCCGGCAGCGATCTTAGGTAATTAAGTACAGTAGTTGACGGAAGATAGTCAACCTTATTAAAGTCAACTGTAACTATTTGATCATCAAGCACAAACCTGATTGTGTTCATAAATTGAGTTTGTTTTTGGTATCAATAAGTTTTGCAACAATACTTATGGCAATTTCTGCCGGTGTTTCAGCATTAAATGGTATTCCAATAGGCATATCAACAAAATCAAGCTGATCCTCTGTAAGAATATTATTTTCCAATAATCTTTTACGCGCCTCATTAACTTTTCGTTTGCTACCGATCATACCAAGGTAGGCGAGACTTTCCTTGCCTATCACGCCAAGCAGGTTTTCATCAAATTCATGTTTTGGAGTTGTAATAACCACAAAATCATGTTTATCAAAACGAATATCATTAAGCGATTCAAAATAATCGCTTGCAATACAAGTTGCATAACTATTTTCAAATTCCTTGAATATTTCCTTACGATGATCAACAAAAACAACCTGAAAACCAAAGTCTTTAGCATATTTACCAACTTCTCTGCCAACATGTCCGGCTCCAAATACATACAACTTTAGATCCGGGTAGAACGGTTCAAAATAAATCTCCATATTACCTCCGCAATGCATTTGAAGATCATCTTCGAGTTCATATTTTTTCTTGGTCGGTTTTCGGGTTTCAAGAATTTTTATTGCATCATTAATTGCCTGAAATTCTACCGAACCACCACCGATTGTTCCCTTGCTGCTACCATCATCAAAAACTATCATGCGGGCGCCTTGTTTCCGGGGTGTTGAACCAAAAGTCTCAGTTACTATACAAAGTACAAAAGGTTTTCCATGCTTATGGATTTCAGACAGTTCAAATAAAACATCTGCCATTTTCTTAAGATTTACATGTTGTCATGCAAAAGTAAATAAAAGCTACTGATAGGTATATATTAAAATGAGTAATTAAACAGATTAATATTAAAATCCAAACAACAAATTCCTCAAGCCTGCATAACAATTAATAATTCACTGGTGGTCATTTCAGAGAAAAAAAGAAATCTATACCTTTGGGGAATTAAAACCTTTTAATGTTTCAGCAATGGCAAGAGAAATAGAAAGAAAATTCCTGGTTAGCGGCAATTTTAAACCTTTTTCACATGAACAAATCCGCATTACACAAGGCTACATTTCATCAAATCCTGAACGTACTGTAAGGGTTCGTATTAAAGGTGATAAAGGATATATTACCATTAAAGGTATGATTAGTACTTCAGGAACCAGCCGCTACGAATGGGAAAAAGAAATACCGGTTGATGAAGCTGAAGAACTTCTGAAAATTTGTGAACCCGGTATAATTGATAAAACGAGATTTTTGGTGAATGTTGGCAGGCATACTTATGAAGTGGATGAGTTCTACGGTGAAAACAAAGGGCTTGTAATAGCTGAAATTGAGTTTAGCAGTGAAGATGAGGATTTTGAGAAACCTTCATGGTTAGGAGAAGAAGTTACCGGCAATTTAAAATACTATAATTCAATGCTTATCAAAAAGCCTTTTATTACCTGGGAATGAACAGCTTATCGGAACTCATCAACCATATATTATGATCGAAGTTTTTATGGCATCAATAATGTTAAAGATTCAAAAAAGATAAAAAAGCAAGTTTGTTTAAATAATCTTTAACATCCTTATTTAATCTAAAAGTTAAATATAATCGCCGGTGAAACCTGGTTCAGGTATCCTGGAATTACTCCTGATGGTGTTTTTGGATTTTAGTACTTTTGCAGAAATGCTTAATTCATATTTGTAATCTAGTTATGATTGAAGATGTTGTTAAAATACACGACAAATTCTCTGTTGAAATCAAACTGAGTTTCATCGCAGGCATAAAAAAAGAAATCAGCGATTTTGCCTGTAACACATGGATATTCATCCCTAACAGCCTCGATATCAATCAAACTACTTTCACAAAAAGCGACTTTTACCGGATGTTAAAAACCAATATAAGGCTTATTACTCCGGTATTCCTGTTAAGAAACATTGCTAATAACAACGAGCCTCCATTCAGTCTGCTTGAGCAATCATTCATAAATCTTGCTTCAGAGCCATCGCGTTCAAAAACTGCTGAATATGAGTATCAGATCAGAATGTTCCTATCAATTCTCAGAAGTGCTTTACGTGATGAAATCAATCATATCACTGAAAATACCATTCCCGATGATATTGCATTTCTTATAGACGCATACTCTTCAAATGTTCAAAAGATCACGGAGAATTACCGGAATCTCCGTAGAATAATCAACATACCTACGATTACAAAAGAAGTGTTCAATTATTATTTGTTTGGCGATGAGTTTATGAGCCATATTATTGAAGAACACACTTTTAAACTTATCAGCAGCCTCGAAAAAACTACAAATATTAATAATGAATCACTCCGGCAATTATTTTCGCTTATCAATAAAGAGATTGCCTATAAGAAAGAAAAAGGATATCTGTATGTTGACAAGAATGATCCCGAAAATAACAGGAGATTGGTTTTTCGATTAGGTTTATTAAGCAAATATGCTGAAAATGAACTATTTCTGAACGCTGATAAAAAGCGGGATGGTGCTTTAGCTGAACAGGTTTATTATAGCCTTGCTGCCGGTATCTCTATGATCTTTGCTACCGCTATGGCTTTTTCTTTTCAGCAGCGCTATGGGAACTTTACTATGCCATTATTTGTAGCTTTAGTCATAAGCTATATGCTCAAAGACCGCATCAAGGATCTGAGCAGATATTATTTTGCACATAAACTTGGGAAAAGACATTTTGATCAGAAAACGCAAATCTCATTAAATGAATACGATATTGGCATGAGTAAGGAAGCAATGGACTTCATTGCAGAATCAAAAGTGCCACCCGAAATAATGAACTTGCGGGAAAGATCAGCAATCCTGGAAGCCAATAACAGGAACAATATGGAGAAGATCATACTTTTCCGTAAACTAGTTCAGATCAACCGTGCTAATCTTAATCTTAGCAGTAAGTTTACTACACAAGGAGTAAATGAAATTATACGTTTCAACTTCTCCAATTTTATTACAAAAATGGATGATCCCCTTGTTCCATTATATGCACCAAACGGTGATATGCAATATGAGATAATAAACGGAGAAAAAATATATTACATTAACCTTATAATGCAGCTCAAAAGTGATGAACAGCTTAAATACAAGCGTTACCGCATAATTTTGAGTCGCAAGGGAATAAGAGATATAGAAACCTTTGAAAAAATCAACTCTTAACATTTATGAAAACAAAAACTGGTGCTTTTCTTGCCATAATGCTTATTTCAGCCATTGTTTCCGCACAATCACAAAAAAAAACCAATTATAACCCGGGCTCCATAATAAAAACCGAAATTGATCTGGATTATCGGGTTATAACTGAACTTCCATCAGTTATAATTGAAAGTTCCGGACTGGCAGTTCAAAACGCAAATGAAATATGGACACATGAAGATTCAGGAAATACTAATGAGATATATAGCTTTGATACTACCGGGCAATTAAAAAGGGTTTTAAAAATCACAAACGCAACAAATGTTGACTGGGAAGACCTGACAGTTGATTCACAAGGACGATTTTATATTTCAGATGCCGGTAACAACAATAATAAAAGGACTGACCTGGTAATATACCGCATTCCAAACCCTGATGATATAGCTTCGGGTTCTGTTACTGCTGAGAGAATTGAATTTTCCTACGAAGATCAAACCGAATTTCCTCCTCCAAAACCACAGAGGAATTTCGATTGTGAGGCTATTATCTGGCATGATGATTCATTATTTCTGTTCACAAAAAACCGTACCAACCCTTTCAATGGCTTTTGCAAGCTTTACAAACTGCCTGCACTGCCCGGGAATCATATTGCACAATTAATTGATTCGGTTTACATTGGGTCTGATACTCAAACCGGAAGGGTTACCTCAGCCGATATTAACCGGAGCTCAGGCGAACTGGTATTGCTTACATCCAGTAAAATAGTTTCATTCAGAAATTATCCCGGAAATGAATTTTTTAAAGGCAACAGGATTGATTATAACTTCAAATCTTTACCCGGGCAGGTTGAAGGAATTGCCTTTGTAACACCCAATAAATTGTATATGTCAAGCGAAGGTTTAGGCATAATACCGGGTAAATTATTTGAAATTGTTTTTAATATTAACGGCGAAAATCATCTTAAGCATGAGCCTCCCGTTTTTCAGGTATTTCCCAATCCTGCAACTGATTATATCACTATTGACACTGCTAAGCCCGATGGCAGCCAGATATTAATTTCAGATATTTCAGGTCAGTCCCTTTATATATCCACACTCGAAAACGGAAAAGCAATAAATATCTCCGGATTAAGTAGCGGTTTTTATATACTGTCGCTACTGAATGACAATGCTTACTCCAGCAGGTTCTGGATAAAACAGTGATAATCGGTTCATTTCGCATTTAAATTACCCTTAGTTTGCCAGACAGTTTTTTACCATTGGTAAATAAATACACCGACCCTTTTTATTAAGGTATTTCCATGCTTTTACAGAAAGCATGGAAGTTTGAGGTTGTTAAATTTTCTAAAAGTTTCAGCGATTGATATTTAATACAGTTAATTCATGTATTTTTGCGCAAATTTTTTTAAAATAATATTTCAAATAATTTACTGGTTTTATGAGCTATATCCAGTTTGATAAAGAACAGTTGGTCAACCTTGAATATTCATTACCCAAAGAATTACTCAGGTCGAACAGGGCGGGATCGTACGCAAACACTACCATTATTTACAGTAATACCCGTAAATATCATGGTTTACTTGTAACTCCCCAGCCCGGCCTTGATGAAGACAACCATGTTTTACTTTCATCAGTTGATGAAACCGTTATACAACATGATGCTGAATTTAACCTGGCCATACATAAATTTGACGGCGAAGTATTTAATCCCAAAGGTCACAGGTATATCCGCAATTTTGACACAGAACCTATTCCCATACTTACATACAGAGTGGGGGGAGTTCTTCTTACAAAAGAAGTACTTCTGGTGCGCAACGACGACCGTATAATAATAAAATACACACTTCAGGATGCCCATTCTCCTACAACACTGAGATTCAAACCTTTCCTTGCTTTCAGAAATATCCATGCACTTAGCAAGGCAAACATGGATGTTGACGATAAATATGAAGAGGTTCAAAATGGTATTAAAGTGCGTATGTATACAGGCTATACACCTTTGATCATGCAATTCTCAAAGAAAGTTGTTTATACTCATGTTCCTGACTGGTATTACAACTTTGAATACATACGCGAACGCGCCCGTGGATATGATTATCTTGAAGATTTATTTGTACCCGGTTATTTTGAAGTAGGGATTGAGAAAGGTGAAAGCATTTATTTTTCTGCCGGTTTGAACGAACTTAAACCTGCCAGATTTAAAAAATTGTTTGATGATGAAGTAAAATCCCGTATTCCACGTAACAGCTACAAACATTGTCTGATAAACTCAGCTCAGCAATTTATTGTGCAAAAAGGTGATAATGTTCATGTTCTGGCTGGATTCCCATGGTTTGGAAGACGCGGGAGAGATACTTTTATTGCATTACCGGGACTTACCCTCACAACAAATAATACCAAGACATTTCTGAATGTAATTGATACCATGATTTCAGAAATGCAAGGTTGCCTTTTCCCAAATGTTGGCCATGGTTCAAAGGCTGTATATAATTCAGTGGATGCTCCTTTATGGTTTTTCTGGGCTTTACAGCAATATGCCCGTCACACAAAAAGCACACAAACAGTGTGGAAAGAGTACGGCAAGGTAATGAAGAAGATCCTTGAGGGTTATAAACAAGGAACTGATTTCAATATTCACGTAACCGACAATGGCTTGCTTTATGCCGGTGAAAAAGGTTGTGCTGTTACCTGGATGGATGCTTTTGTAAATAGGGAGCCTTTGCATCCGCGCACAGGACTTGCTGTAGAAGTTAATGCCTTATGGTATAATGCAATAATGTTTGCCCTGGAATGTGCTCAGAATGCAAATGACAAAAGCTTCATCAATGAATGGAAACCTCTGGCTGACAGGATTCCTGCTGCATTTACAGAAACATTCTGGGATAAAAAGAAAAAATATCTTGCTGATTATGTGCAGGGCGATTACAAAGACTGGTCAGTACGTCCTAATATGGTCATAGCTACCTCGCTTGAATACAGCCCGATACCTGAAGAAATAAGAAATTCAGTTCTTAATGTTGTGAAATCAGAGTTACTCACAACAAGAGGTTTGCGGACACTATCACCAAACGATGTTAATTATCACAGTGTTTATGCAGGCAATCAGGCTCAACGGGACAGAGCCTGTTATCAGGGTACAGCATGGCCCTGGTTGCTTGGTCATTTTGCTGAAGGTTACCTCAAAATTCATGGAAAGAGTGGTATTCAAACCATTTCAAGAATTTATAAAGGACTTGAAGAAACTCTTACCGAACATGCAATAGGATCAATTTCAGAATTGTTTGACGGTGATCCTCCTCACAAACCGGGCGGATCAATATCAATGGCATGGAGTGTTGCCGAAATATTACGAATGGATCAGATCTTAAATTCATACATGGACAACAATAAAGCAAAGGAGGAAAAATAATGAAAGTTCTAATGTTTGGATGGGAGTTTCCTCCACATATTTCAGGAGGGTTGGGAACTGCTTGTTTTGGTCTTACCAAAGGTCTGGCAAAATATAATACCGAAGTTCTTTTTGTTGTACCAAAAGCCTATGGCGACGAAAGCGAAGAGGCTGTCAGGATTCTGAACGCCAGCGATGTACCAATTGAAACCACAAATAAAGTAGTACAGCAATTCTGGGATAAGATCACCCTTCTTGAAATTGGTTCGAACCTGGTACCTTATGTTGGCCCGGAAGAATTCGAAAAACTTAGCAGCCAGGAAAGCAGTAAGACCGAAACAAAATCAGAGATACTTCCGGGTATGCGTTTTGAATTTTCCGGAAAATACGGAACTAACCTAATGGAGGAAGTAGCACGCTATGCTCTGGTAGGTGCCGTATTGGCTTCAAAGCATGAGTTTGACGTTATTCATGCACACGACTGGCTTACATACTCGGCAGGAGTGGCTGCCAAACACGCCACAGGCAAGCCTTTGGTGGTGCATATGCATGCTACTGAATTTGACCGTTCGGGCGAAAACATAAATCATGAAGTTTTCCAGATTGAACAAATGGGGATGCGTGAAGCCGATTATGTTATTGCAGTAAGTAATCTTACACGAAATACCGTCATTGAACGATATGGAATTGATGCCAAAAAGGTTTTTGCTGTACATAATGCCGTTGAACCGGCTGACAAGTCGGACTGGCATCATGTGAGAGCTGCTGTTGATGAAAAGATTGTTACTTTTTTGGGTCGCATAACCTATCAGAAAGGTCCGGAATATTTTGTAGAGGCTGCTCATAAAATTCTTGAACGCGATCCAAATGTCAGGTTTGTCATGGCAGGTTCAGGTGACATGTTGAACAAAATGATACATCAGGTGGCACGACGCCGTCTGGGCAGCCGGTTTCATTTTACAGGCTTCCTGAGAGGCGATAATGTTGACAGGATGTATGCCATGAGCGATGTATATGTCATGCCCTCAGTATCTGAACCATTTGGCATTGCACCTCTGGAAGCAATCCGCACCAATGTACCTGTTGTAATTAGTAAACAGTCAGGGGTTTCAGAAATACTGGTTCACGCCCTCAAGGTTGACTTCTGGGATACCGAAGCACTTGCTGACAGCATTTATGCCTTATTGAATTACAAAGGATTGAATAAAATGTTCCATCGTTATGGAAAAGCCGAGGTTGACAACCTTAAATGGGAAAATGCTGCCTTAAAGGTAATTGATGTGTATAACAAAGCAGTTTATGGCTGATTAAATTTTATTGCCAACAAATCAGTAAAAAAACAAATTAAAATATTCAACAAATAAATTTTATAACTCAGAACAATATTAATCATTTGATCATATGAACGCAATTTGCCTATCTTTTCACCTACACCAGCCTTTCAGGCTAAGAACCTATCGTTTTTTCGATATTGGCGACAATCATTATTACTACGATGAGTTCCAGAACCGTTCAATTATAAAAAGAGTTGCTACCAGAAGTTATCTTCCGGCAAATCAGGTATTGCTTGAACTCATTGAACGTCATGGGAAACAATTCAGAGTAAGCTTCAGCATGTCGGGAAGTGTTCTTGAACAGCTTGAAATGTATGCACCTGAAGTTATTGAAAGTTTTAAAACACTTGCCAAAACCGGTAACATAGAGTTTCTGGCAGGAACATATTCACATAGCCTTGCTTCATTGCGTTCAAAAGAAGAGTTTGAACGACAGGTAAAATTACATAGCGAAAAAATCGAACAGTTATTTAATGTAAAACCCACTGCCTTCCGCAATTCAGAGTTGCTTTATTCTGATAAGATCGGAACTATGGTGGCTGATATGGGCTATAATGTAATTTTAACCGAAGGCGCAAAACATGTGCTCGGGTGGAAAAGCCCCAACTTCATGTATTGTAACGATGTGAATCCAAAGCTTAAAGTGCTCATGCGTAATTTCCAGATGAGTGATGATATTGCTTTCCGCTTTTCAAACAAAGGCTGGTCAGAATGGCCATTAACCGCCGATAAATTTGCCGGATGGGTTAATGCTCTGGATCCCAAATTTGAAGTGATCAATCTGTTCATGGATTATGAAACTCTTGGCGAGCATCAATGGGCTGATACCGGCATCTTTGATTTTATACGCTCTCTGCCTGCGACCATATTGAAAAAAACCAAATACAGTTTTAAAACTCCGTCAGAACTTGCTGCCAAACTGCAGCCAGTATCAGCAGTAAAAGTTCCGTATCCGATTTCATGGGCTGATACTGAACGCGACCTTACCGCATGGCTTGGAAATGATCTGCAGGAAGATGCATTTGAAAGTTTGTATTCACTGTTACCTTTGTTAAAAGATTGCTCCGACCCCGATTTGTTACGTGATTGGAATTATCTGCAAACCAGTGATCATTTTTATTACATGTCAACAAAATGGCTTGCCGATGGTGAAGTTCATAAATATTTCAACCCCTACCCTTCGCCTTACGAAGCCTATATAAATTACATGAACGTGTTATCCGATTTCAAACTCAGGATAGAAAGAACTTGTGTAAAAACCGGTAATGTAGTTAAAACACAGGAAGTAGCGATAGAAGCTGAATCAAAGAAGAAACCAGCCAAGACAAAAAAAGTAGAAAAACCTGCATCAACTATAAAAGTAGAAGCCAAAAAGACAGCTCCTAAAACTAAAGAGAAGAAGAAATAAAATTCACTTTTTGGAATATCTCAGGAGCAAAAGCTAATTAAATCAGATTTTTCTATATTTAACAGCATATTGGTATTAAATGCGTGCTTGTATAAAATTGATTTTTGTATTTTTGCACGCCAATAATCAAAACAGATTATTCAAAACTGGTCCGGTAGCTCAGCTGGATAGAGCAGCAGCCTTCTAAGCTGCGGGTCGTGGGTTCGAATCCCGCCCGGATCACCACAAATGACACATTTACAGTATTTTAAAACCTGAAATCTTTATAAGGATTTCAGTCACTAAATATTCGTTTTCATAACTTCTTACCTTTTCCTTCTGCTTTTATGAAAAAAATATTTTTGCTTAAAGCATTGGTTATTTGTTATTCTCTGCAATTATTTTCCCAAAAAGCTCCACAACATGTCGAACCTCCGTTTTGGTGGTCAGGCATGGTTCACAACGAGCTGCAAATAATGGTACATGAACCCGGCATAAGTAGCGCTAAGGTAAGAATTGAACATCCGGGAATCATTGTTAATCAGGTAGTTTCAGATCAGAGCCCCAATTATATTTTCATTTATCTTGATATTTCAGAAGCTCCGCCATGCACATTTAAGATTGAATTTCTGGATGGCAAAAAAGTAAAATATGTTTATAAGTACGAACTCAGGAAAAGAGCTGAAAACTCAAAAAACCGGGCAAGCTTCGATGCTTCCGATGCTATTTATCTAGTAATGCCTGATAGGTTCTCAAATGGCGATGTCACTAATGACAATATGCCCGGAGCACTTGAACTGGCTGACCGTTCAAATCCTGATGGAAGACATGGCGGTGATATTCAAGGCATCATTGATCATCTTGATTATATAAAAGACCTTGGCTTTACGGCTATATGGATAACTCCCCTCCTTGAGAACAATCAGCCCCGATATTCATATCATGGATACGCAATCACCGACTTTTACAAGATTGACCCCCGGTTTGGTTCGAACGAGGACTACCGTAAACTGGTTCAGATTGCACAAAGCAAAGGTTTAAAGATAATACAGGATGTGATCTTTAATCATTGTGGACACAAGCACTGGTGGTTGGACGATTTACCCACACCCGACTGGCTTAACCAGTGGAATGAATTTACGCGTACTTCTTACAGGATGGAGCCAATCGTTGATCCTCATTCAGCACAGGCCGATTATAACATCATGGTAAAAGGATGGTTTGATGTCAACATGCCCGATCTCAACCAGAATAATCATTTTCTTTCCACTTATCTGATCCAGAACAGCATTTGGTGGATTGAATATGCCGGAATTCAGGGCATTCGTATTGACACACAGCCTTTTGCTGAGAGGGAATTTATTTCTGACTGGGGGCAACATATTGCTAAAGAATATCCCTATTTTCGTTCAGTAGGGGAAGCCTGGATGGGTATTCCGGCTATGGTCAGTTATTATCAGGGAGGTAAATCTAATCACGATGGTTATAATTCAAACATACCAAGTCTTTTTGATTTCCCGCTTTACGATGCCATACGTGAAGCATTTAATGAGAAACCAGGATGGAACGAAGGACTTCTGAGGCTTTACAACATGCTTAGCCAGGATTTCCTGTATGCCGATCCATATAATCTTGTAGTTTTTCCCGACAATCATGATGTTTCACGTATCTCAGGCACTATCGGCAAAGATGTTGATAAACTAAAACTATTGTTGACATTTGTTTTTACAACCCGCGGCATTCCTATGATGTATTATGGCACTGAATTGCTCATGGATGGCAACGACCATGAGGGTCATGGGCAAATACGCCTGCCTTTTCCCGGAGGCTGGACTGGCGATACAATTAATGCTTTTGAAACAAGTGGCAGAACCGAAGATCAGAATATGATAGTTAATCATATACGTGCTTTACTGAGTTTTAGAAAAGCAAATACTGTCCTGCATTATGGAAATTTGAAACAATTTATTCCTCAGGATAATGTATATGTGTATTTCAGATATGATGCCAATTCTACAATAATGGTAGTTCTGAACAGTAATAATGAACCCAGGATACTTGATACAAAAAGGTTCGCAGAAGCCACAAACGGCTTTGAAACAGGAATGGAATTATTTTCAGAACAAGAATTTAAAATTGGAAATGACTGGGTTCTTCCTGCCAAAACCTCAATGGTGCTACAACTCAGATAAAGTCTCTAAAACAAATAAGCCGGCAAAATTGCCGGCTTATTTGTAATGAATTATCACTAAAGATTTTAGAAGCTAATATCGATTCCCAATGCCGCAACAAAATTTTTGCGATTATAAGTTTCTTTATATAAGCCAAAATCCCTGGTATCTTCGTTGTACTTTGTATTCATAACACCAAGGTCAACGCCAATCTTTTCAGTGACATTATATCTGAAACCGCCGGCAAAACTATTAGTTGAAAGGCTGTGGTCAAGATCGGACTGATAGATTTCTTTTACACCGGTTTTTGTTCTTAAATATCCAGCGCTTACGAGCAACTTTTTAGTAATGGCAAACTCAAGGCCTAATCCTAATTCCTTATAATCATCGCTCATAACATCATAATTATCAACATATTGGTTGTTGATTTGTTTTCCATAACGTACTTTACGATCGAAGTACTGATGGAAGCCGGCGTGAAGTTTCAGCCTTTCAACAGGAGCATACTGCAGACCCACTGAAATCATACCAGGAATATCGCTGGGAACCTTTGCCTTGTCAGGGAACATTCCCACATCATCTTTCTTAGTGTCGTTTTCCACATCAACTTTAGCCTTGAATTCATATTTTACTGACACATTGAAATTCTCAGTAAACTGAAGGTTCATACCAATAATAGGTATAATGGCAGATCCTTTTTGCATGGCATCAACTTCTTTGTCGCTTGTCGCAAGAGCGTTATTAGCCATTGCTTTGGAATTTGCATCAAATTGCGCAGACGCACCGTAATAAAACTGCTGAGCCTGTGCAATGGTCATCCCTGTGGGGTCTCCGCCAACTTGCATAATTCCGCCCTGAAGAGCTGCAACCTGCTCAGGACTCATTCCTAGCATCGTTCCTTTTGCCAAAGGAGTATTGCCATATCCGTTATCTATAATTTTTTGCAAACTATTTCCGGTATTACCAAGGGCCGTTGAAACACCTTTTAAGTAAGTTGATAAATCATTGAAAAATGTTGTAGCCTGAACCATTGATCCTGAATACCCAATAGCAGGATAATTCGGGTTAATCATGATATTCTTCAGAAAACCCGTATAGGAGTTTGACATTGACACATACCTTAATCCCACACTAAATGATATTTCCTCTCTCGCCTTATATGACACACCGCCCTGAAAACCGTAATAAATTGACTTGCCTTCAAATTCTGTGTCAAGACTGTATTGTGATGTTGGAATACCAGCTGCAGTCAGCGATGTTGGTATCATGGATGGCTGCATTTCAAAAGAAGGCAAACCTTTTTCAAATAACGCACTACCACCTCCTCCAATAGGGTTAAACCCAAGAGAAAATGCAAATTTGTTTTTTTTGTAAACTGCATATGCAGTAGGGAAAACTGGGGCTGTGACACTACCTTCAAATTCATTGCGATTCATACCCGGAAAAGTACTCTTTATATTCCGGTTTTGGGTGATGTACTGATTGCTGAGCGATAAATGAAAACCATCGTTCAGCCGGAACAAACCTGCCGGATTATAATATGCGGCATCAATACCAAAAGCTGCATCACGAACAGGTATCCTGATAAATGATGCACTCTGATTGGTGTTGTGAACAATGCCACCGGCAATTAACGAAATTGTCATTACCAGTGCGCCAAGGGTGAAAACTGCTTTTTTCATAAATTAAAATGATTTGGTTAAAAACAGACGCTATCTGCGCCAAAAATTAAAGAGGCAAAAATAAAAATTATTTATATTTATAGAACTGAATATGTAAATGAGCTTAAAACTACCATAAAACATTCATTATGTGATAATTAAGATTTATACATTTTTTCATGTTTTTAAAAAAATCAATGTATTTATTCGAACCATGAGCAAAAAATCAACTTATACTCTGAGTTTAACCCTAATTTTAATACTCTGACTTAATACTCATTAAATATCCTCTTTCGCTTAGTGGCCGTTATATAAAACTCAATACAAAACGAAAGACTTTTAACAGTATCCCATTCTTAATCCAATTGTTTTAAACATTTAAATACCAAGGTAGTTCAAAGGGGTAAGAGATTTTAATTCTGATTTCACTTTTTCAGTAACAGCCAATGTCTCAATAAAGCGATGTAACGTTTCTTTATTTATGACTTCATTAGTTCGTGTCAGTTCTTTAAGAGCTTCATATGGATTAGGATAGTTTTCGCGCCTCAGAATACTTTGAATCCCTTCAGCAATCACAGCCCAGTTATTTTCCAGATCACTGTTAATTACTTCATTGTTAAGCATTAGCTTATCAAGTCCTTTTAGTATCGAACGCAATGCAATAACAGAATGAGCAATGGATACACCGATATTGCGCATGACTGTACTGTCGGTTAAATCGCGTTGCAGTCGTGAAATTGGCAATTTTGCAGAAAAAAATTCAAATAATGCATTGGCAATACCCAGATTACCCTCAGCATTCTCAAAATCAATCGGATTCACTTTATGCGGCATTGCTGATGAGCCTACTTCATTTGCTTTGATCTTCTGACTGAAATAATCCATTGAAACATAAGTCCATATATCACGACACATATCAATTAAAATGGTATGTATACGTTTTAGATTATCAAAATAAGCAGCCAGATAATCATAGTGTTCAATCTGTGTTGTAGTTTGCTGACGCTGAAGTCCAAATGACCCGGAAATAAAACTATTTGCAAATTCTTTCCAGTCAATTTCAGGATAAGCAGCAAAATGCGCATTAAAGTTTCCTGTAGCTCCTCCAAATTTAGCTGTAAAAGGTATCTTTTCAAGCATTCCCAACTGATTTTTAATCCTCTCAGCAAAAACCATGAATTCTTTACCCAGGCGGGTTGGTGAGGCAGGCTGACCGTGAGTGCGGGCTAACATAGGAACGTCAATGTATTCTTCAGCCTTTTTTAAAACAGCTTTATAAACGTCATTTAATAGCGGCAGCAAAACCAATTCATGAGCAGTCTTCACAGCATAGGGTTGTGCTGTATTATTCAGATCCTGCGAAGTAAGGCCGAAATGAATGAATTCACGATACTCCTGCCAGCCGTTTTTATCAAATATTTCCTTAAGAAAATACTCTACGGCTTTGACATCATGATTTGTTATCTGCTCTATTTCTTTTACTCTTACCGCATCTTCGGTTGTAAAACGGTAATATACATCTCGTAAAATTTCAAAATCCTCATGTTTGAATCCAGAAACCTGTGGAATTCCAACCTGACAAAGTGCAATAAAATATTCAATCTCAACCATGACCCGATAACGGATCAGGGCTGCCTCAGAAAAATAAGAAGCAAGTATTCCGGTTTGATTGCGATAACGACCATCTATTGGCGAAATTGAGTAGAGATTTGATTCCATACACTATTGAAGTTTAAGGGCTTATAACAAACTGGTTTTGTAATCTACTTTTTCCAAAAAACGTATTCAAAACATTCTTAACAGATTAAAAAGTATCACAGGATTATTAAAAAACCAAAACCCTGTGTTATTGCAAAAATACTTCCTTAATTGATATTGACAATAAATTGTGTTAAAGAATTGAGGTTCAGGCAAAAATAAACCCCGCTATGTTTACTCATGCGGGGCAGGTTAAATTTTTATTAACTTCAATCAGCCTAAATTTTTAAAAACCTCACGAATTATATCCTGATATGATTCGTTAAAAGTTAAAAGACACCAGGCATACAGCGTGATCAACTCATCTTTCTGCAGCCATTTAAAAGATTTGCGCAATTCTCTGGAAAAAAGTTCTTTACTAAAACTTACCTTCTGTAATATTGTTTTTGTGTATTCCAGCATGACTATATGGATTTAAGGATGAAACAAAAGGTTAACAGAACTCAAAAAATCTAAATACCAAACGCAAAAAGAGCTTCGTTAATTGTTCGCAACACTCTTAAAAAACCTTAAAAACATATAAAAATGCCGGGTTCATAATAATAAGAACAAAGTTGTTTTACCTTCCTTTCCATTGGCCTTTTTCAATGCTCCAGTCATAACCAAAAAATCCTGAAATCTTAACTCCGTCCAGCCCGTCTTTTATCCAGTCAGTACTGAAGATCATCAAATCAGGAAATCCGGTAATGCCAGAAAAATATTCGTTTGTATATGCTGCCTTCATGCCCTTTTCACCTGTCCCTGCAACCACCCCAACACTTGCAACTTCGCTGTCGGCACGAGGATAAACAAACAAGGCACCAAGGTCATCACCTTTATAAAATTGTTTCCCAAATCTAATTCCATCATTATTAACCTTCACCGGACACATACCCAGTAGCATATTCCAGGCAACATGATTGTCAGCATTACCGTATATGATTACATTCCTGTCTTTATATTTCTCAGGCGAGAATTCTCTGTCAGAAATAACATCAACCGAACTGTTACCACGATACAAAAATGTTTCAGCATCATACAAAGCCTTTTGGTAGTACCATTCGTTAGCGGCTTTACTGCCATTAGTTGCATATACAAAAACAACATTATTATCGAATGCGAGTTTAAAACCGCCATAGCGCTGTGGATACTTCTCTTTTACATCAACCTTGTCAATTTTGATCCATTTATCATTTTCAAGTTTCAGAATAATATCCTCACCTTTTACTCCGGTAATGATTTGATTACCTATGCTGATAACAGGCTGTTTTTCAATATTTAATCCGGATGTAAAAACCGTTAATCCATTTATATTATCAACCTTTAGGTTAATAGTATCATTATGCTTTACGGCTTTAATTTTTGAATGCTGATAGGGCGTTAATTGCTGATTTATCTGAATCCAGTAGTTAGTTGCTGACACAGCCGGTGAAGCTGTTATAAATTCAAGGCTGTCAACTTCAGTCAATGCAGGGATAGTATTTTGTTTCAGGAAATCAAAAAGCGGAGGCCAGTCAACACTATGATCGCCATACCAATGCGAACCTCCGGGATATTCGTAATAACAAAAATTATTATGAAAACCGCCCAAAACTCCTCTCATTCTTCTTGCCTGCTCAACCGGTACAACAGCATCGGCATCGCCATGCAATACATATACTCCTGATTGCAGATAATTCGAAGCCAGATCCACTGTTCTGCCTGCAAGTGCACCGCGGTACATCATTTCAAAATGCGGATTACTTCTGAGCAATGAGTCTGAACCAGTTCGCCTGTATGCAATAACATCCGGGTATCCGGCTGCAGGCGCAATAGCAGCCCATTTATCAGGGTAAGTCGCTCCCAGATACCAGCTACCATGTCCACCCATGGAATGTCCGACAAGATACGTACGCGATGGATCCGTTTTATAAATCTGACGGGCATTTTCCAAAACTTCCAGAGCATCCATCCTACCCCATTCTTCCCAGTTAAAACCAAAAGGACGACGATTTGTGGGGGCTACAATATAAGCCCAGTCCTTTTGACGATAGGCTCTGCTCTGATTTACAGCTTCGACTGAAGCCCCATGAACTGAAAGCACAAATGCCTGATTTGCATCAGTTGACAATGAAGGAGCAACACTATAATATTGAACACTTCCATCAATTTTACTGAGGAAAGTCCTCTCATAATGGCGGTTAGCATCTTTCACATTCAATTTTATGACCTTACGATCTATTTCAGCACCTGATTTATCACTAAGAACCAGCGTAGCCATTAGACTGTCAGCAGTAATTCGTTTTGCAGGAGCAGGGATCATGAATTTTATTTTCCGAACCCCTAGTGCCATTACATCATCAGTTTGATAAACAATATTTTCACCGGTTTCAAGTGTACAGGAAATGTTCAAACCTTTTATTGCATTTTTGGTGGCATTCATCACCCTTACGGCACCCCACTTCACATCTTTTTCACCAATAATTACTGATGGCAGTGTTAAATCATAATCCAGGAACTGAACTTCTTTTGCCGGAGACAAAATCATTGAACTGATCCTTGGAAACCTGCCGTAAGTGTAAATGAACTGATTCAAACCCTTTTTCAGATGAAAGGGGATTAAAGTCCAGGCATAATCATAATGATCACCTTCGTGAGGCACGCCATTTATATAAACACGGGTATGTCCCGTTGCATCCAGCAAAGCAATAACGTCCTCTGGCGAATCAAACTCAGTGTATAAATAACCGCGGTTCAGTTCTCCCCGGAACATACCGGCTGAATCAGCCTCAATATATTTCCACTGCAAAGGTTTAGTCTGATCTTTGTATTTATCTCTTAATGTAAGTCTTGCCGCCGGCTTTTCAAAACGGCCTGTGGCAATTTGCCAGAAAAGGATATCCTGTCCGGCAGTAAGCATACCAGGGATCATTGCATCCTGAAGTAAAAGAGCTTCAGTAAACCTATGAAGTATGATACCTTTATTAGTTTCCTCAACTTTTTCCTTACCGAATATTTCAACAATATTACCGGTTTTCTGTGCTGAAAGCTGAAATGGTATTAGTACGGAAACACATACTATGAAGAACAATGATCGGAAAATACTTTTTTTCATGATTTTCAATTCAATTATTGTAAAAACTACTTACTTTGTGTTCTCAAAAAAATATCTGCAAAATTAACAAAGGAGTTTGATTCATGCACAAAATACGCCCCATTTACCGAAAAATTTCAAACAATGTAATTTTTGTTTTTCTGCTGTCATTTGCAATGCTGTTTACTTCGTGTAACCGTACCATTCTGCCAAAACACGGAGAAATCATTGTTAGCTGGGAGGTAATAAGTAATACCTATCTTGAAGAGCCTGCCGTAAAAGTGGCTTTTGAAATTGAAAACAATAGTAAAATGACTTTAGACGACAAAAACTGGGAACTATACTTTAATCAGGCTGCTAGAACACTATACAAAACTGATGATGAAACAGCAAAAGTTGAGCGAATTTCCGGTGATTGGTACAGAGTGGTTCCGGAAAAGGGTTTTATACTAAAACCGGGAGATAAAACAAGCATCATTTATGAATGTAGTTATTGGTTTATCAAAAAATCCGATGCACCAGTCGGCCTTTATTTTGTTTTTTATCAACCTGGAAAAGATGATCAAATTGTTGAAACAGATTGTATTATTAAGCCTTTTGAACGCCCGGAACAAGTTAACAGACATAAGAATGATCATACACCCCTGCCAACTCCTTCATTTTTATTTGAGAAAAACAAGAAGTTAAGTTTACTGACACCTGACAAGCTTCTTCCATTTGTTCCGTCTCCGGTTTCAATTACCAAAACCGGCAACATAGTTTCTTTTTCAACTCCGCTGCATATTTATTATGACCCTAAAACAGAAAATGAAGCAATACATCTTAAAGATATGCTTGAAAACATTCTAAAGGGAGATATTATAGTAATGGAGGGGCAATCAAACGAAACAAATGCAATAGACCTGGGGCTGGATTTTTTTGATAATTCAATTGCATACGACGAAGCCTATAAGCTGGTTATTGATAAAAACGCCAATATAAGAATTTCAGCATCAACAAACAAAGGACTTTTTTATGGAGTTCAAAGCCTTCTTGGCTTACTTCCTGTAGAGTTATTCTTGAATCCTTCTGATAATTTTCAACTTGAGGTTCTTACAATTAATGACAAACCACGTTTCGGTTATCGTGGTGTTCATATTGATGTTGCCAGAAACTTCCAGTCAAAGGAAATGGTTTTTAAGATCATTGACATACTGGCTTTTTATAAAATCAATACGCTTCATATACATTTAACGGATGATGAAGGCTGGCGTCTGGAAATTCCCGGATTACCGGAATTGACTGAAGTTGGCAGTTTCCGGGTTCACACTAAAAAAGATGCCAACGCTGTTCATCCTTCATATGGCTCAGGACCCTTTGCACATAGCCCTGGTAAATCAGGAAGTGGTTTTTATACAAGAGGTGAATTCCTGGAAATTCTTAAATATGCTGCAAAACATCATGTTCGCATTATTCCTGAAGTCAATTTCCCGGGACATGCAAGGGCGGCTATCAAAGCTATGGAAACAAGATATCAGAAATATTTGAAATCCGGTGATGTAGTGGCTGCCAATGAATTCAGACTCATTGATCCTGACGATACTTCAAAGTACTCATCTGCACAGCTTTTTGATGATAATGTTGTAAACATTGCTCTGGAATCAGTTTATAATTTCATTGATAAAGTAATAGGCGAAATTGCAAATATGTATATAGAGGCTGAGCTGCCATTTAAAATATTACATATAGGCGGTGATGAAGTTGCTAATGGTGCGTGGCTCGGTTCGCCAATAGTAAAAGAAAAGATTGACAAATCGGTGATAGAACGCGGAACGGCGAACCTTCATGCAGAATTTACAGCAAAAGTGCTTGATATTTTTGCAAAATATGGTCTGCAAATGTCAGGGTGGGAAGAAGTTGGACTGATAAAAGACATTAACGGCAAATTCATACCAAATAAAAAATTCTCTGGTGGAGCTGTAATTCCTTACGTTTGGAATAATCTGTGGGGGTCGCAAGACCTTGCATATAGGCTTGCAAACAGTGATTTCCCTGTTGTACTGTGCCATGTTGCAAACTTTTATTTTGATATGGCTTACAATAAAGACCCTGAAGAGTCAGGACTTTACTGGGGTGGCTTCGTTGACACATACAACGCCTGGCATTATAGTCCGTTCAATGTTTTTTCAACTACTTTACAGGATCAGATGGGTAATAAAATTAATGCTGAAGTTGAATATAAAAATATGGAAAGGCTTAAGCCCGAGGCCCGGAAAAACATTTTGGGAATACAGGCTCAGCACTGGGCTGAAACCATTTTAAAGCCTGAGATTCTTGAATATTACCTCCTGCCAAAACTTTTAGGACTTGCTGAAACTGCCTGGTCGAAGGAAAGAATATGGGAAAGTACTGATAATCCAGGTATTAGAGAAAAACAAGTTGATGATTCATGGAACGTTTTTGCAAACACTCTTGCACAGAAAGAACTTCCAAGGCTTTCAAAACTTTTCGGAGGCTTTAATTACAGGATACCTCCTCCGGGAGCTAAAATCATTGATGGAAACCTCTTTGTTAATACGTCATTACCGGGTCTTATTGTTAAATATACCGACGATGGTTCAGAAGTTGAATTCAGCTCAAAAACATGGACAGAACCTTTTGCTGTATCAGACAAGGAAATAAAGCTGAAAACGTTTGATATATCTGGTAAATCGGGGAAAACAGTCGTAATAAAACAATGAAACTTTTTTAAGCGTTTATAACCAACAATTATAATAATACATCGTTTATAAATTAGATTAAATTTTTCTGAATCTAACTTTTTTAAAGTCAAGTACAATTAATGAAAGAACCAATGAACACATCTAACTTCACATCAGTTGAAAATGCATTTTGCTGTGATATTGAAAGGCAATTTCCTGTAAATATCCCTTATCTGGTAGTTGCCAATTTTCCTAAACTTGGTTTATTAACAGCGTTACGCTTTCTGGAATGGGTAAGCGACAACCCTGAAGGAGTTATCAGCCTTCCTACCGGAAAAACCCCGGAGTATTTCATTTTCTGGACTAAACACATACTTGATAACTGGGATACCCCTGAGGGCAAAAAGCTCAAACATGAAAACGGATTAATGATTGAAAAAAAACCGGTTCTCAGTGGTTTGCGTTTTGTTCAGATAGATGAGTTTTATCCCATAAGCTCAAGCCAGCACAACAGTTTTTATCATTATGTGAAAAAATATTATATCAAGGATTTTGGCCTTGATGAATCAAAAGGTTTATTCATTAACTGTGATGCAATCCCATTAGCTGATGGCAAACATTTTACAGAGGTTTTTCCTGATGGTATTGTTGACCTTAGCTTGAGGTACAGAGAAGCAAAAACCATTAAAGAAAGACTTCAACAGGCTTCTATTTTAATGCTTGATGACTGGTGCACTACCTATGAAGAAAAGATAAGGGAAATGGGCGGGATTGGATTTTTCCTGGGTGGAATTGGTCCCGATGGTCATATAGCATTTAATACCCGTGGTTCTGACCATCATTCAACAACACGACTGACTCAAACTAATTTTGAAACTCAGGCTGTAGCCGCCGGCGATCTTGGAGGCATTGAAATATCAAAGAACAGACTTGTTATAACTATTGGTCTGGAGACCATTACATATAATCCTGAAGCAACAGCTATTATTTTTGCAGCCGGAGAAGCTAAAGCCCCTATGGTTGCCGATGCTCTTGAGAAAGCTCCTTCAAATATTTATCCAGCAACCGTACTTACCAAACTAAAAAACGCCCGTTTTTATCTTACAGCAGGCGCTGCCAGTATGCTGAAAGATTATGTTCATCATTATTACACGTCTACACCGTGGAATCAGGAAAAAACTGAAAGAGCTGTTATTGATCTTTGCAGAAAAATCAATAAGTTCGGTAACCGTTTAATGATTGAAGATCTTAAAGAAGATGAATATTGCCGTATGATTCCTAACATTGACAATCAAACGGTGCAAAGTGTCATGGATTCTATCACAAAGAAAATAGAGCTTGGTACTTATCCTCTTGGCGATCAGGTATTTTACCACACTGGTCCTCACCATGATGACATAATGCTTGGTTTGCTCCCTCATATTCACAGGCTTTCACGTAATGCAACCAACCATTCAGAATTCGCTGTTATGACCTCAGGTTTCACTGCCGTAACCAATAAATTTTTAATTGAAGCGCTGGAGGACACACTTAATTTCCTTGATTCGGGGTTGATCCAAATGGTTGAATACCCTGACTTTTTTGAAAAAGGTTATAAATACAAACGTGATAAGGACGTGTATCATTATCTCATAAAGGTGGCTTCAGGTCAGCCTGAAGAACGCCGTCGCGGATTTGCCCATCGCCTGGTAAGAAATATTGTTGAAATATGGAATGTCAAAAGTATTGCTCAGCTTAGAAATCAGATAAATGACGCTCTTTCTGTTACACGAAACAGTTACGACGGTCAGAAAATGCCGCCTAAGATACAAACGCTGAAAGGCATGATAAGGGAGTTTGAAGAAGAGCTTGTCTGGGCTTATTTTGGAATGACAACCAATGAAGTTCATCATCTTCGTTTAGGATTTTATACCGGAGATATCTTCACTGAAAAACCAAATCGTGAACGCGATGTAGCGCCAATCTTAGCACAACTTGAAAAAATACAGCCAACCATAATCAGTCTTGCTTTTGACCCTGAAGGAAGTGGTCCTGATACCCACTATAAAGTTCTTCAGGCAATAGCTGAAGCAGTTCGGGAATGGCGCAAGAAAAAAGATCTGAGTAATCTGAAAATCTGGGGTTATCGCAATGTATGGTATAAATTCCATCCGGCTGATGCAACCCATATAGTTCCGGTGTCGTTGAATGCTATGGGTGTTATGAGCGAATCATTCACACACAGCTACCTTAGCCAGGTTGATGCATCATTCCCAAGTTATCAGCTTGACGGAAAATTCAGTGACCTTTCAATCCAAATATGGGTTGAGCAGTTAAAAAGCATACAATTATTACTTGGGAAACCTTTCTTCTATCAAAACGAAGACCCACGACTGCGCACTACTCATGGTTTATTGTTTTTCAAGGAAATGGATGTTGATGAATTTCTTGCCTCTGCCAGAGAACTTGAAAAATCAATGGAAGGTTGATATAACATAGCTCGCTGAATTACAATAAATTCAGCGAGCATTTTATTCAGTTCCAAGAATTATATTCACTGTTAAAACCGCATCAATAATATTGATGATGCCGTCTCCATTTACATCAGCATTATCAGGACAGAACGGACTTGGATTTTGCATCATTATGAAGTTAACAATAGAAATAACATCAAGTATGCTCACAATCCCATCACAATTTGCATCGCCCGGTAAAACAGCCGATGTTAAAGTTGTTGCTGATGCTGTAATTCCGGTAGAGTAAATATTATTGCTACGCGACCACAATTTATAATAGTATGTTGTACCGGCATCAAGACCAGTATGACTGAATGTTGTATCAGCACCGGTGTAACATACTGTACCGCCTCCCGGGATGGGATCACCCGGATTAAGGTTCCCTACAGGAGTGCCAAATATTTCATTAGGCGACCATGCTAACAGAACATCATTACCATTAAAATTTTTATTCCATCCCAGATCAATCTGAGAGCTGCTGACAGGATTGGCTGTAAAACCATAAGGATTTGCCACCCTCAAAGAATCAAGATATTCAATTCTTGAGCCGAGCACCGGATCTTCAGTAACCGTGAGTAATGGAAGTCCACGCCCGTTGCCAAGCCATTTATACTCAATATACTCCCTGTTGATAGCATAACCCTGCCCAAGAGTATCAACATAAATACTATCGTATTCCGTAACATTTGATTTTAGCCTCAAAGTCTGAAAGCTGCCATAGGGAGTATTCAGAGTACCCCATCCATCAACAACAGTTACCCGCTCACGCTCAACGGTTATATGTCCAACACTTGGAATGGTCTGTGAAAGATTCGCGTTTGAAGTTTTATTGTAACCCGGGTTCATAGGGAATTCATAAATCACATCCGCATTGGAAAATTTCAAAGGAAGTGGTATTCCGTTAATTATCAAACCAAGACCAACATCTGAATATTTTGACGTTGTTTTATTAAAAAACTGATAGCCATTTTCAATTTCAACACCAGGAAGTAAACTTAGTTCATCAATTTCAAGAACAAGATTTGCACTTCCCAGAAAGAAAAGCCAGAAAATATTAGGGGTCTGATTCACAGTAATATAATTTGGTTCTATCTGCATCAGACTTTCCATATCCTGAAAATTCCATGTAAAATTATTACCGGTTTCCTGGAAGTTATAAGATTGTAGATCATAGGAAAGACTCACCGTAAAAGACTGTCCTGCCGATGGCATATCTGCGCTGGTTACAGTTATCTGTGCTTTTAAAAACAAACTACAAAATAACAATACACTAATGGTAAACACTTTTTTCATAAGACCAGGTTTTTAGATTATTAAATATTATTGATTGCAAAGTTAGTGCAAAAATATCTGGTTTTGTTTTTTTGATTCAAAAAACAAAGCATTTCCGTAAAAATCATCCATGCAAAAGGCTTTTTCCTATATTTGCGCCTGACTCAAAAGTATAAACACTACTACTGCTTTTCTAAACAAGCCTTAAACATATTATCCGAACCTGAATAATCCCAATAGCCAATCTAAAAAACTTAAATACTATACTCTATGATTAATGATAAACTTATTGAACCCAAAAGCATTGTTGTTGTAGGTGGTTCAAACGACATTACAAAGCCCGGTGGCAAGGTGCTTAAAAACATTATTGATGGTTCTTTTAAAGGAACTCTTTATGTGGTGAACCCAAAAGAAACTGAAGTTCAGGGAATTAAAAGTTATTTAAAAGCTGATGACCTGCCGGAAGTTGATCTCGCAATATTGGCTATTGCAGCCAAATATTGTCTTCAAACAGTTGAAGTTCTGGCAAATACAAAAAACACTAAGGCCTTTATTATTTTATCTGCCGGTTTTAGTGAAGAAAGCAAAGAAGGAGCTGTGCTCGAGAAACAAGTTGTTGACGTTATTAATAAGGCTGGTGGTGTGCTGATAGGACCAAATTGCATAGGCGTTATGACACCACATCATCAGAGCGTTTTCACACTTCCCATCCCAAAACTTGAGCCTCATGGTGCTGATTTCATCTCTGGTTCAGGAGCTACGGCATGTTTTATAATGGAAGCAGGTATTCCTAATGGACTTGCCTTTTCCAGCGTCTTTTCAGTTGGTAACAGTGCACAAACCGGTGTTGAAGAAGTACTGGAATATCTTGATATCAATTTCGATCCGGGTAAGAGCTCCCGTATTAAGTTACTTTACATTGAAAACATATCAAAACCTCAGAAACTTTTAAAGCATGCAACTTCACTGATAAAGAAAGGATGCAAAATTGCTGCGGTGAAGGCAGGCGCGTCAGAAGCAGGCAGCCGCGCTGCATCTTCTCATACAGGTGCTATGGCTACTCCCGATTTTGCTGTTGACACTCTATTCAAAAAAGCCGGAATTATCAGATGCTATGGTCGTGAAGACCTTATTGCCGTAGCTTCGGTATTTACACTCAAGCCGCTTAAAGGTGAGAATATAGCTATAATTACTCATGCCGGTGGTCCTGCTGTTATGCTTACTGATGCTCTTTCAGAGGGAGGACTTAAGGTTCCGCATATTGACAATCCGGCAAGCAAAGAACTTTTAACAAAGTTGTTTCCCGGCTCTTCTGTAGCCAACCCCATTGACTTCCTTGCAACCGGTACTGCTGAACAACTTGGTATCATTATGGACTATGTTGATCAGAAGTTTGATGATATAGATGCAATGGTAGTAATTTTTGGAACTCCGGGACTGACAAGGTTATTCGATGTTTATAAAATTTTGAATGAAAAGATGCAATCCTGTAAAAAACCGGTTTATCCGGTGCTTCCTTCTGTGCTTACTGCTGCTGAAGAAATTCAGGAATTCATCAGCAATGGTCATGTTTTCTTTCCGGATGAAGTGGTTTTAGGAAATGCTCTTTCAAGAGTCTATAAAACGCCGGCTCCGGCTTCTGTCGGTCAGCGTAATCTTGAAATAAACAAAGAAATTATACGAAATATAATTGATTCAGCACCTGAAGGTTATCTGGAACCTGAGAAAGTCCAGGCATTACTGGATGCAGCCGGAATTCCAAGAGTTAAAGAAGCTGTGACCAACACAAAGGCTGATGCGGTAAAAGCTGCAAACGATATTGGTTTTCCTCTGGTAATGAAAGTAGTAGGACCTATTCATAAATCGGATATGGGTGGTGTGGTATTGAATGTTAAAACCATGGCTTCAGTTGAAGAACATTACGACAAACTTATCAATATCGAGGGAGCTACAGGTGTATTGCTACAACCAATGATTCATGGAAATGAGCTGTTTATTGGAGCCAAGCACGAACCATTATTTGGACATATGATAGTGTGCGGTCTTGGAGGAATATTTATTGAAGTACTGCGTGACATCAATGCAGCGTTCACTCCGGTTTCATTTGATGAAGCTTATGATATGATGAAACAATTAAAAGGTTATAAACTGTTTAAAGGTCTGCGTGGACGCCCGGGAATAAATGAAGAGATATTTATTGAAATCATAGTAAGGCTTTCACTTTTAATTGAATCAGCACCTGAAATTATTGAGATGGATCTGAACCCTCTGCTTGGAACCCCTGAACATGTTACGGCAGTGGATGCCAGAATCCGTATTGGTAAACAAGATATATAAAGAGCAAAGGCCTGTTGTTGAAAATCTGTAATAATAAAGGCTTTAATACTTTATTATTTTCATGCTTTTTCTGTATGGATGCATATATAGTTCAGCCAGGTAATATCCTGCAGGCAGATGATTTACCTTAATACTCAATGGCTGTCCATTTGCAACTCCATGTTCTGAAACAAGCAATTTTCCGTGCAATGAATAAATATTCAGGATATAAGGTGTATTTATATTTGAATCTCTAAAAAGAATTTTCAATTCATCTTTTACAGGATTATTGTAAATGAACCCGGCATCAGTAATTTCTGGTATTCCGCTTTCAACCGGAGTTTGATCAACAGCCAGGCTAAGCAATACCGGCAAATGGTCGGAATTATTATAGAGAGCCATTAACACATCCGGCGGAACTGTCGTATTCTCAGGAGGGTCGGTAAGGGCTTTATTAAAATGCAATCCATCCTGCCCCATAGTTCTGTAGCTATCTTCAACATACTGCACCTTATTATTACCCTCTAAAATATCTATTGAGGCAAGAATAAAATCAAATCTGTCATCAAGTCCGCCGCCTACATGGCATCCACTGTTACGATGCGTGGATTGCGTGTGATAAGCTGCAAAAAATGGATTTTCATGCCAGTTACCTAATTGATCAACAGGGTCATAGAATCGAAAATCAAAATCGGAGTTGAATAACAAAGCCTGCATTGCAAGTTCATTGACGGTATAAAAATTAAAATCACCCATAATTAGAAAATTCCCGGGGCGACTGTTAATTTTCAACCAGGCTGTAACATCATTGATCTGATTTCGACGCGTTTGTTCATCGCTGGCTGAACTTCCGGCTTTCAGATGAACAGCAATGCAATTTATAAAAGCAGTATCTCCATTTAAAAGATCAGGTGAATTATAATATAAGGTATAAAGATTGATATCTCTTACTATCGAAGGTATAATATGCTGGGAATGTAGTACCAGTCTTGAGGTATTGTAATACATCATATTCATGATGTTAGAGTTTGAAATATACTCACTCGAAGCTCTGGCATAAACCTTGTTGCTGATCCTGGCAAAAACCGAATCTATTATGCGCTGATGATAATAAGAGTTCCTGCTCATCTCATTCACTACAAATATATCCGGGAGATCGTGTTGTAATATTGTGCGTAAATAGGAATCCTTATTATCAGGGTGATTATTTTGTTCGTTACAGAAGCCGGTATGCTGCCCGTAATACAACAGATTACTTACCATGACACGTATAGTGTCCTGCGAAACCGAATGAAACCAGATAAATACAGTAAACAGTGTTATAATAAGCTTTTTAAGCATTGTTCAATGTTAAATTAAAACAGAAAATTTCTCAGTTCACTTACTTTTGCCACCGGCACGATTTCAATTTTAAGTTTTTTAATATCAACGCCTTTGAGATTATATCTTGAAATAAATATTTTCTCAAATCCAAGTTTTTCAGCTTCAGCTATACGCTGTTCTAGCCTGTTAACTGAGCGTATTTCGCCTGAAAGACCTACTTCTCCCGCAAAACACACCTTCTGATTCAAAGGTTTATCATAAACCGATGATAATACTGAAGCTATCACAGCAAGATCAATAGCTGGATCATCCACACGTAGGCCTCCGGCAATATTAAGAAATACATCTTTCGAACCAAGATGAAATCCAAGTCTTTTTTCCAGAACTGCAAGCAACATATTTAACCTCCTCTGATCAAAGCCTGTAGTTGACCGCTGAGGTGTTCCATAAACTGCTGTACTTACCAAAGCCTGAATCTCTACAAGCATTTGTCTCATCCCTTCAATTGTAGCTGCAATTGCAATACCGCTGATTGATTCATCGCGTTGCGATAATAATATTTCCGAGGGATTATTTACTTCACGCAAACCTTTATTTGTCATTTCGTAAATACCAAGTTCTGAAGTAGAACCAAACCGGTTCTTCATCGAACGCAGTATTCTATACCCATAATGGCGATCACCTTCAAACTGAAGCACTGTATCAACTATATGTTCCAATACTTTTGGACCGGCAAGCATTCCATCTTTGGTAATATGGCCTATGAGCACAACAGGTGTATTGGTCAGCTTTGCATACTTCTGCAGATATGCAGTACATTCGCGAACCTGCGATATACTGCCTGCACCGGAAGAAATAATATCTGTAACAAGGGTTTGAATGGAATCAACGATCAACAACTGTGGCTGAAACTCAGAAAGATAAACTGCCAGGTTTTGTACCGAAGTTTCATTATAAACATAACAAAGCGGATTATTCATCCCAATGCGTTGAGCTCTCATCATAATTTGCTGCTGACTTTCCTCACCTGATACATACAACACTTTTGTATTATCCATATTTAGTGCTATCTGCAGCATAAGTGTTGATTTTCCAATTCCGGGCTCCCCTCCTACCAGAACAAGCGAACCCGGCACCATACCTCCACCCAGAACACGATTGAATTCAGCATTTTGGGTATTAATCCTATTATGTGCTTCAGGTTGGATCTCAATAATTGATACAGGTTTTCCTGCCGTTTTTATTTCATCTCTCTTTTGCCAGGCAGGTTGATTATCATCGCGCTGAATTACCTCTTCCACGAAAGTATTCCATTCGCCACACGAATTACAACGTCCCATCCATTTCGATGACTGGGCACCACAATTCTGACAAAAAAAAGCTGTTCGCGTTTTGGACATTGAGTCTGGTTTATGATTTGAAAGTTTCGTTATAAACCCTTCAAATTCATTTGAGGCTGTAAAAATAGAACTTTTATCCTTCTATTTTTTCAATTTCTCAATAAAAGCTGTTGTACTATATCCCGGCAACAGATCAACAGTGATTACCTGTCCGCCTTTTTCAAGTACAATATCATGCCCGGCTATCTCTTCAATCTTATAATCATTTCCTTTAACAAGAACATCAGGTTTTATGGTACGAATAAGTTCATATGGCGTATCCTCACCAAAAACAATCACTCCTGTAACAAATGATAAAGATGCCAGTATCATAGCTCTTGCATGTTCATTATTCACAGGTCTGTCTTTTCCTTTAAGCCTGCGAACCGACTCATCGCTATTCAAACCAATAAGAAGAATATCGCCAAGGTCAGCAGCTTTCATCAAATAATCAATATGTCCGAGATGAAGGAAATCAAAACAGCCATTGGTAAAAACAATCTTTTTAGCTTTAAATCTCCAAAAGGCGAGATACCTTTCAAGCTGTTCAGGATTTAAAATTTTTTTCTGAATGATTTCTGATTTTAACATTAAGTGGCTTGTTTTTTCTGGTTAAAAAATATGCAAATGAAAAAATCGCAATAAAAATTATTAAAACCAGCTGACTTGCATGCACAAGTACTGCAAACGACGCTGCTGATTCTGATACTATACCGAAAAGTTCGGTTAATGTTTTTGTAACAATATAATGATAAGCTCCAATTCCAGCCGGCACAGGTATCACAAATCCAAGAGTACCCATCATCAGTAAAGTAGTTCCGTCAATAAGTGTGAGATGCTCGGTTGCCTGTAATGCCCTGAATGGAATATACGACATCAAAAAATACATCCCCCATATAATCAATGTATGAACCAGAAAGGCTTTTTTACGCTTCAGCTTCATAATGCTTGTTATTCCTGCCAAAAAACCAATAAACAGATCTTTAATCTTGCGGTAAAAGGTTAATTTCCTGATATATACCATACTGAACCTAAGCAGAAAATAAAAAAGAACTAAAGCAAGTAGAACCCCTAACCCAAGAACTGCAATCAGCCACGCATTTGAAGGGATTTTTGAAGTTAAGGGAATCCAGATCAGTGTTTCAAGAAACTCACGCAAAAAACCAAACTGTGCTATGATAACCACAAAAGCAATAATTGCCAGACATAAAAGATCAAATATCCTTTCGGCAATAACGGTTCCAAAAAGGCTGTTAAAAGGTATGTTCTGACTACGGCTCAATGCAGTGCAGCGTGCTACTTCGCCAAGTCGGGGGAAAATTATATTTGCAAAATATCCCATAATGGTTGCATGAAACGTTGCTCCCGGCTTACTATCATAGCCAAGTTCCCTGATCAGGATACCCCAGCGGATCGAGCGACTTACAAGAGCTATAAAACCCGGAACAAGCGATAGCAGTATCCATACATATTTTGCGTTCTTAAATTCTTCGACGATCAGATTAAGATCAAGTCCTCTAAGGGCAAGATATAATAAAGCTAGTCCTACTGAAAGGAAAAGCATATACTTTAAAACTGCCAGGACCTTCTTTTTCAAAGCCTATTGAAGTTTATTCCTGTCATTTGGAAAAACAATAACAGGTTTTAATTTGGGAGCTTCGGAAGCAGGAACAATAGCGTAAGCAACAATAATAATTATGTCGCCGGGTTGTACTTTACGTGCAGCAGCACCATTTACAATAATATCACCTGATTCACGTCTGCCTTTAATGACATAAGTCTCAAAACGCTCACCATTATTGGTGTTAAGCACATGAACCTTTTCATATTCAATGAGATCAGCAGCATCCATCAAATCTTCATCAATGGTTAAGCTACCAATATATTGCAAGTTAGAATCGGTAACTGTTGCGCGATGTATTTTCGATTTTAAAATCTCAATTTGAATCATGGTGCAAAATTATGAAAATATCATCATATTATCTATCAAACGAACTTCTCCAATAAATGCAGCCACACATGCAACTACCTGCTGACCTTCATGCCATTTTTTAACAGGAAGCATAGTTTCAGCGTCAACAATACTGAAATATTCAACACTCATTCCCGGAGCAGCATTAATTTGCTGAATAGCCCAATTTTCACATTCCTCAGGAGTTAATTCAGAAGTTTTTTCTACTGTCTGTTTCAAAGTCCGGTACAAAATCGTAGCAATTTCTTTTTCCTCCAGGCTCAGCCTTTCGTTTCTTGAACTCATTGCCAAACCTGAAGGTTCACGCATTGTAGGACATGGTACGATCTCAACCGGAATATCATGCATTCTTACCAATTGCTTAACAATAGCCAGTTGCTGATAATCTTTCTCTCCAAAATATGCCTTGTGTGGAGTAACAATATCAAACAATTTTTTAACAACAATTGCCACTCCGTTGAAATGTCCCGGTCTGAATTCACCTTCAAGAATTTTATCAAGGTGACCAAAATCATAAACCGTTTTTTCTTTTTCACCATACATTTCATTCACTGAAGGGATGAATACCAGGTGACAACCGGCTTTCTCAAGCATTTCAATATCCCGCTCCTCAGTACGTGGATATTTTTCAAGATCTTCAGCATTATTAAACTGGATGGGATTAACAAAAATACTGCAAACAGTAAAGTCATTTTCCTTGTGCGAACGCTCCTGCAATGAAATATGCCCGGCATGCAAAGCTCCCATAGTTGGAACAAAACCTATGGTTTTTCCCTCAGCTTTTATTTTCTCAATTATGGCTTTTGTTTCTGATATAGTCCTGACTATTTCCATTCAGTTTAAATTAAATAAGGGTCATTTTATCAAAACACCAGATTAAAGGGATTTTCAGTAACGCCTGATAAACAAATTGATTTCAGAACACAATGAAAAAACATCGCTGAATTATTTTTCACAAACCCTATAAGCTGAACACTAATTTGAAAGTATCTGTTCTGTATGGTTTTTAGTATCAACCTTGGTAAATATCTTTTCAATCACACCATTCTCATCAATCAGGAACGTTGTACGGTGAGTTCCGTCATATACCCTTCCCATCATTTTTTTAGGCCCCCACACACCATAGGCAGTTACGATTTTTCTTTCAGTATCGGGTAATATTGGAAACGGAAGGCTGTATTTCTCAGAAAATTTTTCGTGAGATTTTAGACTATCCGTACTCACGCCTACTACCTTATATCCTTTCTGAAGCAATTCGCTGTAGTTGTCACGCAGATTACATGCCTGAGCTGTACATCCGGGTGTATTGTCCTTTGGGTAGAAATAAAGAACCAATTTTGAACCTTTGAAATCATTCAGGTTCACAATATTTCCAAACTGATCAGTAGCTTCAAATGCCGGAGCTTTATCGCCGGGTTTAAGTGTTATCATAAAATTTTGTTTATGTTTTATTAATAATGATTAAACGCTCTTTTTGCCTTTTTGTTTCTCAGTATCTTTTCCTGATTTAAGGTTCTTTTCATTATACAGGCAAAAATCAGCCAGTGGGCATATTTCGCATTTGGGCTTACGTGCAATGCAAATATATCTACCATGCAAAATCAGCCAATGATGAGCAATAGGTATAAGATGCTCAGGAATGTATTTCACCAGTTGTTTTTCAGCTTCAAGCGGGGTCTTGGCGTTAGAGGTCAGACCTAAACGAGCAGCGACCCTAAAAACATGAGTATCAACAGCAAGAGCAGGTTTATTATAAATTACTGAAGCTATTACATTAGCTGTTTTTCTGCCAACACCAGGAAGCTTTTGCAATTCATCAACATCATCAGGTACGATGCCATTAAATTGTTCAAGCAACATTTTAGCCATACCTATAAGGTTTTTGGCTTTATTGTTTGGATACGAACAGCTTTTTATTACTTCAAAGACCTCTTCCTGCGAAGCTTTACTCAAAGCTTCAGTATCGGGAAACAATTTGAAAAATTCAGGAGTAATAATATTTACCCTTTTATCAGTACATTGAGCTGAAAGAATAACGGCCACAATGAGTTCATAAGGATTTACATAATGCAGCTCCGTTTCAGCAACAGGCTGATTTTTTTGAAAATAGTCCAGAACCAAATGAAAGCGTTCTTTCCTGGTAAGTTTGCTCATTAGTCTTTGAGGTTTGAGCCAATAATAAAATTCAGCAATTATGTTCCGTTTACTATTTTTAACAGGATTTTTATTCCTGTTTTCTGTTAATTCAGGATCAGATAATAATTGCCGGTATTCTTAGTCTTTACAACAAACAGCGCTGCTGAATATGCCAGGATATTTTTCAATACCCAGCAAGGAGCATTGTTTTCGTTCTCACCTTGCTGTGCACTGGCTTCAGGGGCTTTTTTTGTTGAGAAAATTTCAGAAAAAGATGGGTAAAGAGTAAAAGTTTGTTTCATGCAACACTGATTAAATTAATAATAATCAGCAAACGGAAACAAACCTCTAATTATTACATCTAATCTGAAAAAAAGTTCTTCACAAAGTAAGAACAATGTCTTTTTTCTCAATCAGCTTACGTAGATTGATAAGTGCATAACGCATACGCCCCAGAGCAGTATTGATACTTACGTCAGTATGCTCAGCAATATCCTTAAAACTCATACCAGAATAATGCCGCATAATAAGAACTTCTTTTTGTTCGGGTGGCAGATGTTCAATCAGCTTGCGGACATCTTCATGAATCTGATCAATAATGATCCTGTCTTCAATTGAGTCATCAGTAAGCCTTAAAGTGCTAAAAATATCAAAATCTTCATTTTTGTTTTCAACAACGGGTATACGTTTTGCCTTACGGTAATGGTCAATAATCAGGTTATGGGCAATACGCATCACCCACTGAATAAACTTACCTTCTTCCTTGTAAGAACCTGATCTGAGAGTGTTAATCACTTTTATGAAGGCATCCTGAAATATATCATCGGCCAGGTGTTTGTCTTTTACAACCATGAGTATGTATGCAAACACGCGGCTCTGATGCCTGCTGATCAATTGTTCGATGCTGGAATGATCACCATCCAGATATCTGCTTATTAGCTCCTGATCGCTAACATGCTGGGTATTCATATAAACCCTCCTTATTTTATGTTAGTTAGAGAAGCGTAGAAATGTGTCTATAGAATCCCTCCTATTATTTTAATGGTGATCAATTTTTAGTTTCAGGGCGCAAATATACAACCGAATTTTATAAAAACAACAATGACATGTTAATTTTTTCACATTCTTTTAACATTTTCAATGTTTTTTTGATTAAAAAGCCTAAAAAATGCCCTTTTTTATGAATTTGAAACGCTATTATCTCCGTTTATCAAATCTCTTATAACAACCGATGCACAATAACAGCCAAAAATGGCGGGCATGTATGAAATAGTTCCAACATTTGATTTTTTATTCTTTTCTGACTCATCTCTTATTATTGTATGATCAGGAACAGGTTCTGATGAAAAAACAACTTTAAACCCACTGGTTATTCCTTTTCGTCTTAAACGTTTTCGCAGATCGAAAGCCAGTTTACACTGATAACTCTCTGATATATCGCCAATTTTCACCATTGATGGATCCAGCTTTCCACCTGCTCCCATGCTGCTAACCAGTTTATGTTTATTCATAAGTGCATAATAAACAAAATACAATTTAGGCGAAAGAGTATCAATAGCATCTACTACATAATCAAAAGATTGGGAGAGCAAATCAATAATGAACTGATCTTTAAGATAATGATTAAAGACATTAAGATGTAAATCCGGATTAATATCCAGCAGTCGGGCAGCCATAACCCTGGTTTTGTCAATACCTTCGTTGCTGCTTAATGCAAGAATCTGTCTGTTCCGATTACTGGGCTGAATTTTATCAGCATCGGCTATGGTGAGTGTACCAATACCAGCCCTGCAAAGCATCTCAGCAACCACGGCACCCACTCCTCCAAGCCCGGCAACAAGTACATGGGCGTTATTCAGTTTTGCCAATCCGTCATCACCGAGCATTAATTGTGTTCGTTCCTGCCAGTTCGATTGCATAAAAATAATATTTCTTCATTTTGTTCTAAAAACACGACTTATCTTCTTTGGTTTTCTTAAAAAAGCATAAAACGCAAAAATATGAAAATAGCCATGATCTTATGATTATCAGCTCTTATAGCAGAAACTTTCTATAGTCGAGTTTCAGAACCTCATTTTTAATTACACGCAGGTATGATTTTTATTTGCACCTTTGCACTTCATTTTTTAAACCCAAAAAGAAAAAATTATGAAAAAGATCATCATTATTAGTCTGATAGCTTCTTTATCAATTAATTTAAATGTATTTGCCCAAAAGCCCGGCAAGAAACAAGATAATGAACCCGGAAAACCAGCCTTTGAGTTAAAAACCAAGCTTGACAGCATCAGTTATATAATAGGAACTGATGTTGCCTTTACTTTGAAAAATAATGGCATGGATTTAAATGCTGAAACATTTAACAAGGGTTTTACTGATGCATGGAATGGACATGACACTATTTTTACACGCGAGCAGGCAGAAGCCATCATGATTAAATATGGTTCTGAAATGCAGGCAAAAAGAGAAGAACAAAATGCTGCACGGTATGCTGAAAATATGGAAGCAGGAAAAAAGTTTCTTGAAGAAAATAAATCTGCCGAGGGTGTGATAACTACCGAAAGTGGTCTGCAATATCAGATACTGGAAATGGGAGACGGCGATAAACCCCTGGTATCAAATAAGGTAAAAGTTCATTACAAAGGCACACTGTTGAACGGTACTGTTTTCGATTCATCGTACGACAGAGGAACGCCGGCAACGTTTGAACTCTCACGCCTTATTCCCGGATGGACTGAAGGTATACAGCTAATGCCAGTGGGAAGCAAATTCAAATTTTTCATCCCTTCTGAACTCGGATATGGCAGCAGGGAAGCAGGCGCAATTCCTCCACATTCGGTACTGATATTTGAAGTTGAATTGCTGGGGATTGAATAAATCGCAGGAATTCTGCCTTCTCTGTATAAAAGATTTCACAGATAGATAATATCTAATACGCTGAAAAAAATTAGGTCATTATAGCAGAAGATTGCTATAGTCCAAGACTCTTTTTAAGATCCTGAATATTTGAAGGTTTAGCCGTAATTATCCCGTCCTTCCCTAACAGAATCATTGTAGGAGTAGCATACAGGTAATAATCATTTGTTATTTTGCCATCCCATGCCTTATAATCACAAATATTTATCCAGTAATTTTTAAGTGCTTTGTCATCCATCCCGTTTTTCTTTATGAATTCCTGATAAGCCTCCTTCTCATGATCAATAGAAACTGAAACTACCTGTAACCTGGGATTTTTACTATATCCGGTATTTAACTGATCAGCGAGTTTTTTAATTTCGGGAAGAATGACATTACAATGCGGACACCAGCTAGCCCAGAAAACTATGAGGATGTGCTCAGATTTAGATTTATCAAGGTTAAAGTCAGTATCATTTATATCCTTTGCATTTATATCAGGTGCTTTGTTGCCAGGTGCAAGTTTCCGATAACCTTCAATTCTTAGCTGCAGCTCGCTCGCCCCCTGATCTGAGACACAGGTTTCGTCCACCTGATAATGTTCAGCAATATGCTGAAGGACCTTTTCAAGCCCAATCTGCTCAAATCCACTTATGGTGTAATCAAGCAGATAATTGTAAACCACAGGTTGTACCATGGCCAAAGGTAAGAAATTATCGGTAGCACGAATAAACTCAACTGCCTGCTGTTCCTGATTAAGCTGAGGATTCCTGTAAAGCATGATATATGACAGAACTTTGCCGGGGAAAATATCCGTCCTCAACAGCATAGTATCAGTAAAATCAATGTTTTTAAAGAAATTCCTCCTGAAAAGATCCCTGCGCTCTTCTGATGAAATGAAAGGGTTCACATGTGGAGGTTGATCTGCCCTGATGTAGGTTTCTAGCAGAGTTCCTGAAAACTCAGAACTAATTTCATTGATGGCAACATCGCGCTCTTCCTGTAACAAATTGAATTCCTTTATTATTTCAGGATAAAAACGCTCATCTTTAGGATAAATACCCATAAGATGTTCAAGAATTGACAGCCTGCTTTCAAAATTCTCCTTGGTTTTGAAATAATTATACCATGCTGCATTGATCTCTGAATTTTCAAAATGGATGCTATCTATAAGAAAATCAATATCAGTAGTAAAACTGAGATTATTATCAGTAATAAGAAAATCAAGAAGCTTGCCTTGTTTGCCCGGATCTATTCTAAGACGATATTGCCCGATTGGCAGCATTTCATCAAGTGAAACTGTAAACGAACCATGTTTATCAGTTTGTAACTCTTTAACCTTTATCTCTTTATGTCCATTAACGCGAATGAAAATAATATTTTTCTCACTTAATCCTGATATTGTACCATTAAGGATAAATCTTTCATTTTGCTGGCTTTGAACACCCGGGATGATCACAAAGCACAGCATTATAATCAGAACACCTAAAAATGATTCTTTAATTTTCATGCGGCGAAATTAACAAATAGCTTTTTATTGACAATAACAACTGGCTTTCAAAGCTCCTATCAGCCCTATTTATTTTCGTTTTTAAATATTTTTATGAAATAAGATTAGCCTTGCTCTATAAATGCATGTCAAAAAATCAGTAATAACAAGTTAAGGTATTGCAGATTCAGAAAAAAGTCGTTTCTTTGCAGGCTCATTTTCAAAATTTTATAATTAAACATTTTTATTTATGCCAACAAAGATTAGATTACAGCGTCATGGTAGAAAAGGTCGTCCGTTCTACCATATTGTAATTGCGGATGGTCGGGCACCACGTGATGGAAGATTTATTGAGAAGATTGGCGTTTACAATCCTCTGACAAAACCTGCTGACATTGACCTGGATTTCGACCGCGCATTGTACTGGTTGCAAACAGGCGCACAACCTACTGATACCGTTCGCGCCATTTTTTCGTACAAAGGAGTACTGTATAAATTACACTTACTTAATGGAGTGAAAAAAGGTGCTTTGACTCCTGAACAGGTTGAAGAAAGATTTTCGGCATGGCTTGAAGAAAAAGAAGCTAAGATCAGAAGAGTTATCAGTGATCGTGAAATGCAGCAAAGGGAAGAACTGAAGAAAATTAAAGAACAGGAAAGCAAACTTAATGAAGCTCGTTCTGCTGAGATTGCGAAAAAACTCGCTAAACAGGCAGAAAAGGAAGCTGCTAAATTGCAGGAAGAAGCTGAAGCTGCACTTGCAGAAGAAGAACAGGCGGAACAGAGTGAAGCTCCTGCTGATACAGCGGAACCTGCTGCTGAATAAGGCTTTGAAAGTATTTTTTATCATGGGAAAGGCTACCAAATACGGTAGCCTTTTTTTATGGTTCGCCAAGACTAAAAGCAAACTTTCAGGAAAATATATGCATGGATCACCGAATCATTTTGTGATTAAATCACTGGAAAGCATATTATTCGCTAGCTTATACTCTGGCCTACCCTGATTTTTTTACACAGAAATTCTCGTAATTAGTCTTGCCGCTTTCATTCCCCATTTCCATTGCTTTCTTAAAATCACTGCAAGCCTCATCGTGTTTTTTCAAATTACGGTAACAAACACCTCTAAGGTTTATCAGTGATGAATTTGTCTGATCAAGTTCCAGCGCTTTATTGGCATCAGCCATACTCTTTTCATATTCCTTAAGATAAAAATAAGAAAAAGCTCTTAACTGATAGGCGCTAACATAATCCGGAACTTTCTCAAGAAACTCATCAAAAGATTTAATTGCCGGAGCGTATCGTTTTGCCTGAAAATCTTTTGCTCCCTGATTATAAATATGAATATATGGCTCAAGGTTTAGTTTTTGATCCAGATATCGCTGTTGTTTTTGGATAAGAGTATCTTTCTTGTAATACTTAATCCCGTCATCAATTATCTCTTTTGCCCTATCAAGCTGGTGATGCTTAATGTAATGATTGCTGGCCAATATATAAGCTTGTTTATCATTCTTATTTTTTTCAAGAAATTTATCATAATAAGCTCCCGCTTGCAAAGAATCTCCTTTTCTGTCAAGCAACGTTGCAGCCATGTGTATATTTCTAAAATAATTAGGTTTTAGTATGGCTGCTGCTTCTGAGTACAATAGTGCGCTATCATATTGTTCCATTTTTTCAAAAGCCATAGCCATAAAAAATTCTCGTCTGGCATCCCAGGGACTTGACATATCATATCTGAGAACATCAATTGCTTCAGGATATCTCTCATCATTTATCAGATACCTTGCCTTAAGTGTACCAATTGATTCTCCCCAGATGCTGACATTAGGAATGAATGGAAAACCGGCTATAATCTTATCAGATTTTTCTTTTAATTTACCACGCATAATCTCCTGATAAACAATTCGCTGGTTCTTACAGGAGATAAAATTAACATATAAAATATAGGTTGAAGCTGCTAAAAGCGTAAAAACTACAGGAAAAACCAATATTTGGATCAAACCTGGCATCTTGTTATTTGTCACGGTTTGAGCATCATCTGTGCTGGCATAAGCTTTCTGGTGATAAGCCGAAGCTATGCCAACAGATACAAAGATGATAAATAGAGCCAGGATCTCCGGACGATCGGCAGGGAAATTAAAGAAAGCATCTACACTATAAAAAATAATACCTGCAGCAGCAATAAAAAAATAAGGTGTAATTGAATCATCATCCTCCCCGCGCTTTATATAGTTTCGAAGAAAATTCCAGATAATGAAAATAAAAATTGACAAAAAGAGTAAGCCTCCAATAATACCTGTTTCTGTAGCAGTTTCAATAAAATCGTTATGGGCTTTATACAAATATATAAATCCGGCATTCTTCTGATTTTCATGTTTTAATATTACTACTTTCCAGTTGCCACTGCCCACCCCAAGTAAGGGTTTTTCTTTAATAAGATCAAACGACCACCGCCAGGCATCCAATCGCAATGAACTTGCTGTTTTAGGATCTTTAAGTGTTGATACTTGCTTTACAACTCCCTGGGTATGACGACTATGCATTCTAGCCTTTGGGTAGAAATTCTGTTGTACGAAAGTAAATGAAAGATAAGCAACCAAAAGCGCGCTGACATAATTACCCAACAACCATAAAGCTGACCTTTGTTTCTGTCTGAAAAATACAATTAACGTATAAGCAACAAACACAAATGACAATAAAGCAAGACCAAGAAAAAAGGCACGGGTAGCCATAAAAAAAGTAGCACTAATACCAAAGGCAAGAGCAATCCATCCCAACGCTTTCAGATAACGTTTTTCAAACACCAGTAGCCAGATCGCAAACGGTAGTTTAACATAAATTGATGATGCAAGGATATTTTTATTTGAATACACTGTTTTGATATCAGTAATTGCCTTTACTGTACCCTCAATAAATTTATTGATATTATAAAAAACCGAAACTGCATCAAAGATCAGCAAACCCACCATCACATAAATAATAATCTTCGCCAGCCTAATATTATACATTAAAATGACCGAGAGATTGAAAACAGCCGCAAAAACTGTAAAGACTTTGCAAAACTGTAGCACAGATTCCAGCAGATTTACTGATTGTGTAAACGACAGCAGAGATACCACGAGAAATAAAGAGTAGGCTATTCCAACCTTTTGTGTGAAGAAACTACTGACAAAAACCTTATTGTTTTTCAGATATCCGTTTGCAACAAGAACCCCAAACACTACCAAATTCAGTAAAGCCGTAGCAGCAAATTTCGGCGTGTTGGTATCAAGCGCCATTAAGTTAGGAGTGAAAGTAGGAACAATAATGTATAAAAGAATGATTACCCCAAATAATATCTCAATAAGCTTAATTTCAGGCTTTTGTAAAGCAGTTTTTTTTTGTTTTTTAATAGTTTTTTTCATGATCCTGAATTTTCAAAGGACACAAATCGGTTTTACTTCATCTTTTGCTTGGTAATCCCAAAGCCATTGGTAATAAATCGAAAAAAATATTCTATAAAACCAAATTAGGGTCCATTATTAATAAATTAAGTCAGTTGATTTTTGAGAATATACTCTTTAAAAACCAACAAATCTTTAATAGATCAAGCCCTCAGAATGGCAAAACTACAAAAGTGAATTTAAAAATCCGGTATTTTAAACAAGTTTTTTTAAGAAAACAATGCTAAATAAAGGCTAAAATTAAAGAAATGAGCGCAATTACACACATCTTATGTTATTAATAATCAGGTAGTTCTAACAAAACAACAAGTGCTTTCAAAAAATATACTTTTTAAGTGCCCCATTATTCCAGAAAGGCAAAGATCCTGATACCCCAATTTTAAAACAGTACTCTATTGATTCGTCCTGCCCTATTGAAATAAGTCGTTTTGTATGTGAGAACTTTGAGATATAATCATGGATGTCATATTTGGCAAGCTGCCATAAGTCATAAGCCATAAAAGTTTCATCGCTGTTCATTAAAAAACCCCCTTCCTGAACCAATGATTCAGCTAATGCGCCTGCAAAAATCACATCTTCCAATCCAATAAGATTTTCCCAACCGGCACATAACACCAAAACATCTTCAGACCTTTGCAAAAGCCAGTTTTTTAGTATCGTAAGGTTAATGAATGCACCGATAACAGTCAGATTCTCTCCGTATGCCATCTGTATTGCCTGTGTACCATTAGTGGTAGTTAAAACAACTGTTTTATCTTTAATTTTATCTGTCATCATTTCGAATGGTGAGTTACCGGCATCAGCAAAATCAAGTTTTATTCCTCCTCTCTCACCAGCCACAAAATATCCCTTACTTTGATAATCCATAGCTTCCTCAACAGTAGCCACCGGGATCACTTTTTTGGCTCCATGATCAAAAGCAGTACAAATGGTTGTACTTGCTCTCAGCACATCAACAACAACAATCACCTGAGCGCGATGAATCTGAAAATGCTGAAACATAGGAAGAGCAGGACATACCTCAATTATCCGCTGCTTCATAATAAAAAATGTTTACAGAAAAAATCAAGCCTTGTAAAATGGCAATTTAACAACTTTAGCCCTTACCGGTTTATTTCTGATAATAATATTAATTTCGGTATCCGGTTTTGAGAACTCGGTTTTGACATAACCCATTCCAATACCAACTTTTAGTGATGGAGACATAGTTCCTGAAGTCACCACACCCATAATATTTCCTTGGGTATCAGCTATTTCATAATGCTGACGTGGTATTCCGTTATCAATCATTTCAAACCCGACCAATTTCCGGGGAGTACCTTGTTGTTTTTGTTCAAGTAAAGAAGCTTTATTAATAAAATCCTTATAATCAGTGAATTTTGTTATCCAGCTCAAACCGGCTTCTATTGGTGAACTTGTTTCATTAATATCATTACCATATAGACAGAATCCCATTTCAAGACGAAGAGTGTCACGGGCAGCAAGCCCTATGGGTTTTATACCTTCTTCTTTTCCGGCTTCAAAAACAGCATTCCATATCTTGTCAGCATCTTTATTATCGAAATAAATCTCGCAACCACCAGCGCCAGTATAACCGGTAATTGAAAGAATCACATCTTTCACTCCTGCCAGTGTAACTTTTTTGAAAGTATAATACTCCATGTCAGTAATATTATCCGGTGTAAGTTTCTGAACAACTTTAATGGCTTTAGGACCCTGAACAGCAAGTAATGAAAACTCATCAGAAGCATTATACAATTCAGCTCCAAATTTATTGTTTGCATTTATCCAGTTCCAGTCTTTTTCAATATTTGAGGCGTTTACCACTAACAGATAAGTCTCGGCATTAAAGCGGTAAACAAGTAAATCATCAACTATACCTCCCTGATTGTTTGGTAAATATGTGTACTGAATTTTGCCATCAGTAAGTTTTGAAACATCATTTGAAGTAACCCATTGCAAAAGATCAAGAGCCTTAGGACCTTTAACCCATATCTCACCCATATGAGAAACATCGAATACACCAACGCCTTTACGGACGGTTTCATGTTCAACATTTACACCTTCATACTGAACAGGCATATTATAACCGGCAAAAGGAATCAATTTAGCTCCAAGCGCTTCATGAAATTTCAGAAAAGCAGTACTTTTCATAACTATATTTTTTTTAATGTGAATAATGATATTAGGTTCGGGCAAAAATACTAAAATGTTCAAGTAAGCCACACGAATTGATTAAAGATATTACATGATTCATCATGCAGAATGTATAAACAGACGAAATTCTTAAAATTAGTTTGTATTGATTTTATCAGGAGTTTCTACTTAACCCCGGATCAATTATATTATGACCTGAACAATTATGAATTGAGCAGTCTGTAATAACTATAAGCTATAAAAGCAACCAATAAAATTCCGGCTTCCCATCTGTCGAGGGTTCTACGCTTACCTGTAAACATGGCTAAAAAGAGAAAGACTGTTCCAAAGCTTAAAAAAATCAAATCCCTGTTAAAAATCATGTCATAATTGAGTGGTCTTATTGTTGCACTGACTGCAAGGATCAGAAGAATATTAAAAATATTAGACCCTATGATATTTCCGACTGCAATATCAGCATTTTTTTTCAGAGCTGCAACCACCGAAGTGGCAAGCTCCGGCAATGAAGTGCCGGCTGCAACAATGGTCAGTCCTATTATTTCCTGACTTATACCCATTGCCGTAGCAATCTTTACTGCACTATCAACTACGAGTTTTCCGCCGGCAATCAGTGATGTTAATCCTCCGGCAATTAATAAAAACAGGATGAATCCGGCTACTTGCTTTTTCTTAAGTTCAATGCTTACCTTAACGGTTCGCATCTGAGCAAAAATATAATACAAAAAACCTATAAAAAAGGCAAAAAGTATAAGTCCCTCAAAACGGGAAAGATATCCTTTACCAGTGACATTTACCATAAAGATAAGCAGTAAGGCAACAAGTAATGAAAATGGTATTTCCTTCCAGGCTGTGCTTTTCTGAACTGATAAAGGAAGTATCAATCCGGAAACACCAAGTATTAAAAACAAATTAAAATTATTACTCCCGATGACATTACCAAAAGCTATACCCTGATAACCGTTAATGGCAGCAACAATATTAACTACGAGTTCAGGAGCTGAAGTACCAAAAGCCACAACTGTAAGACCAATGGCCAGATCAGACACATGGTACCTTTTAGCAAGCGCCGAAGCACCATCAACAAGCCAGTCAGCACCCTTAATGAGTAAAACCAGACCTACCACGAGAAGTAAAACTGAGTATAACATTAGCTTGTTGATTTATTATCAAAGAAAGTGAATTATTTAACAGAATTAAAAAGCAAAACTAATTCTTAGTTCCAACTTAACGATGCTTTAACGTTAAAAATTGCTGTTATCTTGCAAAAGACAGGAATAATAGTCATTCAATGAGTTTTTTAATTCAATAGTCAATCAGACCTTTGTAATTATCATTAAATGAAAAAAGATACAGAAAAGTAGATTGGGATAAAAAAGCTACTTTTGTCTTTTATCCGGATATGATACGGATTAAGCAGAACTTTTCAAATTTTATAGAACAGGATAAAGAACAAATCATTTTTTGAATGAGTTATGGCAAAAGGAAAAGAAAGCAAACCTCATATAGGGATTTTTGGCAGGCGCAATAATGGGAAAAGCTCTCTGATAAATATGCTTGCAGGGCAGGAAGTTGCCATTGTCAGCGACATTGCTGGTACAACTACCGATCCGGTAAAAAAATCAATTGAAATTTCAGGGCTTGGGCCTGTGATCATGATAGATACCGCTGGAATTGACGATGCCGGGGAACTTGGGAGCAAAAGGATTTCGCGGTCACATCAGATACTGGGTAACCTCGATCTTGCCATTTTATTGGTTTCAGGTAATCAATGGAATGAGTTTGAAGATGATCTTGTAAAGAGATTCATTGAAAACGATGTCGTTTTCTTTGTTTTGCACAATAAATCAGATATTGAAGCAGCTAGTCCTGAGTTTGTTCAGGAAATAAGTCAGAAATTCCAGACCGAAGTTATTGATTTTAGCACTCATAACGCAAATATCCAACAGATTAATGAGCTAGTGGATATAATCAGAAGGCTCATGCCTGAATCGGCGTTGCGTATTAAATCAATTGTAGGCGATCTTATTTCTCCAAATGATGTTGTATTGCTCATCACCCCTATTGATATTGCAGCCCCTGAAGGCAGACTGATACTTCCACAGGTACAGGTTATACGCGACATTCTCGATCATGACGGTATTGCTGTTGTAACAAAAGAACATGGGGTTGGAGAATTCATTAAACGTATGAACCCAAAGCCTGTACTGGCAATAACCGATAGTCAGATATTTAAAAGTGCTGATGCAGAAGTGCCGGAAGACATTCCATTTACAAGCTTCAGCGTATTATTGGCTCGTCAGAAAGGTGATTTTGAAAATTATCTGAAAGGAACGCCTCATCTTGCAAAACTTGAAGAAGGTGATCGTGTGCTGATTCTGGAATCATGCACTCATCATGTTTCATGCGAGGATATTGGAAGGGTGAAAATACCAAAATGGCTTAATAACTTCACAGGAAATAAAATAGAATATGAGGTAGTTGCAGGTCTTTCAGCATTGCCGCGTGATATACATGATTATTCGATGGTTATTCAGTGCGGGGGTTGTGTGATAACACGTAAACAGGTGATAAACAGGCTTAAACCTGCAATTGACGCAGGAATTCCCGTAACTAACTATGGAATGGCAATAGCTTTTATTCAGGGTATCTACGACCGTGCAGTAGCTCCGTTTAAGAAAAACTATAATTAAAACTTTATAACAGATAATGAATAAGGCATAGCATCAGTATCGCTCCTGACTAAATTAAATTCTGAAACAATAAAACCATACATCTAACATGAATTTCATAATTACCGGCGCCGGAAAAGGAATAGGGTTCGAAACCGTAAAACAGCTAAGCAAAACACATAATACCCGAATCCTTGCAATATCAAGGAATGTACAAAGGCTAAATGAACTGGCAGAAGAAACCAATCCTCTGATTTCTGAAGTAATACCATATAGCTTTGATATTGTGAACGGCAGTATTAAGAACAATCTATTACCATTAATTGAAGAACTTGATTTCAGAATTGACTGCCTTTTCAATAATGCTGGTGCAATTGTAAACAAACCATTTGCAACCTGTGATACAGAAGATTTCAATACTGTAATTAAAACCAATTTGGAGGCGCCATTCCGACTTATCAGAGATTTGCTTCCCTTTATGAATGAAGAAGCTCATGTAGTTAACGCCGGAAGTATGGGAGGTGTACAGGGAAGCGCAAAGTTTCCGGGTTTAGCGCTTTATAGTGCCAGTAAGGCAGCGATAGCTACCCTAACAGAATGTCTTGCCGAAGAATTGAAAGAAAAAAAGATTAGTGTGAATTGTCTTGCATTTGGAAGTGTTCAAACCGAAATGTTCTCAATGGCATTTCCCGGATTTGAAGCTGCACTTAAAAGTAATACAATGGCAGAATTTGTCAGCAGATTTCTTATTGATGGACATAAATTCTTTAATGGAAAAATCCTTCCAGTTTCAGTATCAACACCATAGTAAACAAGAATTGTAAGGATCAGACAAAAGATAGATCATTCCAGATCAACCAGGATTCTTCAGCCTGTATATGCAACATTTCCAGTCCATTTTTTATAGTGGCACCCCGTTTTCTACCCGATTCAAGAAATGCAGTTTCAGTAGGATTATAAACCATATCGAACATGAGATGACGGTCGCTAATTAAATGATAGGGCAACTGAGGCTTTGAATGAATATCAGGAGCCATACCTAACGGGGTGGCATTAACAATTATCGTGTGCTTTTCCATTATTTCATTATCCAATTCATCATATCCTATCTGAAGCTGTTCCGATGAATCTCGGGAAACATAAACATATGAAATACCAAGTTTTGTAAACACCCATGCAGCAGCCCTTGAAGCTCCTCCGGTTCCCAAAATAAGAGCTGATCTGTGATGTGATTTCAAAAGAGGTTTTATTGAACGTTCAAACCCAACAACATCGCTGTTGAAGCCATGCAAGCTTGTCCTGGAGCCGGCTCGGATAATTTTTACAACATTCACTGCATTAACCTGTCCGGCGACAGGATCAATAAAATCCAGATATGGAAGAATACTTATTTTATAAGGTATCGTAACATTTAAGCCTTGCAATGACGGATAAATTTCAGGCAGAGTTTTTAAAAGACTTAGATCTTTAACAGGAAACAACTGATATTCAGCATCATGGATTTTTTCTGCTAAAAATTTTTTATCAAAATATGATTTGGACCAGGAATGCCCCAACGGATAACCTATAAGACCAAAAAGACGCTTCACGACAATAAACTAAACTGATTTCTTTTTTGCTGCCCATTCAATCAGCCAAATGCTCAAAATTCCAAGAATAATGAATATCACGGCAAGCATTACCTCACCCGAGAAGCTGTCGGGCAACACCGGCTTATATCTTTCAACCACCGGCATTCCTTTTTTTATTATAACCTCGCCAAAAGCGTCAGTAACAAATATTTTATCTTTCCATGGCCAGATAATTATCAGTGAGCCCAAAATAAATCCGGTTAACAAGGCTATGGTTTGATAACGAAAACGCCGGAAAACCCATGATAAAAAATGTGAGAAACCTATCAGACCAACTACAATGCCTATGGCTACAGGAAATAAAATATCAATCCGCAATTGATTTACTGCTTCAATAAATATCAACTGATAATTACCCATAAGAATAAGAACAAATGAACCTGAAATCCCAGGAAGTATCATGCTGCATACGCCCACAGCTCCACAAAGAATAAGGTAAAAAAAGTTTTCATTACCTTCGGCAGGGCTCAGAAATGAAAGCGAAACAGCTATTGCGGTTCCAATAAGAAAACTGGAAACTACAAAAGCATTCCAATTCTTAATTGTAATCCCGATAAAATATACTGAAGCCAATATCAAGCCAAAGAAATATGACCAGATATATATTGAATGATATTTGAACAAATACTCAAACAGACGAGCCAGACTGAAAATTGCAATTAAAATTCCAACACCAACAGAAGCAAGAAAATACAAATCAGTGTGTTTGGCAAACTCTTTGAATTGTCCTTTAAACAAGAGTCTGAGAGTTTTAAAATCAAAAGATTTTATGGAGTTAATAAGTCGTTCAAAAATACCGGTTATCAAAGCAATTGTACCACCGGACACACCCGGAATAACATTGGCTGTACCCATCCCGATGCCTTTCAGCATAAAAATAAAATACTCCTTCATAAAAATTGTCTAATTGCGTTTCCGGGGCTTCTTCTGAATCTCGTTACCAACATTTTCCAGAATATTTAAAACTTCAGTATCCTCGAGCATGTTTGGAGCATAAGGAACAACCTCTGTATATTTGTCATAATCCAGATGCAAAGCATTCTCAAACAACAGGAGCGCCTCTTTTTTCATACCAGAAATAAAATTATAAGCCGAAAGACGAAATATCAGCAAAGGATTGTCAGGAAACATTAACACTGCATCATGAAGGATCTTTATAGCTTCTTTTGTACTTCGGTTTTCTTCAACCATTCTGGCATAATCCAGATAAACGTCAGGGGTTACTGAGCTACTGTTGATTACCTTTTTAAATGCTTTTTCAGCTTCCTTAACGCGGTTTATTTTTGCCAGTATGCCTGCCAACACATAGGTATAATCCATATTATCCGGCTCAATTGAAATAGCTTTCTCAACACTATGAATGGCATCATGCTGATTATCAAGCTGATCATATGACACACCCATTTCAAGCCAGGCATCGGCAAATCCCGGGTCAAACTCAACAGATTTCAAAAAAGATTTAACTGCATCAGTATGTTTATTCATTTTCTGATAACACTCACCAATATAAAAATAGGTAACTGCTTCAGGTTCTTCGTAAAGAAAAGTCTGACGGTAAAAATTAATGGCTTCGCGGTACATACCCATATTGGCATATGAATTTGCCTTGTTAAAATATGAAGAAGCAAATGTTTCATCAATTGCAATAACAAAATCATAAGCCTCAATGGCTTTTTCATAAAGTTCCACAGCATTGTACATCAGGCCGAGGTTAAACCATGCCGCAAGCGAGTAAGGATTTTTATCAAGAAACTCAGTATAAAACTGTATTGCCTCATCATACTGGTTCAAGGATTCAAAACAGAAAGCCAACTCATAAATGGGTATATCATCTTCCGGTTTATAGCTCAGAGCCTTTTTAAAATACTTAATTGCAAGTTCAAAGTTATTCTGATTTTCAAACTCAAAGCCAATATCTAAACAGGTTTCAGCAGGATATTTAGCATCTTTAATTGCTTTATCAAATTCAATATCAGCTTTTTCAGGCATTTTCTTCTGACTGTATATAAGGCCTTTTGCCATAAAAATATCGGTGTTTTCAGGCTCTATGCTTTCTATTTCATTAATTATGCGGATAGCCTGATTCAGCTTATTTTCAGAAATCATCAAATATGCTTTACGCAGCATTATCCCGGTAGAATCTGAATAATGGTCCAATGCATAGTTTAATGCCTGTTTTGCACGAACCGTATTGTTTTCCTGGAAATAATAATCAATAATATCCTCGATGTCACCAACATCGAAAAAATGATAAGCATCCTTATCCATCATTTCTTCGAACCTGGAAACCAGTTGGTAAATCTCAAATAAATCAAAATCGTCCTCTTCGTCGAACATATTATGATAGTATCAGTATTTTATAGAAACTGCAAAAGTACTAAAAAGTTGGGCACCAGAAAGGGTGGCTGTCTTATTTCAAATCAATTTACATCTTATTTAACTTTAGCAAGCTCAATAAATAACAACTGATAATGCCATTACATCAGAAAAAGCAATGGCTGTGTGATTTGAATTATAAAAAACTCTACCTTTGCCGCAACAATAAATATATTACTAACTTTCATATAAACATCAGATTATGCCACAGATCTCAGCCAAAGGGCGAATGATGCCCGAATCACCAATCCGTAAACTCGTTCCTTATGCCGATGCTGCAAAAAGCCGCGGTATTAAAGTTTATCATCTTAATATCGGGCAACCTGATATAGAAACTCCAAAGGTAGCCCTTGATGCAATCAAAAATTTCAATCTTAAAGTTATTGAATACAGCCATTCAGCCGGTATTCTTTCATACAGAAAAAAACTAACTGAATATTATAAAAAAGTAGGTATTAATATTACGCCCGACGAGATAATTGTTGGTTCCGGAGCTTCTGAAGCATTGCTTTTCACACTTCAAACCTGTTTGGACCCGGGCGAAGAAGTCATTATTCCTGAGCCTTTTTATGCTAATTACAATGGATTCGCTATTAACTCAGGAGTAGTTGTAAAACCCATTTCATCAAGTATTGAAACCGGTTTTGCTCTTCCTCCCATTTCAGAATTCGAAAAAGCGATTACACCAAAAACCAAAGCCATACTTATCTGTAACCCAAATAATCCAACCGGATATCTATATAATATTGAGGAATTAAAAGTGTTGCGCGATATTGTCATCAAGCACGACCTGTATCTTATAGTAGATGAAGTTTACAGAGAGTTTTGCTACGACGGCGAACAGCATACTTCCATAATGCATCTGGATGGCTTGGATCAACATGTTATTTTAATTGACAGTGTATCAAAGCGTTATAGCGCTTGTGGTATTCGTGTTGGATGTATGATCTCAAAGAACAAGGAAGTAATGCGTACTGCAATGAAATTTGCGCAGGCGCGTTTAAGCCCGCCTACCCTTGGACAGGTTGCAGCAGAGGCAGCAATTGACACCCCCGATGAATACTTCAAGGATGTTCTTGATGAATATCATGCCCGCCGTGATATTGTTGTAGAAAGCATAAACAACATGCCCGGCGCTTTTTGTCCTAAACCACGTGGTGCTTTCTACGCAACAGCTCGTCTGCCTATTGATGATGCTGATAAATTCTGTCAGTGGTTGCTTGAAGAATTTGAGACCGATAAAAAAACGGTCATGCTTGCACCTGCAACAGGGTTCTATTCTACACCAGGAGCGGGACTAGATGAAGTGAGAATAAGCTATGTACTGAAAGTTGAAGATTTAAAAGCAGCCATGCATTGCCTGGCAGAAGCTCTTAAAGTATATCCCGGAAGAAAGTAAACATTCCTCTCGCAAGTTTTGTTATATAGCATTGTCTAAGTTCCGGCAAAACCAATTTCAGTAAAATGAAATTCGCCTGTCGGAAGTTAAGTTATCTATTTATTTTTATCATAATTTATGAAAATCAAATTTTTCATCAACCTCCTTTTACTCGGAACTCTCATTTTAACTGTGCCTGAAATAATGGCGCAACAACGTCCGGCAGGCGCCCCAATGGGGTCGGATATGAATATCGGGACACTTCGCGGAAAACTGATTGAGGCTTATCAGTCTCATGCCATAGAATATGGCAATGTTATTCTTTTCAGACAAAAAGACTCCGTAATGGTCAATGGTACTATAAGCAGTCCTAAGGGCGATTTTGTACTTGAAAAAATACCAGCAGGAAGATATTATGCTGTTTTTCAATTTATTGGCTTTGAATCAAAAACCGTTTCCGATTTAACATTCAACCCGCGCAATCCTGTAATTGATCTGGGAGAGATAAAACTCAGCCCTACTGCTACATCATTGCAAGGTGTGGAAGTAACCGCCGAACGAGATATGATGCTCGCAAATCTTGATAAAAGAGTAATAACTGTTGATAAGGATCTTACCGGAATTGGCGGCACTGCTGTTGATATTATGCAGAATATACCCTCAGTAACAGTTGATATTGAAGGTAATGTAAAACTTAGGGGCAGCAGTAATGTTCTTATTCTGATTGATGGCAGGCCAACAGGTTTGCAGGACCTTAGCAGCTCTGATATCCTCCAGCAAATTCCGGCCAATACTATCGAACGTATAGAAGTAATAACCAATCCTTCAGTCCGTTACGATCCTGATGGAACATCAGGGATTATAAACATAGTGCTTAAAAGAAGAAGTCTTGAAGGGTTGAATGGTATGATACAAGTCAATTACAGTCCTCCTGACCGTTTCAGCAGTGGTATTAATTTGAATTACAGAGCCGAGAAATTCAATTATTCTGCCAGCTACGATAACAGATTAAGCAATTTTGAAAGTAAAAGCTGGATGGAACGAACCACCACCTATAACGAAATGACTACTCTGCTCAACCAGGATGGACAGTACAACATGAATATGCGTATGCATCTTGGAAGTCTTGGTTTTGATTATATGCCCAACCGTTACAATACATTTTCAGCAACAGTTCGTTATCGGAATTTCTTAAATAATGATAATGGCATGATGTTTAATAAAACATTTTCCGAAGATAACACTTTGTTAAGACAATTTAACAGAGGTTCAGAATCGGAACGCACAATGAAATCTTTCAATTACAATCTCTCGTATCGATTGACCACCAAACGTCAGGGCGAAGAACTCACCGCTGATCTGATAATCAATAACAATGCGATGCGCCGGATCGAAGAGATAAATCAGGAAGATGTAATTTCTTCAATCTTTGCCGTCAAACAGCAGTCGCGCTCACGTAATACCAACAAAGAAGGCACTTTCCGTTTAAATTATATCAGACCCATTGATGAAAACTCCAGATTTGAAGGTGGTTTGTCAAGTAATATCAAGTTCCTGACTATGCGTTATAATTACGATTGGTGGAACTCTGATAACATGAACTGGATACAGGACGACAACCTTTCAAATTACTTTGAAATGGACGAAAACATTCATGCCATTTACGGTATATATGCGGGAATGAGCGGCAGATTCAAGTATCAGGCAGGTCTGCGTGGCGAAGTATCGGTTACCAATGGTAAGCAGGTCCTTAGCAATGAAACTTTCCGCAACGATTATGTAACAGCTTATCCCAGTGTACATCTGGTTTATAATTTTGCCAATAATCAGGATATACAACTTAGCTACAGCAGACGGGTAAGTCGTCCAAGACACTGGTTCCTGAATCCTTATAAAGATTTTTCCGACTCATTAAATATAAGGACAGGAAATCCTGAGCTTACTCCTGAGTTTACAGGTTCATGGGATATTTCGTATGTACTTTCAAAAAACCGTAACAGCCTTACAAGTTCGGTATTTTACCGTAGAACTACAGATATGATACAGCGTGTAAGTCGTTTATATGGTGATGGAATAACATGGAATACCTGGGAAAACATAACAGATGGCAGATCAATTGGTATAGAACTAATCGGAGCATACGAAGTAAACAAATCAATAAGGTTGAATGCCAATTTCTCATATTTCAATCAGGTGATCAATGCTTATGAAAGTTCTGACTATAAAATTGAAAGGTCAGAGGATTATACATGGAATACCAGGCTGAATGCTCAGTTTACGATTTTAAAGAATTCCACACTTCAGGTTTCCGGAAATTATTCCGCACCCACAATAATGGCTCAGGGTAAGATGAAAGAAATGTATTCAGCCGATATAGCTTGGAGGACAGATTTTCTGGATCGTAAGGCAACATTCAGTCTCAGATTGAGCGACGTTTTTAACACCCGTAAATTTAGTGCCGAAACATATGGAATTGGATTCAACACTGTAAGCGAACGAAAAATGCAATCCAGAATGCTGTGGATAGGTTTGTCGTACCGCTGGAATAACTACCAGCGCCAGCGCGAGCGTAACAATAACAACAATGGAATGGATGATGAGATGGAAATGCAGCAGGGGTTTTAAAAATTTGAATCTCTGAAAATCATATCATTCTGCATCGTATAGCAAATATTTTTCCCTGATTTTCCTAAAATTTTCAAGCCCCGGTTGCCAGCTTGCCCTGATCTCTTTTTCTGTCAGCCCGGCTTCTATTTGATTTCTTAGAGTGGAATTGCCTGCCAGGTTATTGAAATAGTTGTTAAAAAATTCTTTTTTTCCATTAAAATACATCCATGCCTGAATAAGTGGTTGAAGATAGATCCGTTTATTCAGTAATACACTGTCAGCCAGATTGCTATAATCAAAACCATAGCATTGCTGATCTTTAAAAGGAGGGTTAACTGAAGCTCCGGGTTTACTAACAGGTGTAAAGGTAGTATCTCCGGCTTTGTAATCAGGATGACCTATGAGCCTGAATGCCATTTCAGTACCTCTTCCTACGCTCATAATAGTTCCCTCAAAAAAACATAATGAGGGATAAAGATATACTGAAGTCATATCAGCCAGATTTGGAGAAGGTTTTACAGGCAAATCATATAAAGTCTGATGTGTATAATTCAGTACAGGAATCACCAGCAATTCACATTTTATATTATTAGTCAGCCAGCCTTCTTCGTTTACCATTTTTGCGTATTCGCCGGCTGTCATCCCATGAACCACCGGAACAGGATGCATCCCGACAAAAGAACTATAATCCGGCTGCAGCACAGGTCCATCAGTATAAAATCCATTAGGGTTCGGGCGATCAAAAACAATAAAAGGTATGGAATTTTCAGCACAGGCTTCCATAACCAGAGTCATTGTGCTAAGATAGGTGTAAAACCTCACTCCTACATCCTGGATGTCAAACACCACTATTTCAACATCTTTCAAATCTTCAGGTGTGGGCTTTTTTTTCTTGCCATATAACGACACTACTTCAATACCTGTTTTTTGATCATAACCTCCTGAAATATAAGAACCGGCGTCAGCATCGCCTCTGAAACCATGTTCAGGTGAAAATATTTTAACAACATTTATTTTAAGAGCTATCAAAGTATCCAGTAAATGAACATCGCCAATCAGCGAAGTATGATTTACCACAAGTGCTACGCTTTTACCCGTTAACAATGGCAGGTAGGATTCTGTACATTCAGCTCCGGTCTTCAGCATACTGTCGTAACCACCATCGTTATGCGATGCTATACATCCATTCATCAGCAGCACCGCAAGGATGAGCAAAAAATTTCGTTTCATAATAATATTCGATATGTTAATCGGGTATTTAAATTTATGTAGGTTTGCAAAATAACAAAAACTCTGCCTTGAATCCTGAATTTTTCATAGCACGACGATTAATTAAAAGAAACACAGGCAATTTTTCTGATCCAATTATCAGAATTGCCATTATTACAGTAGCTCTTGGTTTAATTGTCATGATCCTTTCAATAGCGATCATCATAGGTTTCAAACATGAAATAAGCAGTAAAGTCATTGGTTTCGGAGGGCATATTCAAATCAGTAATTTTGATAACAACTATTCGTATGAAGTAATACCCATTGAGCATGATCCTGTTTTATTAAGGCAGCTCAAAGATATTCCCGGTGTGAAGCATGTGCAGATTTTCGGTAATAAGCCCGGGATCATCAAAACAGAAAATGATATTCAGGGTGTGGTGCTGAAAGGTATAGGAAAAGATTTTGACTGGGATTTTTTTAAGGAAAAAATGATAAACGGTTCTATTCTTCAAGTATCTGATACAGCTATTTCAAACGACATTTTAATTTCGAAAAAGCTTGCCAGCCTGCTGAAACTCGAAACCGGCAACGATGTTCGCATGTATTTCATTATTGATGACCTGATCCGTGCTCGACGATTCACTATTAAAGGAATTTATGAAACAGGACTTGAAGATTTTGACAAAATGTTTGTTCTGTGTGATATCGGTCAGATCCAAAAACTAAACTCATGGGAATCCAATCAGGTTGCAGGGTTTGAAATTCTGGTAAACGACCTTAAAAATCTTGATCAGGTTGCTGATGAAGCTTATAAATTTATTCCTTATGACGCCAATGCGCAAACCATAAAGGAGATTTATCCTCAGATATTTGACTGGCTCAAATTACAGGACATGAATGTAATAATAATATTAACACTGATGATCCTGGTAGCCATTATTACAATGATATCAGCATTACTTATACTGATCCTTGAAAGAACCAATACTATTGGTTTGCTTAAAGCGCTTGGTTATAAAAACTGGAATATTCGAAAAATATTCCTGATCATAGCATCCAATATTGCTCTAAAGGGGATTTTCTGGGGAAACCTTATCGGGCTTTCTCTGGCATTTCTCCAAAAATATTACGGCATAATAAAACTTTCGCAGGAGTCATATTATGTATCAGTTGTACCCATCCAGATAAATTTCTTTTATCTTCTTGTTCTGAATCTTGCCACTTTGATAATCACCATAATGGCACTTGTAATTCCGTCAGTCATTATTTCTGCTATTTCGCCTGTTAAGGCTATAAGATACGAATAGTGTTCGGAAGATATATTTACCATAACCAAATTTATTTTTCAGCAATCTGTATGCTCACATTAACTTTCTGAACATATTTCAATTCTTTACATATCAATGGGTATAATCTCAAAGAATCAGTTTCATAGCTCAACACGCAATCGCATTCAATTGATTATCAATGTATAATACGCATCAGTTTATAAAATACTTAAACATATTCCTGACAGTGCGAAAAATAATATTCTACTTAATCCCTTTTAATTCATTAAATAGTTTTAATTTAGCCTACTCGATTTCTCATTATACACAACTCTAAAAAAATCTATATTATGGTAAATTTTGAATGGGGAAAATTACCCTTTGCTTATCAAAAAACCGATTACAACGTTCGGGCTTATTATCGCAATGGCGAATGGGGGCAGCTTGAGATCTCGTCCTCAGAGTATATCAGTATTCACATGGCAGCCACCGCTTTACACTATGGTCAGGAAGCTTTTGAAGGCATGAAGGCATACAGAGGACTTGACGGTCGCATTCGTTTATTCCGCTGGGATGAGAATGCAAAGCGTATGCAAAGCTCTGCCTATGGCATCATGATGAAAGAACCACCTATTGAACTGTTCAAAGAAGCAATTTTCAAGGTTGTTCAACTCAACAAGAAATATGTTCCACCTCACGGAACAGGCGCATCCCTTTATATCAGGCCACTGCTTATAGGCTCTGGTGCCAAAGTAGGCGTACAACCTGCTGACGAATATTTGTTCATGGTATTTGTAACTCCCGTAGGTCCATATTTCAAAGAAGGCTTTAATCCTGTAAGCATTCAGATTGCAAGAGATTACGACCGCACTGCACCAAAAGGCACCGGACAATATAAAGTGGGCGGCAATTATGCAGCCAGTCTGCGTGCCGGCGTGCGTGCTTCTGCTGAAGGTTTTGCATCAGTATTATTTATTGACTCAAAAGAAAAGAAATACATTGATGAAGCCGGTCCGGCAAATTTCTTTGGAATCAAAGGCAATAAATATATAACACCATTGTCTGAAACCATTTTGCCTTCCATAACTAATAAGAGTCTTATGGAATTAGCTGCTGATATGGGTCTTGAAGTAGAACGCCGACCTGTTGCTGTTGAAGAACTATCTACTTTTGATGAAGTGGGTGCCTGTGGAACTGCAGCAGTTATTTCTCCAATAGGGAAAATAGTTGACAGAGAAACCGGAACAACTTATAGCTACTGTAAAGATGGCAAAGCCGGTCCAATCTCGACCAAACTATATAAACGACTAACGGGCATTCAGTTTGGCGATGTAGAAGATAAATTCGGCTGGATTAGTTTTGTTGATTAATGGTTTGACAATCTGAAATAATCATAAGCTGATGTGAAAGTAAATACCCGGTAGCATAGATTGTCTGCCGGGTATTTTTTTTAAAAGGTTTCCGGATATAAAACAAAACACTGAGTTGCAAAATAATTATAACGATTAATAAGCGTTTGTAAATATCAAAATCTTTCAACTATGGAAAAGAGCGAATTCAGAGTAAAAGGAGAAGAACTTCTCGAAACAATTAAAAAGATAATTCATGAAGGTAATGTAAGCCGCATCATAATTAAAGATGATAACGGACGGATTTTCATGGAAATACCTGTTACTGTGGGTGTTGTAGGGGTACTTGTTGCTCCGGTTTTGGCAGCAATAGGTGCGTTGGCGGCATTGGTAGCCAATTTCACTATTGAAGTAATTAGAAAATCTGATACCGTTTAGGATAAAATCCTGCTTATAACCGTAAACATTACTTTTTTCGAATCAGCATTATTCCATCCCTGAATGGCAATATGATATTTTCCACACGATCATCCTGACTTATATAATCGTTGAATTTTCTTATTGCCTCAGTGTCTTTATCATTTTTTACTTTTGGATTTGAAACCTTACCATACCACAACACATTATCAGCAAGAATAAATCCGCCTCTTCTTAGCTTTTGAAGACTCAGCTCATAAAAATCAATATATAACTCCTTGGCTGCATCAATATAAACCAGATCGAAAATAATATTGAAACCGGGGATAATATTCCGGGCATCTCCGAAATGCTGTACAATTCTGTCAGAGAAGCCAGACAATTGAAAATATCTGCCGGCAATTTCCTCAAGCTCTCTGTTCAATTCAATAGTGTGCAACTTACCATTTTCCTGCAATCCATACGACAGGCATATTGCCGAATAACCGGTAAAAGTGCCGATTTCAAGTACATATTGGGGTCGTATCATATGGCTTACCATTCGCAGCAAATTACCCTGTTCCTGCCCGGCAATCATCTGAGGAGCATACACCTTAAGCCAGGTTTCTCTGTGTAACTGGTGTAAGATTTCGGGTTCAGGCATACTGTGCCTGCTTATATATTCATCGTCAAATTTGTTTCCCATCCTTGATTTTTATAAGTACAAACCAAAACTATCAGTGCTGTTTTGAATTATTAAACCATCATTATTGTTTATCAGAACCATATGGACTATTCAATTGTACCTTTAAGCTTTTTAGGATAATCATCATTATAAAATATCCAGAATAAAGGCATATAGCCGCGCAAAATCCCTGATTCATCGTAATTTTCGGCAACAGGCGCAATGCCGAGAATATTTTTATCAATTTTCATTTCTTTTCTGTTCAACGTCCATTCCTCAAGAAATCTGATTTTGGTAATGTCATGGATGCTTAAACTCTTCAGGATCAAGGTATCGTAATATTCATAAGGCTCTGCACTCCTTTGCATTCTAACGGTTTCGTATCGCGCTCCAATATTCTTTACCTGTTCCGCTGTATTCAAGGATAATGAAAAAGGGTCAAAGGTCTGAACCTTACCCTGTAATGCAGCTTCAATCAAATCCTTTATCAGAGTTTCGCGCGTAAGACCCTCAATATTTTGAACCCACCAGTCCATATCAGCATCCGGGCTTTTTATAAGCACATCATACTGAATACGTTGAGTGATAAACTCGGTTTTCTTATCTTCACACGAAACAAGTGAAAACATTATTGCTGTAATTATCAAAAAAAGCATCTTTATTCTCATAGTTTTATAGTGTTGAACTTTATTAAAACATAATCTTCTTAGGAAATATCGTTAGTAGCACTAATATTCACAAATTCATAAAAGCAAATGAATAATCATTACCTAGTATATGATTAATTATGGTAAAACCCACTGCCTTAGGCATTTTGAGCTTTCTATTTTTTTATTTTAGACCTAAATCAGCTTCACAAAATTAGAAAAATACTTTTATTAACTGAATTGATAAGGATTGTAAATAACTTTAAATAGGAAAGCATTGTTTTTTTTCTAATTTTGCAGTGTTATAACCATATTCTATGGGAGTGACAAGGCGAAGCTGTGTCCGGCACAAGCTGAAGTTAAATAAGCACAAAAAAAGAATTATCTTGTCCTCATTTTCAGGTTATTAAAATAATCCACTAACAAAAAAGCCAATTTGTTTACGTTTGAAGGCATTCTTGTAATAGCGGTTATTCTTTTCATTATCCTGTCTCTTTACTTTAACTGGATTGGACCAGGATTTACTTTTTCAATAGGAATAGCCGTTTTAGGAGTTTTCAGAGTTCTCACCCCTTCTGAAATACTTGCAGGTTTTGCTAATGAACAGATTGCAATAGTGGTTTTTTTAATCCTTATTGCCGATATAATACGCAAAACCGGAGTACTTGACGGAATATTTCTTAAAACTATAGCTAATACAAAGTCCTATAAAAAATTCAAGTTTCGTCTTCTTGTAATGGTTACAGGGTTTTCAACCATTTTGAATAATACCCCTGTAGTTGCCATAATGCTGCCATATGTCAGAGCATGGTCAAAAAAGAATGGAGTAGCCCCTTCAAAACTGCTTATTCCTCTGTCTTATGCTGCAATTCTTGGAGGTTGTGTAACATTAATTGGCACCTCTACAAATCTTTTGGTGGCAGGCATGGTTGCCGATCAGAAGATAGCTGCTGATATTGAGCCACTAAATATTTTTGATTTCACCTTTGTCGGTGGTATTATGGCCATACTTGGCATTGCCTATATGATGCTGTTTGGCAATAAATTATTGCCCGACAGAAATGATAATATCCGCAGTTTTGAACTTCAGAGCCGTGAATACATTGCTGAAGTCAGGATAGCAAATGGAGCTGAATATCATGGCAAAACAGTTGAAGAAGCAGGTTTGCGAAATTTAAAAGGATTATTTCTGGTAGAGATCATTCGAAACGATCGTACTATAAAACCTGTAAGCGCATCAACAATATTACGCGAAAATGACATACTGCTTTTTGCCGGAGAAACTGAATCAATCACTGAGATGGTTGAATCACACAGCGGATTGCAACTGGCACAGATAGGCATGTATGCCAAAAAATCGCAGACTGCAATAATCGAAGCTGTTATATCCTATAATTCTACTTTGGTATCAAAAACTGCCAAATCCATTAACTTCAGAAGCCGCTACGATGCTGCTATTATTGCTATTCACAGAAATGGTGAAAGAGTATCGGGCAAACTTGGTGAAGTAAAACTTTCGGCCGGAGACGTGTTATTACTACTAACAGGTGAAGATTTTGTTCCACTTACAAAAGATACTCAGGACTTCTACGTGATAAGCCGCCTTCATGAATATAAAAAACAAAAACTTTATAAACAGATAATCCTCATTGGCGGCATTATTGCTGCCATAGTATTATCAGCGTTGGGTTTCGTAAAACTTTTCACAGTTCTGCTTCTATTACTGCTTTTGGTACTGGGGCTTAAGATGGTTTCGCCAAAAGACGCAGCAAAAAGCATTGATTTCAACCTGATAATTATTCTGGCACTTTCTCTTTCGCTTGGTACTGCAATGCTAAAATCAGGAGTTGCATCAAGTTTTGCTGAAATTGCATTTAAAGCTTTTAAACCGTTTGGAATTGTTGGCGTTATGCTTGGTATCTTTCTAATAACCAATCTGTTAACTTCAATTCTTGCAAATCCTGCAGCAGTGGCAATTGCTTTTCCTGTTGCAATAAGCATGGCTGTTGAACTTGGAGTAAATGCCAAACCATTTGCATTAATAGTTGCCTTTGCCGGTGCCACTGCATTTTTAACCCCCATTGGTTATCAGACTAATTTAATGGTTTTTGGTCCAGGAGGATATAAATTTCGTGATTTCACTCGTTTTGGGCTTCCGCTGTCATTAATGTATATGATCGTAGCGGTATTGGGCTTAATTTACCAGTATGATATCAGGCTTTATAATTAACAGAAGATGGATAGTTTAAGTAAAGAATTCGCGGACATTGCCATAAAAGCTGCTTTGGAAGCCGGAAAAGCTATCCTTGAAGTATATAACAGCACTGATCTTGAAATTGAATTCAAATCTGACAATTCTCCGGTTACCCGTGCCGATATGATAGCCCACAATATTATTTTGGAGCATCTGCTGCCTTTAAATATTCCGGTTCTCAGCGAAGAAAGCGACAACATTCCGTTTTCTGAACGAAAAAAGTGGGAAAAATTCTGGTTGGTTGATCCTTTGGATGGAACTAAAGAATTTATAAAGCGTAACGGTGAATTTACTGTGAATATAGCTTTGATTGAGAACAATCTCCCGGCACTCGGAATAGTATATACACCAGTGAAAGACATACTTTATGCCGGAGAGCTGAGTATAGGAGCCTTTCGACTGGAACAGGCTACACAGATCAATAATATAAATACTGCTTCATTAATCTCAAAAGCTGTAAAACTACCTGACAAACAGCATAAAACAGTAGGTATTGTTGCAAGCAGATCTCACCTAAATAATGAAACATCTGCATTTATTGAGGGTTTGAAAAGAAAATACCCTGACGCAAGAATTGTAACTAAAGGCAGTTCATTAAAATTATGTATGATTGCTGAAGGTGAAGCTGATTATTATCCACGGTTTGCACCCACCTACGAATGGGATATTGCAGCAGGTCATGCAGTCGTTTTAGCATCAGGGGCTTTTTTACAACTGGCCGGAAATGATAGGGAACCCTTTGTATATAATAAAGAAAACCTGCTCAACCCATGGTTTATAGCGGGCAGACACAAACTGTAATCGAACAATCTGAAACCAAATGAATACTAATCAGTCAGAAAGAAATATATTTTCAACTTTTGACCAGATACTTGGCAGAGATGATAAAGAAAAACTATTAAAACAACATGCACGTGTTATCTGGATTACCGGGCTGAGCGGAGCTGGAAAAACCACCCTTGCCCGTGGAATTGAGATTGAACTTAACCGCCGCCTTTTCCTTACACAAATACTTGATGGCGATAATGTTAGAACCGGTATCAATAATAATCTTGGATTCACACAGGATGACAGATTTGAAAATATCCGGCGCATTGCTGAAGTGTCAAAACTTTTCCTTAATTGCGGCATCATCTGTATCAACAGTTTTATAAGCCCCACACAAAAAATCAGAGAAATTGCTTACGAAATCATTGGGCGGGAAAACATCATTGAAGTTTACGTAAATGCATCTCTCGCTGTTTGCGAGAGTCGCGACACCAAAGGATTGTACAAAAAAGCAAGGGAAGGGAAAATCAAAGATTTCACAGGCATTGACAGCCCTTTCGAAGCACCTGTGAATCCTGATATTGAGATAAAAAGCGACCAGCTTGGCATCGAAGAATCGGTTAAGATCTGCATGGATCATATTCTGCCAATTATAACATACCAAACCCCTTTAGATTAACTGATAAAAAACTCTTGCCTCAACAAACTATGCCTATGTCATTTACATTAACAAACCTTAAAGAACTTGAGGCTGAAAGTATTCATATAATCAGAGAAGTAGCCGCTGAGTTTGAAAATCCGGTAATGCTTTATTCCATCGGAAAAGATTCATCGGTGATGGTTCGCCTGGCTGAAAAAGCATTTTATCCCGGCAAGGTGCCTTTTCCACTTATGCATATTGACAGCAAATGGAAATTTCGTGAGATGATCGAGTTCAGAGACCGTTATGCTAAAGAAAACAACTGGGACCTTATAGTTCATTACAACAAAAGAGGTTTTGAAAGCGGAATAGGACCTTTTACACACGGCAGCAAGGTTCATACTGATATTATGAAAACCGAGGCATTACTTGAAGGGCTGACAAAATATGGTTTTGATGCTGCATTCGGGGGAGCCCGCCGTGATGAAGAAAAAAGCCGTGCCAAAGAAAGAATATTTTCATTTCGTGATCGCTTTCATCAGTGGGATCCTAAAAATCAACGCCCTGAACTTTGGGATATATACAACGCAAAAGTTCATAAGGGTGAATCCATAAGGGTATTTCCTCTAAGTAACTGGACTGAGCTTGATATCTGGCAATATATACGACTGGAAAAAATTCCAATCGTACCGCTATATTATGCCAAAGAACGCCCTGTAGTTGAATACAACGGAGCTACCATACTTGTTGACGACGACCGTATGCCAAAAGAGCTTGCGGCAAAGGCGAAAATGAAAAAAGTTCGTTTTCGTACACTTGGTTGCTATCCGCTTACGGGTGCCATTGAATCAGATGCCGATACAATTGAGAAAATCGTTGAAGAAATGATGCTTACAACCAAATCGGAACGCACTACACGGGTTATTGACTTCGACCAGGAAGCAAGCATGGAACAAAAAAAGAGAGAAGGTTATTTTTAGTATGACCTTGTTTAGATTTTTCTATGACAGATAAATGAAGATAATTCAAAAAACCGGACAATAAATAATTTAGTACAGCTGCCTAGAACCCATCGCAATCTGATATTTTTCAATTGAATCAAACAAAAGCCAGCTTTTACATTGAAGTTGTAACTTCCTAATCTACTGTTAAATAAATACACAATAAAAAACAGTACCTTATTACCTCACCTTTGAATATGCTCGATATAAACCAATTCCTTGACCAGGATCAGAAAAAAGACTTATTGCGATTACTTACTGCCGGAAGTGTTGACGATGGGAAATCAACTCTCATCGGTCGTCTGTTATTCGACAGCAAAAAAGTTTACGAGGACCATCTTTCAGCTCTTGAACACGATAGTAAACGAATAGGACATGCCGGTGAATTTACTGATTATGCCTTGCTGCTCGATGGTTTAAAAGCCGAGCGTGAACAGGGAATTACAATTGATGTGGCTTATCGTTATTTCAGTACCAATAAGCGTAAGTTTATTATAGCCGATACTCCCGGACATGAGCAATATACACGTAACATGGCTACCGGTGCAAGTACCGCAAACCTTGCCATTATTTTAATTGATGCCACCAAAGGAGTTATCACTCAAACCCGCCGACACACATATATTGTGTCGTTGCTTGGTATTAAACATGTGGTGCTGGCAGTAAATAAAATGGATCTGGTGAATTACAGCGAAGAGGTGTTTGAGAATATATGCAACGACTACCGCGGATTTGTTTCAAGACTAAATATTCCGGATGTTGATTTCATCCCGCTTTCAGCGCTTCATGGGTGTAATGTGGTTAAAAAAAGCCCAAAAATGCCCTGGTATAATGGCAAATCACTCATTGAGTTCCTTGAAACCGTACATATCGGTTCTGACAGAAACTTTAACGACCTTAGATTTCCTGTCCAGTATGTACTCAGACCCGATAATAAATTCAGAGGGTTTTCCGGCAAACTTGCCTCCGGAATTATCAGAAAAGGCGACAAAATAATGGCTTTGCCTTCAAGGAAGTTATCAACGGTGAAGGAAATTGTAACCTATAATGGCAATCCTGACCTTGCATTCCCTCCCCAGTGCATTACTATTACCCTCGATGATGAAATTGATATTTCGAGAGGAGAAATGCTGGTGCATCCTGATAATCTGCCTAAAATACAGCGTCAGTTCGAAGCTATGGTAGTGTGGATGGATGAAGAACCTATGGATATTCAAAAACAATATTATCTGAAGCACAGCACCAGTACCAATAAAGCCCGTATTGACACTGTCCGCTACCGTGTGGATGTCAACACATTGGAGAAAAAGCAGGTTGGTCATCTTGCGCTGAACGAAATCGGCAGGGTTGTGTTTACAACCGCCAGGCCACTGATGTTCGATCTTTATATCAAAAACCGCCAGACAGGCTCATTCATTCTTATTGATCCAATCACCAACAACACTTCAGCAGTTGGAATGATAATAGAACGTATGAACCCTGACGAAATCCAATCACGTATCACAGATATGGACAAAGAGCGTATTTTGCGCGGTCAGGGTTTGATCAATACCGATGAATACATTAACAGATATAAACAGAAAGGTGCAACTATCTGGATAACAGGGCTTCATGGCAGTGGAAAAAATGAACTGGCATTTACACTTGAAAAAACACTCTTCGATCTTGGAGCAACTGTAGTTTTACTTGAAGGAAGTACAGTACGTTCAGGGATCTCACGTGAGCTTGACTTTTCGGCCGCCGACCGTGCCGAACACCTAAGACGTGTGGCACATATGTGCCGTTTATTGAACGATCAGGGGATCATTGTGATCTGTTCATTCATTTCACCCAGCGAAGATATCCGCCGGCAGGTTGCCGATATCATCGGAACTGAACGTTTTCATCTTGTTTTTATGGATGCAGGTCTTGAATATTGCAGAAAAAATAAACCTGAACTTTATAACCGCGTTGAGCAGGGGTTATCTTCAAAATTACCCGGATTTGATGCACCTTATGATAAACCTTTAAACCCTGATTTTGTATTCACCCCACAGGAAAATGGCAAAAACCCCGGACGAATAATTGAATACCTTAAAGACAAAGGGATATTTCCTGCTATTGCGCCATAACATATTTCAATAATCCTATAAAATACTTTTAAAAACACATTTCAAATAGCATTTTAAATAATGGTTAATAAATACCGCATACCATTCATACTCGTTACTTCTCTGTTTTTTTTATGGGGATTTGCCCACAGCATACTGGATGTATTGAATAAGCATTTCCAGGAAGTACTTGTGATCTCAAAGGCTCATTCAGCAATGATACAAACAGTGGTTTACGGAGGATATTTTCTGATGGCACTACCTGCCGGTTTCTTTATCAAGCGCTTCGGATACCGTAAAGGAGTGGTTTTCGGGCTCCTGCTCTACGGTGTTGGAGCCTTATTATTTATTCCAGCAGAAAAAATAATGTCGTTCAATTATTTTCTTTTCTCCCTTTTTGTAATAGGCTGTGGTCTGACTTTTCTTGAAACTGCTGCAAACCCATACGTTACAGAACTTGGTGATAAAAAGGGGGCAGCAGGCAGACTTAATCTGGCTCAATCGTTTAATGGGCTTGGATGGATTATAGGACCTCTAATTGGCGGATTACTGATTTTTCAGGCAGATGGTTCACATGGAAGCGCTGCATTTCCGTATACATTGATTGGTGTAATTGTACTATTAATAGCAGTTGTATTCAGTCAGGTAAAGTTGCCGGAAATAACAACTAAAAACAACAACGATCAACAAACCTCTGATATCAAAGCATTATGGCTGAACAAATTATTTGTGTTCGGAGTTATCGCTCAGTTTTTTTATGTTGGTGCGCAAACAGGAATTAATAGTTTCTTTATAAATTATGTAACCGAGATCATGCCTGATATCAGTCCACGTATAGCTGCATTAATATTGTCGTTCGGAGGTATGGGGCTTTTCATGGTAGGCAGATTCCTTGGAAGCTGGCTTATGCGATTCTATAATCCTGCTAAGTTACTGAGCATAGCTGCAGCAGGAGCAACATTTTGTATGGCTCTGGTAGTTGCTGCCATTCCATATATTTCTCTCGTAGCCCTGTTTTTAACCTATTTGTTTGAATCCATTATGTTTCCCACCATTTTTGCTTTGTCAATAAACGGGTTAGGTAAACACACCAAACAAGGGTCTTCATTCTTAATAATGTCAATTGTAGGAGGTGCTATAGCTCCGGTTCTGATGGGAATAATTGGTGCAGAGAAAATGGCTATAGGGTTTATTATACCGCTAATCTGCTTTATTATTGTTTATTTATTCAGCCGTAAAGCATGGCTGATTCAGGCACGATAAAAAAATATACTGGCATACATGAAAAAGAAAGTATTTGTTTCGGGTTGCTATGATATGCTTCATTCAGGTCACGTGGCATTTTTCATGGAAGCTGCAACCCATGGGGATTTATATGTAGGTATTGGTTCTGATAATACCATTTATGAATTAAAGGGTCGTAAAACAGTTAATTCTGAACAAGAAAGGCTATTCATGATTAAAGCACTTAAGTTTGTTAAAGATGCATGGATCAACCGGGGCTCAGGGATTCTGGACTTTTATGAAGACATGAAACTTTTAAATCCAGATATACTATTTGTAAATGAAGATGGACACTCACCGGAAAAACTTAAACTTTGCCAGGAGGAAGGAATAGAATATATTGTAAGTAAAAGGATTCCCCATGGAAATCTACCCGCCAGAAGTACCACAGCCCGAAGGCAGGAATGCTATATCCCGTATCGTATTGATCTTGCCGGAGGCTGGCTTGATCAGCCTTTTGTTTCAAAATACTATCCCGGTGCGGTTATCACAATATCAATTGAACCTGATTATGAATTCAATGATCGTAGCGGAATGTCAACAAGTACACGTAAAAAGGCAATTGAACTATGGCATCACGATATTCCTGAAGGTGATAAAGAACAACTTGCAAAGATCCTCTTTTCTTACGAAAACCCTCCCGGTTCAGCTTATGTCAGCGGCTCACAGGATGCGCTCGGAATAGTTCTTCCGGGGCTGAATTATCTCTGGTATGACAAAAATCAATATTGGCCTTCTAAAATTGTGAAAAACAATGACAAAACCATCTTAAACTGGATAGAGGACCGAATTTATCTGCTAGCGCTAAGTCCCAGAAAAAGTGGATATAGTGTGCTTGACAACACTGATATTAATATGGAAAAAGCACAGGCATTGTCAAAAGCTGCCGACGATTTGTGGCATTCTGCCTTAAAAATGGATGCAAAAGGATTTGGCAAGGCCATGAAAGATTCTTTTGTGGCGCAGATCGCTATGTTCCCTCATATGGTCAATGTAGCAGTTGAAGAAGCCCTTTCCATAATCCCCGATTCTGTTCTCGGTTATAAACTCTGCGGAGCTGGTGGAGGAGGATACCTTGTTCTGTTTTCTGAAGAAGCAATTCCCAATACCCTTCGTATCAGAATAAGAAAGGGATAAAACCACAGAAAGACCATTAGATTTATAGCTATTCACAATAATCCATAAAAACATATCAAAAATCATAATTATAACATGAGGCGTTTCGGACAAGTGATCAAAGTAAAACCTGAGAAATTAAAATATTATCTTGAGCTCCATGCCAATCCATGGCCAGGAGTTCTGGCAGCAATAAAAGCAGCCAATATCAGCAATTACTCAATATTTTTATTGCGTAATGATATGCTGTTCGCTTATTTTGAATATACAGGCTCTGATTTTGAAGCCGATATGAAAAAGATTGCTTCCGACGAAGAAACACAAAGGTGGTGGAAAGAAACAGATCCATGTCAGGAACCTCTTGGTTTGAAAGATGGTGAATGGTGGCACACCATGGAGGAAATATTTCATTGTTAAAAACAAGATCCTGATTATTATGCATCAGTTCAAAGCTTTCATATATTTTATTAAAACCATTTTCCAACAACGATATGTAATTAAGAAGCTGGTAATCAAAGATTTTCAAAAAAAATATTTAGGCTCATACCTTGGATTACCCTGGGCATTCCTGCAACCTATGGCTACAGTACTTGTGTTATGGCTTGTGATCTCTGTAGGGCTAAGAGGTGGAATGGCAGGTGACGGTGTAGTATTTTTGCCATGGTTGCTTGCAGCAATGATACCCTGGTTCTTTATTCAGGAAATTTTGAATACAGCGTCAGGTTCTCTGGTATCATATTCATTTCTTATAAAACAAATGTATTTCCGCGTGGGCGTGATCCCATTAATCACAATAATAACAGCTCTTATTATTCACTTGTTCCTAGTTTTAATACTGATGATAATAGTTGTAATATATGGCTATTATCCTTCAATACACTGGATACAGTTCCCTTATTATTTATTTGGCACCCTGATACTTCTTACAGGAATCGGATGGTTAAATTCTGCTATAATGGTTTTTGTCAGGGACCTGCAACAAACGATTAGCATTTTTATTACTCTGTTTTTCTGGCTTACACCTATTATATGGCCACATCAAAGATTAACCGGCAAAGCAAGATTACTGGTTGATCTCAATCCTTTTTTTTACATTACTAATGGCTACCGGGAAACTTTTATAACTCATGAGTGGTTTTTTGAAAACGTTTGGTTAACATTATATTTCTGGTTTTTTGTAACTTTTGTTTTTATTTCGGGAGCCTTAGTTTTTCATAAACTTAAGCCTCATTTCGCTGACGTTTTATAAACACATCTCTATTTCAAAAGATTGCAAGCATAATAATGGACTTAAACAATAATATTGTCATTTCCACAAAGAATCTTTCCAAGGTTTACAAACTCTATAATAATCCTAAAGATAGGCTTAAAGAGGCATTACATCCCAAGAGAAAAAAATATCATAAGGAGTTTTATGCTTTACGTGATGTAAATATAGAGATACGAAAGGGAGAAGTAATAGGTATTATTGGTAAAAATGGTAGCGGTAAATCCACTCTGCTTAAAATCATTTCAAATGTACTTACTCCAAGTAAGGGTGAGTTTCAGGTAAAAGGAAAAGTATCTTCACTTCTGGAGCTTGGTTCTGGGTTTAATCCTGAGCTAACAGGTATAGACAATATATATTTTTATGGAACCATTTTAGGTTTTGCTGAAGAAAAAATCAGAAGTAAATTACAAGAGATAATTGATTTTGCAGATATTGGAGATTTCATAAATCAGCCGCTTAAAACTTATTCCAGCGGTATGAAAGCCAGGCTTGCCTTTGCAGTAGCAATAAATGTTGAACCTGATATACTAATTTTAGATGAGATACTTACTGTTGGAGATGAATTGTTCAGAAGGAAGTGCTATGCAAGGATGGAAGGTTTTTTTAAAGGGCAAAAAACCATATTATTTGTTAGCCATAGTATTGCAGATATTAATCAATTGTGTACCAGAACAATTCTTTTAGATAAGGGCGGCATTATTCTGGAAGGCCCTTCAAAACTCGTAACAGCGCAATACCAGCGTTATTTATTTGCAACACCCGAATTAACATCAAAGGTTCTTGCAGAAATCAAACTGATTAATACAGATAAGGCTTTAAAAGAAAATATTTATTCCGAGTTAATTAATACTAATTCAGAAAGCACACATCATATAAGCAAACAAGGTTTAAATATAAAACAACATACTAATAACGAAACCCAACGCCCAGTTGATGTTAAAAGAGCTTCTTATATGCCGGGATTTATATCAAAAAGCAAAGTAGAATACAGAAACTACGATGTTGATATCACAGATGTAAATATTTATACTTTGCAAGGCGAGCTAGTTAATGTATTAATAACAGGTGATAGATATTTTTATTCTTTTAAAGTCAAATTTAATATCAACTGTGAGAATGTAGTTTTTGGAATGAAAATTAAAAGCGAGAAAGGGGTTAATTTGAGTGGTAGTATGAGTAGCATGTACGGCGGTATAATAGAAAAAGTTTTGAAAGGGGATATTTATCTTATAAAAGTATTTTTTACTTGTAATTTGATGGAAGGTACTTATTATACCAATGCTGGGGTGGCTATAGTAAAGAAAGAGGAATATAAGTATCTTAATAGAATAACAGATGCATACGCTTTTAAAGTTGATCGTACTGAATTTAACAAAAATGGCCTGATTTATATTGATGAGAATTTCAAAATCCAGAAAATCAACACTGATTAATTATTTTTAATATTTAATATTTAACAACTAATATAATAATGAATACAGTTCAACACCTAAGTCAGTTATTTAAAGATAATTATAGTCTTGATCAGCTTAAGAACATATCGAAAAAAGATTTTATAATTTCAATTGAGTCTCACTTAAACACCCTGAGCAATGAGAATTTCATTGACGTTTCAAAACAAAGAGATCTCTCATTGAAATTCCACTGGGGGCATAACCATGACTTTGGTGAAAACTTCTATTTAACTGGTAATATGAAAAACCGACATATTGAAATAATTGCCTCTTTTATTGACGATTTTGGATTACCATTAAATTTATCTGATAAAAAAATTCTTGATATTGGTGTTTGGACAGGCGGCACATCTATTTTATTAGCTGCACTTGGCGCAGAAGTATTTGCAATAGAAGAAGTAATTCAATATTCTGAAATGGTGAATTTTCTTGCCAAGGCATTTGATATAGACAAGAATTTAAAGTGCTATTCCATGAGTCTTTATGAATTTCTTCCTATGTTTGCTGACTTCTTTGATTATATAATTTATTCAGGAGTTATTTATCATGTTACCGACCCACTACTTTCATTAAGAGAAATATTTACTGCACTTAAGAATAATGGAACAGTTTTTCTTGAAACATATGGTATTGACGAACAAGAATCTATTTGTATTTATGAAGGACCTAATATTTTTTCTACGGGAAATCATAAGGATTTGAATAGAGGAGGTTGGAATTATTTTATACCGTCTCCTTTATGCCTAAGCCGTTGGTGTCATGATGCAGGATTCCAGATTGTTCAAATAGGAGAATATAAAAACAAAAGGATTATTGGTTCAGCCACAAGAACAAATTATCAGGATATTTGTAGGGCAGGAATTTCAAAAAAGGATTTAAGATAATCAATTTACAGCTTTTATGCTTATAAGTCATAAATACAAGTTTATTTATACAAAAACCGTCAAAACTGGTGGTACTTCTATTGAATCATACTTTGAAAAATATTGTATGAAAGAAGGAGAATGGGAATTTTCTCATGCCAGAGAGGAATATGTTTCGGAACATGGAATTATTGGTTATAGAGGGGAAAATAAAACAGGCTCAAAGTTTTATAATCATATGCCTGCTAAACAAATAAAAGATTTAATAGGAAAAGAACTATGGAGTAATTATTTTAAATTTTGTGTAATACGTAATCCTTATGATAAACTATTATCAGCTTTTTTTCATTTTGAAATAAAGCGAAATAACATAATAACGAGTAAAGACCAACTTATTTATAGATTTCGCAACTGGATTAAAACAGCGAGTGCAATTGTTAATGACAGAAATAAATATACAATTGATGGTAAATTATGTGTTGATGACTTTATCAGAACTGAATCAATATTAACTGACCTTGAAAAGATTTGTAATCGCCTTGATATTCCTTTTATTCCTTCTGAATTGCCAAAACTCAAATCCGGGTTCACACCTTCAGATATAGTTTTACAAGATTATTTTGATCATGAGGCCGATAAAATAGTCAGAAATGATTTTGCATTTGAATTTGAAACATTCTCTTATCCATTCTTATACGACTAATTTATTTGTTTATTAATGTTACAATACGATTCTAACAAAGCAATAATTTCTATTCATATTCCTAAGGCTGGCGGTACAAGCTTCAGAAAGATACTTAGCAATTGGTATGGAAATAAGTTACATCTTCACTATTTCAATGAAAACAATAAGCTAATGCCTGAAAAGTTTGAGTTGCTACCAGGAATGTGTATTCATGGGCATTTTAATTCAAGTCGTGATTTTGGTATCAGACATTATTATCCTGAGGCAGATCAATTTATCACTTTTATGCGTGATCCTTTTGACATTATAGTTTCAAGATATTATTATGTCAAAATGCGCGAAAAAGCTGGTACATCATATCGTGATGGAAAGCCAACAAATCTTGCTGATAACGTAAATGATTTCTTGGAACAAGAAATCCACAATTCAAATTACACTCCTAATATTTTGGATTTCTTTCCTGAAGTCATAACTTCTGAAAATTACGAACAAATAATACGCTCTAAATTTATTTATATTGGTTTTATGGATAATTATCAAGAATCCGTGGATAGATTAGCCGACATTCTTGGCTTCCCACATATGATAGCGCCTTTTGAAAATAAGTCTGAGCGTTTTGGAGAAATTGATCCATCTTTGCGAAAAATCTTTATGGAAACTCACCAACTAGAATATAAGGTATATAATTGTGCACGTAAAATATTCTTTTAACAAGATTAAAATTGATTACAATGAATTATAATAAAGGAGAAAATCTAATTTTTTTAATTTCTCAACCACGTGCTGGTTCAACCATGACACAGCGGATATTAGGATCCCATCCTGACATCCATACTCAATCTGAACCATGGGTAATGCTTCATCCTCTACATGCATTTAAACCAATGGATATGTTTTCGGCATTTGATTCTGCCTTATATTCGACAGCACTTGAAGACTTTGTTCAATCAATGCCAGGTGGCAAATCTACCTACATAAAAGCAATAGCAAAAACATATAATGAATTCTACAACTCGATTCTTGCAATACAAGCAAAGAAATTCTTTTTAGATAAAACTCCGAGGTACTATCATATAATCTCCGAACTAAATGACTATTTCCCAAAAGCAAAATTCATTTTTCTTTGGCGTAATCCTGCCGCTGTTATCTCTTCAATAATTCATTCATGGACAAAATCAGACTGGTACAGATTAGCAAGCTTCAAAAATGACTTACTAGAAGCACCTCAAAGAATGATTGATGGAATTAATCTTCTGGGAAATAAAGCTTTTACTATTTATTATGAAGAACTTGTTACGAATCCCGAAGAAGTGCTTAGCAAAGTATGTAATTATCTTAACTTAGAATTTGAGAAAGAGACAATTAATTACAAACGTCATATTGACTCAATCTGGAATTTTGGTGATCAAAACACTGTAAACTTAAAAAGCAGTCCTGATTCCATTCATATAAATCACTGGCAAAAAAATTTAAATAATCCACAGGTTTGGAGAATTGTTAATGATTATATTCAATTTCTCGGTAAAAATACAATTAATGTGGCAGGATATTTATATGATGAAATATTGAATATTTTAGAAATTAATAAGCCAAATATAGATATTGAAAAGAACAGTATTGCATTACATAGCTTATTAGATAGTTCCAGAGGAACTTTAATTGAAGTTAGGAAATTAGAATATCAACTTGAAAATATAGTTAAGAAATTAAAGTTAAAAGATTCATATATAATAGGAATTGAAAACTCCTTAAGCACATTTACAGAACTAAAAACTAATAATGATAAAAAGATAGAAAGCCTGGAAAATGAATTATCTGAAAATAGAAATTTATTAACAAAAATAAATGATGACGTTGAAATACTAGAAAAACTATTACAAGAAAAAGGTGAATTACTAAACATACTTAATAAAACAATAACATCTAAGAAACCCAAAGAAATAGAGCATAATCAGAGAACAATTGAAGAACAGCAAATTAAATTTATAGAATTGCAGCAAAATTTGGAATATTTTGAAAGAAAACTAAAAGAGAAGAATGAATTGATAAACCAACTTAGTGAGGAAAATACTCAAAACTCAAGTAAAATAGAACAAGGACAGATTAAGATTGAAGAACAACAAAATAAAATTATTGAATTTCAACAAAATTTAATAAATATTGATAAGCAACTAAAAGAGAAAGATGAATTAATAAAGCAACTTAGTGAGGAAAATACTCAAAACTCAAGTAAAATAGAACAAGGACAGATTAAGATTGAAGAACAACAAAATAGAATTATTGAATTGCAGCAAAATTTGGCTAATACTGATAAGCAACTAAAAGAGAAAGACAAATTGATAAACCAGCTTAGTGAGGAAAATACTCAAAACTCAAATATATTAGAACAAGGACAGATAAAAATTGAAGAACAACAAAATAAAATTTCTGAATTACAACATAATGTAGAGAATGCTGATAATCATCTAAAAGAAAAAGATAAATTAATAAACGAACTTAGTGAAGCAGCAACTCATAACTCTATAAAAATTGAACAAATACAAAAAATACTTGAAGAGCAGCAAATTATAATTAAAGAATTGCAGAGTAATCTTGAAACCACTAATAAACAATTAAAAGAAAAAAATGAATTAATTAAAAACATTGAAACAAGCTATACTTTTCGAACTGGAAAACTCTTTTTATGGCCAATAAAAAAGATTTTGGGAAAGTAGTCTTAAATAAAATATTAATGATTAATTATGATTCCAATAATCTCAGTAATCACTCCTTCATTTAATCAATCTCAGTTTATTGCTGAAACCATTGAATCCGTTTTAACACAACAAGGAGATTTTTACATTGATTATATTATTATTGATGGTGCATCAACAGATAACTCTCAGGATATCATTACGCACTACGAAAAATTACTGAAAGATAACTGTCATATTGAAACGATAAATGGATTAAAATTCTTTATTCATAAAGACGGGTTTAAATATAATCAATGTAAAGGAATCAGCTACAGATGGATAAGTGAAACAGACAGAGGGCATGGAGATGCATTGAATAAAGGTTTTTCATTATCAATAGGAGATATTATGTGTTGGCTCAACAGTGATGATATATTTTTAAATAATTCATTTTCTACAATTACTGAGATCTACTCCCAATTTGATGACGTTAAATGGACAACAGCAATTAACTTAATAATAACGAAGGATGGACAACGACATGGAATGACATATTTGGGAAGATTCAATTATAAAAACATTTATAGCTTTTTAACAAACGACTATGAGTTTATTCAACAGGAAGTAACATTCTGGAGACGTGAATTATGGGAAAAGGCTGGAGGAAAAATAAACACACAATATAAGTTCATGGTAGATGGAGAGTTGTGGTGTAGGTTTTTCCTTTACGAGAATATCTATCATATAAATCGGGAACTTGGTGCATACAGACTACACGGATCTAATAGAGCTCACAAAAATATGGCTGAAGTAAAGTCAGAAATGAAAACAGCAATTTCTGAGCTTGAAAGAAAAGCGCCGGCTAAAATAAAAGAAATAGCAAATAACCTTTCTGAGAATGCACCGGGGTTCGTAGTTATAAATGACGATATGAATTTTAAAATTATAGATAAAAATGAAGAACAGGGAAATTGGTTTATTCGAGAAGTAGACTTTTTAGCTTATAGTATCAAACGCCATTCTTATAACTACAAAACACTTTATAGAGAACTAAATGAATTAAGAATTCGAACTCAGGCTGAAAACATAAAATTAAAGAATAGTCTAAATATTAAAGATAATATTACAAACAAATTAAAAGATAATGTACTCGCTCAAGAAAAGCAGCTTAGATTATTTGAACAACATATTGTTGATGATGGTATTGCAATATCAAATATAGTTAATGAACTTGTGCGGCTCCATGAGCAAAATGACTTACATCCAAGACTAACAAAAATATTACAAAATTTATTTAAAGAAAATAGTATTTATGTAAGTAATAAGCTAAAAAGTATTAAAACATTATTTCAACAATTTAACGATATACTAAATCATTCATAAGATCTAAGAGTATAAATAAAAAAACTAGATGTTTCATTTAATCATGTTTGTAATAAATAAATTACAACTCTTTTAATCAAAATAACCCAGTATCTATAAATAAAAATATAATGTTCTATATCAAAGCATCTGCAAATTTAATTGTGATAGAAAATTTTCAGGATAGTATTAAACACAGCCTTATTATAATTACATAATATCAAGCAATAATAATATTGTTCAAGTTATGTGATATAAATCAATTTTAAATAAACATAAATTTATTATAACAAGACTTTATAATTTAATGGAGATGAAAAACACAAGCAATAATACTTATTTACATTTAAAATATCAGAGCGAAGAAGTTAATATTACTAATTCAACTCAAAATGGGAAAAGTGAATTTATATTGATGACCTCATTATATAATGAGACAGATTCTTCAAGAGTTGATGAATTACTTTATTGCCTAAAAACAAATCTTCTAAATAGTTATATTAAGCAGGTAGTTATCTTATACGATACTTCACGTGATAATAATGATCTTAAAATATTTAATTCTATACAGTCACTTAAAAATGTTTCATTGATTAAAGTACCAGAAAGGCCAGCATTCTCCGATTTCTTCAAAATAGCCAACAATAACTTTAAAAACAATAATGTAATAATAGCAAACTCAGATATATATTTTGACAATAGTCTATATAAGATTGACTTTAATAGATTTACAAATTTATTCATAGTACTTTCAAGATATAATGATGACGGTTCTCATAAAAATCCCAAACTCATTACAAATTTAAAAGGGCTTCCCAATTTTCTTTCTGCTGATGCATGGATATTCCGCTCCCCTATAAATAAATTGTTCTATTGTGATTATAAAGTAGGTACAATGTACAGCGATAGTTTTTTAAATGCCCAATTAATAAAAGAATTGCCTGCAGTTATTAATCCTTGTCTTGATATATTTGCATTTCACCTACAAAAAGATATTAGTGAGAGCCAATCAACAGATGAAGCCCAAATTAATAAATTCAAAGCTATATATAGTGCTGAGCAAAAACGTACAGGGATATCTGAAATATCTGTTGGGCTACATTGGACATTCTTTCCTTCAACGCATAAGGAACTGGATTACAATTTAAATGCAATGTGGTCAAAGAAAAATTACTTAATAGATTTAACAAAGAGAAAAGCTGAGGACTCTATAAAACTAATAGGAACTTTAAATTCTTTTTCAATTGAAAATAAAATTTGTATATGGCTAATGATAGAAGATTTTAAATCCTGGGCTAAAATAGTATTTCAGTTCCGTAATAATTATCTGAACTTAACTTTTCCTATTGAATACGATAAATTTTCTATACCTAACTCAGCTCAAGAGATTGAAAAGTTTATAAATATCAATGATGATATTTATTTTAACAATGATTTAATTAATCCTTTATTAAACATAATAGGTAATAAAACATACAGCATTAAGAAATGACAGCTTATTCATTTAATTCAATTCGCAAAAAGCCGAAAATCTATATTGAAGTTAATTTCGGACTTTCTAATAGACTACGTGCTTTAGCCAGCGCATTTGTATTGGCCAGGAAAACAAAGCGCGAGCTGATTGTTATCTGGCAACCCGATATTCATTGCAATTGTACATTTGATGATCTTTTTACCGATCATAATCTAAATGTCTTAGATTCAAATCCTTTTGAAACTGGTGAAATGATTTTTTATGATTACATGAATGGACAATTACGACGAGCAAACAAGTTAAAGATAGATCATGAAACAGATAAAGATATTTACATTAAGTCAGCTTATACGCTTGAATACAGCTTTTATAACAAAAATGACGAGAATGAATTCCTGCAAACTTTAAAGCCTATTGAACAAATTTCCAAAAAGCTGGAAGAGTTGGATCTTTCTTCTATGATAGGGCTTCATATACGAATGGGCGCAGGAAAGAATTATGATAAAGATCGTTGGGATTCAGATGAATTTTTAGATGAAACTGGAAAAGAATTTATGCATTTCTGGAGAGAAAGGAGTCACTACTATTCTTTTGTTCCTATAATAAGAGAAAGGCTTGAGAAGGATTCGGAGCAAAAATTCTTTCTTTCTGCTGATTTGGAAATGATTTATGAAGCTTTGACAGATAAATTTGGTAAAAACATTGTATTTAACAAAAGAACTTCTTTTGATCGCTCAAAAGAACAACAGCAATCAGCGCTACTTGATCTTTACTGTTTAAGTAAAACAAAAATAATATATGGAAGCGCCTGGAGTGCTTTTACTGAAATAGCTAGCCGCATCGGAGGAAATCAGGTTAAACTGTCTGGAATAGATTTCGCAATTAAAGATTATGAAATAACCAGGAAGTACATTCAAACAAGGTCGAATTTCGATATTCCTATTGTCGTAGTCATCAATGGCTTCTCTGCCTCATATAATAAAATTCTTGACTCATTAAACAATGTAGAATACTTTCAAAAGGTTAAGTTGATAATTAGTATAACTAACGATAAAAATTCAATAATTGAGAAATCTGCAAATGCATTTGAATGGAAGCACGGCGATAAAGAGATTTATATTCACAATGATCTGGAAATAAACGAACATATTTTGTTTGCCGGAAATCTTTCAAGATTTTATGATGGGATCATACTTATTGATGAAGAACTATTCATTTCTCCTTACTTTTATCATTATGTTATCTCTTCTTTTAGTTATTACCGCATTGATAATACTATTGCTGGATTTTCATTACAATCAATGAATTTCAATAAGGCAGCCCATCTTCCTTTTATTCCTCTGACAGACGGCAATGATGTTTTTTTCTTGCAGGTGCCATCTGATTCAGGGCAGTTCTGGAGTAAAGAACAATGGTTTGCATTCACATCATGGTATAATGGAAATAAAAACAATATTCCAACTATTGAAGATGGTTTACCACCAAGTGTTTTAACAATAGAGCAACAAAACTGGAGAACATATTTTTACTGGTATATGATAAAGAATAACCGCTATTTTATTTTTCCGCGGTTCTCTCTTGCTTGTAAACTTGAAGATCTGGATTCGCAAGCCATACTAAATGAATTATTTATTAACACACCTCTTCTTTTTAGTAGGCGTAATTTCATCTTTCAGCCTTTATCAGAATCTTTGTCAGTATATGATGCTTATTATGAGATAATACCTGAACGATTGAAAAGATTACAACCTATACTCAGAAAATATGATTTTGCTTGTGATTTTTATGGATTAAAGCCAATTTCACAAATCAAAAATGAGTATTTAATTACATCTAAGCATACTGAACGAGAAATATATTCTTTTGCCAGAGTACTAAAGCCACATGAAGCTAATATCATAACAAATCTATCAGGGCAGGATATTTTTCTATCTAAAAGTGAGGCAGTTATAAAAACTGATGAAAAACATCATTTATTTGATCAATTACTACATTATTTTAATAGTGTTCATGATTATCAAACAGAGTCATATCCCCAATTGTATAAAGAATTTAGGCTTCTGAAAATTGAAAACCAATCACTTAACAACCAGATAGAGGAAAATAAAACTCACGGTGTGAGGATGGAATCTTTAATACAACAGCAAAAGGAGAACATTTATCAATTAAACAAGCAGGTTGAGAATCTTACTGAAATAATTAAGCAAAAAGATCTTCATATTTCAGAAAAAGATAAACTAATTAAGCAGTTTAATGATGTATTAATTGCCAAAGAGGCTGAAATTAAGCAATTTAATGATGTATTAATTGCCAAAGAGGCTGAAATTAAGCAATTTAACGATGTATTAATTGCCAAAGAGGCTGAAATTAAGCAACTTAATAATTTATTGCTTACTAAGGAAGCAGAAGTCAGAAAAATATTGGAATCCAGGGATCAAATCACAAAAGAAAAAGATGAACTAACCAAAATATTAATGGAAAGGACCCTTGATATTACCGAACTAAACTCTAGGATTTCTGCTCTGAACAATGATCTGACTAGCTATAAAAACGACATTTTACAAAAAGAAATGACCATTAAGTCAATAGAAGCTTCATTAACTGAATATCAAATAAACACAAATACATTAAAAGAGAAGGTTCAGGAAAAAGAAAGTAAGATCAAAGAATTACAAGACTTACTAAAAAGCGTTGAGGCGAGCTATACGTTCAGAATTGGGAAAGCAATTCTATGGCCCCTACTCAAATTAAAAAGTATAATTAAAAAATAAACTGCTAATTCGCACCAAAGTAAATATTACATTAACATATACTAAATCTAGCTTTAAATCAACAATGATTAATAACCTTAATATAAGTTCTAACAACACAGATAATACCTCAAACAACAATAAAATCGGTGGTTTACGAACGCGTGGGATTCTTAAAAATAATTCAAAAGACAATCCTCTTGTTACTATAATAACAGTAGTGCTTAATAATTCTCAATTTTTAGAAAATACTATTAAAAGCGTATTAAACCAAACTTATGGAAATATTGAATATATAATCATAGATGGAGGTTCGACAGACATAAAAACGTTACAAACAATAAAATTATATGAAAATAATATAGATTATTGGATTAGCGAACCTGATAAAGGTATTTACGATGCAATGAATAAGGGAGCAAAGTTATCCAGAGGAAGTTATTTACATTTTTTAAATGCAGATGATTCATTTTTTGATAACGAATTAATAGAACATATAATAACTGTAATTAAAAAGACGAATTATCATATAATTTATGGTGACGTTCTAATGTTTAACAGGAGCAAAAAGTTTGGATATATAAGAAGCAGTAATATCAACAAACTGTATTTCTTATATAAAGGAATTCCACAGCAGGCATTCTTTATTAAAAAATCTCTATTAGATGAAATCGGAAGCTTTGACATTAACTTTAAGATTGTATCAGATCTTGACTTTTTATTAAAAGCTTTAAATAACAAAGAAATAAAAATAAAATATCTTGATTCCTATCCTATAGTAGTTTTTAATATAGGAGGTGCCTCTAGCAATATAAAACTTTTAAAGCAAGAAAGAGAGGTTATTATAAAAAAATACTACAGTGTATGGGAACGATTTATTTTTACCAATAAATATTTTGAAAAGCTTATCTGTAACAATGAATTAAGATACCGTGAAAACAAACTTATTAGACTAATTACTAAATTATATTCAAAATGGTTGCTAAAAAAATGAACATTGGGACAATGAATATACTAATAGCACATATTCATTCCAGCAAGTACTCAGAAACATTTATCCATGATTTGATAGTAGATCTTAACAAAAAAGCCAATAGATTAATTGAAATCTTTGGAGGTAATTTTCCTACATATTATAGAAGCCCTGGATCAAGTACTGAATCTAATTTTATAACTAAAAAGACAATTCTTTATGACAAACTATTATCATTAATTTATTCAAAAGAAGTGAATTTTTTTAAAAAATATAAGCTGAAAAAATTACTCAAAAAATTTAAAATTGATTTTGTCGTTGCTGAATATGGGCCAGTTGGCGCCAGTATATACCAGGTTTGTGAAGAACTAAAAATACCGTTTATAGTACATTTTCATGCTTACGATATTTATAAAAAAAGTGAGCGAAATAAATTTATTAGTCACTATCAAAACTTTTTTAAAACTGCCAAAGGCATTATCAGCGTTAGTGAAGATCTTACAGATACGCTTGTAAAATATGGCTGCCAACGAGAAAAAATACTATTAAACCCCTGTGGTGTTGATATAAATTATTTTTCCGGATTGCGACCTGAAAAAACTAAAGAACAATTTGTATTTGTTGGCCGTCTTGTCATGAAAAAAGCTCCTCATCTTTTAGTATTATCATTCGCTAAAGTAGTGGAGAAGCATCCCAGTGCGAGATTGATAATAATAGGAGATGCCGATAATTCCGATTTATTTATTGTAACAAAAGATATTATTTATTCACTCGGACTCGAAGACAAAATTGAACTTGCTGGTTCAAAAGGGAGGGATGAAGTAAAAAGAATTATGCTTGAATCACGTGCTTTGGTTCAACACTATGTTACTGCACCTGATGGAGATAAAGAAGGGTCACCAGTCGTTGTAATTGAAGCATCATCATTGGAGCTACCAGTAATATCAACAAGGCATACAGGTGTTAAAAATAGTGTAATACATGGAGAAACAGGCTTTCTTGTTGATGAAAAAGACGTGAATGATATGGCTAACTATATGTGCAAATTAATTGAAGATCCTGAACTTGCTATGATCATGGGGCGAAAAGGACGTAAACACATTGAAGACAATTATACTCAGGAAAAATACATTGGTAATATAATAAACTTAATCGAATCCTGAAAGAAACTACAACTGAATAAATAACATTTTATTACTACATTGAAGATGGATATCCCAATTGTTGTTGTTGCCTATGATCGAAGCGAATCTCTAAAAAGATTATTAGGGTCGCTGGAAAGGGCATATTATCCTTCAAAGACCACTCTTTATATCAGTATTGATGGAGGTAATAATGAAGACGTAAAACAAGTTGCTGACAACTTTAACTGGAAATATGGTGAAAAAAAGGTGATTAAGCATGATATTAACATTGGTTTACGAAAACATATTTTAAGCTGCGGTGACCTCGCATTGCAACATGACGGCATTATTATACTTGAGGACGATCTTTACGTTTCTCCAATATTTTTTGAATTTGTCCATGAAGCTTTTCAATTCTACAACAATGATGACAAAATAGCAGGGATCTCATTGTATACTCATGCATACAATGAAACTGCACAACTTCCGTTTTATCCGTTAACTGATAAAAGCGATATCTTTTTTCTACAACTTGCCTCTTCCTGGGGGCAATGCTGGTCAAAAAAACAATGGGAAAGATTCAGTAACTGGTACCTGGAAAATTCGGATAAAAAACCTGAGCCAAGTTTAAAAATGCCTTCTTCAATATTAAATTGGCCGGAAAGCTCATGGAAAAAATACTTTATCAGGTTCATGATTGAAAATGATCTATTCTTTGTTTATCCCAGATTTTCTTTTAGCACAAACTTTGGTGACAGTGGAATACATCATATGGGTGACAATCACTATCAGGTAGAAATAGTTTATGAAAAGAGACCATTTAATTTCATTGATTTTAAGAGTAGTCATGCAAAATACGACAGTTATTGTGAAATTTTACCGGAATGCCTAAAGGCCTTTATTAACACATTTAGTGATTATGATTATTGTATTGATCTATATGGCAACAAACCTATTGAACAAATAACAACTGAGTATATATTAAGCTCCCGTAATTCATCCAATCCAATTTATTCATATGCCCGTAAAATGATCCCTCATGAAGCAAATATAATATCCAACATAACCGGAAATGACATTTTCTTTAGTCATGTAAAAAATATTGCCACTTATACTCAAGGATACACTAACAAGCGAGTTGTCTATTTTCACAAATTACCAAGATGGCATCTAAAAGAAAAAAAAGCTGAAGAAAATAAAACAGCTACCTTAACAGAGAAGGAAGAAACGCTGCTTAGAATATTCTCAAAAAAAATAGGGAAAATAATAATTACGCCCATCTTATATGCATACCAATTGTATATTTATATTAAAAAATCTTTGAAATCGTATTAAATCAAGTATTACTTAATTAATCAGAATAAAATAAAAAATTAAAAATCATGAAAACAAATTATTTATTAGTGATTATTCCTCTAATCCTGCTTGGATTAACTTTTATTTACGGATGTTCAGAAAAAGGCGAAAGAGGTATTAAATTTAGCGCTGATTCTCAGTCTATTACATTCGACTTTTCTCCGAACTTCAACATCAACAACGATTTTTCATTTGAGTGCAATATTAAATTATTGGAAGAACCTCAAAAATCAACTATGATCTTCGGCACTTCCAGAAGCTATGCAAAAGCATATGGTTTATACCTATATGACTCAAAAATTGGCTTTGGTATAAGATCAGCAAATAATAGAGCATTAGTCCAAACCAATGAATATTCATTAAATCAGTGGCTACATCTCACAGGAACATACTCCGGTAAGAATAAAAAGGTTTCTTTTTTCATTGATGGAACTTTGATAGGCTCCAATATTTTAACTGAAGAGGATATTTCACTGGCAAATGAGAACCTGATAATTAATGGTGCTTATAGCCTTCAGGGTCAACCAGAATCAATAGGTTTTTCAAAATTCATCATTAGTAACGTTAGGCTTTGGAATATTACACTCAGCGAATCAAATATTATTAATAACATGGACAAGATCCTAAATGGTAATGAAGAAGGTTTATTGGGCTATTGGCCAATGAACCAGACGGAAGGAGAAACAGTGCCTGACAAAACCTCTAATAATCACAACGGAACAATTAATGGAGGAGAATGGTTTCTTGACAAAAATTCAAAGTAATTCTTTATCCAAATATCAACTATTGATCTAGGATATATTTATAAAGTCGCCACAGATAGCCAAAAGTGTTGGTTTAATTAAAAAATACAGGTTTTGAGTTATGAATTGAGCATGTAAGAACAAATAAATATTAACATCAAAAAAATTATGGTCATGAAAAATTACAAAAAACTTTCTCTTGTTCTGTTTGCAGTAATTTCATTTACTTGCACAACTTATTCACAAAATCTGGCAATCAACGAAGTAATGGCCTCAAATTCTTCCACAATTGCCGACGAAGATGGTGATTATGAAGACTGGATTGAATTGCACAATTACGGGACTGAGCCAGTTAATCTTTATGGTTATGGGCTTTCCGATAGTTATAACAAACCTTATAAATGGGTCTTTCCAGAGATAACAATCCAGCCGGGTGACTTTCTCCTGATATTTGCTTCAAGCAAAAACAGAACGGATCCCACACATCAGCTTCATACAAATTACGGAATAAGCTCTGATGGCGAAGAAATAATATTAACAGATCCAAACGGTGTCCTGATAGATGAACTTCTTCCCACACCTCTCCCAGCAGATATTTCTTATGGGCGTAGCCCTGATGGAACAGGATCATGGTTATATTTCAATGAACCTACTCCGGGTGCTGCAAATCTCACTCAAGGTTATAGCGAAATACTTGCCCCACCGGTTTTTTCTCATCAAAGAGGCTTCTATGACTTACCTTTTGAGCTTAGCATCACACATCCCGATCCTGAAGTTACTATTGTCTATACATTAGATGGTTCAGATCCGGATATTGCTAATACAGGCGGAAATACTTTTTCATATAAAAATAAGTATCCAAAGGAACCTGGTGATCCTTTCGGGCCATTTCTTTATCATGAATACACAAGTAATATCTATAATAGTCCGATCTATATTTACAATAAATCCGGTGAAGCAGATAAGCTAACTCATATTTCGTCAACAATTGATGCTCAGCCATCTTATTTCCCAGTAGTTCCTGTTTCAAAAGGTATGGTTGTTCGTGCAAAAGTATTTAAACCGGGTGCTTTAGAAAGTAAAACCCTCACTAATACTTTTTTCGTAGGCAATACTTTTAATCAGCACACATTGCCTATTATCAGTTTCACCACTCAGGCAGGTAATTTATTCGATTATGATAATGGAATATATGTAGCAGGTACTGATTTTGATGCATGGAGAAATGCTAACATGAATAAAGTTATATCAGATTGGAACAAACCAGCTAATTATACACGTAAAGGTGATGAATGGGAATACCCCGCACATATTGAGATATTTGACAACAACGTAATTAACCCTGTAATTAGCTGGGATATTGGTTTTAGGTTACATGGCGGTGCAACACGATATTACCAGATGAAATCTTTAAGGCTATATGCAAGAGGTGGTTATGGAAATTCATATATGGAATATCCATTTTTCGGGCCGGGCAACGATGCATCATTTAAGCGCTTGATACTGCGTAACTCAGGAAATGATTTTAAAAGCACAATGTTTCGCGATGCTGCAGTTCAGCAAATTGTAAAACACATGAATTTTAATACCCAGGATTATCAGCCTGCAGTGCTTTATATAAATGGTGAGTACTGGGGTATTCATAATATTCGTGAAAGATATGACAAACATTATATTGCACGATACTATGGAGTAGATCCTGAAAATATTGACTTCCTTGAAATGAATGCTGTACCAAAGGAAGGTGATGCGACTCATTATCTGTCAATGAGAAACTACATAGAAAACCATCCTATGTCGGAACCCCAACATTATGAATATATCAATACCCAAATGGATATTGAGAATTATATTGATTATTATATTTCCAACACTTTTGCAGGAAATATTGACTGGCCTCATAATAATATACTTTACTGGAGACTAAAAACTGAAAGTTACGAACCCAATGCTCCCGTTGGTCATGACGGTCGCTGGCGCTGGATGTTAAATGACACAGACCTTTCTTTTGGGATTAGTTCACAATATGGAAATCCTGTTAGTTTTGATATGATAAGCTGGATTACCAATCCAAATGGAAATGATCGTATTCCCAATGCACCGTGGATTAATCTTATAATGGTAAACCTGATGGAGAACGATTCTTTTAAACTCCGCTTTATCAATCGTTTTGCAGATATGCTTAATACCACTTTTTTACCTGATCGCATGATTAATATCATTAATAACATGAAGCAGGCTATTATGTCTGAATTACCACGTCATATCCAACGCTGGAGCGGAATCTCAAGTATTAATTCCTGGAATAACAAAATTAACGTTATGATAGATTTCGCTGAACAGCGTCCATTCTATCAGCGTCAGCATATCAGGGAACATTTTGATATTGAAAGCGATATTGATGTAACACTGGATGTCAGCAATGCTGAAGCGGGGTATATTCGTATAAACACAATTAATATTAATCCTGATACTCCTGGCGTGCCGGAGGATGCATATCCATGGACAGGTATTTATTTCCATAATATCCCCATCGAAATTGAAGCAATAGCTGAACCCGGATTTGTATTTAGTCACTGGACCGGAAGCATTAATAGTGATGATGCAGTTCTACAACTAACCCCAACCGAAAATATTGAACTCACTGCCCATTTCATCGAGCAACAGGCTCCAGAGTCAGAAATTATTCACTATTGGCATTTTAACACATTAAGTGGTACTGTTGTTTCCGTTCAAACGGATTATTCAGCAATTACCCCAGGAATAATAACCTATCCCGGTACAGGTGATGGCTATATGGATGAACGCACACACCGGAAACAGGATCCGGTTTCTAACCTTAACCTTCTAATGGGGCAATTACCCGACCAGGGAGCAGTACTTAGAGTTAGGAATCCCTCAGATACAAGAAATCTTATAATTTCATCGCCAACTACCGGTTTTGAAGGTATCAGCTTGGTATTTGCAATTATGCGAACAAGCAATGGCGCACAAGGTCAGGAGCTTTATCTTTCACCTGATGCAGGTGATAGCTGGACTTTCGTTGATTCTTACATTGTGCCGGAGCAACCGGATTGGATCTTAAAATCTTTTGATCTTGGTAGTTTTCAGGAAGCAAATGATAATCCTGATCTTCAGTTTAAAATTGTTTTCACCGGTTCAAATGCTTCAAACACTTCAGGAAATGACCGGTTTGACAATATGAGCGTTCACGGAACACCAACGGCACAACCTTTGGCATATTTCAGCAAACCAACTGGTGATTTAAGTATGCTATCATCCTGGGGTAGCGAACCTGATGGAAGTGGTTCATCACCAGTTAGCTTCAGCAATGATAATACTACCTGGTTTATTCACAACCGTACGGTAACAACCCTTGATAATGAATGGAATGTAAATGGTTCGGGATCAAAAGTTATAGCAGGAGACGGGATAAATGCAATGACATTAACTGTTAACGCATGGCTAAATGGACTATTGGACGTTTCGGCCGGCACAACCCTTATACTTAAAAACGAGCAACAGCCAGTACTTGGGGAATTATCAGCCAGCTCAACCGTAAAATTCATGAACAATGCAACTCTTATTCCTTACAAGGAATTCAGTAATATTGTCATTTCAGGTATTGATCCTGAGTTTTCAGAAAATGGCACCATCACTGTCAAAGGTAATCTTAACCTAGAAGGTGATGTGATGATGCCGGATGCACGTGGAGGAGCACAATACAGTTTCGTATTTAACGGCACGGGTGAGCAATTTGTTGATACTGATGGCAATGTATTGAGATCGTACAATATGAATTTTGAAAAAGATGATGGAAATATCAGTTTTGCTGCTGGAAGCATAATCTCAACTGATAATCAACTGACTTTTTATTTTACAAATGATGCTATATTAAATGATAATGGAATTCTGATGTACGCAGGCAACAGTGTTAATATTGGCGGAAATCCTGATGCGTATGATTTTACCGGTACATTAATACTTGCCGGAACTGAAGAAGGAATAATCAATGGCTCAGGAGAAGGCAATAACTTTAATATCAGAGAAACCAAAGATAATAATAAGAATGCAGTAGCTCCTTTAAATAATCTCATCATAAGGGTTGCAAATACTGGTGGAGAATTTCGTTTACGTGATGGCACAACAAACAAGTTCACTGTAAAAGGCAATCTTATTGTTGAATCTGAAGCTAATGGAAGAATAAGATTCTATAACAATGACATCTTTATAGGTGGCAATTTTATAATTGAGGAAGGATTTGCAGGTACTATTGACGAAACCAGGTACATTAGGTTTAATGGTTCAGATCAACAGATAGTTGAGCTAAGCAAGACATTGAATACCAAAAAGTTTATCATTGATAATCCTGCCGGTATACAAATGGATGCAATTGCAAATATAAGCTCTGAACTTGTTTTCATGAACGGGATCCTGCACCTTTCAGAAAACTCAATGGTAAAGATGGGACTGAATGCAATAAGCACCGGGTATGACACTGATAAATACATCAATGGCCAGTTTTCAATAAAAACTAATAATGAGCAGAGTACGGAACTGTTCTTTCCTGTAGGAAATACCAGCTTATATGCACCATTTATTTTTGAACCGGAACACGGCAACACCAATGAAACAGAATATATTGGCAGAGCTATTGACTTTGACCCGATGGGCTATGTTCTTGATGAAGAACTCGGTTCGTTGATAGAAAACAATTTGTATCAGTTGTCATTCTTAGGTAATCCTGATATCCTGGAAAGCAAAATTAAAATTCTATTCGATGAAGAGGCAGCTAAATTAAACCCCGAACTTCTACGTATTGCAAAATTTGAAAACGATATGTGGATTAATCTTGGTGGTTTGATTGAAGGAAACAAAATATGTTCAACTGAAGAATTTGCCCTTCCCGGCATATTTGCACTTGCCAAAGCTAAAACTGAACTGCCTGAGACATTATTGCTCCAGAATCTCACATTCAACAATACAACAGATACATGTTTTGCTGCAACAAAAACAATTATCCTTGCCGGAAACGGAACTTCATTTATAGTTGAAAATGAAGCTATGGTAAACATTGTTGCAGGAGAAAATATTATCTTCAATCCTGCAGTTCAGATAAATCAAGGAGCATTCTTCCATGCCTGGATTGATACTACTAACGAATACTGTGGTCAGGAAAAGAGTATAATAGCTGCAGATAATAGTGGTTCAACATCTTCAATCAAAAATACAAATAGCGATGACCGGCTATTTAATGTTTATCCAAACCCCACAAATGGCAATATTACAATAGTTTCGTTGTCAGATAACGAATCATGCTTTTTTGAAGTTTACAATTTTACCGGTGAAAAAATGCTAAGCAGAAACATTTCGGGTTCAGGCAATTATACTCTAAACCTTAGCGAATATCCTGAGGGAATGTATATATTGAGATTATTCGCCGGAAGTAATTTTGAAATTATAAAAATAGTCAAGCTGTAAACTTGAGAATTATTAACAGTCCCTTTCTTAAATACAACAGAACAATTTATAATATGGATTAATAATGCCTGCATCTGCATTTTGATTCAAGGGATAACCGGCTTAACTTTAACAAGAACAATTTTATTATGTGTGGAATAGTAGCATACATAGGTCATCGTCAGGCATATCCCTTGCTGATGAAAGGCTTGCACCGTCTTGAATACAGGGGTTACGACAGTGTAGGTGTCGCCATTCTTGATGGTGATATTCAACTGTACAAAATGTTCGGTAAAGTCGCTGAACTTGAAAAGCAGATAAAAGGAAAAAAGATTACAGGTAGCGTTGGCATGGCTCATACCCGTTGGGCAACTCATGGTGAGCCAAACGATATCAATGCACATCCTCATTATTCTTCAACCCGTAATCTCGCTATTATTCACAATGGTATTATTGAGAATTATACACTACTTAAAAAAGAACTCAAATCAAGAGGCTATAAGTTTGAAAGTGAAACTGATACCGAAGTGTTGATCCATTTGATTGAGGATATCATGCTAAATGAAGGAGCTGACCTTACCAAAGCAACGCAAATGGCACTAAACCAGGTAGTTGGTGCTTATGCCATAGTAGTTTTATCAAAACATGATCCTGACACGTTGATTGCTGCCCGAAAAGCCAGTTCATTAATAATAGGAATTGGTGATGATGAAATTTTTATTGCTTCTGATGCTACTCCTATTATTGATTATACACGTGATGTTGTATATCTCGAAGATGAAGAAATTGCCATTATAAATAGAAAGGAGGGTTTAAAAATCAAAACAGTGGCGAATGTGGAGAAAACGCCTTATCTGCAAAAACTTGAACTCAGCCTTAGTCAACTGGAAAAAGGTGGGTTTGAGCATTTTATGCTTAAGGAGATTTATGAACAGCCACGTTCGATCCGTGACAGTATGCGTGGAAGGGTAAAATTAAATGAAGGAATAGTAACACTTGGCGGCATCCTTGAATATGAAAAAAAACTGGTTAATGCACGCAGAATAATCATCGTGGCATGTGGTACTTCCTGGCATGCCGGACTTGTTGGTGAGTATCTTATTGAAGAACTTGCAAGAATACCCGTAGAAGTAGAATATGCTTCTGAGTTTCGTTACCGTAACCCGGTCATTTATGAAGATGATGTGGTGATTGCAATTTCACAATCCGGCGAAACCGCCGATACACTCACTGCAATAGAACTGGCAAAATCACGTGGTGCAACCATTATTGGAATATGCAATGTGGTCGGCAGTTCAATTGCAAGGGCTACTCATGCCGGTTCATATACCCACGCAGGACCTGAAATCGGAATTGCTTCTACCAAAGCATTTACGGCTCAGGTAACTATCCTTGTAATGCTTGCACTTAGACTTGCAAGTCAGCGGGGAGCTATACCAAATTCAAGGTTTCACCATCTTCTGCACGAGCTGGATACCATACCTAGAAAGGTAGAAGAAGTATTGAAGTCTGATCATTTGATTAAAAAAATTGCAGAGAAATTTCAAAATTCAAAAAACGCCCTCTATCTGGGAAGAGGATGTAATTTTCCGGTAGCGCTGGAAGGTGCGTTGAAGTTAAAAGAAATATCATACATACATGCCGAAGGATACCCTGCTGCTGAAATGAAACACGGTCCTATTGCATTGATTGATCAGGAAATGCCAGTAGTAATAATAGCTACTAACAAGACCATTTATGACAAAGTTGTTAGTAATATCCAGGAAGTTAAGGCACGCAAAGGTGTTGTAATAGCCATTGTTAACGAAGGCGATGATATAATAGGTAAAATGGCAGATTACTCAATTGAAATACCTGAAACAGATGAATTGCTCTCACCACTGCTGGCAACAATACCATTACAATTGTTATCATATCATTTAGCTGTGTTACGTGGCAGTAATGTTGATCAGCCCCGAAATCTGACAAAATCAGTTACTGTTGAATAATCACGTATTCTTAAATCATCAGTTATTATAACATCAACTGATCGAATTTCTCAGGTTTTTCATATCTTTCTGCAATCTTAAGTTTTTTAATCATTTACCTCAATAATTAAACATTTGCACAAAACCAGTGTTGCATGATAAGTATGTTTCCACACATTAATTAAAATTAATTACTAATTCAAATTCATATTTTATTATTTAACTATCAATTATGGATAAAACTGCATTGATTTCAGGTATTACAGGACAAGACGGAAGTTATCTTACTGAACTTCTTCTTGACAAGGGCTATATAGTTCATGGAATAATCCGTCGTTCCAGTTCGTTTAATACTTTTCGTATAGATCATCTTTACAATAATCCAGAAATTCTTAATAAACGTTTGTTTCTGCATTATGGCGATCTGACAGACTCGAGTAATCTAAACAGGTTAATTGAGAAGTCTAACCCTGATGAAATATATAACCTTGGGGCGCAAAGTCATGTACAGGTTTCTTTTGAAGTTCCTGAATACACGGCTGAGGTTGATGGTCTGGGTACCCTTCGCTTTCTTGATGCCATTAAAGAATCAGGCATAAAAACTAAATTTTACCAGGCTTCCACTTCAGAGCTTTATGGTCTAGTTCAGGAAATACCTCAAACAGAGAAAACCCCGTTTTATCCCCGAAGTCCTTATGCAGCTGCAAAACTGTATGCTTATTGGATCGTTGTGAATTACCGTGAAGCATATAATATTTTTGCCTGCAACGGAATTTTGTTTAATCATGAAAGTGAAAGACGGGGCAAAACTTTTGTTACCCGCAAAATCAGTGTGGCAGTTTCCCGAATAATGGCTAAGAAACAAGATATGCTTTTACTTGGCAACATGGATTCCAAACGTGACTGGGGTTATGCTCCTGAATACGTTGAAGGTATGTGGAAAATCCTTCAATCCGAAAAACCTGATGATTTCGTTCTGGCAACTAACGAAACACATACAGTTCGCGAATTCGTGGAAGAAGCATTCAAAGTCCTGGGTGATGAAATAATATGGGAAGGCAAAGGTGTTAATGAAAAAGGAATTCTTAAATCCAGCGGAAAACAAGTTGTAGGGATTGATCCTCGTTATTATCGCCCCACTGAAGTTGATTTCCTGCTTGGCGATTATTCTAAAGCTAAAAGAATCCTTGGCTGGGAACCCAAAACAACATTTAAAGAATTGGTAAGGATCATGGTAGAAGCAGATTATAAGAAAGCTGTGGAAAGACAGTAAAGCATAATCCATCATCCGGATATTTATAACATTTATGATTATTTCATGAATAACCAATGATTAAGGATGGCCACATGATATTTGCTTCTTTAAAAGAAATAAATCATGAAAGACATGATTATTAATATAGTTTTCTGATATTTAACAAGCTATCAAGAAAAATAAAAAACATATTATTATGCAAAAGTCTGATAAAATTTATATTGCTGGGCACCTGGGTATGGTAGGATCAGCTATACACAGAAATCTGGCAGCCAAAGGCTATAACAATTTTATTGTAAAAAGTCTTGATGAACTTGATCTGACAAGACAAGAAGCTGTTGAAGAATTTTTTAGAGCTGAAAAACCGGATTATGTTTTTGACGCAGCAGCTAAAGTTGGAGGCATTGTAGCAAATAATACTTATAGGGCACAGTTTATTTACGAAAACCTCATGATCCAGAACAACATAATTCATTCTGCACACAAGTTCGGTACAAAAAAACTGCTATTTCTCGGAAGTAGTTGTATTTATCCTAAAAATGCTCCTCAGCCTATGAAGGAAAATGCTTTGCTAACCGGAATCCTGGAACAGACCAATGAGCCTTATGCAATTGCCAAAATTGCCGGCATTAAAATGTGTGAAAATTATTACAGGCAATATGGTAGTAATTTTATTTCAGTTATGCCTACAAACCTATATGGTCCCAATGATAATTATGATCTTGAAAAATCACATGTTCTCCCCGCCTTGATACGGAAAATGCATCTTGGAAAATGCCTGATGAGTGGGAACTGGGATGCTCTAAAAAAAGATCTTAATCAAAAGCCTATTGAAGGGATATCTGGGAATGCGCCTGAAATTGACATTATAAAGATTCTTTCAAAATACGGTATTATTAAAAGTCCTGATAATTCAGTTTCTGTAACATTATGGGGAACAGGGAATGTTTACAGAGAGTTTCTTCATGTTGAAGATATGGCTGATGCATGCGTTTATATCATGGAAAACATAGAGGCATCAACGCTGTACAAAGATCTTGGCGAGACGCATATAAATATTGGAACCGGCATTGATCAAACAATTAAAGAGCTGGCTGATTTAGTAAAAGAAATTACAGGCTTCAGTGGAAATATTATCTGGGATAGCTCAAAACCTGATGGAACCTTTAAGAAACAACTTGACGTAAGTCTGTTACAAAGCCTGAATTGGAAGCCTGCAATAAAACTCAGAACCGGAATAGAACGGGTATACAACAACTACGTCTCATAAACGCCTATTCGACGCCTTTATCTATCATTAGCTTCTTTTCTCCTGCCTAGCGCAAACTTCACAAAATATCCAATATATTTTTTAACAAGTATTAAATAAGCTAACGGAGTGGGAGCATATTTGCGATATAGCTTCCATTCTTTATTAAAATGATGGATTGATTTAATATCATAAAGGCCCGGAATTAATTTCCGAAACTTAAATTCATGACCTCTCCCGCTGTGTTCAGTATGATTCCATATTTTTAGCTCAGGAACAACTATTACCTTATATCCCATGATCCTCGCCCTGCAGCAATAATCAATATCACTGTGATATTGAGGGAAGTCATCAAAATTCAGCATTCCGGTTTTCTCAATTATTTCACGATGTAATACAGTACCCATTCCCGGAAGCCAATCGGCTTCCTTTCTTATTGAGAATGCTTGACCGTCGTTCTGCCCATTACCGTGCATATAACTATGACCCCAGGATTTATGGAAATACCCTCCGTAACACCAGATCAGATCAGGCTGGTCAGCAAAATATATTTTCGAACCAATAACAATAGGGCTTTCAAATTCATTAAGTAATCTTACAACGTTCTGAAAATAATCGTCGGCTGGCAAAATATCGTTATTCCACCAGATTATATAATCAGCCTTAAGATGCTCCAATGCATATTTCATCCCCATATTTATTGCTCCGCTCCACCAAAGATTTCCATCGCCATGGCAAAGATGTATCTGAGGGTAATGTTTTGCAAGCCATTCTGAAGTACCATCAGTAGAACCATCATCAACAACGATTACCGGAAATTGCCAATCTGATTCATCAACATTTGCCAATGATGACATTAAGCGTTGCATTGATTTCCTGGTATAATCAATGCTGTTATGAACCGGTATAATAATGGCAGCTTTCAAAATCTGAAATAATTGGATAAAATCGTAGAACCAATAATATTATGGCTTAGCTTCGAACCGGCAAAGATAAGCGAATTGCAGATAAACAAAAAAATTATTTGATTGATGTCAGAGCCTGTACTTAGTATAGTCATGCCTGTGTTCAATGCAGAACCTTTTATTTTTGAAGCTGTTTCAAGTCTTCTAAATCAATCTTTCTATGATTTTGAATTAATTATTGTTGATGACGGCTGTACTGATAAAAGTATTGATATAGTTAAATCCTTTAATGATGAAAGGATTAGATTAATAACAAATGAACAGAACAGTGGCATAGTTTTTAGTCGCAATAGAGGTATTGAACTGGCTAGGGGACGCTATATTGCTCCATTCGATGCCGATGATATTGCTGAAAAAGATAAATTCCAAAAACAGATCAATTTTTTGGAAAATAATAAAGACTATGGCATTATTGGTTCATGGGCATTACTTATTGACAAAAATGGCAAAAAGTTGAAGAAAAAATGGAAAGTAAATGCACCTGCTGACAGAATACCGGTCATTCTGCTGTTTCGCAACTATTTTATTCAATCTGCTGTTGTTATCAGACGTGAGGCTCTGCCTACGGGCAATTATACCAAAGGCTTTGATGCTGTGGAAGATTATAAAATGTGGTTCGAAATATCAAGAAAGTATAAAGTCTGGAATTACCCTGAATATCTGCTGAAATATCGTATTCATGATAGTAGCATTACACAAAAGCAAAAACAGAAAATGGCTGGCAGGGACATAAAAGTCTTTGATTACATATTTAATACATTGGGATACGATTTATCGGACAGACATAAAGAATTACTTCTTTATATAAAAGGTGACACCCTGTTTAACGAATCATCATTAGTAAAGGAAACAGAACAATTTTTAATCTATTTATTAGAATTAAACAGGGATTTACAAGAAATAAACCATCATGAACTTATTAAAGTTGTATATAACCGATGGTTGAAGATATGTTTTCAGAAAAAACCTTTTTCTTTAAGGTCCCTCCTACATTTTATTGCTTCACCACTAAACCGGATAATGGTGAGAAGCCTGTTTCAAAAATAAAATTTTGAAATGTAAGCTTTGTTATTTCTTTGCTTTTTTCTTGGTAATACCAATAACAATTAAAGCTAGGCCTATAAGCACTCCGGCTATTTGCCCCGCACCAAATCCGGGATTAAAGCCTAACCCAATATAATCAATAATGAGCGAAATGATCAGAATGATAATACCGATAATAAGTAATACTTTTTTATTCATAATTACTCCTTCCTATTGTTTATTTTATCGTGAGACGCAAATATATAAAAATATGTTTCTGATAGCCAAATAATATAAGCTCAATTTAATTCTTTCTTAATTATTAAACTTTAAAGCCATATTTCTGTATTTATGAAACCAGTTGCCGATGTATCCATTATTGCTGCTAATTATAATAATGGTATATATCTTCACACTTTTATTCAAAGTATCATTGAATCCACCTGGCTGCCAAAACAATTGATTGTAGTTGATGATGGCTCAACAGATGATTCAATGGTGATACTGAATGGCTTTAAACACCTTGATTTCCTACAGGTCATTAAATTTGAAAAAAACCAGGGCTTTACTGCTGCATTGAATAAAGGGCTGGAATCAGCAACAGGGAAATATATAATGAGAGCTGATCCTGATGATATCTTAATGCCGGAACGAATTGAAAAACAAGTTTTCTTTCTTGAACAACACCCTGAAATAGACATCATTGGTTCTAATGCTTTATACTTTATTGATGACCCAAAAAACATCCATAATAAAACTAATTTTCCACTGCAACATAAAAATATACTTCAAACTATAATAAAAGGTGAACATGGAGTGCTTCACGCAACTGTATGTGGTAAAAGCAACGTATATAAGGAATACCGGTACCAGAAAATATATCCGGGAGAAGATTATGAATTATTTGCCCGTATGGCAAGGGCTGGTCATATTTTTGCAAACATACCTGAGCCTCTTTATCTCATTCGTGTTCATTCCGGAAGCTCGACAAGCAATATTAAATTAGAAGATATTCAACAAACATTTCTATTTCGTGATCAGATTTTCGGTACTAAAACGGGTAAATTAAGAATCTGGCTGTATTTCAAGCATATCTATTACTACCGCAAGTATCAGATAACCCAATGTTTCTTAAAAAAAAATTTTTATCTGATTTTATCTACAATTGCATATCCCGCAAAACTGTTTAAAAGGCTTTTTATATGAGAATAGGAATACTGGGTAGTCGTGGAATACCTAATCATTATGGAGGGTTTGAGCAGTTTGCTGAGTTCCTTGCCCCCGAATTGGTGAAGCTTGGAGAACAAGTCTGGGTGTATAATTCCCATACTCATCCCTATCGTGAGAAGACCTGGAAAGGCGTCAATCTCATTCATTGTTATGATCCTGAAGACCGTATTGGTACAATAGGGCAATTTATTTATGACCTGAACTGTATTCACGACAGCCGCAAGCGAAATTTCGATATTATCCTGCAATTAGGTTATACCAGTAATTCAATCTGGCATTGGCTGCTACCATCTGCTCCCAGAATCATTACAAACATGGACGGTCTGGAATGGAAGCGAAGTAAATACAGCAAGCCAGTGAGAGCATTCCTGAAATATGCAGAAAAGCTTGCTGTAAAAAGTTCCGATACATTAGTTGCAGATTCTGAAGCTATTAAAGAATATCTAGAAGCAGAATATAATAAATCTTCCGTTTTTATTCCGTATGGAGCAGAAATGCCGAATGAATTTAATGTCAAACTAATTGATAGATTCAATATCCAGCCTGATGGTTACTATTTGCTGATAGCCAGAATGCAAGCCGATAATCATGTGGAAGAAATAATAACAGGTTTTCTAAATTCAGACTCTGAGTTCCCATTAGTAGTTGTTGGAAATACTAAAAACAAATATGGGCAATTACTCGTAAAAAAATATCACAACCAAAATATAATTTTCACTGAAGGCATATTTGACCGTGACATTCTTAATTCGTTACGACACTATTGTCGTATGTATTTTCATGGTCATTCATCCGGTGGCACTAACCCGTCATTACTTGAAGCAATGGCTGCCTCAGCTCTTATTTGCGCTCACGATAATCCGTTCAATAAATCAGTTTTAAAAGAAAATGCCTGGTATTTTTCTTCTGAACAAGATATCTCTGAAATAATTAATAAAACAGACAAAGAACCGGATAAGCAGCTAAATATCGCTAATAATATTCTTAAGATTAAAAATCAATACAATTGGGATAAGATAGTAAATGCCTATTGGCAGCTTTTTAAGAATGTTGAATCATGAATAAATCAAGTTTATGTTATTTTAATGATTAATTGCTGCCGGTTTTAACCGGTGGAGAAATAAAAAACCCCGTCAGTATCATAACTGACGGGGTTTTATTTTATTGATCAATCAATTTTATTTTTCGAGTTCAGAAATTCTCTTATTCAGATCAATAATATGAAGGGTAAGTTCTTCAATCTTTTGAAGCAGAACAGCGTTCATTTGGCCGAGGTTAATACCATTTTCCTTAACCTGTACTTCACTGGGAACATTTGGTAAATGGCCATTTTCGTTAATAAATTGTTCAACTTCATTCAATGGCATAAGGTTATAATCTTTTAAGAAAACAAAATCAGGCCAGTTTCCAAATAATTTAACTTCTACTTCAGTGGCAAGGATCTTTCCATTAACACCAAGTAATGCATCACCAAGTTTGGTAAAATCAGTAACACCTATTCCAACTTTACCTGCATTGTTGATTACCATCCTGTCAACTAATGCAGTTGAGCCAGTAGGTGTTGTCTGAAATACAATTTTACCGGATGAATTTCCAGCTGATAAATTTCCATCAGCTAAGAACCTCATTGTAGCAACATTTCTATATGCTGATCCATCCCATGCTTGTCCAAAAAGACCACCAATAATATCATTATTTAATGGAGTGCTTTTTGCAGCAACAGTACCTCTTGCTTTACGCATTAAGAGTGCGGCACCTCCAGTATGATTAACAACCTTTTCCTGAGCAGCAATTGTACCAACTGCTTGATCAAGAATGTATAAAGGAAATTCTGCATTATTAGTTCCAATACCTAATTTATCAGACAGAGTTGTTGGGTGAATTGTTGTGCCAGTTTTTGTCCACTGTGCCATTGCAGTACCGCCAATAAATAGTACCAAACCTAATAAAACGATATATTTTTTCATAATTATAATTTTTAAAATTTAAAGATTAAATAAAATTTTTCGCAGTAATAATAAATTAAGAATACAGGTACTGCGAAATAACCTGTAATGGCGTATGTAAACTATCAGTAAATTATCATCAATCTGACTTGTTTACGAAATCAGCCTTTCAGGTTCGCATAACCATAATGGTTTCAGGTCTTGCACCAAACGAAAGAACAGGCAGGTATCCCATTAAAGCAACAGACTGATTTAACAGATTTTCAGTTATAGAAGATATTCTGAAACCTGTGGGCAACTTACTACCTGAATAATTATTAACAGAAGGAACAACAGCAAGCAAACCATTGCCTGCTATATCAATAATTTGCTTATCAGAAGATAAAGCAAATTCACTGGTCTTTTCATAAATAAACGGTGAGGCCTTCAACTCCGGATTTTTCATGAAGGAGTTGGTTTCAACTGTTTCTTCGGGCCTGGCTTCAGGAATGACTTCCACATGAACCTTTGCCCCTGCTACTAAATGCGTACCCGGAAGCAAAACAACCGATTGCCCTGCAGTGATCCTTACAGATTCATTACCACATACTGTAAAATCCTGATTTTCACCGGCAATAACAATATTTTCACGATCATAATATTGTTTTATGCAATCTTCTGCCAAAGCCATAAATGTGAATGAGCTAATGAAAAACACAACAAAAATAAGCGTAAGCCTCTGCAGCCATTTGAATGCCTGAGGATTACAGCACACATTATAATTGTTACGTTTTATACCCATGCTCAGTAAAAACATTTTTAGATGCTGCAAATATACAACAAGTTTTGCTAAATCCAACACCTAAATTAAAATATTTTCAAAAAAAGTTTAATTTTAACATACATTTAACAACTCCAACCAACACCTTATCGCGTATCTTCGTGATATACAATATATTACAAGAAACACAATAAATCGATTAAAATTAAAAAAAACTTGCAAATCAACATTATTTTACAAAAAAATAAATTATTCATTCCGGATTATAAATTTTGTTTAATTTTACGCTGCTAAAAAACCGCATATTCTATGCCAATACGATACTCCCGCTATATACCTCTTATTTCCCTTACCGGTGATTTTATTATTCTTAATCTGCTTTTTGTCGTAGGCTATTGCTTAATAGGACACAATGTAGCCTGTCTGGAATCAAAATATATTGCCTTTTATGCATTTCTGAATTTTTGCTGGTTTGTTCTTGTGTTTTCATTTGGCGCTCATAATATTGACAGGAACACATCAAAAAAATCCACATTTTTTGCTTACATCAAGATTATTGTATTTTTCTTCTTCCTTTTTCTGATGTATTTCCAGCTTACATCACTGGATTATTATCCCAGATCATACATAAAATACATCTTTCCTCTGTTCTTTATTTTACTGATCTCGTGGAAGTTTGCACTATATTATGCATTTCTCATATATCGCAAGCTTGGATTTAATTTCAGAAATGTCATCATCCTGGGTTACACACCCAAAACCCGCGAATTACAAAGATATTTTCTTACAAATAAATGGCATGGATACCGTTTTGTTGGTTTTTTCGATGATAATAAGAATAAAAAAAAGAAAATAATTGGTGACTGGACTGATTTACAAGATTTTATTAAGAACAATCAGGTTGATGAGATATATGTTGACTGGAACAAAATCCCTCATCCTTCTATGGCTGACATTTCAGAAATGATATCTGATTATGCTGTAAAAGTCAGGATAGTACCTGATCTTGGATATTTTGCATATAAATCAACTGAGCTTATCAATTATGATACGGTACCTGTGATGCAGATTCATCCCGGACCTTTGAATTATTGGTATAATCGTCTGATAAAGAGATCCTTCGATCTAATTATTTCGATAATTATGATCATTGGGGTACTTTCCTGGCTTACTCCTTTATTATTAATATTAGATATTTTCGATCGCAAAGGAGGAGTATTCTTCAAACAACGCCGTACCTGTCTGGATGGCAATGAGTTTTATTGTCTGAAATACCGCACAATGCGTAAAAACAAAGAAGCTGATATTAAACGCGCAACTAAAAACGACTCGAGAGTCACTCCACTTGGCAGAATTCTTCGCAAAACCAGCCTTGATGAATTACCCCAGTTTATTAACGTGTTCAAAGGTGAGATGTCAATAGTTGGCCCCCGCCCTCATATGCTCAAACATACAAATGCATATCGAAAAATTATCAGGGGATATATGCTCAGGCACAGCGTTAAACCGGGGATCACAGGACTGGCACAGGTAAACGGCTATAGAGGTGAGATAAGAAAGCTTTCAGAACTTAAAAAAAGAGTAGAATACGACGTGAATTATATCGAAAACTGGTCGTTCAATATGGATCTTAAGATCATATTCCTGACTTTTTGGGTTATTATTAAAGGACAACCCAAAGCCTATTAATTTAAACTATTAATTTGAAATACTGATTAACAAGTTCTTCTCAACCAGTTAAGGATTAACTTCATAAAGCAATCAATCTTTCTGTCAGGCTCTTAATACCGAATATAGATTTATCTTTATTGATTATTTACCAGAATATTCTTGAATGCTTTATCGTCACTCATAGTTTTTATTGCTTGCTGAAGTTCCTTATCTATACTACTGATCACCACATAATAGGCACTTGTGTCAAATAAATTACGCGCTATCAGAGCTTTAAGCATAGCTACAATATACATTCCTGAGGCCTGTAAGCCTTCTTCATCTTTAGCCACTCCTTCTTTTTCGGCAAAAGCCACGAAACTGTCGAGGAAAGCCTTGTCAGCATTAAATTTGATATTAAAATCATCAACATCGCTGTAATCTGTTTCAAGACTACGTCTGTTTTTGCTCATATATTCAAGAGTGAAGCTGTTAAAAACACCCTTCCTTGAGAGCTTATTGTAATATTTTGAATTAAATGCAGTGTCAACAGGCAGGAAAATATCTGGCATAATGCCTCCGCCGCCGTAAACGACTCTTTTATTATTTGTGAGAAATTTCAGTGAATCCGGAAACCTGATGCTGTCAGCATGCACCATTTCGCCATGCTCAAGTCTCTTTTGTAACTCTTTACGGTATTGAGCCACACCTTCATTATATGGTTTTTGAATACTTCTGCCCGCCGGAGTATAGTATCTGGCTGTTGTAAGGCGAATCACACTACTGTCAGGTAAAGTAAACGGACGCTGAACCAGACCTTTTCCAAATGAGCGTCTGCCCATTACCAGCCCTCTGTCCCAATCCTGTATAGCACCTGAAACTATCTCACTAGCGGAAGCAGAACCTTCGTTAATCAACACAATGATCTTTCCGTTATGCAATGCACCCCTACTAGTAGCTTTAAAATCCTGTCTCGGACTTTTTAACCCCTCAGTATAAACTATCATTTTTTCATTATCAAGAAACTCATCGCTCAAATCAACTGCTACATCCAGAAAACCACCTGAATTATTACGTAAATCGAGAATAAGATTTTGCATTCCCTTACTTTTCAATGAATTAACCGCGTCAGCAAATTCCTTCATAGTGGTTCGTGCAAAACGACTAAGACGAATATAACCTGTTTCAGAAGAGACCATAAAAGAAGCGTCAATACTGTGCAAAGGAATCTTATCTCTTACAATAGTAAAGTCAAGTAAGTCCTTCTGACCATCGCGAAATATAGTAATGTCAACCTCTGTTCCTTTTTTTCCACGCAGGCGTTCCATGACATATTCATTATTAATTTTCGGACCTGTGGCATCTTCTCCGTTTATTTTAACAATCTTATCACCGGCCATAATGCCAAGTTTATCACTTGGACCACCGGGAACCGGAGTAATCACCAGTATAGTATCCTTATAAATCTGAAATTGCACCCCAATACCATCAAAATTACCAATCAGAGGCTCATTTGCTTTACGAATCTCTTCCTTTGTCATATAAACACTATGAGGATCAAGCTCTTTTAGCATCCCACGAATAGCATTCTCAGTAAGTTCCTGATGATTCACACTATCAACATAAGCCATGCTAACCACCTGAAAAGCTGCATTAAATTTCTGAATAGTGGTTCGTGTATCATAAAGTTGTGGATACGAAGCTATTGAAATTAACAGAAAAATGTTAACAAGCACAAATCTCAACGTATAAAGAGATTTTATGTTAGACTTAAAACACTTCATAATAACAGAATTTATAAGGATATTAACGTTTGAGTTCTTAAGAAGTTTCATTCCATTCCAAACTAAGAAATTTCAAAATTATTTTTCAAACACCATAAAACAGACATTTTGTCAGAAATAAATTCTCGTCTTATGCCATAATTACATGATTATTAGGGTTGAAGCTATTGGAATAATCTTTGAAAGCAATAGCAACGATAATAGTTCAACATAAGAAAGGTATTAAAAAATAAAAAATATGAATCTTAATAATTTCACATTAAAATCGCAGGAAGCAATTCAGAAAGCACAGGAAATCGCTGCCGGGATGCAACATCAGGCAATTGAAAATGTGCATTTACTGAAAGGCATTCTAAATGTTGACGATAACGTTACGCCTTATCTTTTTAAAAAGTTAGGTGCTAATACAGATCGTATAAACCAAAAGATCGAAACACTGCTCAAAAGTTTTCCCAGAGTAAGTGAAGGAAATCAATATTTGAGCAATGATACTCACAGCACCCTTACTAAAGCAGGTAGTTTTCTGAAAGAATTCAATGATGATTTCATTGCTATTGAGCATATATTGCTGGCATTGGTTCAGGGAAATGACAGTACGGCAAATATTCTCAAAGAGGAAGGTATAACTGTAAAAGCCATGAAAGAAGCCATTAAGCAATTGCGTCAGGGAAGTACAGTAAAAAGTCAAAGTGCAGAAGACACCTATAATGCTTTAAACCGCTATGCCCGTAACCTTAATGAACTTGCAAGACAAGGAAAGCTGGATCCGGTGATCGGACGTGATGATGAAATACGCAGGGTTTTACAGATCCTATCACGTAGGACAAAAAACAATCCTATTCTGATAGGTGAGCCTGGAGTGGGCAAAACTGCAATAGCCGAGGGCTTGGCTCACAGGATCATAAATGGGGATGTGCCGGAAAATCTGAAGAGTAAAAGAATATTTTCTCTCGACATGGGAGCTTTAATTGCAGGTGCAAAATACAAGGGAGAATTTGAGGAGAGATTAAAAAGTGTTGTTAAAGAAGTAATTGCATCAGATGGTGAAGTTATCCTGTTCATTGATGAAATACACACTCTGGTAGGTGCCGGAGCAAGTGAAGGTGCTATGGATGCTGCCAATATCCTTAAACCTGCCCTCGCCCGTGGTGAACTTCGTGCTGTAGGAGCAACTACTTTAAAAGAATATCAGAAATATTTTGAAAAGGATAAAGCTCTTGAACGCAGGTTCCAGATAGTAATGATCAATGAACCTGATACCATGGATGCCATCTCAATTTTACGCGGGCTGAAAGAACGTTATGAAACCCATCATCAGGTGCGTATCAGAGATGAGGCTATTATTTCGGCTGTGGAGCTTTCACAAAGATATATTACTGACCGCTTCCTGCCCGATAAAGCAATTGACCTTATTGACGAAGCTGCTGCCAAACTCAGGCTGGAAATAAATTCAGTACCTGAAGCACTGGATGAAACCGACCGCAGGATAAGACAACTGGAAATTGAGCGTGAAGCCATTAAACGTGAGAATGACAAGGAAAAACTGGAACAGCTCAACAGAGATCTTGCAAATCTGAATGAAACGCATAATAATTTACAAGCCAAATGGAAGTCAGAAAAAGCTGTGGTTGAAGAAATCCAGCAGCAAAAAAAGAATATTGAAGATTATAAACTTGAAGCCGAACAGGCTGAGCGTGAAGGCAATTATGGGAAAGTCGCCGAACTGCGTTACGGACGTATTAAAGAATCAGAAAACAAACTCGAAGAATTGAAGTTAAAACTCCGTGACATTCAGGGTGATAACCCAATGGTGAACGAAGAAATTGGTTCAGAAGAAATTGCCGAAATAGTTTCCCGCTGGACAGGTATCCCTGTAAGCAGAATGCTACAGAATGAAAGAGAGAAACTGTTGAATCTTGAAACCGAACTTCATAAAAGAGTTGTAGGTCAGGACGAGGCTATAGAAGCACTTTCCGATGCTATAAGAAGAAGTCGGGCCGGATTGCAGGACTCAAAACGTCCGGTTGGTTCATTTATATTCATGGGTACTACAGGTGTTGGGAAAACAGAACTGGCAAAAGCTCTTGCTGAGTTTTTGTTCAACGATGAAAATGCAATGATACGTATTGATATGTCAGAGTATCAGGAACGACATACTGTTTCAAGACTTATTGGTGCGCCTCCGGGTTATGTTGGGTATGATGAAGGCGGACAGCTTACTGAAAAAGTCAGACGTCGCCCCTACTCTGTGGTATTACTGGATGAAATAGAAAAAGCCCATCCCGATGTGTTTAATATTTTACTCCAGGTTCTTGACGATGGGCGACTTACTGATAATAAAGGCAGAACAGCCGATTTTCGGAACAGCATTATTATTATGACGTCAAATATTGGTTCGCACCTGATACAGGAACGATTTGAGAACATGAATGAAAATAACAGGGAAGAACAAATTGAAAAAGCCCGTCAGGAAGTTTTTGAATTGCTTAAGCGAACTATAAGACCCGAGTTTCTTAACCGAATTGATGAGATCATAATGTTCCGCCCTCTTACAAAGGAAGAAATCAGAGAGATTGTTGTAATGCAGATCAATACGGTCATTAACATGCTTTCATCTCAGGGAATAGCATTTGAATACACCGAAGATGCAATAAATCTGCTTGCCGAAATGGGATTCGATCCTCAGTATGGTGCACGACCACTGAAAAGAGTTATACAACGGGAAGTACTGAATAATTTATCGAAACAAATACTGGCAGGTAATATTGTAAAAGAGAATAAAATAGTTATGAGAACCCGCAATGGCGAAATCAGATTTGAACAAAATTAAAAATCAATCTGGTTTAGCCATTTACTAGCAGCGGCTAGATAAAGGTCATATTATCTTTTGCTGTTATGCGTTCGCAATAATGACATTGCAAACGCAGGTTCTCCTTGTCAATTACCCTGAAACGGGTTTTGACTTTCTCCTGATTGGTTATACAGTTTGGATTAAAGCATTTTACTATTCTAAAGACTTCGTCAGGGATAGTAACATTGCTTTTTTCAATAATCTGAAAATCCCTTATCACAATAATTGTAGCCGTTGGTGCTACAAGTGCTATTTTATTGATTTCCTCGCTTTTGAAAAACTTGTTACTAAGTTTTAATATTCCTTTTTTTCCATACTTCTGACTATCCAGATTGCCACCAATAAGTATCTGATCATCATAACCCTCGAGGTTCAATATACGAACTACCTGAAACAGGCTTTTTGAAGGAATATGGTCAATAACAGTTCCATTCTCTATTGCTGATACTTTTAATTCTTTTCTTAGCTTTTTACTCATGATCCTGATTTTTAATATATTACAAAATCAAACACCCAATATACATGCAAGCAATGCCTGACGAACATAAATACCATTAAGCGCCTGGTTAAAATAGTATGCCTGAGGCAATTCATCAACATCTTCGCTGATCTCATTGACACGAGGCAACGGATGCAGCACCTTCATATTGGGTTTGATCGCGTGAAGCATTTCAGCAGTCAAAACATAGCTGTTTTTTACTTTTTCATATTCTATTGGATCAGAGAATCTCTCTTTCTGGATCCGGGTCATATAGATAATATCAGCTTTGGGGATAGCTTCCATAAGATCAGTGTATTGATAATATTCAAGGTTTTTATTCTTGATGTGAACCTTTACTGATCCGGGCAATTTCAATTCTTCCGGTGAAACAAGATGAAAAGTTGTATTAAAATGACACATGGCAATAACAAGCGAATGTACTGTGCGGCCATACTTCAAATCGCCAACCATCATAATGTTCAGATCATCAAGTCGTTTCTGTGTTTTAAAAATTGAATAAAGATCAAGAAGGCATTGTGTTGGGTGCTGATTTGCTCCATCACCGGCATTTATGACTGGTACTGAAGCTACTTCAGATGCAAAACGTGCACTGCCTTCCCGCGGATGACGCATAACAATCAAATCGCTGTAATTGCAAACCGTTTTGATTGTATCTTTCAGAGACTCACCTTTTTGCACACTCGAAGTCATGGAATCAGTAAAACTAATGATCTTCCCTCCCAGCCTGCTAACTGCACTTTCAAAGCTAAGGCGGGTACGTGTAGATGGTTCGAAAAATAATGTGGCTATAACATAATTCTCAAGAATCCTTTGTATAGGTTCTTTTTCAAACTCTTTGGCCCGATCCAGTAACTGAAGGATCTCTTCTTTACTAAAATCGCTAATGGATATTAAACTCCTGTTTTTCATTTATGTATGAAATATTAAAATTTGATTGATCAGAGTTCGAAATTAAAAAAAAGGCGATTCCGTTGGAATCGCCTTTTAAAACTTTTATTTTAAATTATGTGCTTTTATAAAATCGGCTATCACTTCTTTAAACGTAGGAAGACCAATTTCCTGCAGGTCATAATTGACACGTGTGTTTGGCTTATTGATTTTAACAACACGATTAAGATCAATAGGCGTACCAATGATCACTGAATCACATTCAGTATTGGCAATGGTAGCTTCCAGATCCTTCATTTGCTTTTCACCATATCCCATTGCAGGCAGAAGAGCGCCGATATGAGAATATGTTTTAAAAACATCAACAAGACTACCTACGGCATAAGGGCGTGGATCAACAAGCTCAGCAGCACCAAATTTAAGTGCAGCAACGGTTCCGGCACCCAGTTTCATTTCACCATGAGTAAGAGTAGGACCATCTTCTACAACCAGAACACGTTTTCCGCGTATCATTGAAATATCATCAACAGTAATTGGTGAAGCACCATCAATAACAATTGCATCCGGATTTAGCTTGGCAATATTCTCACGAACGGTCTGAATATCTTCAGGACCTGAGGTATCAATCTTGTTTATAACTACTACATCAGCAAGACGTAAAGTTACCTCACCGGGATAATAGCTTAGTTCGTGTCCGGCACGATGAGGGTCGGCAACTGTAACCATAAGGTCGGGCTTATAAAATGCAAAATCGTTATTTCCGCCATCCCAAATTATAACATCACATCCATCAGGATCGTTTTCGGCAGCACGTAAAATAGCTTCATAATCAACTCCGGCATAAATAACATTACCGCGAACTACGTGAGGTTCATACTCTTCCATTTCTTCAATTGTACAATTATGCAGTTTCAGATCCTCAACAGTAGCAAAACGCTGAACCTTCTGCTTTACAAGATCGCCATAGGGCATTGGGTGTCTTACAGCTACAACCTTAAGACCCTGCTGCATGAGCAGCTCAATAATGGTACGTGAAGTCTGGCTTTTACCACATCCTGTACGGGTTGCACCAACAGCAATAACAGGTTTTTTACTCTTTAAATAGGTATCGTTCGGACCTAAGAGTACAAAATTGGCACCGGCAGCATTAACCTGAGCACTAACACCCATTATGTCATTATATGATACATCACTATATGCAAAAACACAATCATTTACATTGTGTTCCTTAATAAGATCTTCAAGAATATCTTGTGAATAAATTGGAATCCCATCAGGATAAAGATCCTTACCAGCCAGTTCAGCCGGATATTTTCTACCATCAATGTCAGGTATCTGTGCAGCAGTGAAAGCCACTACTTCATAAGCAGGGTTACCCCGGAAATAAACATTGAAATTGTGGAAATCTCTTCCGGCAGCACCAATAATAATTACTTTTTTCTTCATAAAAATATAGAATTATTTAGAGTTAATAAATTGTTTTCCAATGGAATATAGAGTAAATTAATGGAAACAACAGAGTATTTGAATTGCTCTGAATTAAACCTTCCCAACCCATAAAAATAACATCATTCAAAATCCAGTAATTTGCAAAGATAGACTTTTAAGTAATTTTGCAAATGATTGAATGTTAAAATTTTATAAACAAAAAAATAACAGGCAAATTATTTGGCAAGAAAAACATGCATAATATACTGTTATTCAAATTATTATAAAAACAATAAAAAATATTATAAAAGCTGTAATTTTGCGGCTCATAATTTAACTCTGATGATTCACGATATTCTACCTGATTTAACCCGAAAAGCTATTGCAAGCCTTTATGGATTGGACATTTCCGATAAAACCATTCAGATCCAGAAAACAAAAAAGGAGTTTGAAGGAGATTTTACAATTGTACTTTTTGGTTTGACAAAACTTGCAGGTAAATCGCCGGAAAAGCTCGGCCACGAGATTGGCGAACACCTGCTGATTTCACACTCCGATATTATAAGTCGCTACAATGTGATAAAGGGTTTCCTTAATCTGAGCCTAACAGATAATTTTTGGAACTCATTTTTTACTGAAGCACTGAATAACGCCGAGTATGGATTTCAGCCCCGGAAGGATGAGCCGCCGGTATTAATAGAATTTTCATCACCCAACACAAACAAACCTCTGCATCTTGGGCATATTCGCAATAATCTGCTTGGGTTTTCGCTTGCCGAGATACTGAAAGCCAATGGTAAGGAAGTTGTTAAAATCAATCTGGTGAATGACAGAGGAATACATATTTGTAAATCAATGCTGGCCTGGAAACTATGGGGTAATAATGAAAACCCTGTTACCGTAGGTATGAAGGGCGATCATCTTGTCGGGAAATATTATGTGTTGTTTGAAAAACAATATAAGGCTGAACTTCAGGATCTGATGAAACAAGGTTTATCGCAGGAAGAAGCAGAAAACAAGTCAATATTAATGGCTCAGGCACGTGAAATGCTTCGTAAATGGGAGAATGCTGACGAAGAGGTGCGAAATATGTGGAAAATGATGAATGGATGGGTGTATGAAGGGTTCGACAAAACATATAATAGGCTTGGGATTACTTTCGATGCTATTGATTATGAATCAGACACCTATCTTGATGGAAAAGAAATAGTAGCAAAAGGAGTAAAACAAGGATATCTTAATGAAAAATCTGACGGTTCGGTATGGGCAGACCTAAGTGGTTATCAGCTTGATGAGAAATTACTTTTGCGTGCTGATGGCACTTCGGTTTATATGACTCAGGATCTGGGTACTGCATGTGGTAGGTATGAAAAGTATCAGCCTCAAAAAATGATATATGTTGTTGGAAATGAGCAAAATTATCATTTTGAAGTCTTAAAAATAATTCTCGATCAGTTAGGATATCCATGGGCTGATAAATTACATCACCTCTCATATGGCATGGTTGAGCTTCCACACGGAAAGATGAAATCAAGAGAAGGTACGGTTGTTGATGCTGACGATCTGATACAGGAAATGTATGATACAGCAAAACAAACTACGATGGAACTGGGCAAGACTGAGGGATTTTCAGAAGAGGAACTGGATAAGTTATTTAATATTCTCGGATTGGGCGCGCTTAAATATTTCATTTTAAAGGTTGACCCACGAAAAACAATGATGTTCAATCCCAAAGAATCTATTGATTTCAATGGAAACACAGGACCATTTATACAGTACACCAATGCCCGTATAAGATCTGTAGCCCGCAAAGCAGTTGAAAATGGCATTGATATTCTGGATTTACCTTCACTTATTGCTGAAATGCCAGAGTCAATTCCCGATAAGGAAAAAAACCTGTTGCGCTTATTATATGAATTCCCCGGTGTAGTACAGGAAGCCGGTGATTCATACAGTCCGGCAACTATAGCTAATTATGTATACGAACTCGCCAAAGAATTCAACCAGTTTTATCATGAATTTTCAATTCTGCATGAACCTGATCCTGTTCTTGCAAAGTTCAGGCTTGCACTTTCGTTATTCACAGGACAGGTTATAAAAAAATCAATGGGCTTGCTTGGAATTGAAGTTCCGGAAAAAATGTAGCTTATTGTGATTGATCGGGAATCAGCCTGATTGTAGTTACACGGAATTACATTAAGGAAGTATTAAATATCTTATTTTTGCCTGAAAATATTTTTCTATGCTTAAATTTATTGCAATAATTTTATTGGTTTCGCTACTAATAAGGCTTTCTCTACGATATTTTCTGTCGCGAAAATTCAATTCGTGGATGTATAAACAGCAACAAAATTATCAGGGCAAGCAAGAACCGGCAAAACCGGAAGGAAGTATCCATATAACATATCAGAAGAAGTCCGGAACTTCAGGTAACAAACCTGATCAGGAAGGCGAATATGTAGATTTCGTAGAAATTAATGACAACAATTAACTCAATTATACCTTATTAATATGATCCGGGAAATAGTTAAAAAATCTGTACCTCATATTGCAGCAATAGTCATTTTCATTGTTTTATCCATTGCCTATGTTTCACCGGTTTTGGAAGGTAAAAAGATATATCAGCCGGATATAATGAATCATACCGGTATGTCGAAAGAGATAAGTGATTTCAGGGCAAAGACCGGCGAAGAACCATTATGGACTAACTCAATGTTTGGAGGTATGCCGGCTTATCAGATATCCACACTGTTTAAAAATAATATTTCGAATATATTTCATAAAATCATGACTCTTGGACTTCCCCGTCCTGCCGACATGATTTTTCTGTACTTCATTGGGTTCTATATACTTATGCTGGTGCTCGGTGTTAGTCCATGGCTCTCAATAGTGGGGGCATTGGCTTTTGGCTTATCATCATACCATTTTATTATTATAGGCGCCGGACATAATTCAAAAGCAGTTGCTATAGCTTATATGGCTCCTGTGCTGGCTGGTATTATTTTGACATTGCGGGGAAAACTACTTAGTGGCGGTTTACTGTCAGCCATTTTTCTTTCATTGGAAATAAATGCCAATCATTTTCAGATCACTTATTACCTATTGTTTTTAGTTCTTGCAATTGGCATTGCGTGGCTGGTATATGAAATCTTAAATAAACAATTGCTCTCATTTTTTTCAGGGATTGGGGTGCTGGTTATAGCTCTTATGCTTGCTGTGACAGTTAATATTACCAATATGCTAACCACCTGGGAATATTCGAAGTATACAATAAGAGGGGGTTCGGAATTAACTGATACTGAAGGGATTCAAACTGCCACCGGGCTCGACAGGGATTATGCTACTCGCTGGAGCTATGGGATAGGAGAATCATTTTCTTTTTTTATTCCAAATATTAAGGGCGGTGTAACCCAATCAATCTTTGAAAATAAAAATGCACTTAATAAAACTGAGAGGCAGTACCAGGAATGGGTTGGAAGTCAGAATCATTACTGGGGTGAGCAGCCTTTTACTTCCGGTCCGGTGTATATGGGAGCCATAATATTTTTTCTGTTCGTACTGGGAGCGTTTATAGTAAAAGGACACCTTAAATGGGGTTTGTTAGCTGCCTTCATATTATCAGTACTGCTCGCATGGGGTCATAACTTTATGGCATTCAGTAACTTCTTCCTCGACCATGTTCCTGGATATAATAAATTCAGAGCAGTATCAATGACTCTTGTCATTGCAGAGCTGTGTGTGCCATTACTTGCACTACTTGCACTTAAAGAAATAATCACCAATCCTCAGATAATCTCAGATAAGATATTTGAATTTATCATTGCATTCACTATTACAGGTGGTTTGGCGCTACTATTTTTCCTGACCCCAAAGACACTTTTCAGTTTCATTACCTCTCAGGAAATGGCAGGCCTTCAGGATATTAAGAACAGCCAGCCCGAACTGGCTGCTACAGTTGACATGTTTGCAAATCAGCTTAAAATTGTAAGAATATCCATTCTAAAAGCCGATGCAATACGTAGTTTTGCTTTTATACTTGCTACAGCTGCATTGATCATCGTTTTTTATTTCAGGAAATTAAAACCATATATTTTTATTCTTATCCTGGCAGCTTTGATTCTTGCAGATATGTGGACAATTGACCGCCGCTACCTGAATAATGATGCTTTTGTAAACCGCAGAATAGTGGAAAAACCATTTCAACCCTCTGTTGCCAATGAGATCATTCTTAAGGATGTAGACCCTTATTTTCGTGTTCTTAATCTGGCTTCAAACACTTTTAACGAAGTTTCAACCAGTTATTTCCATAAATCAATAGGTGGTTATCACGGAGCAAAACTTCAAAGATATCAGGATCTAATTGATCATCATATTAGCAAAGGTAATGAGGCAGTATTGAATATGCTGAACACCAAGTATATAATCACAACTGACCAAAACAAGCAGCCGGTTGCACAGGTAAATTTCGAAGCTATGGGAAATGCCTGGTTAGTGAGTCGCTATAAAGAAGTTGAGAATGCTGATGCAGAAATAGCAGCGTTAAATAATTTCGAACCTGAACTGTACGCAATTATAGATAAAAGGTTTGCAGACAATTACAAAAATGTAACACTGGAGCATGACCCCGAGGCAAATATTGAGCTTACTTCATACGCTCCTAACAAGCTGACTTACAGAGCATCGTCAGGAAGCAGTCAGATCGCTGTTTTTTCAGATATTTATTATGATAAAGGCTGGAATGCATTTCTTGATGGAAATCCAATACCTCATTTCAGAGTTAATTATATTTTGCGGGCTATTATTTTACCGCCGGGTGAACATGACATAGAATTCAGGTTCGAACCTAAATCATACTATACCGGTGAGAAAATATCACTGGCAGGGTCGGTGCTGATGGCATTACTTATTCTGGGAGTTATTGCTGTTGAGATCAAAAGAAAGTTCAACTCACGTATTTCCGGAAATTAAGTTAAACATAATGAAGAAGGTGTTAATAATAACATATTACTGGCCGCCAAGCGGAGGCGCAGGTGTACAGCGCTGGCTAAAACTTGCAAAATTTCTACACCTTCATAATTGCGAACCTGTAATTTACACTCCTGAAAATCCTGAACCACCCGATTTTGATGAAACCCTTCTAAATGATATACCGGAGAATCTGATTGTAATAAAAAGACCTGTTTGGGAACCATATCATATCTACAAGAAGCTTACAGGTAAGGAAAAAGATGTCAGGGTCACACATGGATTTTTAAAAGAGGAAAAGAGCGTTGGATTTTTGGAAAAGCTTTCAGTATGGGTTAGAGGTAATTTTTTCATCCCTGACGCCAGGTGTTTCTGGGTCAAACCATCAATAAGGTTTCTAAGTAAATACCTGCAAAACAATCCTGTTGACCTGATAATTTCATCAGGACCACCACATTCAATGCATCTTATTGCTTTGGGATTAAAGAAAAAATCCAATATATCCTGGCTGGCTGATTTTCGCGACCCATGGACAGAAATTGATTTTTATGATAAGTTAAGACTTACCCGAATTGCCGACCGCAAACACAGAATGCTGGAAAAGGAAGTACTTACCAAAGCCGATTCTGTTATAACCATTGGTAGTCATCTTGCAGAGAGACTTAAGTTTCTCGGAGCATCAAATGTAGAAATCATTCCAAATGGCTTTGACGAAGATGACTTTACATTTCTTCCTGTTGTATCTGATAAACATTTCACTGTAACCCATATTGGCAGTATCAATAGCGATCGCAACCCTGAGACTCTCTGGAAAGCCATTTCCGATTTCTTAGAAAAAAACAATATGGTCAAAAAAAGCTTTCGACTGCAATTTGTAGGGAAAACCGATGTCAGTGTGAGAGAAAGCCTGAAAAGATATGACCTGGAAGCTTATGCAGAATTTATATCATACCTACCTCATATTGAAGCTTTAAAAATTGCTGCTACATCATCAGTTTTACTGTTATTGATAAACCAAACACCTAACAAGCTAGGTATAGTAACGGGTAAACTTTTCGAATATCTTGCCACCGGACGCCCTGTAATATGTATAGGGCCTGTTGACGGTGAAGCTGCTCAGATATTAAATGAAACAGAAAGAGGCAGAACATTTGAATACCACGACCTCGAATCAATGACTCAATGGTTAGAGGTTTGGTATAATGAATATACGGCTGAGAAGCTTCAATCAAAACCACTTACTGATGTTTTAAAATACAGCCGTCAGGCACAAGCCAAACAACTCGCAGCTTTGATACACTCCTTAGTATAATGAAATCCCGTTTTTCTTTAGAATTACTAAAAACTAAATGAGAAGCAGAAGCTACAAAGGGATCCTATACCTGGAAGAATCCAACAAATATCCCACTGAAAACAACAGAGTCAACAAATAAGATTCTGAACTAAACACTGTGCCTCAGATATACGAGCAGCCAAATATTCAGAAAATCAAGCTACTATTTGACAGCTAAACCAAAAAACTATAAATCAATCCAAAATTCTGAGTCACAATTCCTTATATCCGGATTTTCAATAACTCAGGAATACTCATTATTTCATCATTTCCTCAGTTGGCTCGAAGGTACAAACCAGATTTCTGTCGCCAAAAGCATCATCAATCCTTGTAACCGAAGGCCAGTATTTATCGTTTTTGAGATATGGTGCAGGGAAAGCTGCTTTTTCGCGGGAATAGGCATACTTCCAATCGTCTGTTACTACCATTTCGCAGGTATGAGGAGCATTTTTCACTACACTGTCCTGAAGAGCTATTTTGCCTTCTTCAATTTCACGTATCTCATCACGTATGATCAGCATGGCTTCGCAAAAGCGATCAAGTTCATATAAAGATTCACTTTCGGTAGGCTCAACCATTAAAGTCCCTACAACCGGGAAAGCAACTGTAGGGGCATGGAAACCGAAATCCATCAAACGTTTTGCAATATCAATAGCACCTGCGCCGCTAGTACGGCCAAAAGTATTGCAATCAATGATCATCTCATGCGCAACCCAGCCTTTCTTACCTGTATATAGTATCTTATAATCCTTCTCAAGCCGTGCCTTAAGATAATTTGCATTTAGCATTGCATATTTGGTAGCTTCAGTCAAGCCTTTGCCACCCAATAATTTGATATAGGCGTAGGAAATAGTCAGGATCATTGCACTTCCATATGGTGCTGCGGCAACTACAAGATCGCTCTTATCACCACCGGTTTTTACCAGAGGATGACCTGGCAAGAACGGTACCAGATGCTTTGCAACCCCTATTGGCCCAACACCAGGTCCACCGCCACCATGAGGAATTGCAAAAGTTTTATGCAGGTTTAGATGACATACGTCAGCGCCAATTATTCCGGGATTGGTAAGCCCAACCTGAGCATTCATATTAGCCCCGTCCATGTAAACCTGTCCACCATTATCATGAATGATTTTTATGGCTTCAAGAATGCCCTCTTCATACACCCCATGTGTGGAAGGATATGTAATCATAGCAGCAGCAAGGCTATCACGATATTTCTCAGCTTTTTCTTTAAGATCAGCCAAATCAATATTTCCATCAGCATCAGTTTTTACAACAACAACATCCAACCCCGCCATAACACTACTTGCCGGATTTGTTCCATGAGCGGATGCAGGGATAAGGCAGATATTACGTTGCTCCTGTCCTATACTTTTCAGGTATTCCCTTATCACAAGCAGACCGGTATATTCACCTGATGCCCCTGAATTAGGTTGAAATGATATACGTTCAAATCCTGTGATCTCGCTCAAATCTTTATCAAGCTGATCAATAAGTTTTAGATAACCCTGGGTCTGATCAGCGGGAGCAAACGGATGAATTGCACCAAACTCCTGCCAGCTCAATGCAAACATTTCGGTGGCTGCATTCAGCTTCATAGTACATGAACCAAGCGGTATCATTGTTCGGTTAAGCGCAAGGTCACGATTCTCAAGCTTTTTCATGAAACGCATCATCTCAGTTTCGCTATGATACGCATTGAAGCTTTCGTGCTGCAGGTAAGAGCTTTTACGAATGAATTCAGGTGCAAAGGTTTGAATCTTACCACATTCAACCGGATCGCATACAAAAGAAGTGTATTTCTTACCATTAACTTCAGCAAAAATTCTGAGAATCACATTTATATCTTCAAGAGCTACGACTTCGTCAATGCTTATACTGAGCAGTCTGTCATCTATATATCTGAAATTCATATTATTTTTGAGAGCAAGCTTTTTAATCTCACTCATTTCAACTTTGTCGGGCAACTCAAAGCAAAGTGTATCAAAGAAATTCTCATTATGCTGTTTGAAACCCAGAGACTTTGCCTCCTGGTTCAAAACACCGGTAAGAATATTAATATGACGTGCTATTTCATAAATCCCCTTAGGACCATGATATGCAGCCCAGAATCCAGACATAATAGCTAAAAGAGCCTGTGCAGTACAGATATTTGATGTAGCTCTTTCGCGCTTGATATGCTGTTCGCGGGTTTGTAATGCCATTCTCAAAGCCCTGTTTCCCTTTGCATCAACTGAAACGCCTATGATTCTACCGGGGATAAAACGTTTGTATTCATCTTTTGAAGCAAAATAACCTGAGTGAGGCCCACCAAATCCCATTGGCAAACCAAATCTTTGGGTTGAACCAAGAACTACATCGGCACCCCATTCGCCGGGAGGTGTGAGTAAAGCAAGACTTAACAAATCGGCAGCAACAGCAACAGGAATACCTGCAGTTGAAAACTTTTCAACCAGTTTCCGGTAATCATGAATGGCTCCACGTTCATCAGGATATTGAACCATTATTCCAAATACCTTATCGCTGACCTCAAATTCCTGATAGTCACCAACTTTAATCTCAATGCCAAGAGGATTAGCACGTGTTTGCAGAACTGCAAGAGTTTGAGGGAACATGCGTCCCGAAACCAGGAAAACATTAGCATTCAATTTAACCTTATCTCGCGAACGTGCATTAAAAAACATGATCATAGCCTCAGCAGCAGCCGTGCCTTCATCAAGAAGCGAAGCATTGACGAGCGGCAAGCCGGTCATATCAGCTATCATAGTCTGATACATAAGCAAAGCTTCAAGTCTGCCCTGAGAAATTTCAGCCTGATAAGGTGTATAAGATGTGTACCAACCGGGATTTTCAAGGATATTACGCTGAATCACACCCGGCATGATCGTACTATAATATCCAAGCCCGATAAAAGATTTAAAAATCTGGTTCTGTGAACCTAATTCCTTTAAGTGCTGAATTAACTCATATTCGTTAAGTCCATTGGGAAGATCCAATTCCTCTTTCATTCTGATGGATTCAGGAACTATCTGGTCAACTAATTCATCCAATGAGTTAACACCCACATATTCAAGCATGCGGGCTGTCTGATCCTTATCAGGACCATTGTGTCGTTTTACGAAATTGTTTGTTAACATTTTAAGTGATTATGATTTATTGATGATTATTATCCAAAAATACTATGTAGCAGGGCTATTAGTAATTTATTCAAACCAATGGTGGTTCCAACAAAAACAATACTTACCATGCTCATAAGCTTGATGAGGATATTAATACTTGGGCCTGATGTATCCTTAAAAGGATCGCCAACTGTATCTCCAACAATAGCTGCTTTGTGAGCATCACTTCCTTTTCCGCCAAATTTACCACTTTCCACATATTTTTTTGCATTATCCCAGGCACCGCCAGAGTTTGCCATCATAATAGCAAGCACAAATCCACTTGTCAATGCACCGGCTAACAAAGCAATTACAGCAGCAGGTCCAAATAGTATTCCTACTACAACAGGGGCAATAACAGCCAATAAAGAAGGAGTTACCATTTCGCGCTGAGCGCCTCTGGTGCTAATTTCCACACAACGAGCATAATCAGGTTTATCCTTGCCAAGCAGAATACCGGGGAATTCCCTGAACTGTCGTCTTACTTCCTCAACCATAGCCTGAGCTGCTCTACCAACAGCACCCATTGACATCGCAGTGAAAAGGAAAGGCAAACCTGCTCCTATGAATAATCCAATAAGAACAAGTGGGTCGAGTATATTAATTGAGAGATGCCATAAATTTTCGATCTGAACAAGGAAGCTATCATATCCTGAACTTTCAGCACTTGCAAAAGCTTCTTTCCACTGACTTAAATGAAGTGTATCGAGTTTAAGGGTTTCAATTATCTTATTGCCATATTCAGCCAAAAGAGCCAAAGCTGTGAGAGCAGCACTACCAATAGCAAAACCTTTACCTGTTGCTGCTGTGGTGTTGCCAAGTGCATCAAGGGCATCGGTACGCTTGCGAACCTGAGGATCCATTTTCGACATTTCGGCAATACCGCCGGCATTATCAGCTACCGGACCATAAGCATCAGTTGCAAGAGTAATTCCAAGTGTACTTAACATGCCCACTGCTGCAAGTCCGATTCCGTATAATCCGAACAAACCACCGCCGGCAAAAAAGTAAGCACCAAGAGTAGCAATTACAATAGTAAGAACCGGAATAGCAGTAGATTTCATACCAAGAGCAATACCACCAATGATCACGGTTGCCGGACCGGTTTGTGCTGTAGAAGCAAGGTTCTGAGTTGGTTTATAATTATCAGAAGTATAATACTCAGTAAAGTAACCTATTACGTTTCCTGCTATTAAGCCTACCATCATTGAGCCCCACAATCCAATTTTTTCCATACCAACAAGCCACCAAACAATGAAAAACGAAGCTACCGAAATAATGGCAGTAGCAGTGTATATCCCTGTTCTTAAAGCTTTGAGCAATGTTTTCTGAGTAGCATCATCATCAGCTTTTACTAAAAAGGTTCCAAAAATTGAAGCTAATACAGCGACCACAGCTATCATGCCGGGTAATTCAATATAACGGAATGCCAGATGTTCATAACCGCTGGCAATTGCACCAACAGCTCCAAGTGCCATTGTAGCAACGATTGAACCTACATAACTTTCGTAAAGGTCGGCACCCATACCAGCCACATCACCTACGTTATCACCAACATTATCGGCGATTGTAGCAGGATTACGCGGGTCGTCCTCAGGAATTCCTGCTTCTATTTTACCAACAAGGTCGGCTCCTACGTCAGCAGCTTTAGTAAATATACCTCCTCCAAGACGTGCGAAAAGTGCCATTGAAGAAGCACCCATCCCGAAAGTAATCATAATAGGCGGAATTTCACCAATAGGAACAACAAATACATATCGCAGCAATAAATACCAGATAGCCAGGTCAAGAAGGCCAAGTCCCACAACGGTCATTCCCATCACAGTTCCACTATCAAATGCAACCCTGAGTCCTGAATTCAGGCTTTCGCTTGAAGCCATGGCTGTACGGGCATTGGCTTTGGTAGCAACCCTCATTCCAACATATCCGGCAAGACCTGAAAAGAATCCACCGGTAATAAATGCTACGGGAACAAATTCAGAGAGCCATCTTTCGCCGGTAATAAAAGGCAATACCCATGCTATAAAACCCAGTAAAAGAAAGAGTATGATAAAAAATATTCCAACCACCTTATACTGTTGCTTCAGGTAAGCCATTGCGCCTTCCTGAATATACCCCGATATTTCCTTCATCCGCTCGGTTCCGGGACTTTTTTTATTAATTTGTTTGGTTAAATACCATGCAAATACCAGTGCGGCAGCTGAGCCAAGAGCAATCAGATACATTAAATCAAAGCCTGACTCTGCACCGGTTGATTGGGCATTAGCAATAAAAGGCAGCAATGCCGTAAGAACAGATAGTACAAGTTGTTTTCTTCTCATAAATATTTGTTTTAAAAAGTTTAAAGTTGAAGGATAAATGTTTAAAGTCGTTTTTTGTTCAATAACAATATGTAAACTATGAGAATATAATAAAGCTAGTCCGTAATTAGCCGGCAAAAATAATAAAGTATATTTAAAATGAAGACAGTATCAATAATATAATGATAAAATCATCAAAAGAGCCTGTTAATGCATATTTACCAAACCGATTTTATTGCAGACAGTTAAAAAAGTAAACATCAACGATAATTAAGCAAAATATTCCGGTTCAAGAAAGCAAATTTTGATTTTAGTGGACTGAAAAAATAATTGTCGGGAAATGAATAAAGAAGCTGTAAATAATTTTTTGAGGAAAAACATTATAACACAACGGATTATATTTCATTGCAAAATTCAATGAATTAACCATAAAACCATCTGTTAATCAATAAAATAAGCTTCCTAGTAAACCGATGAGCTGAAAACTTAAAGTAAAAATCAAAGTCATATTAAAAACGAAGTACCGTGTTCATTTGTTAATTATGTTGTATTTTTACAAGCCTGAAAATTGAATGCATCGTTTATTAACTGTTATTAAAATATTGTTTTGTTTTACCATGGCGATCTGAAACAGGCAAAACTGATAAATAAAAGAAAATGGAAAAGATACAACTAGAAGTAAAAGCAATGTCGTACAGCCAATCTCAGACAAATGCGTATGCTCTGATTTTAGGAGAGATTGATGGGAAGCGCCGTTTGCCAATTATCATTGGTGCTTTTGAAGCTCATGCCATTGCTATTGAAATTGAAAAAATCAGACCTGCCAGACCCCTGACCCACGATCTATTTAAAACCTTTGCAACTGCTTTTAAAATAAAATTACTGGAAGTAGTGATAAATAAATTCATACATGGTGTTTTTCATGCTGAATTGGTTTGCTATGACGGGAATAATGAAATTAGAATTGATTCCCGAACTTCTGATGCAATAGCGCTTGCAATACGTTTTAATTGCCCGATCTATACTTTAAAAAACATTTTAGATGAAGCCGGTATTGTCGTTGAAGAAGAATCAGCCGAAACTAAGAAAAAGACTGAAAAAGAACAAAAGAAAAAGAGAAGCGACTTAACACAAATTGATATTGATGAATTAAAAGTCATGCTGCAGGAAGCTATAGATTCTGAGAATTATGAAAAAGCTTCTTTGATCCGTGATGAAATAAAAAAACGTAAAGGCGAAGAAACTTAAATTTATTAAAATAGTCAGAAATATATTATCTCATAATTTAATAAACACTTTCTACTCAAACATTTATCTCTCGGTGCTCTTATGAAACATTTAATCAAATTATTGCTGCCGGTAATCTTCATTACATTATTATTCCCGGTAAATTGTTATGCACAGCAACAAGACAGCATTGCAAACATCAATGACACAATCAGCCAGACTGAAATAGTTAAACAAACTGAAACCTCTGCTTCATCATCACTTCTGCTGACGAATGCCGAAAAAGGTACCGGGATTACGTTCATAGCTATTTTACGTGGTTTATTCGGGTTACTGGTTTTACTTTTTGTAGCTTACCTTTTAAGTTCAAACCGTAAGGCAATTTCCTGGAAAGTTGTGGGAATAGGATTATCAATTCAGATACTACTTGCCATTGGGGTGCTTAAAGTACCTTTTATAATGGCAGCTTTTGAATTTGTCGGGAAAATATTTGTACGCATTCTTGACTTTACAAGAGAAGGAAGCATATTCCTGTTGGGCGATTTAATGAATCCCGATGCATATGGATTCATTTTTGCTTTTCAGGTATTGCCCACCATAATATTTTTCTCAGCACTTACCAGTCTTTTATTTTATTTGGGAATAATACAAAAGGTAGTTTATGCACTCGCCTGGCTCATGACCAAAGCCATGCGTTTATCAGGTGCTGAAAGCCTATCGGTTGCAGGAAATATTTTTCTTGGTCAGACTGAGGCACCATTGCTTGTTAAAGCCTATCTGTCAAAAATGACAAAAAGCGAAATCTTGCTGGTCATGGTAGGCGGTATGGCAACTATGGCCGGGGGTGTACTGGCAGCCTACATTAGTTTTCTGGGCGGGACTGACCCTGTTCAAAAGCTTTTATTTGCTAAGCATCTTATCACAGCTTCAGTAATGGCAGCACCGGGTGCGATAGTTGTATCAAAGATTCTTGTTCCGCAAACCGAAGATATTGACAAAACCATTGAGGTTACAAAAGATAAAATTGGAAGTAATATCCTTGATGCTATTTCAAACGGAACCGGCGAAGGATTAAGGTTAGCCGTTAATGTTGCAGCTATGTTGTTGGTTTTCATAGCTTTCATTGCAATGGCTAATTTTATCTTAATGAAAACCGGAAGTCTTACCGGTTTAAACCCAATAATAGCGGATTTTAGTAACGGGCAATATAATGGGCTTTCATTACAATTTATTCTGGGCTATACTTTTGCACCGCTAATGTGGTTGCTTGGTATTGCAACCCCTGATATTGCACTTGTAGGCAGACTATTGGGAGAAAAAGTCATTATGACTGAATTTATAGGATATGTTAGTTTAGCGGAATTAAAAGAAGCCGGGGCATTTGTGTCAGGGAAATCAATAATTATGTCCACCTATATATTATGCGGATTTGCAAATTTCGCATCTATAGGTATCCAGATAGGAGGAATTGGATCGCTTGCTCCAAATCAGCGGGTACAGCTTTCGAAATATGGCATTAAAGCACTGATAGGAGGAACTCTGGCATCATTGTTTTCGGCAACCATTATTGGCGTTATACTAGGTTAAAAAACAAATCAGGAAATGAAACAATTTTTATAAGCTAATACATGAACCGGTGGAATCAGTACACTCTGTTTCGTTTACTTGTTTTTTATGTATTAGGAATACTGTTGCAACTTAATCTGAACCGGCAGTTTTCAATTCATTACAGCATTTTCCCGGTTCTGTTTTTCTTAATACTTGGTTCGCAAATTTTCATAACCAGATTAAAAATCTACAAACTCCGCTGGTTACCCGGTATTCTTCTGGCTATGGTAATGGTTGCCACAGGATTTGAATATAGCCGGATGTATGACAAACGAAACAATCCCCGGCATTTATCACATTTATATACCGGTACTGAGCCTTTGCTGGTTCAAATAAAATGGCAGCCAGAAATAAGGTCAAATTCATACAAAGCACTTGCCGAAATAATAGCTTTTGAAAGCGACAGCTCATGGGTAAAAGTAACCGGCAATGCATTGCTTTATTTTCCGAAAGAAAGCAATGAAGAAAGGATTGCTTACGGTGATAGATTAATTGTATATGCTTCGCTTCGTGAGCCAGACCCACCTGCAAATCCTCACGAATTTGACTATCGTCGTTTTTTGCATCTAAAAAACATTCAATATCAGGGCTTTGTCAGAAGTAATGAATGGGCAACTTTAGGAAATAATTATGGCAATCCGGTTATAATGTTTGCACTGAAGCTTCGGAAAGCATTTATCAATATTTTTGAAAACCAGGGTATATCTGGGCGAAATTTTGCTGTTGTCACTGCTTTGGTGCTGGGCATGGACGATTATCTTGACAATGATACCCGAAAAGAATTCTCATCAGCAGGTGCCATACATGTTCTTTGCGTATCAGGTTTGCATGTAGGAGTTATTTATATGGTACTTAATGCCATGCTTTTCTTTCTTAAACGAAATAAATATGCACAAGTACTCCGCAGTATAATTTTACTTTCAGGGATCTGGTTTTACGCCATGCTTACAGGTCTTGCGCCGGCTGTACTAAGGGCCGCAACCATGTTCAGTTTTGTGATCATAGGTACCGGGATAAAGCGAAAAGCCGGTATTTTCAATAGTCTTACCGTATCAGCGTTCTTATTACTTCTTTTCAACCCATTCCTTATATATAATGTAGGGTTTCAGTTATCATATGCAGCTGTAATAGCAATAGTAGCAATTCAGCCTGTAATTTATCAGCTTTGGCGACCAAAAAATAAAATTGCTGATAATATTTGGGGAATCATTACAGTTTCCGTTGCTGCCCAATTAGGAACAGCACCTTTGGGGTTATTCTACTTTCATCAGTTTCCGAACTATTTCATTATTACAAATCTCATTGCTATTCCGCTTGCAACCTTGATTTTATATGCCGGTTTTCTTAGCGTGATATTTTCTCCGCTGACTATTGTTGCAAAATGGATCACATGGTTCCTGACCTTAATGCTTAAAGTACTAAACCAAAGTGTAACTTTTATTGATAATCTCCCCTATTCAGTTACAACAGGTCTATTCATCAATCTTGCTGAGACAATAATTCTGTTCCTGATTATTTTTGCTGTTTTCAGGGCTTTTTTATTGAGAAAACCAGTTTTCCTACATCTTTCTTTATTACTCCTTATCTTATTTGCTCTTTCCGGAACAATAAAACAATACCAGCGTTCAACCCAAAAGCGACTTACTGTTTATTCAATCAACCGTCATTCAGTCATTGATCTGATAGCAGGCCGTAATAGTATTCTACTAGCTGATTCATTGGTTTTAAAAGATCCTTCTTCAATTGAATTTCAGGTTTCAAACCATCATGTATATAAAGGAATCAACCAGGAACAACTAATTACGTTTAATGACTGCTTTTTTAAGGAACAAGCTTTATCTGAAAACATACTCGCCAAAATTAATTGCCCTTTAATTCAGTTTGACAATTGCCATATTTTGCTTGTTGACAAAAATCTCCCTGCATGGAATGGCGACTCGGCATATAATATTGATTTACTGATACTTATTGATAATAACAATGATGCTGAGAGAGTTCTGAAAAACTATAAATGCACCCATGTGGTAATCAGTAGTAAAGTATCGCCCAGGGTTGTTCAGATCTGGAAAGAAAAATGCACTGAGGCAGGTATATCATGCCATGCAGTGAAGGAACAGGGAGCCTTTGTTTTGGATTTGTAAAAAGGAAGAAATTCTAAAAAAATCAGCTTTGATACATAATCAGCAGTATATCAAATGGATATAATTGTCTATAAAACTGTATTGTTACTCTGAGCCTTCTGAGTCATCATTTATTAATTGATTTATTTCGCTGGAAGGCATAAGTTTAGCTGTTTGTGCAGGCGACAATAAAAAATAATGCATCAGACATTCAGCACCTAATTCGTTTTTTCCATCGTAAAGAAATGCTTCAATTACCAAAATATTCCGACGTATGTCTTTTATCCTTCCCTTGAGAGTTATTTCTCCATCACTAATATACACAGGTTTAATAAATTTTATTTCGAGTTTTGAAGTAACAGCCACTCCGCCTTTTTTGGAATAAGCTACCCAGCTTCCTAATTCATCAAGCAGGGTTGATTGAATTCCTCCATGCAATATATCATGCCAGCCTTCATATTCAGAACCCGGTTTCCAGGTTGATATAACCCATTCTTCATCTTCATAAAAATCAAGTTTCAAACCGATGGGGTTACGGGGTGAGCATCCAAAACAGTAATGCTCATTATAACCAAGATAAGGGTTTTTAATCCTCTTCATTGACATAGTATTTTCTTAACAAACACATTATCAACGGTTTATTGAATAACCGTATTAAAACGTTATATATTTTCCGTCACTTCTCCGTAAAGATCAAATTCGGCAGAATCACTGATCAGTATATTATAAAAAGATCCTATTTCAAGTTCAGAACCGGCTGTAGGTATCAATACTTCATTATCAATTTCAGGTGAGTCAAATTGAGTTCTGCCAAAATAATACTCTCCTTCATTTCCATCAATAATGGTTTTAAACACTTTTCCAATTCTAGCATTATTGATTTCAGCAGAAATTTCCTGCTGTAGCATCATAATTTGTTCAGCCCTTTCCTGTTTCACCAGTTTCGGAACATTATTCTTCAATGACGCTGCCCTTGTGCCTTCTTCCTCAGAATACGTAAATACTCCAAGCCTCTCAAAGCGCACATCACGAACAAAATCCATCAATTCCTGAAAATGCTTTTTAGTTTCACCGGGGTAACCAACCATTAATGAAGTACGCAAAGCGATGCCGGGGATTTTATTCCGGATGGTTTCAATCAGATCATAAGTTTCCTTTTTTGTTATTCCCCTTCTCATTGATGTAAGTAACCCATCGTTAATATGCTGAAAAGGTATGTCGAGATACTTACAAATCTTTGGTTCTGAAGCCATGACATCCAGAACATCAACAGGGAAAGCTGCCGGATAGGTGTAATGTAATCTTATCCATTCTATGCCATTGATTTTAACCAGGTCAGAAAGCAAGGGCGCCAGCATTCTTTTCTTGTAAATGTCTAAACCATACCACGTAAGATCCTGAGCAATAAGAATAAGTTCCTTTACACCATGTGTTGCTAGGGTTTCAGCTTCCTGTAATAAACTCTCAACGTTTCTTGATATGTTTTTTCCACGTATCAGCGGAATAGCACAAAATGAGCAGGTGCGGTCGCAGCCTTCAGCGATTTTCAGATACGCATAATGATTTGGAGTTGTAAGCAGTCGTTCTCCATAGAGTTCACGCCTGGCTTCAAAATTCAGGTCATTTATAATTTCTTTCAGATCATTAACTCCATAGAATTTATCAACTTCGGGGATTTCTTTCTGTAAATCCGAAGCATACCGTTGCGACAGGCAACCCATTACCAAAACTCTCTGAACTCTGCCATGCTTTTTATGTTCAACAGCTTCAAGAATTGCGTCTATTGATTCTTCCTTTGCATCCTGAATAAAGCCACATGTATTTATTATGAGAATATCAGCTTTGCGCGAATATCCATGCTGAACATCTACATCAGCAGCTTTGAGGGCGCCCATAAGGTTCTCAGAATCAACAAGATTCTTTGGGCATCCAAGAGTAACAACAGCAATCAGAGGTTTATGTGAGCGGGTTTTTGAACTCATTAATAATATAGGGGTAGTTTTTCTTAACCTTTTATTCAGTGGTACCAAACAGGGAATCAACAAATGCCCGCCTGTCGAAAATTTGAAGATGCTCAAGTTTTTCACCTATCCCAATATACTTCACAGGTATTTTAAACTGATCGGAAATACCAATTACAACACCACCTTTTGCAGTTCCATCGAGTTTGGTAAGAGCTAGTGCAGTAACTTCAGTTGCTGAAGTAAATTGTTTTGCCTGTTCAATTGCATTCTGGCCTGTTGAGGCGTCAAGGATAAGAAGTACTTCATGGGGAGCTTCCGGGATCACCTTTTGCATGACACGTTTGATCTTACTTAGTTCATTCATGAGGTTTACCTTATTATGCAGGCGTCCGGCAGTATCTATGATTGCCACATCAAAATTCTTTTCTTTTGCTACCTGTAAAGTTTCAAAAGCTACACTCGCCGGATCTGAGCCCATAGTCTGATTTACAATTGGAACGCCCACTCTGTCAGCCCATATCTGTAACTGGCTTATGGCAGCAGCCCTGAATGTATCAGCAGCACCAAGAACTACGGTTTTACCAGCTTGTTTGAAATTATATGCCAATTTGCCGATAGTTGTTGTCTTTCCTACCCCATTTACGCCTACAACCATTATTACATATGGTTCCGGACGTTTAGCAAAATCAAATCTGACTTCCTCATTATTATTACTTTCATCAAGTAAACTTATGATCTCGTCCCTGAGAATATTGTTTAATTCTTTAGTATTGAGGAATTTATCACTTGCAACACGTTTTTCCAATCTCTCAATAATTTTCAAAGTTGTTTCAACACCTACATCACTTGTAACAAGTATTTCTTCCAATTCATCCAGAAAACTATCATCTACTTTTGAGCGGCCTGCAACGGCACGTGCCAATTTGTCAAAAACACTGGTTTTTGTCTTTTCAAGTCCTTTATCCAGTTGTTCTTTTTTATCACGAGAAAAAAACGAAAATAATCCCATATTGCTGAATTTATATTGTGTGTATTATCTCAAAGTTAAAACCTCATAATATCCTGATAATTAAGAACAACGTCAAAATCTGGACTGATTGTTTATGCTGAACCCTATTCATGCCCCTGTAGGTGCTGCTCATATTTGGGTATTGACCAAACAAAAAAAGCTCTTCTCTGACAGGAAAAGAGCCTTGCTTAATCTTACAAAAAAGATTTATTTTTTTGCCAGGAATTCTTTTACCTGATCATTCGGAACAATAGTTTCCTTAAAAACATAGGCACCAGTCTTAGGCGATCTTTCCATACGGATTACTTTCGCAAAATCCTTACCAGTAGCCGTTCTTAACGTTGCAACAGCTTTCTTTGCCATAATTATGAATTATTTAATTTCTTTATGAATAGTCTTTCTTTTCAGAATAGGATTGTATTTTTTTAACTCAAGCCTTTCTGGTGTATTCTTTTTATTTTTGGTAGTTATATACCTTGATGTACCGGGTAAACCACTCTCCTTATGCTCAGTGCATTCCATAATCACCTGAATACGAGCTTCTTTTATTTTCTTTGCCATCTTTCTGAACTACTTTTATTTTAAGGGCTGCAAAATTAGTTATTTTTGTCAGATAAACAAGCTAATAGATAAAATATTTTTATCTGATTTAAAACTTTCTTCCTTTGTCCATAAAAACTATTTAATTATTTAACTTTGCACTTCTAATGCAAAACTCTATTAAATATTTATATCACCTAAATTATTTAATTTATGAAAACAAAAACTTTCAATTATTTATCAATCGCTATGATCATGATAGCTTTACTGGCCAATCATGTTATAGCACAACCTGTTGTTATCACACAATGGGATTTCAACGATGAAACACTTGAGCCAAGTATTGGCAGTGGAACAGCAACCAATATTGGCGGTACATCTTTTGCATGGGCTGCTGGCAATGGTCCGGCACCAAACAGAGCCTGGAACACATCCACTTATCCGGCACAGGGTACAAACCCGGGTACCGCCGGAGTTCAGTTCATGTTAAGCACGCTTGGATATGAGGATATTACACTGGAATATTATCACAGGGCATCGGGAACAGCATCGCGGTGGGCTCAGATTGAATATACCCTTGATGGTGGAAACACATGGATAGCTCTTGATAATAATAATGGCGGCATCAGTCCTCATGATACCTTTTATGAGTTCTCATTTGACCTTAGTTCAGTGACAGGAGCAAACAATAATGCGAATTTTGGGATCCGCATAGTATCGATTTTTTCGCCTTTTGCTTTTGATCAAAATGCAACATTAACCTACGGACCAAATGAAGCTTACCAACGTGCCAATGCTCAGTCAGGCCCTCCGGGAACCGGAACAGGTACAGGAGATTATGGTCCAGCCGGCACATGGCGTTTTGACGATGTTACAATCTCCGGATTTGAAATTTCTACCTCAGAACCGGCTCAGCTTGCAATTACAAGTGTAAACGGTGGAGCTGCCGTTCAGGTCAATGTTCCTTTTTATCTGACAGTTCAGGCTCTCGATGCTAACGGCGTTCCTTCAAATGTAAATCAAAATACCCAGATTACTATTGCAAAGCAAACAGGAACCGGAACCCTGGGAGGAGTGCTTAGTGCAACAATTCCAGAAGGTAGTAACACTGTAACCTTACAAGAGCTCACTTATAATGTTGCCGAAAGCGGTGTTAGTATCACTGCCTCTGTTACTTCTGGAATGTCACTTTCACCCGGAACCAGTGCTGTTTTTCAGGTTTTACCCGGAGCTGACCACATGGAATTCAACAATTTCCCTGAAAATGGAACTGTAAATCAGACCATTGACGCTTTTACCGTTCAGGCACTTCGTAACGATAATTCAATTGATGAATATTTTAATGGAACTATAACCCTTGCCAAAGCAAGCGGTCCGGGAGAAGTTTTCGGAACACTATCAAAAGCTGCAGTCAATGGAGTGGCAACTTTCAACGATCTTATTTTCACTGTAGCAGGTGATTACACTTTATCAGCATCAAGCTCAGGACTTACTCCGGCAGAAAGTGATATTATTTCAATAGAAAGCCTTCCCGAAGGTTTAATATGCTACTGGGATTTCAATGATGAAACTCTTGATCCTATCGTAGGAACAGGTACAGCTGCCAATGTGGGTGGTACTACAACTGCTTGGGCTGCAGGTGTTCCCGGAAACCCTGACCGGGGCTGGAACACAACAAATTATCCTGAACAAGCTACCGGCTCAAAAACAGCAGGCGTTGAGTTCTTAACAAGCACAAACGGATACCAGAACATACAGGTCTCATACTTCCAGCGTCATTCAGGAACTGCCGCCCGTCATGTAGTACTGCAATACACTGTGGATGGAGTGAACTGGACTGATTTTGAAACATATGCCAATATGCCATATGATACTTTTATAGAACATAATTTTGACCTGAGTTCTATAGATGGTGTAAATAATAATCCCGATTTTGGCATTAGAGTCCTTTCAATGTTTTCTCCTGAACCTTTCACTGACCCACAGTCTCCTAACACACAATGGGAAGCAGATACAGCCTATCAGGGCACACGCGAAGACAGAAACTACACTATTTCAGGAACATGGAGATTTGACGAAGTAATGATCATGGGTGATCCATTTGGAATATTATTGGGTGATGCCAATTGCGACGGAATTGTTAATATTATTGATGTTATTACAACTACAAATTATTTACTCGGGATGGCACCACAACCTTTCTGCTTTGAAAATGCTGATATTAACGGTGATGGTGTAGTTGATATTCTTGATTGTGTAGGAATTGTCAATCTCATATTGAGTTACAAATAATCTTCAGAAATAACTGTTAATAGTTCTTTTCATGCAATATTAAGCAGTGTTCGGATTCTGTATGAAATCGGGCACTGCTTTTTGTTTTAATTATGCTCCAATACATATTTGTAAGTGCCAGTTAAATTTTCATCGGTAATCTATTATTACTTGCAACTCGAACATTACAAATTGACTTTCTCAATTACCGCTCCATTATCTAAACTGTTTACAAATAGCGTAAATCAATCCAGAATAGTTTATTACTTGGAATTTTTTATGAACTTTGTAGTCCAAATTGTTTAACAAAATCATTTCTTATAAAGTTATGATTACTAACACATTAACTCTGGAAAAGTATTTCGAAAAATTTCGAAAAAAAATAGTAGGAATTGATCAGACTTTCAATTCTCCTTATGGGCAACAAAAAATGATTTATGCCGACTGGATTGCAAGCGGCAGGCTCTACTCCCCTATTGAAGAAAGGCTTTTTAGGGATATTGGGCCTTTTGTAGGGAATACACACACTGAAACCAGTGAAACCGGAACAATGATGACCAAAGCCTATCATCATGCCCATCAGCGAATAAAACAACATGTAAATGCAGGTAAGAATGATATACTTATCAATACCGGGTACGGAATGACAGGCGCACTGGTGAAGTTTCAGCGTATTCTGGGACTTAAATACTGCGGGCAGCTCTTAAATGGTGATTGCCTCAACAATTCAGAAAGACCTGTTGTTTTTATTACTCATATGGAGCATCATTCCAATCATACTTCATGGTTTGAAACCATAGCCGATACCGTTGTACTTGCTCCGGATGATAATCTGTTAGTCAACCCTGAAGAATTAAAGAAGAAACTAGAAGAATATAAAGACCGGAAATTCAAGATCGGATCATTCACAGCATGTTCTAATGTTACTGGTATTCACACCCCGTACCGGATATTAGCGCGTATTATGCATGAACATGGAGGATTTTGTTTTATTGACTTTGCAGCTTCAGCACCATACTGCGATATTGACATGAACCCAGCAGATCCACATGAACGACTTGATGCAATATTTTTCTCACCCCATAAATTTCTTGGCGGTCCCGGAGCTTCCGGAGTTTTAATATTTGACAGGAATATGTATCACAATACTGTTCCGGATCAGCCCGGTGGAGGTACTGTTGACTGGACAAACCCATGGGGAGAATATAAATATGTTGACGATATTGAAGCAAGAGAAGATGGTGGTACACCAGGGTTTCTTCAGGCGATGAAAACCGCTTTGGCTATTGATCTTAAAGAACAGATGGGAACAGATAATATTTGCAAAAGAGAAGAAGAACTAATGCATAAATTATTTGATGGGCTGGAAAAAATACCGGGAATTAATATTCTGGCAAATAACGACAGAAATCGTATTGGTGTCATATCGTTTTATATCAATGACATACATTATAATTTAATTGTAAAACTTTTGAACGACAGATACGGAATCCAGGCCCGCGGAGGGTGTGCATGCGCTGGCACCTATGGTCATTTTCTTCTTGATGTTTCATACGAAAAATCAAAAGCAATAACTGATAAAATAACTTCCGGTGATCTTTCGGAAAAACCCGGATGGGTCAGATTATCAATTCATCCGGTAATGACTGATAATGAAATAGAATCAATAGTTAGAGCTGTTGATGAAATTGCCAGAAACCATAAAAAATGGGAAAAAGACTACATTTACGACAGGCATAAAAACGAGTTCAGACATGTAAATGAAAGTAACCGCATAGACCAGATTGTAAAAAACTGGTTCAGCCTTAATCATGATGGGATCTGAACCTGAAGGTTTTGTCTTTCAAAGTACATTAGAACTGTAAAAATCATTTCTGTCTGTATTCCATTTATCTATTGTACTACTTAGTTTCTATGATTTTCTTTGTACTTTTGTGCTTACTTCCTTTATTAAACCATATTGTTTATTATAAAGGCATTATTTGATTAATTTTTAGACAGAATATAATAATTAACACATTGCATTAATGTCGATTCTGCCTCATGACTCACATAGTTGTTTAGGGTGTGAATTTAAATCTCCCCTGTTTTCTCATTTATCAAATGAAGAGCTTGAAGCTGTCAGAAAAAACCGGCTATCAGTGGTCTTTAACAAAGGTGAGATCATTCGTAAACAAGGCACCCATCTGTCACATATAATTGTAATAAGCACCGGACTGGCAAAGGTTTACATTGAAGGCAGCACCGGAAGAAACTCGATTATAAACATCGTGAAACCCGTTACTTTTGTTGGAGGACCGGGCATATTCCTTGATCAGATCCATCATTATTCAATTGCAGCTCTTATTGATACCAGAGTTTGTTTTATTGACATTAATGTTTTCAAACATCTTATTGATACAAACAAGCAATTTGCTAACAACCTATTGAAGAATTTCAGTCAAATAATGCTCGACATTTATAATCGTCTGATTAATCTTACTCAGAAGCAAATGGCAGGACGTATGGCTGATGCTTTGATTTATCTGTTTGAAGATATTTTTGTATCATCAAAAATTGATTCCTCAATATCAAAACAAGATCTGGCTGAATTGTCAGGTATGGCAAAAGAGAGTGCTGTTAAAGTTCTCAGAGACTTTCATAATGCCGGATATATTAGTATTTCGGATAGTGAAATTTTGCTTTTAAATATTGAAGCATTAAAAAGAGTGAGCCGCACAGGCTAAATCAATACAAAGTCAATTCGTAACTAATACCGTAACAAAAAGGCTATTAACAAAACTCAACGTAACTCATTCAATTAACATCAGATTCATTAAACTCAATTTAAAAAAACATTTTTTCAATTGATCAACTTTTTAAACTCATAAATCACAAATGACATTAATCCGATCAATATCTGGCATACGTGGTACAATTGGCGGAAATCCGGGAGATGGACTTACTCCGGTGGATATTGTTAACTACACCTCAGCTTTTGCTACTTTAATAAAAAAACAGGACCCTGATAAAAAGATAAGCATTGTGATAGGGCGCGATGCACGTGTTTCAGGTACTATGGTTGAACATCTGGTAACAGGCACTCTGCTTGCAATGGGCGTTGACGTCATCAATCTTGAACTTTCAACAACGCCGACAGTGGAAATAGCCGTTGTTGATCTAAATGCTGATGGAGGCATCATAATAACAGCAAGCCATAATCCCAGGCAGTGGAATGCTTTGAAGCTTCTGAACAACAAGGGTGAGTTTATCAGCGCTGCACAGGGAAATGAACTTATTGAGCTTGCAGAATCAAAGAATATATCTTTCGCTGAAGTGAATCAATTGGGTCAGTACCGAATTGAAGAGAACTATATTCAGAAACATATAGATAAAATCCTTGCATTGCCGTTAGTAGATGTTAATGATATAAAAAATGCAGGCTTCAGAATTGTAGTTGATGCAGTGAATTCAACGGGTGGCATTGCCCTACCTCTATTATTACAACAATTGGGAGTAAAGGAAGTCATTGAATTATATTGTGAAGCCAATGGAAATTTTCCTCATGATCCTGAACCATTACCGCAAAATCTTTCAGAAATATCAGACAAGGTATCAAAATCCGATGCTCATCTGGGTCTTGTTGTTGACCCCGATGTTGACCGCCTTGCTATTATTGATGAAAACGGCAATATGTTTGGCGAAGAATACACATTGGTTGCAGTGGCAGACTATGTATTGCAGCACACAAAAGGCAATACGGTATCAAATCTTAGTTCCAGCAAAGCTTTGCAGATTGTAACCGAAAAGCATGGAGGGAAATATTATGCTTCGGCTGTTGGTGAGGTAAATGTAGTTGAAATGATGAAGTTAAAGCAGGCAGTTATTGGTGGAGAAGGCAACGGAGGGGTTATTTATCCCGAGCTACATTACGGACGCGATGCTTTAACGGGTACAGCCCTGTTTCTTACTCATCTGGCAAAATCAGGTAAAAGCTGTTCGGTGTTGAGGGCTACTTATCCTGATTTACATATCTCAAAAAATAAAATCCAGCTCTCACCTGAAATTGACATTGACGAAATCCTTAATAAAATAAAGCAGCAATATGCCAAACATCCTATCAATACAGTTGACGGAGTAAGAATTGAACTTGAAAACGATTGGGTACATTTGCGAAAATCAAATACCGAACCGGTTATCCGCATTTATGCTGAAAGCGATTCACCTCATAAAGCTGATGTTATTGCCCGAAAACTTCTGGACGATATACGCAAAATCATAAAAGAAGAATCTGACACAACACTAAATTAACTCAGAAAGAAATGGCACAAAAACTAAGAAAATCACGCAGAAAAAAAGTCAAATACAAATCATTAAGTTTCAAATTAAGCAACAAAGAATATAACCACATTGCTCGTTATTGTAAGAAACATAAACTAACTCCCAACAAGCTGATAAAGAAATCATTAAGGGTCTATGTCAGTCATTTTGGACCAATTATTGAACAGGAAGAAGTGCCTGTAGGTGAGAATCAGTTAACTATTTTTGATTTTGGTGCATAAAAAACCTATGAACTATTTCCGGAATCAATAAGAAATTTTCAGATTATTTTTTCTGGCCAATAGTGCCTTCAAAAGGCATACGATTCAGAATTGAGCGTCCAAGAGTAATTTCATCAGCAAATTCCAGATCATCGCCAACAGCAATTCCACGAGCAATCGTGGTGACAAGTATTCCAGGGTTACCTATCTTTTTGTATATATAATAATTAGTTGTATCGCCTTCAATAGTTGCTGGTAAAGCCATTATTAATTCCCGGATTTTTTCCGATTCAATCCGTCTGAGAAGTGATTCAATAGTAAGATCACCAGGACCTATTCCCTCAATTGGCGAAATAATTCCTCCCAAAACATGATATCGTCCATTAAACTGAGATGTATTTTCAATAGCCATTACATCCCTGATATCAGCAACCACACAGATGGTTTCAGGATCGCGCCGGGTATCAAGGCAGATCTGGCAGGTGTTACCATCCGATATATTATGACAAATATCACAATAACAAATCTCTTCACGCAATTTTATAAGTGCTTCACCTAATTGCTGTGCCTCTCCGTTTTCGGATTTTAAGATATGCAAACACAAACGCAAAGCCGTTTTCCTGCCAATCCCCGGCAATCTTGAAAGCTGATTTACAGCCTCTTCTAATAATTTTGATGAATATTCAGCCACACCAACAAATTGAAAGTTAACACCCGTTACAAAAACCAGATATGCTCATAATGAGTTCTTTAGCTACTCAATGCATCAGTAACCGGTCGTCAGTAAAAATAATCTTTTATCATGCCAAAATTACAATTAATTCCTGATTTCACATTGTCCTATATCTGATTTATAATTTATAAAGGTTTGAACAATATTGCTTTTCCGGTCATAACAACTTTTAGTTGATAGCTCTAACTGTCAAAGCAATATCTGGTATTTAATTTGATGCTACTCCATAAAACAGCCCGAAAATCATTATCTTTGCATCTACTATTATTGTATGATAAATTTACGTAAACCGTTAACAAACACTATAAACAAGTATTTTATAAAGATGTCAGTCATGAAAAAATTTTTATATCTTTCCCTTTTTGTTCCATTGATGATATTAACTGCGAAGCCAACAACTGCTGCACCCAGGGCAATGTTTTCATACGGAACATTCTATTCACCCGGCATAGGTCCTTTTATTGAAACATATCTGAATTTTGATGCTTCAAGTTTAAATTTTATTAAAACTGAAAGTGATGAGTATCAGGCAACTGTTGAGATTCTTCTGGTTTTTAAACAAGATAGCGTTATTCGGGAGTTCAGAAAATACGAACTCAAAAGCCCTGCAATTCAGGACACTGTGGAAAACAGGTTCAGTTTTACCGATCAGCAGAGATTTCTTTTGCCCGGCGGCGACTACAGACTCGAAATTTATTTAAAAGATGCAAATCTGGAAGAAAGTAAGCTCACTTACTTCGAAGACATCTCAATAAGCTTTGAACCCGGACAAATTAATTTTTCAACCATTCAACTGGCTGAGCGAATTGAAAAAGCAGATACACCTGGGCCACTCACAAAAAGCGGATATGATATCTATCCTTATGTGGATTATTTTTATCCGTCGAACATTAACATTATTACATATTATGCTGAAATTTATGATGCATTCAATGTTTTAGGGCAGGATGAAAATGTGCTTATAACATGCTCAATTGAAGCTTTTGAAACTAAAACCATAGTACAAAACTTCAACCGTTTTAAACGTGATATTGCAAAACAGGTAAATATTGTCCTTAATAGTTTTGATATTGCCGAATTACCTTCGGGAAATTACTTTCTTGTTATTAGTATGAAGGATCGTAATAACAACACTCTTGCTTCAAACAGGGTGTTTTTTCAGCGTTCGAACCCGGAGTTAAAATTAAACTCTGAAGCCTTTGAACATGTTAGTATTGCCAACACCTTCGCCACACAAATCGTTAATATTGACAGTCTTTCATATTTCATCAAAGCTCTTGATCCGATCTCAAATTATACAGAAAGAGAATTAGCAAATAATCTGGCTTCAGGCAGAAATCTGGAGCTGATGCAGCGTTATTTCTACAATTTCTGGCTTCAGCGTGACTATTTGAACCCTCAGGAAGCCTGGAAAAACTATTATATTGAAATGTGCCGTGCCGATGCAAATTTCAAGACTCTTAGAAAACGAGGATATGATACTGATCGCGGAAGGGTTTATCTGCAATACGGACCTCCTAATTCCATTGCTCAGAACTATAACGAACCACATTCATATCCTTATGAAATATGGCATTATTATGAAATAAATGGTCAACGGAATAAACGCTTTGTATTTTACAGCCAGGATATTGCCACAAACAATTTTGAACTGATCCATTCGGATGTAATTGGCGAGCTATCAAATCCACGGTGGAACCTGTTTTTGAACAGTCGCAGTTCAAGAGGCTGGGATGTTGATACTGAGAATGCACCCGAACATTGGGGAGGTAAATCAAGAGATTATTTTGATCGCCCACGTTGATTTTGAATAAAAAACCTTTTTACAATTATAAATGCAACTTTATCCGGGCTGAGAAATTAACTTTGCAGGTAATTAATCATAACTAAATGCGCTTACTGTTTATACTGTTTCAGGGACTAGCGTGGGTAATATCCAAAATGCCGGACAGATGTCTGTATGCATTGTCTTCGTTTACCAGTTTTATATTAAGGCATATAATCCGCTACCGTACTGAAATAGTTAAGGACAACCTAAAAAAGAGTTTTCCGGAGCTTGATAAAAAAAACATAAGCAGCATTGCAAATCAATATTATAAACATCTTGGAGACCTGATAGTAGAGGTTTTGAAAACACCGGGTCTTTCAGCTAATCAGATTAAAAACAGATTTTCTTTTAAAAATCAGGAATTATTGGACGATTTTGCCAAAGAAGGCAGAAGTATTATGATTTTAATTGCTCATATGGGCAATTGGGAATGGTTAGGACCAGGACTGCAGCTTAATTTTCCTGAATTTGAAGGTTCAGCGGTGGTTAAGCCATTAAGTAATCCGTATTTCAACAAATATATTAATGACCTGCGCATGTTGCACAGGAAAGACAGTGTTATTCCATTTAAACAGACTCTGCGGATCATGCTGAAAAATAAAGAAAAACTAACACTGACTTTGCTTGCTGCTGATCAAACTCCGCATAAAAGTGAAATAGTGTTCAATACTCCTTTTCTGAACCGTTTAACACCTTTCTTTACAGGATTCGAAAAGATAGCTAAAATGCTGGATCAGCCTGTGGTATTTGCTAACGTATACAGAACTACAAGAGGGCATTATGAAGTGGATTTTAAACTAATTACCGATGAACCAAAAAACACTGCTGAGGAAGAGATAACTCTTGCTTATGTCAATTTGCTTGAGAAGGCAATAAAAAGCCGCCCATATAACTGGCTATGGTCACATAGACGCTGGAAATACGCACCAACAGAAGGAAAAGAACAATAAAACAAACAACATTGAAAAAAGTAGCTATTGTCATATTAAACTGGAATGGGAAGAAGTTTCTTGAAAAATTTCTACCGTCTGTAATTGCAAATTGTAATGAATATTCGGAGATTATAATTGCCGACAATGCATCAAAAGACGACTCTCTGGAGTTCCTTGAGAAAGAATATCCTGATATACGGATCATTAAACACACTTTAAACCATGGATTTGCGAAAGGTTATAACGATGCTTTGTCGAAAATTGAAAGTGAGTACTATGTTTTGCTGAACTCTGATATTGAGGTAACGCCAGACTGGATTGAACCGATAATAAAACTGATGGATTCTGACCGCCGCATTGCAGCCTGTCAGCCAAAATTGCGTTCATACCACAATACTGAATATTTTGAATATGCCGGTGCTGCCGGTGGTTTTATTGATCATTTCGGATATCCGTTTTGCCGTGGACGTATTTTTCAGGAAATAGAGAAAGATGAAGGACAGTATGACCAGGTTTCAGAGATCTTTTGGGCAACAGGAGCCTGCCTTTTTGTAAGAGCTGAATTGTTTCATCGTTTTGGTGGTTTCGATGATGATTTTTTTGCTCATATGGAAGAAATTGACTTTTGCTGGAGACTGAAAAATGCCGGATATAAAATAATGTATTGTCCTGATTCAGTAGTTTATCATGTTGGAGGTGGCACACTTCCAAAAAGATCATCGCTTAAAACCTATCTGAATTTCAGAAATAACCTTACTCTCATCTTTAAGAACATCCCTTCAGAACGTATTATTTATGTTTTTTTAACAAGATGGTTTCTCGACTTTATTGCGGCATTCAAATTCCTTAGTCAGGGAGGGATTGCTGATTTTGCCGCAGTTATCAGAGCCCAGTATTATTTTTTAAGGCATTACAGAACACAAATCAGGAAACGTCGAAACATCTTTCAGGTAAAGGTTTCAGGAGTTTATAATCACAATATTGTGATAGAACATTATTTACGCAGGAAAAAGAAATTCAGCGACTTGCAGCAGTCAGACTTCACACATTAGTTTGCGGTAACTGAAAATTCCTGATCAGACTTTCAGCAGCAAGCATATAGCCATATAAGCCAAATCCGCAGATATAACCTTTAACCCATGGCGAAATATATGATACATGTCTGTATGATTCCCGAGCAAAAACATTGCTTAAATGAACTTCAATAACCGGGACTTTTATTGCTCTGACGGCATCGCCCAGCGCTACAGAAGTGTGTGAATAAGCGCCTGCATTAAAAATGATACCGGCAGCAGAAAACCCAAACTCATGTATTTTATCAATCAGCTCGCCTTCAATATTGCTTTGATAGTAAACAAATTCCACATCGGGGTAGGCAGATTCAAGCGACCTGAGCAGTTCGCCGAAAGTTGAAAGCCCATAGATACTGGTTTCTCTGATGCCAGTGAGATTTAGATTAGGACCATTTAAAATCAGAATTGTCATACTGCAAACCGGTTAGAAAAGGGCACAAATTTAATGAATTGATTTAACAGATAGGTTTAAATCATCTTGATACCATATGAGAAATGTTGTTTTGCACAATTTTCTTCATGTTCGAACCAGACAAATCAGAATTTATTTTCACTGAACTATGAGTTTTCAGAATCTAAAAATGCTTATAACACTGCTTTTTACTACTTGGTTTTTTCAAAACCATTATTATTAATCCCCTATATATCTCTTATTCAAACAATTACAGGTTGATAACTTTTTTTAAAAAAAACATTGTATTTTAAATTATTATAATATCTTCACGATATCATTTTAATATCAATATTATGGAAAAGAAAAAAATTTATTTCATTTAGGTGGGTATCTTGGAGTAATCATATCCATTGCTATACCCTTTGTAGCATTCTGGTTAGCTTTCTCAACTAACTGTTTCGCCTGGTTTTCTCTATTGATCGTTGACATTTTTTGCTGGAGAGGGCTTTTAATTCTTAATCCTAACGAAGCCTGTGTACTTGTTTTATTTGGAAGTTATCACGGAACACTGAAAAAAAATGGATTTTACTGGATAAATCCTTTTTACAAACGTAAAAAAATCTCATTGCGCGCCCGCAACCTCAACAGCGATCCTATCAAAGTTAATGACAAGATTGGGAATCCGATCATGATAGGGATAGTTTTGGTTTGGAAGGTTGAAAACACCTACAAAGCAGCTTTTGAAGTTGATGATTATATCCGTTTTGTGGATATCCAGAGCGAAGCAGCTATACGTAAGCTTGCAGGCGCTTATCCTTACGACAATTTTGAGGATGATCAATCATAAATTTCATTGCGTTCGAGCGGAGAAGAAGTCAATCAGCAACTTGAAGAAGAACTTAGTGAAAGGCTTGAGATTGCAGGGATTCATGTAATTGAAGCACGTATTGCATATCTGGCTTATGCATCGGAAATTGCCAATGCAATGCTCCGTCGCCAACAGGCTACTGCAATTATTGCTGCACGTCAAAAAATCGTGGAAGGTGCTGTAAGCATGGTTGAAATGGCTCTTGAACAATTATCTGAAAAAGAGATCCTTGAACTCGATGAAGAAAAAAAAGCAACTATGGTCAGTAATCTTATGGTAGTGCTATGTTCTGACAAAGATGTCAGCCCTGTAGTCAATACGGGTTCTATATATTAATAAAACGAAATGGATAAAAAGAAACCTTTTGTGTTAAGGCTTAATCCTGAAATGATGAAAAGGCTTGAGAAATGGGCTTCAGATGAATTTCGAAGCATAAATGGGCAGATTGAATGGATTTTACATCAAGCTCTTAAAGAATCCGGGAGACTAAAAAAAACCGAAAAAGATGAACAAAATGAAGAGCCTGAGCAATAAGATCAGACCCTGTAAAACACTTTTATGAAGATGGAACCCCTAAAAATCAAAGATTTATTAATCCTGTTAATTATCCATCCTCAAAATGGAAGGGTAAGAAGCAGGAATATTGCAGACTCCGTGCTCGTGGCAGCGGCACTCATTGATCTTGTTTTGCTCGGGTTTCTACGTATAAATAACGGAAAGATCGAAGCAACAGAAGCTGATACCGGAGATCCTGTATTGAATAATTTACTGGAAATGTTTGTTAAAAATAATGGTAAAAGCTTCCAATGGATAATAAACCGTTTATTAATATCCAGAATCAAGATTTATCGAATACAACTTAATCATCTTATCAAAATACGGGTAATTACTGCCGAACAGACTTATTTCCTTGGCATAACCTTACTTAATCGTTATAGCTTAACTCGTTCTGACAGTTTGAAACCCGTATTTATTGCTTTGGAGAGAGTATTAATTTATGGGAGAAAACCGAATCTGGAATTACGACTGCTAATTGAATTATTAAGAATGACAAATGTGATCATGAGTTTTTATCCAGGTCAGGAATATAAAATGATAGCAAAAAAACGATCGAATGAATTATCGAAAACAAAATTTGAAGTTAATAATGAAAGTTTTCAAATAATATTCAAAACATTTAAGCGTATAATCAGGATGAACCAATTTTCAGAAAACCTGCAGTTTAATATCACGACTCATTGAATTATGATAAATGAAGAATATTACTTGCTAATAATATATTCCTTTTACTAACTGTCTGCACTATACTGTCATTTTCAATCCATAACATGCCTGAGAATTGATGCCTAATCAGATTATGCTTTTTTCTCTGTTTAATACGATTTGTATTTACAAAATAGTCTAAACTGTTTTGCCGGATTCTATTTTTGCAAACCAATAAGCTTCATCTAGCTTTTAAAACCATTGAATATCAAATAGATAGATTCTTTTAAAAAAACTCATTTTCAGAGAACAATTTAGCCAATTTTGTATTAACTTTGTATTTTAATTTTGCATAGGTTAGCGCTATTACCTTTCTCACAATTACTACATATCACCCTGGAAATCGCTGATTGACAATTTGTTAAGTAATTTTAAGATTTGTCTTTTAGTTCATAATCTTAAAATAAATTATTATGAAAAGGTTTGCTTTTTCATTATTGCTTACTCTTTTAATTGTGTACGCATTTTCGCAGTCTCCGCAGGGAATAACCCATCAGGCAGGGAAACCAGAGCTTGCGAAAGTAAAATGAATAAAATTATTTAATACTATCCTACAAAAAATCATCCACGCAAATGCTGATTTATTAACACTTGCGTGGATGAAATAATTTAAAAACATTTATTCTATTCCTGAGCTGACAACCAGCGTTCAGCTTCTATGGCTGCCATACAGCCAGTTCCTGCTGCCGTAACAGCCTGACGATAAACATGATCCTGAACATCACCGGCTGCAAACACTCCCGGTATATTTGTAGTTGTGGTTCCGGGGATGGTTTTAATATATCCGTTCTCATCCATTTCAAGCTGTCCTTTGAAAATCTGCGAATTGGGTGTATGACCAATAGCTATAAACAATCCTTCAATATCGAGTTTCTTTTCACTACCATTCTTGGTATTGGTAAGTAATACACCATTAACAACCTTGCCGTCGCCAAGAACTTCCTTAACGGTGTGATTCCAGACGGGTTCAATATTTGGGGTTTTAAACACCCTTTCCTGCATGGCTTTTGAAGCTCTTAATTCATCGCGACGATGTATCAGATATACTTTTTTACAAAGTTTTGCCAGATATGTAGCTTCTTCTGCAGCAGTATCACCACCACCCACAACTCCAACAACCTTATTGCGAAAGAAATAACCATCGCAGGTGGCGCAGGCTGATACACCAAAACCATTATATTTGTTTTCGGATTCCAGACCTAACCAGCGTGCGGTAGCACCGGTAGCAATGATAACTGTTTCAGCTTCCAGCACCTTGCCATCATCAGCTTTTGCAACAAAAGGACGTTTTGATAAATCAATTTCAGTGATAATTCCCCAACGCGTATCAGTTCCGAAACGCATTGCCTGAGCTTTAAAATCTTCCATCATTTCAGGTCCTGATTTTCCCTCAGGATAACCGGGAAAGTTTTCTACTTCAGTAGTGATAGTCAACTGACCACCAGGTTGTAATCCCTGATACATCACAGGTTTCAAATCAGCACGGGCAGCATAGATAGCAGCAGTATAACCTGCCGGACCTGAGCCAATGATCAGACATTTTACTTTTTCTGTTTGAGCTTGCATAGTATAATTTGTTTTAATTTTCTTTTAAGAACCAGCACACACATAAGTAATGCCAATCCTTAATATATAGAATTAGTCCGCAAAAATAGCAAAACCTACTGACAGGAAGTCAGGCGTACGGAAATTTTACATTGATTCAGGTCATAATTGAAGTTTTTTCTATTTTCGCACAAAATCAAATTTATTAAAACCTCATATCCATGAAAAAGATATTCATTATTATGCTTGCCACCCTGTTTACAGGTGTTCTGGCAACAGCTCAGGAAAAGTTTTCTGCAGAATTAATGTGGAAATTAGGCCGTGTTAACGATGTTCAGGTTTCGCCTGACGGAAAAACAATTCTTTACGGAATTACTTATTATAATCTTAAAGAAAACAAAGGCAAGAATGATCTTTATGTATTGCCGGTTGGCGGAGGCAAACCGCAAAAAGTCACAACTCATGAATCAAGTAGTTTTAACGGCATTTGGCGCCCTGACGGAAAAGCTATAGCATGTTTAAGCAGCGCTTCAGGCACTCCGCAAATCTGGGAAATGAACCCCGATGGCAGCAATCTTCATAAAATCAGCAGCGTGGATGGGGGAATAAACGGATTTGCATATTCGCCCGATATGAAACATATACTTTTTATCAAAGATGTGAAACTTGATAAAAGTCCGCTTGATCTTTATCCTGACCTGCCTGAAGCTAATGTTATAATTGCTGATGATCTGATGTACAGGCACTGGAACCAATGGCATGACTATGCCTACTCACATATTTTTGTTGCGCCTTATCAGCACGGAAGATTGGGTGAACCAATTGATATCATGGAAAATGAACGCTGGGACAGCCCCCTTATGCCTCATGGTGGTATGGAGCAAATTACGTGGAGCCCCGATGGTAGCAAAATTGCATATACCTGTAAGAAATTAACGGGCAAGGAATATGCATTGAGTACCAATTCTGATATTTATATTTATGATATAAACACAAAGGAAACCATAAATCTCACATCGGATAATCCGGGTTATGATCAGGACCCGGTATTTTCGCCTGATGGCAGTAAATTAGTATGGCACAGCATGGCAACACCAGGCTTTGAAGCTGATAAACAGCGCATTATGATTCATGACTTCAATGCAAAAACAACCATTGATTATTCCAAAGACTTTGATCAGAGCTCATCTGGCTTTGTTTGGTCATCAGACAACAGAACTCTTTTCTTTATCAGCGGCATACATGCAACCTATCAGATTTATTCAATAGATGTGCCAACACATCGCATGAATCAAATAACCAAAGGAGATCACGATTATCAGTCAATAGCCTTTGCTGGTGATGTTTTAATTGGCACAAAAATGACTATGGGAATGCCTACTGAGATATTCAGTGTGAATTACACCAATAATACCGAAAAACAACTCAGTTTTACAAATGCTGAGATCCTTAAAGGTGTTAAGCTGGCAAATATTGAAAAACGCTGGGTTAAAACCACCGATGGAAAAGATATGCTTGTATGGGTCATTCTTCCGCCTGATTTCAAGAAAACCAATAAATATCCAGCTCTTCTTTACTGCCAGGGAGGACCTCAAAGTGCAGTAAGTCAGTTCTTTTCTTACAGATGGAATTTCCAGATGATGGCTGCCAATGGATATGTTGTGGTTGCCCCGAACAGGCGCGGATTACCAACATTCGGACAGGAATGGAACGATCAGATAAGCAAGGATTATGGTGGACAAAACATGCTTGATTATTTTTCAGCCATTGACGATCTAGCAAAAGAACCCTGGGTTGACGAAAACCGTTTGGGTGCTGTTGGAGCCAGCTATGGCGGGTTTTCAATTTTCTGGCTGGCAGGAAACCATCAGAAACGTTTTAAAGCTTTCATTTCTCATTGCGGAATGTATAATCTGGAAAGTTTTTATGCTTCTACTGAAGAATACTTCTTTGTGAACCATGATATCGGAGGGCCTTTCTGGGAAAAACCCAAACCCAAAAGCTACGAGTTCTCACCTCACAGGTTTATAACCAATTGGGATACTCCCATTCTTATCATTCATGGAATGAACGATTTTCGTATCCCATACACACAATCGCTTGAAGCGTTCAACGCGGCACAGCTCAGGGGTATTCCGAGCCGTTTGATGATCTTTCCGGATGAGACACATTTTGTCACCAAACCGCAAAATGCAGTACTTTGGCAAAATGAATTTTTCAAATGGCTTGATAAATGGCTGAAGTAGAATGCTATAATAAAATTGAAGATATTTTTTCCAATTTTGTTTCTGAACCAAACGCATAAAAATCGTATTACAAACCATGCCGGAAATTTTTAATAAAAACAATGTCCTGTTCCTTGATATTGAAACAGTTCCTCAATATGCTACATATCATGAACTTCCCGGAGCTTTCAAGGCATTATGGGATCATAAAGCAGAAAGAATTAAACAACCTGACTACGACACTCCGGAAAAACTTTATGAGAGAGCAGGCATCTATGCAGAGTTCGGGAAAATAATTTGTATTTCAACCGGTTTCTTTCATCATGAGCAATTCAGGATAAAATCATTTGCCGGAAGTGATGAAAAACTACTTCTTGAAGATTTTGCCACAATGCTGGATAAGGATTTTTTCAGGTTGAACTATAAGCTTTGCGCTCATAACGGTAAAGAATTTGACTTTCCTTATCTTGCCAGACGCATGCTTATCAATAAGGTAAAACTACCTGAACTGTTCAACCTTGCAGGTAAGAAGCCATGGGAAATACCTCACCTCGATACTATGGAAATGTGGCGGTTCGGGGATTATAAGAGCTACACCTCGCTCGAACTGCTTGCATATGTTTTTGGCATACCAACACCCAAGGATGATATTAAGGGTAGTGATATTGCGCGTGTTTACTGGCGGGAGAATGATCTTGGAAGAATTGTGCGCTATTGCGAAAAAGATGTAATAACAATTGCAAGACTTTTTCAGTGCTATTCAGGGGAAGAAATAGTAAAGGATGAAAACATAATAAGCTGATCAGGCTCAGCGCAGAACATGTACCGAACCTTTATAGGTTTCAATTTTATAGTACCCGATGGCTCGTAAAACATAAAAATAAACCCCATCCGGAACATTGCCCCCATCCCAGTCGCTTTTATAATTGTCGCTGCTATAAACTTTCTTACCCCAACGGTTCACAACAGTAAGCTCAAGCCTAAGATATTCGTAATCAATAACTTTTGTTTTATTATCCTTCATCACAATTTTGAACTCATCGTTAGCGCCATCGCCATTTGGAGTAAAAACATTAGGAACAAAAACAGGCGCTTCCATTAACAGGAGCTTGTATTCAAAAGTGGTATCGCAGCCGTATTCGTTAGTAATGGTCAATTTTATTTCATAATCATTTGCCCCTTGTTTGGCAAATTCCTGTGCACTGTAATAAAAATGCGGTACTTCAGGATTCGGGGTATTTATTGAATCACCATCGCCAAAGCGCCAGAAATAGTTTATGATAGCAGGATCAGAAAGGTTCTCGACTGAAAAAGTAATATTAGGGTTCGAAATAAAAACAGTATCGGGATAGGCTGTAATATTTACATTATTTAACGGGTGTGTTTTAACCGTGAAAGTTGTATCATGTTTACATCCTTTGCTGTCAGTAACTATAAGTGTGTAATCTTGATATGCAATCAGATTGCGAGCAATAGTATCGCTCAAAGGCAACAATGAAGGACCCTTCCATTCGTACTTGGTATAAGGCGGAGTGCCACCCGTTACACTAACATAAACACTTGCAGTATCGGTAGGACAAATCTCTTCAGGTATCTGAACTATCCTGAAGTACATGGGCGGAAGTACTTCAACAGTTCCGTTTTCATAAACCATATTCGGGCTATGATCGGGCATGTAGTAAATACATTCAGGTTCAAACCAGTTCAAATCTGTAGAACCTGATAATGCCTTAAATCTAAGGGTTACTAAAGCCCCCGATGCTATTTTAACAGGGATGTCACTGCTTTTATATGTAATTGTGATGCTTCCGGCAGCTTCATTGACTTCAAAAATACCGAAACTTAACAAAGAGGCTTGTACATTAAGATATGCATCATATTTCAAAACAGCCGGGTCGTAATTCAGCACCAGATTAAAAGAATCAACACTATATTGATAATCACTAAGATAATAAACGGGAACCAACAGGTCTTCATCAGGACAAGCTTCAATTTCCGGATCAACATAAGTTCGTAAACCATCAAAAAAAGCGCTGACCTGAACAGAATTAAATATTACTGCGAGCAGTATCAGTAACCTGAAGTATTTCCCTTGCATATTATTGTAGTAAAATTAGTTCACTGAATTTAAAGCAGTTTTATTTGCTGTTAAGAGGAATAAACGATAATACAGGCGCTTTCGTATATAATAATCAATACTGTGCAAAAATATTAAAACATAATAACCCTGCTCCTATCCCCAAAAAGGATTAATGATCTCCCGTTTTCGGATCAAGGTATAAATTGAAAGCAACAACCATGATACCAACAGGTTAACAGCCGATATCACCATTGCGAAAATAAACAGAGCAGTAGCTATTCCGGTAACTTTACCTATTCTTCCCATATACGTCTGCAAACTGAAATATTTACTAAACTCACCTACATACTGCGCCAGTCCAGTAATAGCTATGATCTGAATAATACTGTTCAGAACAAAAACTATCAGCATTATTATTAAAAAACCTCCCAAAGCACTTTTTAGGTCGGCAGGGCTTAATTCCATATGCGAAGCCACACTCATTGAAATATAAATAAAAAGCCATAATTTCCATTCAGTAAAATTTGCAGGATTACTTAACGCCTTAAGTGTTATTGAAACAGCATTCGATAAGGAATGATAAGCCAACTGCCAATTACTCAACTCCATTGAACTTATTGCCATACCATGTTTCTCAATTTCGGCAAAAATGCCTTTCATGCCCGGAACCAGGTAAAACATTGCAGCATACAAAACCAAAGAACCAAAAATAACAGGTCCTACGCCAATAAAGAAATTCCCAATCCGATGCCAAAGATTTTTAGGGTTATAACTATGAATGACATAGCCAATTGTGCCATCTCTGCTATCAGGATCGAACAATTTGATTTTCTTGATTTTATGCAGGAAAATCAGGCAAAATACAGCATGCCCTAACTCATGAACCGGCGTTCCTATCCATCCTGTAATTGCAATATCAAGAGCTGAGCCTGCAGATTTCACATACACACGACGGGTGCTACGGGCAAGAAAAAACAATATCAGTCCAAAAATAAAGAGTACGCCAAAAACACTAATCAACTGACTTACAGTGATCAGGGTAACTGTTTTCAAAAATTCAAGGAGCTTATCCAGAAATTCCATATTTCAATATTTAGGGGCGCAAGTTAGCAAGTTTCTTTTTATATGATGTTCTGATTTGAAAACAAACATCGCCGTAAGCAGCAGAATTGTTAACTTCGCCGCCTCAAAATATTTTCAAAAACAATTTAAGCAAACATGTCTAATCAAACCGGACGTAAGACCCTAAACTTCTTTATTCTGACCCTAAACACTATTTTTTTACTTATCTGCAATAGTTTGATCTCGCAGGAATCCACTCACGGGCAAGCTTATAAGGTATTGCTGGGTGAGCGCCCGCCAATTGATCTTTCAGCGGTACCTTCTGAAGCAATGGAAGAAGGTGTTATTCTGGTAAAATTCAAAACTGAGTATTCTGGTCATCTTGAACAATTCCCGCCCAGGCAGACTAAAAATGGAAGCTGGCAATTTGGTATCCAGGCTGTTGATGAACTAAATCTCAGGAATAATATCAGCAGTGTGGAGCAATATTTTACTACCCCGGCTTTTGAATTCACTGAAAAGCATAAAGCCTGGGGATTTCACCTTTGGTACAAACTCAAAACTACCACAAAATCAAATATAAAAGATATTGTATCGCAGTATAGCGCTTTATCTGAATTAGCTCAGGCAGTACCTGAATTCAGGAAAATACTTATCGCTGATCCGGAGCAAACTGAATACACTGAGGTTCTGACACAACACGATCTGGAACAGCTTGTTAGCAATGATCCACGTTTTGCCGAGCAATGGCATTATCATAACACAGGACAATCAAATGGCACTTTTGATGCCGATATTGACCTGCCTGAAGCATGGACTATTGAAAAAGGTAACCCTGATGTGTTGGTCGCAGTTATTGATGAGGGAATTCAATATTCTCATCCTGATCTTGCCGGAAATATGTGGCAGGAAATTGGATTTAACTTTGCATTGGGAACCAGTACCATTATGCCCGGAAGTCATGGCTGTCATGTTGGCGGGACTATCGCAGCAGTTACAAATAATGGGCTTGGTGTTGCCGGAATTGCCGGAGGCACAGGGAATAACGATGGTGTAAGGCTTATGTCGGCACAGGTTTTTAATGATTTCAATAATGGAGGATTTCATATTGCACCCATTTGGGCAGCTGATAATGATGCTGCAATATCACAAAACAGTTGGGGTTATACCGCCCCTAATGTTTACGATCCGGCAGTGCTTGATGCCATTGACTATTTTAACACCAATGGCGGAGGCAATGCTCTGATTGGCGGAGGTATTACAATATTTGCTGCCGGCAACGACAATTCGTCTGCAAATCATTATCCTGCATATTATTCAGGTGCTTTTTCAGTAGCAGCTACCAATAATAAAGATGAAAAATCATATTATTCAAATTATGGTAATTGGGTTGACATCTCTGCTCCGGGAGGAGAAATACTTTCAGCCAGTTCCGGTGGGGTACTTAGCTGTGTGACCAACAGTGGTTATGCATTCTATCAGGGCACATCAATGGCCTGTCCTCATGTTAGCGGAGTAGCAGCGCTTATTATTTCAAATGCCTATGGGCAGCTTACTCCTGCTCAGGTTGCTGATATTCTTCGAAACAGTACTGACGATCATTACGCTGTAAATCCTAATTATATAGGGAAATTAGGTACTGGAAGGCTCAATGCACATAAAGCTTTGCTTGAAACTCAGAATTATCTTACAGGAACATTAAAGCCGGTGGGTTTTTTAGCCAAAGCTCTGAGCACCGATGAGATACTACTGTCGTGGATGCTAAATAAAAATAATAATGCTGTAATGATAGCATGGTCGCAAACTGATGATTTTGGAACACCTGCTGCAGGACAGAATTATGAACTCGGTGAAATAATTCCGGGAGGAGGCATAGTACTATTTTCAGGGAAAAGTACAGAGTTTCTACATGAGGATCTCTTACCAGCAACTCCTTATTATTATAGTATCTGGGCATTTGACGAAAATTTGGTTTATTCTGACGCAAGACCTGCTTCTGCATCAACCTGGTGCCCGCATTATCCACTTCCGTTTGTTGAAAGTTTTGAAGGTGAAGATGAACTGCCTTTATGTTGGTTTCAGGAATTCAAAAAAGGAAATATAAACTGGGAAGTTGGAACAGGAAATAATGAGTCAAATCCTCCTGATGCATTTGATGGAAATAAAAATGTTTTATTTAAAGCACAGCAAAAATCTGATAAAGGTAAAAGAACTCTGCTCGTATTGCCCGAAATGAATCTTGCATTTTATGATTCGGTGGAATTTAAATTTGCTTTTGTTAACGCCAGACGAATAACTCAGGAAAATGATTATCAGGACATTTTAAGAGTCAGGTACAAACCTGCTGCTCATTCAGAATGGCAAACCATAAGTGTTTTCAGCGATGATGTTCAGAACTGGTCTGAAACGAGCATTATCCTTCCTGACAGAACAAGCACCTATCGTATAGCTTTTGAAGCTGAATCAGGCCGCGGGCATGGAATATGCATTGATGCCGTCAGCGTTACAGGATTTGGGACAGCTCAAACCCATACCATTACTGCTACAGCACATGAAAATGGAAGTATCTCGCCGTCAGGGAACATAATGGTTGCAAATCATGGGAATTATCCGTTCCTGGTTCGCAGTAATGCTAATTATGTAATAGAATCACTTATTGTTGATGATATAGTTGTGGAGGAGGCCAAAGAATTAACACAGTTTGAATATGTTTTCAGCGATATCGTGAATGACCATACAATTACTGTAAATTTCAAACTGAAAGATTGTAAGCTAAGTGCTGCTTCCAACCCAGGAAATGCGGGAATTATTGAGGGATGCGGTTCTTATCCATACGGTTCTGAAGTCAGTCTTCTGGCTGTTCCCAACGAAGGCTATGTTTTTAAACGTTGGTTTGAAGGAGGAGCCCTGTCAGATGAAAATCCTATAACCTTCAATATTTATTCCGATCGCAATTTTATTGCATGGTTCGCACCAATAATCCATATTTTACAGGTGTCAGCCCAGCAACCAGAAGCTGGTTCAGTGACGGGTGGCGGAAGTTATATTCATGGCACACAGGTGAGCGTTTCAAGCACATCAAATCATGGCTATCAATTTAGTTACTGGTCTGAAAATGGCGAGATAGTATCATCAGATAACCCTTATTATTTTAATATTACAAGCTCCCGTAATCTCACAGCCATTCATGACACAGCAATGTGGACAATATCGGCAGTGCCTGAGCCCGTATATGGTGGCAATATTGAAGGTACAGGAATTTACAGGCATGGCAGCAGTGTAACATTACTGGCAAATCCGAATACTAATTATGTTTTCAAAGGCTGGGCGGAAAACGGCGTTATCATTGACACAGAAAACCCATTTTCTTTCATTGCTGATGATAATAGAACACTAACTGCTTTGTTTGATCTTAAAACCGGTATAAAGACCCTTGATAAACAGCCTGTCTTCAATATTTATCCTAACCCATGCAATGGCATATTCTCACTTGAAGCTTCTGAAACAGTATCATATACAATAAGTGACCTTTTAGGCAGGATTGTATTAAGTGGCAAAACAACAGAAGGCATTACCCAGATTGATATCTCAAATCAGGCACAAGGAATGTATTTTGTAGCAATACACTCTGAATCTGAAACTAAATGTCTGAAAATAAGGATAGAATAAATTATCACAGGTATTATCTTCTGTTTAAAAACCAATTAAAAACTTATAACAGGTTATTATGCTCAGAGATCAACCTCATCGCTCATCATTCATGGTTCAGGCAACTGACACAGATGCTGAAAACAGATTGAAAATCAGCTCGATATTCAACTACTTACAGATTGTGGCGGGACGTAATGCAAACGAGTTAAGTTTTGGGTATGATGATCTTTCAAAAAAAGGTCTGTTCTGGGTACTCTCAAGAATGATGCTTGAATGGTATGGTAAAATTGGGATAGATGAAGAAATTATTGTAGAAACCTGGCCAAAAGGAACTGAAAGACTGTTTGCTTTACGTGATTTCATGCTTTATTATAAAAATGGTGAACCAGCAGGTAAGGCAACTTCTGCCTGGTTGCTGATTGATATAAACACCAGGAGACCGGTGATGCCCTCACAAGTATTATTCAACCGTCCTGAATTCAACATCCCTCCTGCTATTGATAAATTACCTGAGAAGATTGCAGAACCTGATGACAAAGTGCTTCTTGCAAACAGAAAAGTAGTTTATTCCGATCTTGATATCAATCATCACGTTAACAATGCAAAATATCCTGAGTATATTTTTGATGCATTGCCGCAGGAAATAATAGACAGTTACAAAAACTGTAAATTTCAAATCAATTATCTGAAGGAACTTCGTTTGGGTGAAATATTCAAAATATATTACAGCAAAACAGATACTTCTGAAAACCAGTATTATATTGATGCTGAAAATGAACTACAGCAAAAAGTGTTTCAGGCTACATTGGAATTTTGATAACGATATACTGTCCTAATATAAAACTGTTCGTATTACAATCTTGAAAGGATGCTACATCGCCAGTCTGTCAGCCAAATAGGCACTTTCAGGAAATAGAATAATTTCTACTTTTTGGGTTTAAAAACAGCTTTCAACAATCTCTCTTTGGATAAAAATACCCAAAGAGAGATTTTTTTTATCCTAAAAATCATGTGTGGAAGAA
>JBASHR010000066.1:0-1804 GCA_049654165.1 Bacteroidales bacterium
CCCTCAAGACGCTCCAGGGGCGGAGGACCGATCTTGTCGCCCGGATCAACCAGCGCGCCCAGGAACAAGGCTTCGTCATCCAGATGAGCCCCATCGGCCTCCTGACCATCCCGGTCATCAACGGAAGACCAATCCCCGAGGAGGAGTTCATCAGCCTCCCCGATGAGATGCGGGCTGAGGTCCAGCGGCGGCGGGACGCCCTCAACACCGAACTTCGGAGCGTGCTCCGGCAGGTGCAGGACATCGAGCGCCAGGGCGCCGAGGCGGTCAGGGACCTGAACCACGACATCGCCCTCTACGCGATAGGAAACCTCGTCGCCGAACTCAAGGAGAATTACGCCGGCGTCCCGGAGATCCCGGAGTACATCGACGCCGTCCAGAACGACATCCTCGAGAACCTCCAGACCTTCCTTGGGGTCGCCGAGCAGCCGGAGGTTCCGCCCCAGTTCCAGGCCTTTATCCGGGAACTCCCGTTCCGGAAGTACGACGTGAACGTCGTCGTGGACAACGCCGACATCAAAGGGGCCCCGGTGATCGTCGAGCAGAACCCCACCTTCCAAAACCTCCTCGGGAAGATCGAGAAAGAGGTCCAGTTCGGGATCTTCACGACCGATTTCACGATGATCAGGCCGGGATCGCTGCATATGGCCAACGGAGGCTACCTCGTCCTCAGCGTCGAAGATCTCCTGCGAAACCCCTTCTCCTGGGACGGGCTCAAGACGGCCTTGAAGACCGGGAAAGCCGTCATCGAGGAACCGGGAGAGCGGATGGGGTTCGTCACAGCAAAGACCAACAAGCCCGAGGCCATCGCCCTCGATATCAAGGTGACCCTCATCGGGACACCGATGCTCTACCAGCTCCTCTACCGGCTGGACCCCGACTTCAAGGAGCTCTTCAAGGTCAAGGCCGACTTTGATATCGTGATGGAGAGGAACAACGAGAATGCCGGGAAGTACGCCGACTTCATGTGCAACCTCATCAGGGAGGAAAACCTCCGGCACCTCGACCGGGACGCGATCGCCCGGGTGATCGAGTATGGGTCAAGGCTCGCCGAGGATCAGCAGAAACTCTCGACCCGGTTCGCCGCCATTGCAGACCTCATCAGGGAGGCGAACTTCTACGCTGTGCAGGAAGGGGCGGAGCAGATCGCGAAGCAACATGTCACGAAGGCGATCGAGGAGAAGATCTACCGCTCGAACCTGATCCAGCAAAAGATCGAGGAGTACATCAGGCGGGGGATCTTCCTCATCGAGGCCGAGGGGGAGAAGGTCGGCCAGGTGAACGGCCTCTCGGTTATTGGTCTTGGTGACTTCGCCTTCGGCCGGCCGTCGAAGGTGACCGCGAGCATCGGGGTCGGGCGCGAGGGGATCGTGGATATCGAGCGGGAGGCGGCGCTCGGCGGGCCGATCCACACAAAAGGTGTCCTGATCATCAACGGCTACCTCAACAACAACTCCGCGCGCGACAAACCGCTCTCCCTCTCAGCGAGGCTCGTCTTCGAGCAGAGTTACGAGGGGATCGAGGGCGATTCCGCGTCGAGCACCGAACTCTACGCCCTCCTCTCGGCGCTCTCGGGGCTCCCCTTAAAACAGTACCTCGCCGTCACCGGCGCGGTGAACCAGAAGGGCGAGGTCCAGGCGATCGGGGGCGTCAACGAGAAACTGGAGGGATTCTATGAGGTCTGCAAGGCGAAAGGGCTCAACGGCAACCAGGGAGTGCTGATACCGGCAAGCAACGTCCAGAACCTGATGCTCAAGGAGGAGGTCGTCGAGGCCGCGAAGGCCGGGAAGTTCCGGATCTACCC
>JBASHR010000067.1:0-3863 GCA_049654165.1 Bacteroidales bacterium
TGAATACCAGGTTTCCCTGCATAGTGTAGATTTCAATAAGTAGCTGGGATGCTTCCTCTGATTTTCGCATTTCAAGTGTAAAATCACCGGTGGTTGGATTGGGATAGACCCTGAAAAACGAGGATTCATCAAAAGTTTCCGGGTTTAGTTCGGATGCAGGCAGATTTTCAATATCAGCAGACAGCATTGAAGGTTGTTGATCACACATAACATCAGAGATATACGCATGTAATGAAGCACCATATTCTATTGCAGTTCCTTCCTTTATCTTAATATTGGTTCCTGCAATGATATCGGCATGGGCACCTGAATGAACGATAAAATTTTTACCGTTTCCGGCAACAATCACTGTTTCAGTTGCATCAAAGCATTTGTTCTCACCTGCAATGATAGTCATTGAAGGGATTTCAAGAATTTCGGGCACTATAAACCATGTTTGCTGTAAGCCAAGACTTATGCTGCCCTGTGCAGAAGAATAAGACAGATAATCAATCTGACCTATGGAATAACTCATACTTCCTCCTGCGCCGGTGGCATTACCCCCGGCTGCTACAATGCCTTGCTGGGCTACAACGGCAGTTGCAGAGAAAATCAGGAAGCAGAGAAGGGTTACATGTTTGATCCTTTTCATAAATACGATAATTTAGGTTAATAGATAATATAAGAGGTATATGTGGTTAATTTTTTGCTAAGATAAGCATTTTTTAGCTGTTTTGTAACAATATTGAAGAATAAATTATATCTATAGTTACAGAATTGTTAGGTGTGCTTTAAAATAAATTAATTAAAATTATAAGGCCTGTATTAAATCAATTATTTATCAAGTCGAATGGAACATATCTAACTATATACATAAGTACCTGAGAGCAATGCTTTGGTTATAAGTTAGGTATAAATATCAAGTGTTTCTATTATGAGAAATTATTATACTTTGCCTTTTATTTCTTTTTAGCCTGGAAGATACATCCTGGTTGTATAAATTTATTAATACCTATTGCTTTTTAACTATCATCGTTTCATTTTTACATTGACGTATAGTCAAATAAAATATACATTATTCATATTTAAAATTGGTATATTTTTAATATTAAGGTATATTTATTTCATTTCATATTCAATCATTCTTTTAAATGAAAGATGAATTAATAGAATCCCATAATAAATTAAAGAAGGTAAGAAACAGGAAAGGGTGGAATACCGGTTGGATTTTACAAAACAGCCTGGACTATGTTGTAAATACAGATCGTATCACTTTGTTATTCATAATCATGGATTTCATTTATCCCCCTGGATTAGATACCAATCTACCCAGGAATCCATTTGAGATACAGAATTTGGTCGGAGGATAATTTTTCTATTTTCATCTAATAAATAAAAAGTAGGAGTTGCAAATACATGATAATCTTTCACAACAGGGCTTTCCCACTTTTGATAATCACAATAGCCTGGAAAAGGGAAAATGTTCGTGAAATTGGAAAAGGATTGTTTGTCCTCATCTAATGATATAAATACTACTTCAACATCTTGTGATTTCCATTTATTATATACCTGAAGAAGTTGCGGTATTTCTTCCTGACAAGAAGGGCACCAACTTGCTCCAAAAAACAGGACGGTATATTTAGATGGAATATCAGATAACCTTTTAATCTTTTTCTCTGAATTCAGAGTAATCAAATCTCCCTTAAAATCTATATCCGGCACTGTATTCCCAATTTTCATCGCCCGATAATGTTCCAACTGATTGGCTAAATCATTATTCAATGTACAGTTTTTCTCATTTAATACTTTTAACGCTAAGTATTCGGAAGCCTGATATAAACTCCTTTTTTCAAGTATTTTAAATAACCGTTCAACTATTTCATTATAAAGTTTTTCGTTGGTAACTATTGAAGCTAAAATGGAATCAATGGAGACACTCATTTGTTGATACATCTCATCTTGTCCGTAACCACTATTTTCAATGAACCAAACTTGATTTTCCAGGACATCATTGAGCAATCCGCTTTTGTATAGACGATTATCAGAATAATCAATTTTACGAAAAGCATCCGTTGTTTCAGGAATTTCATCCACTCTGTATTGAGCAATAGTGGAAACGGAACTAATTAATTTACGAATGGGAAGATACCAATAGACATAGGAATCCTTTGGGAGTTGCGCTAAAAAGTCACGGTCTTCTTTTTGGATTCTGCTTCTTTCATTTTGTATATGTTCAAGAACCGCTGTTTGCTTCGAAAAGAAAGATTCTTTTGATTGATAGATGCGTTTGAGATAGTCCCAGCCTGCCATAGTTTGCTCTCTTTGCATATGTTCGTTCATGTACTGATCAAAAAACTGGTTTTCTGTACTTTCAATAATTTTAACAGCATCAGTCGTTTTAAGATCAATTCCATTTAAAACGACATTCTCACTATTTAAAAGCAATAAAAACTGTTTTTCATCTTCTGATTGAAGAAGTCCGGCTCCATTATTTTCCGGCAGATAATCTATAATAAATTCTCCTCTATCATTTACTCTGACGCTTTTAATCAGGTAGGTATCAAAGCCATTATATCCTAGTAGTTGAATAGGTTGGTTAGCCAATTCAGGGAAAGTTCCCTGAACAAAACCCTGACCGAAACTATGCCAATTTATCCCTATAAAAATAAATAGTGTCCAAATTTTTAACCTGTTTTTCATATTCATTTTCTTTAACTACAAAAATAGTAAAATCGTTAAAGACAGAGGCCATTTTGAAAATAACCTCTGTCTTTTAATTGATCCTTAAGGCACCGTACAGAGAAGCCGTTAGCTCTATAGTTGTTGTTCATATTTGCATTGCTACTGTTGAAGTTCAGGTTTCTGGCGTTGATACCATTCACCGTACTGCTCCAATAGTTGCCGTTTGAACCAGCATTGTTGAGCGAACCACTATTGTTGTTACGGTTGCCTGCCATAGGCAATAAACATACCTCTTTCACATCAAAGAACAAATTATCATTCCCCAATTGCTTTCGCTTGTATTGTTTTATCATTCAGATTAGCCCGTCAATAATCTTTATTAATAAAACAACGATATGTTAGGATTAATTATCGCACACCCCATGCTAATCGTTTTTTGTTTCTTTAGCATGAGCTCCGGCGGTGTATTTATACCAAGATGTTAATTGTTTCGATAATTCTTCTACTTTCACATCAATGAATACAAAACCTTTGACTCCTATAATTCTTAAATCTCTTAAAACTCGTAATAACAAACGAATGATTTCAAGATGCTGACGTGCTTCTTCAATGTAATCTAATCGAGTTGTCTTTTTACTTTTATTTGCTTTATATATGTTAATTAATAATTCAAATACTTCATTTTTTAAACGTTCTCCAATAGTATATTTGTATTCTCGATTTAATGTTTTAGTTCGTTCATAAATCTCAATTAATAAATCATAACCTAATTTATAGACAGGGAGTTCTGTAAACAATGCCATTTCCAAAAGTGTTTATTAATAGTTACTTTATGAAAGTCAGAAGTCAGAATGAAAAAATCATTAAATGGTTTACTTAATTTTTCTAATGTAGATTTCTTCAAATTATACGAGGAAGTATGTTTGCAATAACCCAAATATGAATTTATTCTTGCTTGAATGTTTTCTAATTGCTTCCATGAAAACAATTTAGTCTCATTCATTTCCTTGTTTATTGACATTATAGTTTGATAAAAATTATTCTTAGTTCTATTGCCTATATACTGAGGTGGTCTAATCCATTTGGACAATATTTTATACAAATATAATTGATATTGTTTATACGAGGGGGGTCTGGGGGGAGACTAATAACTTTCTTAAATTGTTGATAACTCATGCAGCCCTCCTGTAAACCTTATTTGG